>NZ_JBEPQK010000019.1:0-188847 GCF_040547805.1 Bradyrhizobium sp. LA6.1 | reverse complement strand
CTCCGACGACCCGAGCGCTACCAGCAGAGCACGCCGATCAAAGGGGTCCCTTTTGGATGCCGCTAGGGGGTCCCAGTCGAACGCCGATTGACAGCTGGGGATGGCGGATTCCGTTCCTGCTCAGCTTCTTCGTCATTGTCGCAGGCTACATCATTCGTCGCGAAGTCGACGAAACCCCTGCCTTTGCGCAAGAGGGCGCACGGGGAGAAACGCCGCGGTCGCCCATTGTTCAGGCCATCAAGCTGAGCTGGCGCGACATGCTCAGGGTCATCTGCATGGCTCTGATGAACGTCATCCCGGTCGTTGCGACCATCTTCGGTGCGGCCTACGCGGTGCAGCCGGCCTATGGCATCGGTTTTGCCAAGGACGTCTATCTGTGGATCCCGGTCCTCGGAAATATGCTGGCCATATTCGTCATTCCCTTCGTCGGCAATCTCTCCGACAAGGTCGGTCGCAAGCCTCCGATCATCGTGGGCGCGCTGCTCTCAGGCTTGCTTGCCTTCGTCTATCTCTATGCCATCAGCATCAGGAATGTGCCGCTGGCGATCCTGGTGTCGCTGCTGATGTGGGGCGTCGTCTATCAGGGCTACAACGCGATCTTCCCGAGCTTCTACCCGGAGCTGTTTCCGACCCGCACGCGGGTGTCGGCGATGGCGATCTCGCAGAACATCGGAACGACCATCACCGCGTTGCTTCCGGCCCTGTTTGCGACCGTGGCGCCTCCCGGCTCGGACAATATCCCCTTGACGGTGGGAGCGATCGCCTTCGGTATCACTGTCATCGCGGCGCTGGCGGCCGTCACGGCCCGGGAGACCTATCGGGTCAGTATCGACGATCTCGGCAATCCCAAGGCCGTTCCGATGCCGCGGGCCGACTATGAGCGGCAGCGTGCGGAGGCGGCGAGCGGTGCGGCCGCAATTCCGACCTGAAGGGCACGCAAGGGGCCTGCCGCTGCGATCGATGATGTTTGCAGCGGCAGGGCTCCATGCGTTACTTGAGTGCCTATTCGAACTCCGTGCGCGCGAGCGCGATCATCATGAGGTCAAGGGATGAACCCCGTTGTTGTTGCTGTCGCCATCACCGGCTCCGTTCCGCGCAAGAAGGACAATCCCGCCGTGCCGATCTTGCCCTCCGAGCAGATCGAGTCGACGCAGGAGGCCTTCGAGGCCGGCGCCACGCTTGCCCATATCCATGTTCGCAACGATGACGAGACGCCGTCCTCCGACCCCGAGCGTTTTGCCCTGGTGCAGGAAGGCATCAAAAAGCACTGCCCCGGGATGATCGTTCAGTTCTCGACGGGCGGGCGAGGCCGCGATCCCTCGGCGCGGGGATCATCGCTTTATCTGAAGCCGGACATGGCCTCGCTGTCGACAGGATCGGTGAACTTTCCGACGATCGTCTATGAGAACGGCGCCGCCCTGGTCGAGACTCTCGCGACCGGCATGAAGACAAATGGCATCCGCCCGGAAATCGAGATCTTCGATCTGTCGCATCTACACGGTGCGCGGCGTCTGATCGAGGCGGGGCTGATGGACTCGCGTCCGCACGTGCAATTCGTCATGGGCGTCAAGAACGCGATGCCTGCGGACGAGCATGTCCTCGACATCCTCCTGGGAGAGCTGAAGCGGCTGATCCCGAAAGCGACGTGGACGGCGGCCGGGATCGGACGCCATCAAGCCGAGGTCATGGGCTGGGCGCTTGCGCGCGGCGCCGACGCGGTGCGCACCGGGCTCGAGGACAATATCAGGATCGACAAGGCGCGCCTGGCCGCCAGCAACGCTGAGCTCGTGACCATCGCCGCCGAAGCTGTCGCGCGCCACGGCCGGCGCGTCGCGACCGCGGCCGAGGCGCGATCCGTGCTCGGGCTCGCGGGGTAGAGGCTACTGCCTCCTGCTGACATGCTCCCGGCCGCCTTCTGCCATTCGGCGGCCGGCGTTCCGCTGCGCCAGGACTTCCGTTATCAACGCTCCCGCTATGACGTGTCTGTGCGCACGCATGCAGCTGGGGCAGGCGACGATCGGAATGCGGTTCTTGAAATCTGACGGCAGGCTCATCGGGGTCCTGCTGGTGCTTGCAATCACCCAGCTCATTGGATGGGGCACGATCGGCCTTCCGCCGATCGTGGGCCGTGACCTCGCGGCCGATCTCGGCATGAGTCTGCCGATGGTGTTTGCGGGCACCTCGACGCTTTATGTCACCATGGGCCTGTGCGCGCCTTGGCTAGCGAAGGCTTTTGCGCGGCACGGCGCACGCAAGGTGATGATGGTGGGCACCGTCGTGGCCGTGCCGGGCTATGTCCTTCTGTATTTTGCGCGCGAGCCGATGCTCTATTTCGTGGCCTGGGTCATCCTCGGCATGGGCGGCAGCGCCACACTGTCGACCGGCGCCTATATCATGCTCAACGAGGTCGCCGGGCGACAGGCCAAGAGCGCGATTGGTGCGCTCATGCTGGTGACGGGACTGTCCGGCAGCATCTTCTGGCCGACCACCTCGTTCCTGAGCGGCCATTTCGGTTGGCGCGGCACCTGCCTCGTCTACGCCGCCATGCTGTTTCTCGTTTCGCTTCCGCTTTATGCTTTCGCAACTCCGCGCCGGGCCGTCGCGAAGGAGGGGGGCACCGCTCCCGCAAAACATGCCAGTGCGCTGT
This sequence comes from Bradyrhizobium sp. LA6.1, assembly GCF_040547805.1. Taxonomy (NCBI): domain Bacteria; kingdom Pseudomonadati; phylum Pseudomonadota; class Alphaproteobacteria; order Hyphomicrobiales; family Nitrobacteraceae; genus Bradyrhizobium; species Bradyrhizobium sp. LA6.1. The sequence continues at coordinate 186,200 of NZ_JBEPQK010000019.1, read as the reverse complement.
CGATTCCGCGGAGCACGTTCGGCCTCGTCGTCGCGGCGATTACCGTCAATGCCTTCGTCACTTTCGGCCTGAGTGCCGTTTTCATCGAATTGCTGCGGGCCGAGGGGCTAGCGCCGGCGCAGGCGATCGCCTTCGGCTCGATGCTCGGCGTGATCCAGGTCAGCGCCCGCGGGCTCGACTTCCTCGGCGGCGGGCGCTGGGACGGCATTACGACGGGGCTTGTCGCCGGCACGGCGCTGCCCGTGGCCATGCTGCTCTTGATGCTGAGCGAGGGGGCGACCTGGGCGGTCGCGGTCTTCATCCTGCTCTACGGCGCCGGCAGCGGCGCCATGGCGGTGGCGCGGGCGACGATCCCGCTGGTGTTCTACGACCAGGCCGAGTTCGCCAAGGCGTCGTCAATGATCGCGCTGCCGCTCAATCTCGCCTCCGCCATCTCGCCGCCCGTTCTTGCCGGCCTGCTCACCCAGTACGGCAGCCGCGGCGCGCTCGGTCTCACCTTCGTCTGCTCCTGCGCAGCGGTGCTGATCCTGGTTCTGCTCGGCCGCCGCCGACCGCAGGTGGCCGCGGCCGGTGTGGTGTGAGGTCGGCGGCACGTCGGTTGCCGCGAGTTGCCGGTCGCTTCCTATTCGTTTTCACCGAGTGTCGCCCGGCCGCCACAGCAAAAGCGGGGGGAACCCGCTAGAGTTGGAATCGTCAATCCCATGGGCTGGAATTTGCAATGAAACGCACGCTGATCTGCCTCGCCGCGCTGGCCTGCTCCGCCGTCGCTGCGGATGCTGCCGACTTGCCCGCTAAGGCAGTGCGCTCTGTCGCCGTGTCGCCCTTCGCATGGACTGGCTTCTATGCAGGTGTCCAAGGTGGTTACGCGTGGAGCCAGGATCGCACTGTCGAATTCTTCTTGGGCGGGCCTCCGACCGGCTTCACGCATGGGTTCCGCGCGGCCGGCGGCTTCGGCGGTGTCCATGTGGGCTACAACCATCAATTGGACAGGCTCGTTGTTGGCCTTGAGGCCGATGTAGACGTGGGCCCGGTGAACGGCGGATTTAACATCCCGTTTTTCCGATACGACGCGCGCAAGGAGTGGGAGGCCTCCGTTCGCGGACGGCTCGGCTTTACACCGACTGAGCGCCTGCTGCTCTATGTGACGGGTGGCTTGGCGTTCACCGAGCTGAAGTACCGGTGGACGTCGACATTGGCAGTTCCCACGGTGGATGCCGACATTTCGAAGACCGGATGGACCGCAGGCGTCGGCGGAGAAGCGGCGCTGACCAATCGGGTTACGGCGCGCCTGGAATATCGCTATAGCGATTTCGGCACGTCCCGCTTCGACTGGCCCGACGTCGGGAGCTACGAGCAGCATCCTCGCTTCCAGTCCGTGCGCGGTGGAATCAGCGTCAGGTTCTAGCCGTCATCAGCGGCGCGGATCGCCGTGGCGGAGCGCCGGCGCAGGCGCGATAGCCGTGGCGCGGAAATTCGCCCGCCGCAGGGCCGCTCCTGCTGCCGGGCGATGGATAGCCGTATGCCCCGAACGCAGTGCTCAGAACTCCAAAATGGTGTATCCGCAGGGAGCGCGGCCAGGGCTTAAGGCCGCCGCGCCAATATCAGTTCCCGGAGGAAATCGACATGTCGGCCTTGCCGCTCTCAGGCATCAAGATCCTTGATCTCACCCGCGTGCTGGCCGGGCCCCTGTCGGCCCAGATGCTGGGTGATCTCGGCGCGGAGGTGATCAAGATCGAGCGGCCGGGCACCGGTGACGACGCGCGCGCCTTCGGCCCGCCTTATCTGACCGACCCCGAGGGCAAGGCCAACAACAACAACTCGTTCTACCTTTGCGCCAACCGCAACAAGAAGTCGGTCACCGTCAACATCGCCAAGCCCGAGGGGCAGGCGATCATCCGCGCGCTCGCCAAGGACGTCGACGTCTTCATGGAGAACTACAAGGTCGGCGACCTCAAGCGCTACGGCCTCGACTACGAGACGATCAAGGCGATCAACCCCGGCATCATCTATTGCTCGGTGACCGGCTTCGGCCAGACCGGCCCCTACGCGCCGCGCGCCGGCTATGACGCGATCCTGCAGGCGATGGGCGGCCTGATGAGCGTCACCGGCCATATCGACGGCGAGCCCGGCGAGGGTCCGATGAAGGTCGGCCCGTCGATCGTCGACTACATGACCGGCATGAACACCTCGATCGGGATTCTCTCGGCGCTGTACCATCGCGACGCCAATGACGGGCAGGGACAGCACATCGACGTCTGCCTGTTCGATACCGTCATCGCATCGCTGTCGCACTGGCTGCAGATCTACCTCGTCAACGGCAAGATGCCGCCGCGCCGCGGCACCTGGGGCAATGGCGGCATGCCGGCCGGCGTATTCCGCTGCACCGACGGCGAGCTGATGCTGGTGGTCGGCAATGACGGCCAGTTCCAGCGCACCTGCGCCGTGCTCGGCGAGCCCGAGCTCGCCAACGACAAGCGCTTCGTCAAGAACAACGACCGCGTCGTGCACGGCAAGGAAATCATGGCGATCTTTGCCGGCCTGTTCCTGAAGCAGCCGGTGGCCTACTGGTTGGACAAGCTGGAGGAGGCCGGCGTGCCGTCAGGCCCGATCAACAATTTCGAGCAGGTGTTTTCCGATCCGCACGTCCAGTCGCGCGGCATGCGGGTGAAGGTCGATCATCCCTTCGAGCCCGATCTGTCGCTGATCCGCAACGCGCTGACCCTCTCGGAGACCCCGATCAAGAACTACCGCGCCCCGCCGCTGCTGGGCGAGCACACCCAAGAGGTGCTCGGCGGCAAGCTCGGCTATGATGCCGGCAAGATCGAGCAGCTGAAGCAGCAGGGGATCATCTAGCTTCGCTTCCTGATCCTCCCAGGGGCGTGCCGGCGAAGACCAATGCGGAGTTGGTCGCGCATGTGACAGCGATCCTGACCAGCCTCGGAGCGACGGTTGCGCGATGCCAGGCCTTGCCCGAGGCTTGCGTGCAATCCCCAGATGAACCCGGTCCGTACTCGCACAGGCTTCCGCTTTGCGCGCGACTCTGATGCGATCATCCCGACGCAAGTCCGGGAGGGAACGCATGTCCTACACGATCGGGTTTCAAGCCAAGGACCAGAAGGCAATTCTGGCGACCGAGGCAGCAACGGCCAATCAGGCCGTCGCCATCATCGCCGCGCTGCGGCAAAGCGCCGACGAAATAAAGTTCATCCGTTCGCCCCAGGAAGGCGAGATGGGTATCGAGATGCTGCTGCTGCTCGCCAAGGAAGAGGCCGAGGAGATGCCGCAGCGGGTGTAAAGCACGATCCGGAAAACTGCGCAGCGGTTTTCCCTCGCGACAAACGCGGAACGCGTTTGCGCGGAGATCATGCTCAAACAAAAACTAGAGCGCGATCTCATCGCGCTTTAGGCTCGCAACCACACTTCGAGCTTTAGCGAAGCATGCCGGCTGCAGAATAATGTAGCAAGGCGCCAGTCTCGCTCGAACCGAAGGTGGCCGCCGATGAAACGCGAAGCGCTCCACGTCGAACCGATCTCGTCCTTTCTCGACCGCGTCAAGGCGCCGACCTCGCCGGTCACGCGCGCCGGCAACATGATCTTCGTCGCCGGCCTGCCGCCGTTCGACCCCGAGACGGGCGAGATCGGGGGGGATGCCAATCGCGCGGCAGAGCGAGATCATCATGGAGCAGATGAAGCTCTGCCTCGAGACGGCAGGCGCCTCGCTCGACAATGTCATGAAGTGCAACGTCTACTGCACCTCGACCAAACACTTCGCCGTCTTCAACGCGATCTATGCGCGCTATTTCCCGATCGATCCGCCGGCGCGCATCTTCGTCTGCACCCCGGAATGGTTCGGCCCCTTCGACGTCGAGATCGACTGCATCGCGATGATGTGAGCGCTAACGCGCGACAACCCGTGACGGCGCCTTCGTCTCGGTCCGCCCCGCCGTCAGCGCCATCGTCGCGACGCTGACGACGCGCGCGACGACGTCCTCGACATCGTCGAGATCGCATTTGCCTTCCGACAGCTTCGTCAACCGCTCGCTCTCGCGGATGGTGTGGTGCGCCATGGCGAGCGCGAAGTTCAGGCCCCAATAGATATCGACGTCGCTGCGGTCGGGCAGGGAGCGCCGCATGGCGCCGGCGAATTTCCGCAAATGATCGATCTCGCGATTCTTGATGCGGCGGATCGGCGGCACGGATTCGATCGAGGCGCGGATCATGAAGCGCGCCGCGGTGGAGCGCTGGTTTTCCGGACCCAGGCAGCCGCGCAAGGTCGGGCCGACCAGGGCGCGCAAGATCACCTCGATCGGCGCGCGACCGCCGCCTTGTTCTTCCGCGGCCTTCAATTCGCGCAGGCGTTCGCGGTTGGTGGCGATCGAGCGCGTGACGAACAGCTCCGCGATCAATTCGTCCTTCGAGCCGAAATGATAATTCACCGCTGCGAGGTTGACGTTGGCCTCCGCGACGATGTCGCGCAGCGTCACGTCGCCAAAGCCGCGATCGGCATAAAGCCGTTCGGCGGCGGCGAGAATGGCAGACCTCGTATGATCGCTGGCCATGGATGCCCCTCAGGGAGGGAGTTGCAATTCAAACACTTGTATGAAACTATCGTTTGAAGGCCGGAGAAAGTCAATCCGCAATCGAGACTCGTTCGCAGCGCGCGGACGGGTTCCGAAGCGTCCGCAGGCATTCGTGCTTGCGGACCGCGTGCGGCGGGAGGACAGTCCGGCGCAAAACAGCTTTGCAAAGAGAGACCGAGGAGCGTCCCATGGATTTCGATCTGTCCCCCAAGCAGAAGGAATGGCTCGACCGCGTGCAGTCGTTCATGACCAAGCACGTGCGTCCGGCGGTGCCGATCTATAACGAGCAGGATCACAGCGGCGAGCGCTGGAAGGTGATCCCGGTTCTGGAGGACCTCAAGAAGAAGGCGAAGGCCGAAGGCCTCTGGAACATGTTCATGCCGCCGAACGAGCATGAGGACGACGAATTCCGCGGCGCGGGATTGACCAATCTCGAATACGCGCTGCTGTCGGAGCAGATGGGCCACATCTCCTGGGCTTCGGAAGTGTTCAACTGTTCGGCGCCCGACACCGGCAACATGGAAGTGTTCATGCGCTACGGCTCCAAGGAGCAGAAGCGCAAATGGCTGCGTCCGCTGATGGACGGCGAGATCCGATCGGCGTTCCTGATGACGGAACCGGCGGTCGCCTCGTCCGACGCCACCAACATCGAGACCAGCATCGAGAAGGACGGTGATCACTACGTCATCAACGGCCGCAAATGGTGGTCGTCCGGCGTCGGAGATCCGCGCTGCAAGATCGCGATCCTGATGGGCAAGACCGATTTCAAGGCGGCCAAGCACCAGCAGCAGTCGCAGATCCTGGTTCCGCTCGACACTCCCGGCATCAAGGTTGAGAAGATGCTGCCGGTGTTCGGCTTCGACGATGCGCCGCACGGCCACGCCCAGGTGCTGCTCGAGAATGTGCGCGTGCCCAAGGAGAACATCCTGCTGGGCGAAGGCCGCGGCTTCGAGATCGCGCAGGGCCGCCTCGGTCCCGGCCGTATCCACCACTGCATGCGCACCATCGGCAAGGCCGAGGAGGCGCTCGAGAAGATGGTGAAACGCCTGATGTCGCGCACCGCGTTCGGCAAGAAGATCGTCGAGCACAGCGTATGGGAGCAGCGCATTGGCGAGGCCCGCACCAACATCGAGATGACGCGTCTGCTCTGCCTCAAGGCCGCCGACATGATGGACAAGGTCGGCAACAAGACCGCGCAGGCCGAGATCGCCATGATCAAGGTCGCAGCACCCAACATGGCGTTGAAGATCATCGACGAGGCGATCCAGGCCTTTGGCGGCGCGGGCGTTTCGGACGAGGCGGGGCTTGCCAAGGACTATGCCGGCATCCGCACGCTGCGGCTCGCCGACGGTCCGGACGAGGTGCACAATCGCGCCATTGCAAGGCTCGAAGTTCGGAAGTATGCCAATTCTCCCAAGCATTAAGAGGGAGAGCCCTGCGGCGCTCCCGACTTGAAAAAGACGACAGGGCTGATCCGCATTCGGTGACCGCTTGACGCAAGTGCGTCAGCGGTTACCGATTAGGATTATGTTCGGACTGAAGAGGGAGCGTCATCGTGGCTGACGGCGTCAGGAAAGACGAAGAGTTCTCGGGCACCAAGCCGGTCGAGGAGCGGCATCGCTTCGACGAGATGCGGCTCGAAGCCTGGATGCGCGACAACGTCGAAGGCTATGAGGGCCCGCTGGTCGTGCTCCAGTTCAAGGGCGGCCAGTCCAATCCAACCTACCGGCTGAACACGCCGAACCGCTCCTACGTGATGCGCCGCAAGCCGTTCGGCAAGCTACTGCCGTCGGCGCACGCGGTCGACCGCGAATACCGCGTCATCGCAGCCCTTGGAAAGCAGGGCTTTCCGGTCGCGCGCGCCTACGCGCTGTGCCAGGACGACAGCATCATCGGCGCGGCCTTCTACATCATGTCGATGGAAGACGGCCGGGTGTTCTGGGATCCGACGCTGCCGAGCCAGACGCCGGAGGACCGCCGCAAGATATTCACCAGCAAGATCGAGACGCTGGCAAAACTCCACATGTACGATCCCGTAGCGATCGGCCTCGGCGAGTTCGGCAAGCCCGGCAACTACTTTGCGCGGCAGATCGACCGCTGGACCAAGCAGTACCGGGCGTCCGAGACGCAGCACATTCCGGAGTTCGAGAAGGTCGCCGAATGGCTGCCCAAAACCGTGCCGGAGCAGGCGCGCGTCTCGATCGTCCACGGCGACTATCGCCTCGACAACATGATTTTCCATGCGACGGAACCGCGCGTGCAGGCCGTGCTCGATTGGGAACTGTCGACGCTCGGCGATCCCATGGCCGACTTCACCTATCTGTTGATGCAGTGGATCATGCCGGGCCTGGAGGGCGCCGACCTCAAGGCGCTCAACATCCCGAGCGTGGAAGAGGCTGCGCAGATCTATTGCAACGTCACCAAGATGACGGTGCCTGATCTCAACTGGTATTTTGCCTACAACCTGTTCCGCCTCGCCGGCATCACCCAAGGCATCGCCGGCCGCGTTCGCGACGGCACCGCGGCCAATGCCAAGGCGCTGGAGTCAGCCAAGCGCACCGTGCCGCTGTCGAAGGCGTCGTGGGAGTACGCGCAGAAGGCGGGCGCGGTTTAGACACACAAAGGCGCGGCTGATGGCCGCGCCTTTTCGCTTTGTGGTTCGCCGTCTCCACACTTTCGGTGTCATTGCCCGCGAGAGCGGGCAATCCAGTATCCCAGAGACAGCGCGTGGACGCAGAGGAGCCGCGGCGTACTGGATGCGCCGGTCAAGCCGGGGCATGACACCGCTGTCGTAGCGACATCAGTGAAAGAACGGCCAGCCACATGATCGATCACGCCACCCTCATCACCTACATCCTCATCGTACTCGGTTTTGTCTTCATTCCCGGGCCTGCGACGCTGCTCACCATGGCGCGCGCGGTTAGCTCGGGAACGAAGGTCAGCATCGCGACCGGCGCGGGGATTGCGGCCGGTGACTTGATCCACACTTCGATGGCGATCGTCGGTCTTTCGGCGATCATCGCGACCTCTGCGCTGCTGTTCAGCATCGTTAAATATGCGGGCGCTGCGTTCCTGATCTATCTCGGCATTCGCGCGATGCTCGACAAGGCGCCGGTCGAGCTGAACGGCGGCGCGCCCGCGATCGGCGCGGGCCGGGCCTTCCGGCAGGCCGTGCTGACCGAAGTGCTCAATCCCAAGACCGCGCTGTTCTTCCTTGCGTTCCTGCCGCAATTCGTGAGGCCGGAGCACGGTTCGATCGCACTTCAGCTTGCGATCCTCGGCATCGTCTTCGTGCTGCTGGGTCTCGTCAGCACCGTGGTGTTCGCCGTCGGCGCCGGTCGTCTGGGCAATCTCCTGCGCCGCCATCCGGCCGTGGTGAAATGGCAGGGCAAGGTGGTCGGGACCATCTACTGCGCTGTCGGCGTGCGGCTGGCGTTGCAGGAGCGATGAGGAACGCGTGCTCCCGTAGCCCGGGTGAGCGCAGCGACACCCGGGACGGCGGTCCCGCATGTTGCTAACGCTCATGCGGGCTACGCTCTGAACGGTTGCGGCGATGAACGCCATCAATGTCGACATCCTGCGCTCGCTGTTCATGCCCTTCTTCTTCGACGCGACGGCGTCGAGGGCCGCTCTGATGCTGATTGGCCTGCTACCGGGCGCGAATGGTGAACCTCGGTCCGACGTAGTAGCCGCCGTATCCGCGATCGTAATAGCCGGGACCGGCGTAGTAGTTGTAGCCCCTGCCGGGGAAGTAGCTGGGGTCGTCAAAGTAGCGCAGGACATAGCGTCCCCGGGTCCGCCAGCAGCGTCCATAATACTCGTTGCAGATCAGACCGACTTGGTCGACGTCGGAGATTTCGGCAGAGCCGATCGTCGTTGCGTTGAGCGGCGCGGCGGGAGCGGCGGCCGCAACCAGCGCGGCCCCGAGTGCGCCCAGTGCGATGGCCTTCATGGAGTTCTCCCTTCGGTTAGGCGAGAGTCTGGAGCCTAGCAGAAGGGAGCCTTGCCTGTCGGGCAAATCAGCTCCCGCAGGGTGGGCAAAGGCGCATCATTGTCCGCCATTCGCACGGCGCAACAGAAGCGGCGGGTTACGCTGCGCTAAGCTAACCCACCCTACGGGTCAGCCCTTCACACAATGCGCGATCAGCCTTTCCACGAAGCCTGCGCATTTCTCCAGCTCCGCCATCGCCACGAACTCGTCGGGCGTATGCGCTTGCGCGATCGCGCCGGGGCCGATCACCACCGACGGGATATCCGCCATGCTGGCGAACAGGCTCGCCTCGGTGCCGAAGGCGACCTTGGCGTGGTCGTTGCGGCCGGCGAGGCTTTTTGCCAGTGTGACGATGGCGGCGTCGGCCGCCGTGTCGAGCGCGGGATAATCAAGGATCTCCTCGAAATCAATGCCGCACTCCGGATGTCTCGCCTTCATCTCCGGCTCGAGCTCGGCCTTGGCCCAGGCGACGATCGCATCCGTCACCTCGCGCGACTCGGTGATGCCGATGCCGCGGCATTCGAAATCCACCGTGCAGGTATCGGGCACGATGTTCAGCGCGGCGCCGCCATGCACGATGCTGGTGAGCAGCGTCGTATGCGGAACGTCGTAGAGGCTGTCATTCGATCGCGCGGCCGCAAGCTTCACGGCACGGCGACGGATTTCGGTGATCAGCTCGGCCGCGTATTCGATCGCGTTGACGCCGTCGGGCGCGATCGAGGAGTGGCGGGCGAGACCACGGAATGTCGCGCGCACGCCGTGCTTGCCCTTGTGGCCGATGATGACCTTCATCTCGGTCGGCTCGCCGATGAAGGCGCCGAGCGGCTTGATCTTCTTCTTCGCGACCTCGCGCAGCATCGGCCGCACGCCGACGCAGCCGATCTCCTCGTCATAGGAGATGGCGAGATGGATCGGCGTGGTCAGCTTCGCTTCCAGCATCTCCGGCACCATGGCGAGGCACACCGCGACAAAACCCTTCATGTCGGTGGTGCCGCGGCCGTAGAGCTTGCCGTCGCGCTCGACCAGCTTGAACGGATCGTGGCTCCAGTCCTGGCCCACGACCGGCACGACGTCTGTGTGTCCCGACAGCACGAGGCCTGGACGGTCCTCCGGTCCGATGGTGACCCAGAGCGAGGCCTTCTGGCCGGTGTCGTCGACGATGCGCTCGCCCTTGACACCGAGGAAAGCGAGATAGCTCTCGATATGGGCAATCAAGGGCAGATTGGTGCGGTCGCTGACGGTGTCGAAGCCGACGAGGTCGGCGAGGAGGTTGCGAATGCGATCGGGTCGTGAACTCGGGAAAATCGGGTTGGGCATTGTCTCGTTCATGAGATGGAGGATGGCTTCGCCGCCTGCACGAAACATACCAACGGAGTGGCGGTTCGGGCAAATCGGATCGCGAAGGGTGCTTTCGCTGAACCTCAGCCGAGCGCGGAGAGATCTTTCGGCAGCATTCGCTTGAACAACTCGAGCGTACGCCGCGCCTCCGCCGGCGGCAAGGCGATGGCGTGACGAACCGCGGCGGCGATCTGGATCATCGCCAGTTGCGAGAAGGAGGTGAGGGCGGCGGCGGGCTGTTTCGGCGCGACGCGCTTGAGCGCCTCGCGCAAGAGGCCGGCGAGAAAGGCCACATCCTCCTCGTCGATCTTCTGCAAGCTTCGGTCGGCCTGCGTCGCCTGCCAGATGTGATGCATCACAGGATGCTCGCGGAACATCTGGTCATAGCCGTCGGTGATGCGGCACAGCGCAGCGTGCAGGTCGGACAGCTTCTTCATCTCGGCGAGGTCGCGCTGGACGCATTCGCGGCCGATGACATTGCAGCGCTCGGCAAGCGTCCCGATCACCGTGCTCTTGTCCGGAAAATATTGATAGAGCGAGCCGAACGCGATGCCGGTGCGCTCGACGATGTCGCTCATCCGGAAGGCGTCGCTGCCTTTCTCGGTGAGGATCTCGGCCGCAGCCGTCAGGATGCGATCGAAACGCTCCCGGCTTCGCTCCTGCGTCGGCACCAGCGGCGTGCGTCGCGCGGCCGCGTGCGTCGTCTTGTCCGTCCTGCTTTTCCGTTCCGGCATCCCGATTCCCGCCATCCGCGCTTGACGTCACAAATAAGAGAGTTTATCGCATTTATCAAATGCGAGAATTTATCGTATTATAGGGAGCTGCGGCATGTGGCAGGGTTTCACGACCGGACTGCTCTGGTTTTCGGCGATCGGCTGCGGCCTCATGGCCGGAATCTATTTCGCCTTCTCGACCTTCATCACGGCCGCGCTCGGCCGGCTCGACCAGGCGGCCGGCATCGCCGTGATGAACGCGATCAATGTCGACATCGTGCGCTCGCTGTTCATGCCGCTGTTTCTCGGCACGACGGTGGTGGGTGCGGCGATGGTGGTGATGGGGACGTTGCGCGTCAGCGAGCCGGGGGCAGTGAGCATGATCGCCGGCGGCGGCCTCTACGTCATCGGCATGTTCGTGGTGACGATGGTGTTCAACGTCCCGCTCAACAACGCGCTCGCCGCGTTGCAGCCGTCCGCGCCGGAGGCTGGCGCTGTGTGGGCGGCGTATCTGAAGGACTGGACGTTCTGGAACCACGTGCGGACGGTTGCGTCGGTGGTCGCGAGCGGGTTGTTTGTCGCAGCGCTGGCTTCGTAGGCCAAATCGGCATCGTAGCCCGGATGGAGCGAAGCGAAATCCGGGGCCACTATGTCCGGGGGGCGCAAACCCCGGATTACGCTTCGCTCCATCCGGGCTACAAGATCTCCAGTCTACAAGACCTTGCGTTGCCCGTCGGGCAAAACACTCAAACTCTCGGTCGATGTGTACTCGCGAAAATATTCCACTTTACCGAAATTCGGAAACGGCGTATCTGTCGCCGCAACCCGGCCCAAGGAAGAGGGGCGTATCGCGATCGTCACGAACGCGGGCCGGGCGGCGGTGGACGCAGGTCACATCGGCACGAAAAGCTTCGCAAGGGCGGGCGACCGTGAGCGAAGACCTCGCGCCAACGACAGATGTGATCGGCGTACGGCCAAATCGTGTCGTCCTGGTGTAGCGCGCAATTTCAAATGTCACCTCGCGCAGGTTCAAATGTCACCCCCTCGGAACCGGCCGAAGCCGCCTTGGGACAGGGTTCCTTGAAGACCCGTTTAAAGCCTAATGCCCAAAGCAGCGGCAATCTTCGAGCGCCGCCGCAATGGATCATAGCCTAGGCATCCCTGCCGCGACGATCGATCCAGCCGAACGTGTTGATGTAGATTGTGGTTGTTGCGACGTTTGCTCGCTTCCGCACTTGCCCTGACATGTTCGTTCTAACAATCTGCGAATAACCGCTGTTGGCGCTTCCGACTGCAACAATACCGCTGAAAGGCCCGCCAGTGGATGGAGGCGTGTCGGCTTGATCAGGACAACTGATCAACCAAACCGTGCTTTGCGCGGTATTTACACCAAGACCATAAATCTCAACTTCGACTTGAATACCGGTCGGGACATTCAATGTGACAAGCACCGATGTTGTGCCGACAGCAGACAGGTCATCCAGGGTCGCGACATCCCATATGAACTTATCACCGAGTTGAAGATATCTAGCCCACGTGCTGACGTTGGTTGTCTTTATCGTTCCGATGCGGCGAACCTCAGTGTAGGCACCGCTAGCAAGCCCCGAGATGTTTGCCGTTCCCGCCGACGCGAGATCGCAAACCACATCAACAACACCGGTGTCAGGCCGTTTGATCAGCCACACGTGATACCAAGTAGTACCGGCAACATTGCCGGGCATCACGCCACCGTTGCCTGAACCAACCGCCCAATTAGTCAATGTTTTAGATATGGCCGATGGCAGCGTGATTATATCTGCCGCGGTGCTGTCCGCCGCTTCACCGGCAGAAACAGTAAATGTGCTTGAGCCGGCGGCCATCGAAATCGTGAGGCCATGAAGATAGCCTCGCATCGGAACGCTGATATTGTCGCGTGCCTGCTTTTTATTCGCGACAGTCAGCGTTTGCGCGCCGGCATAAGAAACCACGCCGAGATTGTTCGCGGCCGTTACGACGTTCGCCAGACCGGAGAGGTTGTCGGTCTTGAGCATGTCGCCAACACCTGGCGCGCCGGTCGGCGAGATATTCCAGTCTGTAAAGGTGCCGGAGCCGCCAGTTTTGGTGACGTTGACCGTCAGGGTGCCGGCCGAATTTGCAGTGACGTTCCCTTCCATGTAGTTGGCCGCGTTCGCGTTGGATTTGGCGCGAACATAGTCACCGATCTGATACGCGTTGTTGGTCGCGACACCAGTGAACGCCTTCAATGCCACCGCTATCAACAAAGAGGCCGTCGACGTGACGTTGTAGATCGGGGCCGCCTGAGCAACGAGCTGCCATTTGCCGGCGGCAAGATCAGTCGCGAAGGTGCCCGAGGTATGCGAGACGATGCAGACAAAGGTGCTGCCGTTTACGACGACCACGCTCGAAGGTGCGGTTGCGGTATAGGCGGTCGCAGTCGTCCAAGCCGATGGCAGCGCCCATGCGGCCGGTCCATTATCTCCCTTTGATGCCAGTACCTGCCAGTAGGTCGCGTTCGGTGGCGCGTGCCCGGAGCCGGACGTTGCGTTGATCCAGACGTAGGACGAGCCCGCCGAACTGACATAGTCGCCGACTGAGTAAGTCGCCGCGTTGTCGTAAGCGCCGCGAGGGTTGAAGCCCTTGTAAATCCCGAGATAGTTCCAGACGCCGCCTGTCATGACCCACATCTTGCCGGTCGTCGGCTGGAGCGCGGTTTGATTCTCCTCACCGAGGGAAGGATCAGGCGCCGTCAAGGTCGGAGGTACGAAGACGATATAGCCGTTTGCGTTGAGCGCGGTGACGATCCTATCCACGTCCGCCAAAAGCTCAGTGTTGAACGCGCCTTGCGCGACCTTCCAGATGCTGTAGATCGCGCCGCTTACCGTGGCGCCAGGCCACCGCGTGATCGTCAAATGCGCGTCGTCAGCGACATCGGTGATGAACACACCGAAGTGCCCGACTGTAAAGAAGTAGCCCGGCTTGACGTTTCCGGCCGTGAGCCAAAGGGTGCTCACTCCCGTGACCGTTGTCCCATCGGCGTCAACAGAGACGGTGCCAACGTCGTAGCTGGAAAGCGCGGTCATGCGTCCATCCCTTGCGCGGCACTCGCCGCATTCAATTGTTCGCGTAGCCTTGCGACGGCGTCGGCACCGTCCGGTCTTACCGGTATCGCGGCGATCATCGCGGCTGCGGTGATGTTGCCTTTTGACGCGTCCCGCAGCGCCTTGCGGTAGGTGACCCACGCCGCGCGTTCGGTCTCGGAAATCGGGAAGTCCGGCAAAACAAATTTATCTGTGTCGGATAGTTCGCGATGCACAGCCCCCCTTACTTCGAACATCTGGAACGGGTCGGAGTCCGGAGTCTCCTTGTCGACGACCTTCCACGTGGCGACGTCAAACCTCTGCGTCCTGGCATCGATCGGCTGATCTGGAATGATCGCAACTTTGCAGCCGGGGAAATGACTGTCTTCAAACCCATCGCCGTGATCTGCCCCGTAACCGTAGGACATGATCTGTTCGGTCGTGACGTTGTAATGAATGTTCATCGCTTCGCCGCCACTGCAAAGAGTGTTGCACCTGCCAAGATCGCATTCGAACTGGTAGATCCGAATTGAGCCGCAATCGGAACAGATACAATGCCGCCAGTACCTGTAATGCTGATAGCACCGGACAGTGGTATCGGGGCGCTCGCGCCGGTTGGCAGCGTCACTTGGTAATAATTGACTTGTGAGCCGTTGAGCAAAAAGCGGAATTGTCCCGTCTCTGTAGCGGGGGAGCCACTAGCCCACATCGAGTTCACGCTCACGTAAATCACGATAGGCTTGCCCGACAATCCCGTGGTGTCTATGGACATGTTGAAACTGAAAAACGACACCCAGTTACCAAAACCGGCGCCAAATACAGCGGCTCCCGTCGTCTGTGCGACCGGCACCGTGACCGCATTGTCTGCGATGCTTAGGCTACCCACGCCGAGGTTCTTGATAACGCCCGACGCGGAGTCGATCGAGTTCGCCTTGAGATAGATGACGTCTATCGAACCGGCCGCGATGGCCTTCACATTGAAGGTGCCGTCGAGATTGAGGTTGCCCCTGATCCCGACCGCTGCGGTGCCGTTGATGGTGCCGATTGCGAAGACGTCTTGAGGCAGGCCGCCGTTGTAGCCGGGAAACTGGAACTGAAACTTGTCGGCCTGGACGGCGAAAGAAGAGAGCCCCGGACCGCCGTTGATCAGCTTCGTCCCGATGACGTAGCCGTCCACGCTCACTGCCACGCCATATGAGGCCGCCGCGTAGTCGTCGAGCGTCGCGATCGCGTTGGCGGACACCTGGACGAAAGCGGTGAGAGAGCCCCATGTCGCAGTCACCAAAGCCGTGTAACTTGCGAAGGCCTCCGAGGCATTGACGGCGACAATGCGGACGTCCTCGATCGAGGCCGCCGCGACATCGGCGCGCGCATTGTACTGCGTCCGGACCTCTGTCTTGTCATTCCATCCGCGCGCCGAGAGGTTCGCAAGCCGCGATGCGAAGTCCTGCTCGATCCGATCGACCTTGTCATTCAGCTGATTGAAGATCGTCGTGACCTGCGCGCTCACGGCCGCGTCAAATTCGGCAAGCGAGAGACGGACGTCGGGCGTTGTCACCGTGATCCAGCTCGACCACAGCATGTCGCGCGGCGAAGACGGAATGTACTGCCCGCGCACCTGGTAAGTCACAGCAGGCAGGATCGACTGCGTGATGATGAGATTGCCGGCACTGACGCGATCGGTGCGTCCGCGCGTCACGCTGGACGAGTCCGATGCCAGCCGCACCTCGAACTGTACGGCGCTGATGCCGGGCTGTGAGCCGTCCCAGGAGATCAGGATCGCCGGCCGGCGCACGATGCCGCTATCGTCGACCAGCGAATAAGGCTGCGCGTCGAAGCTGGCAATGCCTTGCGCCGGCGGCGGGTTCGACACCGTAGCGCCTGAAACGACCGGCTTGAGGTCGGTGGCGCGATCCCAATCGTAGTCGTTGGGATCGACCTCGGTGAGCGTCAGCGGAACGTCGAGGTTGGCCTTGTCCGCGCCGGCGTCGACCCGGAACTGCTTCGCACTATAGCCGTTGCGCGCGGACGTCCATTGGCCGACGTCACCAGGTTCGACGGTCCAGAAGGCCGGCGGCAGAACGATGTTGTGGCCGCGCGCGCGCTGGCCTTCCTCGATCGCCGACTTCTGAAGCCGCTGCACCTGTTCGGGATAAGGCACCGCGTCGAATTGCGGGCTCGCCATCAAGCGGCGGTTGCCGTCCTTGACCTCCAGGTCGGTGCGATAATAGGCCGGCGCGGTCGCGATGTTCCAGCCCTGCGACGGGTCGGGATACTTGGCCTGGATGCCGTTGACGCTGTCCGAGATCGAGAAGAACGGCCGCAAGCTCTGAGGTTCAGTCGAGAGGATATCACCGTCGGTGAAGCTGAAGCTCGGGCTGTCGGGCGCACCGAGACGACATTTGTAGAAGCCACCGATCTCCGAGATCTTTCCTTGGCACCCCGTCATCAGGGCTTCGAGCGCATTCACCGGCTGCGTATCGACGTTGACCTGCATGCCGGTGCGGTAGGTCGGCTCAAGGCCGGCAGCGCCAACGACGGTGACGCGGCACTTTTCGATCTGGGTAATCCAGTTCGTCACCGGCAGCCGCGCCGCCACCATGTTCTGAAGGCCGTAAAGCCAGACACCTTGATAGGAGATACCGCGCAGAACGGCATGGGCCTGCACGGCCGGATACTGATCGCCATCACCGCCCCAGGTGGCGGGATCATTGAAGCGGTGCGTGCCGCTGCCGCCCACCGTGGAATCCCTCGACGGATCGTACAGCGCGATGCCCGACAGCTCGAACTTGAAGGTTGGAAAGCCGGTCCAGAGGTTCTCGTCGTTGAACGCGATCACGACGGCATAGGAGACGCCCTTCACGAAACACACGATCCCATCGCAGCGCTCGCCGACCAGGCCGAACGGCTTTGCGGCCACGGCGCTGACGCAGTGATCAACGAGGTGCGGGCCATTGTCGAGCGTTCCGGCTCGTTGCAGCAGGTCCGCGATGAACTCGCGCGGGCAAAACCCGGCCTTGCCGAGTACAGGCTTGCTGGTTTGATCCGGTTGGCGCGTGTGCTCGCCAATTTGACCGGTCGCGCGAACATTCCCGATGCTTAGGAGCCACGGCACACCCGTCTTTCGCGCGTGCGGCTGCCCGTCGGCTTCGCTGCATGCCGAGGTGCTGCCGTTTTCGGTCAATCCGGCCGAGGCGATCAACTTCCTGCGGCAGAAGGCGAACGTTCCGACCGCAACCTGGACCGATCTGTGGCAGCAGGAGCATTCGTCGAGCTTCACCGTCGCCGGCGCGATGACGGATGGCTTGGTCGCCGACTTCCACGATGCCGTCAACAAGGCAATCGAGAACGGCGAGACGCTCGAATCTTTCCGAAAGGACTTCGACCGCATCGTCGAGGACCACGGCTGGAGCTACAACGGTTCGCGCGGCTGGCGTAGCCGCGTGATCTTCGACACCAACATGAGCACGGCCTATGCCGCCGGCCGCTGGGATCAGATCCAGCGCGTCAAGCGCTCGCGGCCGTACCTGATTTATCGCCATCTCGAAGGCCAGAAGCATCCGCGCCCACTGCACGAGGGCTGGGACGGCACGATTCTGCCGGTCGACGACCCGTGGTGGCAGACGCACTACCCGCCGAACGGCTGGGGCTGCCATTGCTGGGTCGATAGCCTCTCCGACGACGATCTGCGGCGATATGGGCTCGCAGTGTCCGACGAGGCGCCGGCGTCAAAGACGGTCGAGAAGACCATTCGGCTGTCGGACGGCAGCACAACGACGGTGTCGGTGCCTGAAGGCATCGATCCCGGCTTCGCGTATCGACCTGGTGAGATGCCGGCGAGCCTCGACGAGGCGATTGACGACTGAGAGCTACCCCTCGGCACGGTAGTGGCGGGGGTCGACAGCGCGCTAACGCTGCAACCGCGGGCCTATCCTGGCAGACTGACCCGCACGACGAGAGAAACCGTTCCCGCCGACCCGCCGCTGCTGCGCAGCGCGGCGACCCTAGGCGGGCCGGAGCGATTCGAGCAGATGAGTTCAAAGGTTGTCTACAAGCCGGTGAAGCCGGCCGCGGGCTATATCGGCGGCAAGAAACAGCTGGCGAAAACGATCGTCGCATGCATCGAGCGGATTCCACACGAGACCTATGCCGAGCCGTTCGTGGGCATGGGGGGCGTTTTCCTGCGCCGGCGGCGGCCGAGGAAGGGAGAGATCATCAACGACCGCTCCGGCGACGTCGCGACGTTCTTTCGCATCCTGCAACGCCACTACGTGCCCTTCATGGATATGCTGAAGTGGCAGATCACGGGTCGGACCGAATTCGAGCGGCTGAAGGCGTCCGACCCGGCGACGCTCACCGACCTGGAGCGGGCCGCGCGCTTCCTCTATCTCCAGCGCACGGCGTTTGGCGGCAAGGTGGCGGGCCGCAATTTCGGCGTCGATCCGGCCGGCGCGCGCTTCAACGTGGCGAAGCTCGCGCCGATGCTGGACGAGCTGCACGAGCGGCTGGCCGGCGTCACGATCGAGTGCCTGCCATGGGCCGAGTTCATCAGCCGCTACGACCGGCCGGACACGCTGTTTTTTCTCGACCCGCCGTATTTCGGCGGCGAGAAGGACTACGGCGCCGGCCTGTTCGAGCGGTCGGAATACGCCCAGATGGCGGATGTTTTAAGGGGCTTAAAGGGCCGCTTCATCATGTCGATCAACGACGTCCCCGAGATCCGGAAGACCTTCGCCGGCTTCCGGCTGCGGCCGGTGCAGCTGACCTATTCGTTGGCCCGCAGCAACAAGGCGCACCAGGCGCGGGAGCTGATCATCACACGACATTCGAAGAGAGTGGAAGGATGAGGCTGTTCCCGGTCAAGAGGAACATGCTAAAGTTGCAGCCTCGACTTCCGGCAATTGGGGGAGCCTGCCTGTGCTCGATTATCTTAGTCGATATGTCTCGCTGGCTTCGTTGGCGATCATCTCGACCCTCGCAGTTTTTAATATCGGATACTTCTGGAAAGTTGGAATCCACTTCCTAGGGCTCGCGGACCTTAGTAATTTCGTCTACTCGCTCGGTGTCGCCCTCACTGCTCTCAGCATTGGTGCGGCAATTGTTGCCGTGGTCGCGCGAATCAAGAAGGCATCGGTGCAGATCATCATCGCATTGATCGGCGGCGCTCTGGCCACGGCGGGCACGATCCATTTTAGCCCGAGGACTCTCGACCCGCAGCTACTCGCAAACTTTGCAATCCTAATCGGATTCATCCTTCCGTGGTCTGCTTATGTGAGCAGACTGACAAGAGTAGGGGCGCCGATCGGTTGGCCCGAGTGCGCTTGGATTGCCATCGGTTGGTGGGCCATAATTTTCCAAGCCGGCGCTTGTCAGGTTGCCATAGAACTCGCTGACCGGTTTCGATACGTGGTCAACACAAAATCCGGCGTCATTGATAATGCGCGCATCCTGCGCGCGTCTTCTGCGGGTTTTCTCCTTGCCGTGGACGGACGGATCTCCTTCCTCCCGCAAGGCGAAATCAAAGCGGTGAGCCTCCAAAATCCGGAGTGAACGAGTCTGACTTCCGAGTCCGAGTTCGCGCCCGCCGCGATTGTGCCAGTCACCTGAAAACGCCGCATCTCCAATTGCTTGCGTCGATTTGAGCGAACTCGGACTCCCTGGGCGCCGACGGGCGGTTTCGAGTCCGAGTTCGAATGCCGCGCTAGGGTTATTCGGGCGATTTCGCGAAGCGGGCCGCCGCCTGGTGACATTTGAACTTGCGCGCGGTCCGTGCCGCCGACGAGCGCCAAAGGCCGCGCAAACCCTTGCATTCCAATCACTTCCCGCCGTTTCCCGGATAATCCCAGCTGATCCCGGGAGGTGTCATATGAAACTGCGCGTCACACCTGGCGCCCGGGGTCTGTGCGCCAAGTCTTGCGGTGATGTGGCAGCCCGACCGGGCATGCGCATCAGCCATCCGCAACGGCGACGGGGGCAATAGTGCAACGCTCCCCGGGGAGAGCACGACATAAGCCGTTCCAACCACTGCGCAGGGAAGGCCGGGATGCTCCGGTTGCCCTGTTACCCGCTGTGCATTGTAGCGCAAACTACTCATGGCATAGCGGACAATGGGAGCCAGCCGGCTCCCGGCCTTCCCTGCGCCCTCTTTCAATTGGGGGTGAGGCGACCAAGCAAAGCTCGGGCGAAGCAAGCCGCGAGGACGCGAGGGTGTGTCCGCAATGAAGATGCGTATGATGAAGCGGCCGTGTCACCCCACACTCCGTCATTGCGAGGAGCTCTTGCGACGAAGCAATCCAGACTGCCTCCGCAGAGGGATTCTGGATTGCTTCGCTGCGCTCGCAATGACGATGTTGAGGCAGTTGCGCGCCAAAACTCCGGTCTCGCATCCCGGACGCAGCGCGTCCGGGATGCGAGAGAGCGCGTGCTAAACCGGCTTGCCCGTATACGGCATCGACGCCGTCAAACCACCGTCAACCGGGAACGCCTGGCCGTTGACATACGATGCTTCGTCGCTGGCCAGGAACAGCCCCATCGCCGCGAGCTCGTGCGGCTGGCCGGGGCGCTTCAGCGGATTGAGCTGGCCGATCTTGTCTTGGGTGCCGCGCTCCTTGGCGCGGTCGAAGATCGGTTTGGTCATGCCGGTCTCGATCAGGCCCGGGCACACCGCGTTGATGCGCACGCCGGTGCCGGTGAGCGAATACGCTGTGGTCTGCACCAGGCTGATCACGCCGGCCTTGCTCGCCGCATAGGGATGCCCGCTGGCGCCGGCCTTGAGGCCCGCGACGGACGCCGTGAGCACGATCGCGCCGGACTGCTGCTTCACCATGTGCGGCATCGCATGTTTCACCGCGAGGAACGGGCCGATCAGGTTGATGCGCAGCACCTCCTGCCACTGTTCCACGGTCTGCTCGCCGAGCGGCACGAGCCCGCCGGAAACGCCGGCATTGGCCCAGATCACGTCGAGCCGGCCGTGCGTCTTCACCGCCTTGTCGATGACGGCCATGACGTCCTTTTCGGAGCCCGCGTCGGCCACCATGGCTTCCGCGACACCGCCGGCCTTCTTCACCTCGTCGACGGTCTCCTTCACCGCCTCGGTGCGGTCAACCGCGATCAGCTTGGCGCCTTCCCTGGTGAAGAGGAGTGCGGCGGCGCGGCCGATGCCGCTGCCGGCGCCGGTGATGATGACGGATTTGCCTTGCAGACGGCCCATGCGTTTCTCCCTTTGGTATGCTGCGCGACGCTTGCCGCGCAACGGAATTTCAAACAAGATTTCAAACGGTAAAGTGTCTTGAGACACGTTCACACCTGACGTACAGCGACATCACACGGGATGGAAGAGTTTCGATGACAGGCACAGACAAGCCCAAAGTGGTCACGACGCGGTGGTGGTGGGTCCGTCATGCGCCGGTGCGCAATGACGGCGGCAACATTTACGGCCAGAGCGATCTCGCCTGCGACACCAGCGACACCTACGTGTTCAACGCTGTTGCCAAGGTGCTGCCACGCAAGGCGGTTTGGTATTCGAGCAATCTGATGCGCACCCACCAGACCGCGGAAGCGATCTGGGCGGCCGGCTTCCCAAGGCCCGCATCGATGAAATGGGAAGCAGACCTGGCCGAACAGAATCTCGGACGCTGGCAGGGCATGAACCGCGCCCAGTTCATCGCCAGCCGCCCCGTCGGCTCGAGCTGGTTCGCCGACATCAACGAGCCCGCGCCCGGCGGCGAAAGCTTCATGGATCTCTACAACCGCACGCGCCGCACCGTCGAGCGGATCAACAACGAGGCGGCCGGGCAGGATGTGATCGCGGTCGCGCATGGCGGCACCATCAAGGCGGCGATCGGCCTCGCACTCGACGGCCAGGTAGAGCGGGCCCTGTCGTTCGACATCGACAATGTGTCGATCACGCGGCTCGATTATTTCTCAAGCCCCGAACGCTCGGTCTGGCGACTGCCGATGGTCAACCAGCAGCCGTGGATCGCTGATGACGCGCACGCCGAGATGCATCAGCTGGCGGGGCCGGAAGTCAAGAAGCTCGCCTGATACCGTTGTCCGCGCGCGCGGACACGGCGTAAGCTTCAAGTCAATCAAACCATAATCTGGGAGGAAACCATGACCTTGTTCGACATGAAGGGGAAAGTCGCCGTCATCACCGGCTCGACGCGCGGTATCGGGCTGGCGATCGCCGAGCGCATGGCCGAGCACGGCGCCAAGGTCGTGATCTCCTCGCGCAAGGCTGATGTCTGCGACCAGGTCGCGAAGGGCATCAACGACAGGTTCGGCAACGGCACGGCGGTTGCGATCGCCGCCAACATCTCGTCGAAGGAAAATCTGCAAAACCTCATCGACGAGAGCAACCGCGCCTTCGGCAAGATCGACGTGCTGGTCTGCAACGCCGCGTCGAACCCCTATTACGGTCCGCTCGCCGGCATCTCCGACGATCAGTTCAGGAAGATTCTCG
Source organism: Bradyrhizobium sp. LA6.1 (assembly GCF_040547805.1). Taxonomy (NCBI): domain Bacteria; kingdom Pseudomonadati; phylum Pseudomonadota; class Alphaproteobacteria; order Hyphomicrobiales; family Nitrobacteraceae; genus Bradyrhizobium; species Bradyrhizobium sp. LA6.1. Next base: position 164,040 of record NZ_JBEPQK010000019.1, on the reverse strand, counting down.
ACAACAACATCGTCGCCAACAACTGGCTGATCTCGATGGTGGTGCCGCAGATGATCGAGCGCAAGGACGGCTCGGTCATCATCGTCTCCTCGATCGGCGGCCTCAAGGGCTCGACCATCCTCGGCGCCTACGCGATTTCGAAAGCCGCCGACATGCAGCTCGCGCGCAACCTCGCCTGCGAATACGGCAAGCACAACATCCGCGTGAACTGCATCGCGCCCGGTCTGATCAAGACCGATTTTGCCAAGGCACTGTGGGACAACCCAGAGAATTTGAAGGCCTCGACCTCGCGCTCGCCGCTGTTGCGCATCGGCATCCCCGACGAGATCGCCGGCGCCGCCGTGTTCCTGGGATCGAAGGCCGGCGACTTCATGACCGGCCAGACCATGGTGATCGACGGCGGCGCGACGATTAGTTGAGGCGTTGCGTGGGAGGGAAGGGGCACCCAGCCCGCCCACAGACAGCTGTCATCGCCCGCCTTGTGCGCAATTGCGCACTGGGGCGGGCGATCCAGTATCCCAGAGGCCGGCGCTAGAGAGCGCCCTTTCACCACATCCGCCGCGGCGTACTGGATGCCCCGCTTGCCGCCTACGCTAAAGCTTCGGCGGCCCTGGACCTGAGCCCCGGCGAAGCCTTGGCGTAGCCGGGTCGCGGGGCATGACAGTGAGTGCGGAGATGCAACGCCGCGTCTAACTGGCGTCTCCTCAATCCACCGCCGCGTAAACCAGATCCCGCACCAGCGTCCGCGTGTGGTCGCGCTGCCCCGGTCCCTGCGACATAAACACGACGAACAGATCTTCCTTCGGGTCGATCCAGAAGAACGTCCCCGCAATGCCGCTCCAGAAATACTGGCCGACGCTGCCGGGGAACGGCGCGATGCCGGCCTCGCGGCGCACGGCAAAGCCGAGGCCGAAGCCGTGGCCCGGCGACAGCAGTGTGCCGTTGGTCACGACGTGCGGCCCAAGGTGATCGGATGCCATCAGCTCCAGCGTCTTGCGGCCGATGATCCTGTTGCCGTCGAGCGTGCCGCCGTTGCGCAGCATCAGCGCGAAGCGGGCATAGTCCATCGTGGTCGAGACCAGGCCGCCGCCGCCGGACTCCATCACCGGCTGCTCGAGCATGTTGAACAGCGCGACCTTGTCACCGGTCCAGGGATCGGCTTCGAACGGCTGGGCGAGCCGGCCGGCATTGGCTTCGCTGGTGGAGAAGGCGGTTTCAGTCATCTGCAGCGGGGCGAGGATGCGCTCAGCGAGGAACGCGCCGAGCGACTTGCCGCTGACGACCTCGATGATGCGGCCGAGGATGTCGGTGGAGCGGCTGTAGTTGAACTCGTCGCCGGGATGGCAGACCAGCGGGAAGCTTGCCACCAGCGCGGCATGCTCGGCATTGGTGATCTTGCGGCTGCGGACGCGGGACTCCTGGTAGAGCTTGTGCACGGGGCCGTCGCCCTGGTGCTCATAGGTCAGGCCCGAGGTGTGGCGGAGCAGGTCCTGCACCGTCATCGGCCGCCGGGGCGGAACCAGTTCCAGCTTGCCGCCACTGACGACGCCGACTTTCTGGTTGGCGAACTCCGGAATGAACTTGGCGACGGGGTCGGCGAGCAGCAAATGGCCATCCTCGACCAGCGCCATGATGCCGACCGAGACGATCGGCTTGGTCATCGAGAAGATCCGGAAGATCGAATCAAGCGCCATCGGCGCAGGTCCCGCCGGGCTCTGCTTGCCGAGCGCCTCGAACCAGCCGACCTGGCCGCGCCGGGCGACCAGCACGGTCACCCCGGGAATGGTTCCCTTGTCGATCTCGCGTTTGAAGGCGTCCGACATCGCCTGCAGGCGAGGGCGCGACAGGCCCAGCGTTTCCGGCCTGGCCTCGGGCAAAGGCGGGGTTTTCGGCGCGGTGGCGGCTTGGGCGGCGGCTGTGGCAGTCATGTTCACTCCCGGGGGCACATTATTATCGGGAACGAACTCTGGCCCAGAAGGCGCGGCACAAACAAGCGAAGCCAGCGCGCTTCACCCTTGCAAACCAGCCGTCCCCTGTGCTTGAAAGCGCCCCTGATCCGCGTGGCGACGCGAGGGTCCGTAGGAGTGTAGCTCAATTGGTAGAGCACCGGTCTCCAAAACCGGGGGTCGCAGGTTCGAGCCCTGCCACTCCTGCCAGCTAATCCCAGACAATCAGGATCGACAGGCAGGACGGTGGCGGGCCGACAAGCTCGGACCGTGGATCATGCGGACCGGGTAAGCCCTTGATCCGGATCGGGTCCGCTGGCCTCGGCCGCGCGTGTCCCGGGCAGCCCACACCTTGACCTTTGGCCCCATCCGCAGTATCTACCCCGCACTCGCAGCCGGCCCGTTAAACGCGGATTTCCGGCGCGGCTTTGAAATCCCCGAACAATCGAGCCCGGTTTCCCGGCTCATCCTTCGAGACAGAGGGCTGGGCCAACGGCGGCTGTTCGGATCCCTGAAATTCATTCGCGTCTGTCGACGGACGTTGGACATCAAACGATGGCAGTCAGCCCGTTCAAGTTTTTGCAGGAAGTGCGCTCGGAGACCGCCAAGGTCACCTGGCCGACCCGTCGTGAGACCACGATCACCACCATCATGGTGTTCGTGATGGTCGCCGTGGCCTCGATCTTCTTCTTCGCCGCCGACCAGATCATCCGTTACCTCATCACCTTCCTTTTGGGCATTCACTGATGGCAACAGCCGCTGCAACCCAATCGACCGACAAGCGCTGGTACATCGTCCACGCCTACTCGAACTTCGAGAAGAAGGTCGCCGAATCGATCCGCGAGCAGGCCAAGCAGCGCGGGCTCGAGGAGCTGTTCGAGCTGGTGCTGGTTCCGACCGAGAAGGTCACGGAAGTGCGCCGCGGCCGCAAGATCGACGCCGAGCGCAAGTTCTTCCCGGGCTACGTGCTGGTGAAGATGAAGCTGACCGACGAGGCGTTTCATCTGATCAAGAACACCCCGAAGGTCACGGGCTTCCTCGGCGCCGAGAACAAGCCGATGCCGATCTCGGAAGCCGAGGCCATGCGCATCCTGCACCAGGTGCAGGAGGGCGTGGAACGGCCGAAGGCGTCGGTGTCGTTCGAGATCGGCGAGAACGTGCGCGTGGCCGATGGCCCGTTCGCCTCGTTCTCGGGTGTGGTCGAGGAAATCGACGAGGCGCGCTCGCGCGTGAAGGTCGCGGTGTCGATCTTCGGTCGCGCCACGCCGGTCGAACTGGAATTCGGTCAGGTCGAGAAGGTCTGATTGGACGAGGCGTGAGGCTTCGGTCTCACGCTAGCAAGAGGCCGTGGGAGGGAGAGGGCGGTTGCCAGCCGCATCCGACCCAGACCACGAACCTGAAACCGCTGGCCCTGCCGGCACAACAGGAGTGATACATGGCAAAGAAAGTGACCGGATACCTGAAGCTTCAGGTCCCGGCCGGTGCGGCGAATCCTTCGCCCCCGATCGGTCCCGCGCTTGGTCAGCGCGGTCTCAACATCATGGAGTTCTGCAAGGCGTTCAACGCCCAGACCCAGAAGGAAGAGAAGAACACCCCGATTCCCGTCGTGATCACGATCTACGCCGATCGTTCGTTCACGTTCGAGATGAAGACCCCCCCGATGTCCTTCTTCCTCAAGCAGGCCGCCAAGATCCAGTCCGGTTCGAAGGCGCCGGGCCGTGATAAGGCCGGCAAGGTGACCAAGGCGCAGGTGCGCGAGATCGCCGAGAAGAAGATGAAGGATCTCAATTGCGATTCCATCGAGTCGGCCATGAAGATGGTCGAGGGCTCTGCCCGTTCGATGGGTCTGGAAGTGGCGGGGTAAGCGGTCATGGCAATCGGAAAGCGTTTGAACAAAGCCCGCGAAGGTGTTGACCGCGAAAAGCTTTACCCGCTCGCGGACGCCATCAAGATGGTCAAGGAACGCGCCAAGGCGAAGTTCGACGAGACCATCGAAGTCGCGATCAATCTCGGCGTCGATCCGCGTCACGCCGACCAGATGGTCCGCGGCGTCGTGACCCTCCCGAACGGCACCGGCCGTACGCTCCGCGTCGGCGTGTTCGCCCGCGGCGCCAAGGCCGATGAGGCCAAGGCTGCGGGTGCCGACGTCGTCGGCGCCGAGGACCTGGTCGAGAAGGTGCAGAACGGCTCGATCGATTTCGACCGCTGCATCGCCACCCCCGACATGATGCCGCTGGTCGGCCGTCTCGGTAAGGTGCTCGGCCCGCGCGGCCTGATGCCGAACCCGAAGATCGGCACCGTGACCATGGACGTCACCGGTGCAGTGAAGGGTGCCAAGGGCGGCTCGGTCGAGTTCCGCGTCGAGAAGGCCGGCATTTTGCAGGCCGGCGTCGGCAAGGCCTCGTTCTCCGAGGAGAAGCTGGTCGAGAACATCAAGGCCCTGGCCGATGCTGTCTCGAAGGCGAAGCCGGCTGGCTCCAAGGGCACCTACATCCAGCGCGTTGCGGTGTCCTCGACGATGGGCCCCGGCGTGAAGGTCGAGCCGGGCACCATTCTCGGTTAAGGCTTGCCTCGGCTGAGGTTTGGAAATTGCATGAGGCGAGGGGCGGAATTGGGCAACCGATTCCGCCCCTCGTCGTTTGCGGCGGCGTTCATCGGAAACAAGAACCGGGAAACAAGAAAAAATGGCTGACAAGGTCCTGATCTACTCGCGCTTCCCGAAGACGATGATGGCGCGCTTCGCCGAGCGGTTCGAACTGCTCGACACCGGCGGCAAGCCGGCGCGCGAGGTGTTTTCGGCCGAAGAGCTCGGCGGCATTCGCGCGATGCTCACCGCCGGCGGCTCGCCATTCGGGGCAGAGGCGATGGACCTGTTCCCAAAACTCGGCGCCATCGTCTGCTACGGCACCGGCTATGACGGCGTCGACCTGAAGGCGGCCGCCGCGCGCAACATCGCGGTCGGCCACAGCCCCGGTGCCAACGCGGCTTCCGTCGCCGATATCGCGATGACCCTGATGCTGGCGACGACGCGGCGGATCCTGGTCGCCGACCAATATGTCCGCAGCGGCGATTGGGCCGGCTCAAAGCAGTCGCCGATGATGCGGCCGCAGGCCGGCATGCCCGGCCGCCGCATCGGCGTCTACGGCATGGGCGAGATCGGCCGCAAGATCGCGGCCCGCTGCGCCGCCTTCGAGAGCGAGGTCGGCTACTTCAGCCGCAGCAAATACGATCTGCCCTATCAATATTTCCCGACGCTGGAGGCGCTCGCCGACTGGTGCAGTGTGCTGATGATCGCGGTCCGGGCAGGGGTTGATACCCAGCACGTCGTCAACGCCGATATCCTCGGGCGACTCGGGGAGCACGGCTATGTCGTCAACATCTCCCGCGGCTCAGTGATCGACGAGAAGGCCCTGGTCGCGGCCCTGACCGACAGGACCATCGCCGGCGCCGGCCTCGACGTCTTCGAGAAGGAACCGCACGCCCCCGACGCGCTGACGGCGCTCCCCAATGTCGTGTTCGCCCCGCATATCGGCGGCCACACCCTCGAATCGCACGTCGCCATGCAGAGCTGCGTGCTGGCGAACCTGACGGCATTCTTCGCGGGCAAGCCGCTGCCATACGGGGTCAAATCGGCCTGAATCGGCCCTTGTCGGGCCGCCTCAAGCCCGGCCGGCAACGGATTGGAACTGGTGTGAATTTTGCTCTTGGCAAGCGGGCTCCGAGCGGTTAAAGAACCGCTTCCGGACGTGCCGGCCTCGGCTGGCGCGTTCGTGCACGCATTCCGAAAACCCGACAAGACAGGAGATCATTCCTTTTCAGGACGTCCGTGAGGATTTGCCCGAAAAGGAAGGAAAACCCGTCGGTTGGTGGAGTGCGGGCAGGGGTCGGGCGGTTCGCCGGCTGACCTTGTCCTGTCCAAGACTGCAGGCGCCCGCGGGAAATTTCGATTTCTCAACGGCTTAATCGCATGGCCTGCATAGACGGGTGAAGACCGGATTTCACTTCGCGTCCAGCTTTAACGGCTGGCTTGCGAAACGGGTCTGGTTCGGACCTCGACACGCCGTGGGCCTTAAGGGCTCCCGGAGGGCAGGCTTTGAATTGTCGTCTCGCCCGGCGCGTGTCCGAAGGGGTTTTGGCCCCGAGGTTCAGGTTTTGGGTGGGGCGATGGGTGCAACCCGGCGGTCCCGCTTCTCGCGATGACCGCCAACCGGAAAGAGCTTGCTGTGGAACGAGCGGCAAAAAAGGAAGCGGTCGAACAGCTCAATGGGGTCTTCAAGACCACGAGCGTCGCGGTCGTTGCTCAATATTCCGGCCTGACCGTTGCCCAGATGCAGAAGCTGCGTATGCAGATGAAGCAGGCTGGCGCCTCGGTGAAGGTCTCGAAGAACCGTCTCGCCAAAATTGCTCTTGAAGGCACTGACGTCGTTGCCATCGGCCCCATGCTGAAGGGACCGACCGTGATCGCCACTTCGAACGATCCGGTAGCGGCGCCGAAGGTCGCCGTCGAATTCGCCAAGACGAACGAAAAGTTCGTCATCATTGGCGGCTCGATGGGAAAGACCGTCCTGAATGTCGACAGCGTGAAGGCACTTGCCTCGCTGCCGTCGCTTGATGAACTGCGCGCCAAGATCGTCGGCCTTCTTGTGGCCCCGGCGACCAAGATCGCTCAGCTCGCCAATGCGCCCGCGGGCAAGCTCGCGCGCGTCATCCAGGCTCATGCCTCAAAGGGCGAAGCGGCCTGACGCCCTTCGCAAAACTCAAACCCGAACCAGACTTACACTCAAGGAAACTGAACAATGGCTGACTTGCAGAAGATCGTTGACGACCTCTCGAGCCTCACCGTGCTCGAAGCTGCCGAACTCGCGAAGCTCCTCGAAGAGAAGTGGGGCGTTTCGGCTGCCGCGGCTGTCGCCGTGGCCGGCCCGGCTGGTGGTGGCGCTGCCGCCGCTCCGGCCGAAGAGAAGACCGAGTTCACGGTCGTTCTTGCCGCCGCCGGCGAGAAGAAGATCGAGGTCATCAAGGAAGTCCGCGCCATCACCGGCCTGGGCCTGAAGGAAGCAAAGGACCTCGTCGAGGGCGCGCCGAAGCCTGTCAAGGAAGGCGTGAACAAGGACGAGGCCGAGAAGCTCAAGGTCCAGCTCGAGAAGGCTGGCGCGAAGGTCGAGCTCAAGTAAGCAACGCTTACTGGCGCGAGATCCCGGGCGAGCATCAGCGAAGCCCGGGGTCTCGGTCCATCCATCTAAGGGGTGGGCAATATGCAAAAGGCGTGCGACGGAACATCCCGACGTAGGCCGAACACGAAAAAGTGTTGGGATTTGAAGGTTAACCCCTCGAATCTCGACTATTGTCGCCCCATATCGGTTCGACAGCACGAAAGCGCGGTGGGCAGGGATGCCGGATTCCCTGTAAGCCGTTGGGAGAGCAGGCTATTTCGGGCTTTTGCAGTCCGTGAAGACAATCGTTGTGACGGGCGGGCGTGCCTATGCGCCCCGCGCGTCGTTTTGCGTTTTGAAGGTCTGAAGAACAGATTCAGGGCATGACGGCCTGAAACTGGATTTTTGGTCCCCAAAGCGGGTTCGAAAAATTCAACCCGGGGAGCGGTGGCAACCGCGTCCTGGACGGCGCGCCCGGAGCGGGCGACGAAATGAGAGGCCACGATGGCGCAGCAGACATTCACCGGTCGCAAACGCGTTCGCAAGTTCTTCGGACACATCAAGGAAGTCGCCGAGATGCCGAACCTCATCGAGGTTCAGAAGGCGTCCTATGACCAGTTCCTGATGGTCGACGAACCCGTGGGCGGGCGTCTCGACGAGGGCCTGCAGGCGGTGTTCCGCTCGGTGTTCCCGATCTCCGACTTCTCGGGCACCTCGATGCTGGAATTCGTCCGCTACGAGTTCGAGCAGCCGAAATACGACGTCGACGAGTGCCGCCAGCGCGGCATGACCTTCGCGGCACCCCTCAAGGTGACGCTGCGCCTCATCGTGTTCGATATCGACGAGGAAACCGGCGCGAAGTCGGTGAAGGACATCAAGGAGCAGGACGTCTACATGGGCGACATTCCGCTCATGACGATGAACGGCACCTTCATCGTCAACGGCACCGAGCGCGTCATCGTCTCGCAGATGCACCGTTCGCCCGGCGTGTTCTTCGACCACGACAAGGGCAAGACCCATTCCTCGGGCAAGCTGCTGTTCGCCGCCCGCGTCATCCCGTATCGCGGCTCCTGGCTCGACATCGAGTTCGACGCCAAGGACATCGTCTATGCGCGTATCGACCGTCGCCGCAAGATTCCGGTGACGTCGCTGATGTTCGCGCTCGGCCTCGACGGCGAGGCGATCCTGTCCACGTTCTACAAGAAGATTCTCTACAAGCGGACCAAGGAAGGCTGGCGCGTTCCGTTCGACGCCAACCGTTTCCGCGGCTACTCGACCATCAACGACCTGATCGACGCCGACACCGGCAAGGTCGTGCTCGAGGCCGGCAAGAAGCTCACCGTGCGCGGTGCACGTCAGATGCAGGAGAAGGGGCTGAAGGCGCTGCGCCTGTCCGATGAGGAGCTCGTCGGCAACTATCTCGCCGAGGACCTCGTCAACCCGAAGACCGGCGAGATCCACGCGGAAGCTGGTGAAGAGATCACCGACAAGTCGATGAAGGCCCTCAACGAGCAGGGCTACAAGGAACTGCCGCTGCTCGACATCGACCACGTCAATGTCGGCGCCTACATCCGCAACACGCTCTCGGCCGACAAGAACATGACGCGTGAGGACGCGCTGTTCGACATCTACCGCGTGATGCGTCCGGGCGAGCCGCCGACGCTGGATTCGGCGCAGGCGATGTTCCAGTCGCTGTTCTTCGACGCCGAGCGCTACGACCTGTCCGCGGTCGGCCGCGTCAAGATGAACATGCGCCTCGACCTCGATGCGCCCGACACCCAGCGTACGCTGCGCAAGGAAGACATCCTCTCCGTCATCAAGACGCTGGTGGATTTGCGCGACGGCAAGGGCGAGATCGACGACATCGACCATCTCGGCAACCGCCGTGTGCGCTCGGTCGGCGAGCTCATGGAGAACCAGTACCGCATCGGTCTGCTGCGCATGGAGCGCGCGATCAAGGAGCGCATGTCCTCGGTCGACATCGACACGGTCATGCCGCAGGACCTGATCAACGCGAAGCCGGCGGCTGCCGCCGTGCGCGAGTTCTTCGGCTCCTCGCAGCTCTCGCAGTTCATGGACCAGACCAACCCGCTGTCGGAGATCACCCACAAGCGCCGCCTGTCGGCGCTTGGACCGGGCGGTCTGACCCGCGAGCGCGCCGGCTTCGAGGTGCGCGACGTGCATCCGACGCATTACGGCCGCATCTGCCCGATCGAGACGCCGGAAGGTCCGAACATCGGCCTGATCAACTCGCTCGCGACCTTCGCGCGCGTGAACAAGTACGGCTTCGTCGAGACGCCGTACCGCAAGGTCAAGGACGGTCGCGTCACCGACGAGGTCGTGTACCTCTCGGCGATGGAAGAGGGCCGCTACACGGTCGCGCAGGCCAACGTGCCGCTCGACCCGAAGGGCCGCTTCACCGAGGATCTCGTGGTCTGCCGTCACGCCGGCGAAGTCTTGCCGGTGACGCCGGACAAGGTCGACTACATGGACGTGTCGCCGAAGCAGCTCGTTTCGGTTGCCGCGGCGCTGATCCCGTTCCTCGAGAACGACGACGCCAACCGCGCGCTGATGGGCTCGAACATGCAGCGCCAGGCGGTGCCGCTGGTTCGCGCCGAGGCGCCGTTCGTCGGCACCGGCATGGAAGGCGTGGTTGCGCGTGACTCGGGTGCCGCGATCGCGGCGCGCCGTTCGGGTGTGATCGACCAGATCGACGCGACCCGCGTCGTCATCCGCGCCACGGAAGATCTCGATCCGACCAAGTCGGGCGTCGATATCTACCGTCTGATGAAGTACCAGCGCTCCAACCAGTCGACCTGCATCAACCAGCGTCCGCTGGTGAAGGTCGGCGACATCGTCAAGAAGGGCGACATCATCGCCGACGGTCCGTCGACCGATCTCGGTGAGCTCGCGCTCGGCCGCAACGTGCTGGTCGCGTTCATGCCGTGGAACGGCTACAACTTCGAAGACTCGATCCTGCTCTCCGAGCGGATCGTGAAGGAAGACGTCTTCACCTCGATTCACATCGAGGAGTTCGAGGTGATGGCCCGCGACACCAAGCTCGGCCCTGAGGAAATCACCCGCGACATTCCGAACGTCTCGGAAGAAGCGCTGAAGAACCTCGACGAAGCCGGTATCGTCTACATCGGCGCGGAAGTGCGCGCCGGCGACATCCTGGTCGGCAAGATCACGCCGAAGGGCGAAAGCCCGATGACGCCGGAAGAAAAGCTTCTGCGCGCCATCTTCGGCGAAAAGGCCTCCGACGTTCGCGACACCTCGCTGCGCGTTCCTCCGGGCGTGCAGGGCACGATCGTGGAAGTGCGCGTGTTCAACCGTCACGGCGTCGACAAGGACGAGCGTGCGCTGGCGATCGAGCGGGAAGAGATCGAGCGTCTGGCCAAGGACCGCGACGACGAGCAGGCGATCCTGGACCGCAACGTCTACAACCGTCTTGCCGAGCTCCTCGAGGGACGGCAGGGCATTGCGGGCCCGAAGGGCTTCAAGAAGGACACCAAGATCACCCGTGCGGTGCTCGAGGAGTACCCGAAGTCGCAGTGGTGGCTGTTCGCTTCGCCGAACGACAAGCTGATGGCCGAGATCGAGGCCATGAGGAAGCAGTACGACGAGTCGAAGAAGGGGCTGGAACAGCGCTTCCTCGACAAGGTCGAGAAGCTTCAGCGCGGTGACGAATTGCCGCCCGGCGTGATGAAGATGGTCAAGGTCTTCGTCGCGGTGAAGCGCAAGATCCAGCCCGGCGACAAGATGGCCGGCCGCCACGGCAACAAGGGCGTGGTGTCGAAGATCGTGCCGATCGAGGACATGCCGTTCCTCGAAGACGGTACGCATGCCGACATCGTGCTCAATCCGCTCGGCGTGCCCTCGCGCATGAACGTCGGACAGATCCTCGAGACCCATCTCGGCTGGGCTTGCGCCGGCCTCGGCAAGCGTATCGGCCAGACGGTCGATGCCTATCTGTCGAAGCAGGACATCAAGCCGCTGAAGGAAACCTTGAAGAAGGTCTACGGCGAGGACGAGACGATCAAGTCGCTCAACGACAACGAGTTGATCGAGCTTGGTCACAATCTGAGCCGCGGCGTGCCGATCGCGACGCCGGTGTTCGACGGCGCCAAGGAAGCCGACATCGAGGAGATGCTGAAGCTTGCCGGTCTCGACGCTTCGGGTCAGTCGACCGTCTATGACGGCCGTACCGGCGATGCCTTCGATCGCAAGGTGACGGTGGGCTACATCTACATGCTCAAGCTGCACCATCTCGTGGACGACAAGATCCACGCGCGTTCGATCGGTCCGTACTCGCTCGTTACCCAGCAGCCGCTGGGTGGCAAGGCGCAGTTCGGCGGCCAGCGCTTCGGCGAAATGGAGGTGTGGGCGCTCGAGGCTTACGGCGCGGCGTACACGCTCCAGGAGATGCTGACGGTGAAGTCGGACGACGTCGCCGGCCGTACCAAGGTGTACGAGGCGATCGTCCGCGGCGACGACACGTTCGAGGCCGGTATTCCGGAATCGTTCAACGTGCTGGTCAAGGAAATGCGCTCGCTCGGCCTCAACGTCGACCTGCACAACTCCAAGGTGGGACCGGCGCCGACGTCGGAAGCAGCCGAGTAATACGACCTTTCATGCCCGGCCTTCACGGCCGGGCATCGGCGCCCCTCCCGAGGCCTTGAGGGCAGGGCGCCCCGATTGAGTGATTTTCGAATTTGCGGCCGTAGGCGACCGGCACGCGAGGAGAAGACGATGAACCAAGAAATTATGAATCTCTTCAACCCGACGACTCCGGCTCAGGTCTTCGACCAGATCCGGATTTCGATCGCGTCTCCTGAGAAGATTCTGTCCTGGTCCTACGGCGAGATCAAGAAGCCGGAGACCATCAACTACCGTACCTTCAAGCCCGAGCGCGACGGCCTGTTCTGCGCCCGCATCTTCGGGCCGATCAAGGACTACGAGTGCTTGTGCGGCAAGTACAAGCGCATGAAGTACAAGGGCATCATCTGCGAGAAGTGCTCGGTCGAGGTCACGCTGTCGCGCGTCCGGCGCGAGCGCATGGGCCATATCGAGCTCGCAGCCCCCGTCGCCCACATCTGGTTCCTGAAGTCGCTGCCCTCGCGCATCGGCCTTCTGCTGGACATGACGCTGAAGGATCTCGAGCGGATCCTCTACTTCGAATATTACGTCGTGCTCGAGCCGGGCCTCACCGCGCTGAAGGACCGTCAGCTCTTGTCGGAAGACGAGTATCTGAAGGCGCAGGACGAGTACGGCCAGGATTCCTTCACCGCCATGATCGGCGCGGAAGCGATCCGCGAGCTGCTCAAGGGCATGGACCTCGAGAAGCTCGAGGCCACCTTGCGCCTCGAGATGCAGGAGACCGACTCCGACATCAAGCACAAGAAGCTCGCCAAGCGCCTGAAGATCGTGGAAGCGTTCCGCCACTCCGGCAACAAGCCGGAATGGATGATCATGACCGTGGTTCCGGTGATTCCGCCGGACCTGCGTCCGCTGGTGCCGCTGGACGGCGGCCGCTTCGCGACCTCGGACCTCAACGACCTCTACCGCCGCGTCATCAACCGCAACAACCGCTTGAAGCGGCTGATGGAGCTGCGCGCGCCCGACATCATCATCCGCAACGAGAAGCGCATGCTTCAGGAAGCGGTCGATGCGCTGTTCGACAACGGCCGCCGCGGCCGCGTCATCACGGGCGCCAACAAGCGTCCGCTGAAGTCGCTCGCCGACATGCTCAAGGGCAAGCAGGGCCGCTTCCGTCAGAACCTGCTGGGCAAGCGCGTCGACTATTCGGGCCGTTCGGTGATCGTGGTCGGTCCCGAGCTGCGCCTGCATCAGTGCGGCCTGCCGAAGAAGATGGCGCTCGAGTTGTTCAAGCCGTTCATCTACTCGCGGCTTGACGCCAAGGGCCTGTCCACCACCGTGAAGCAGGCGAAGAAGCTGGTCGAGAAGGAGCGGCCCGAGGTCTGGGACATCCTGGACGAGGTCATCCGCGAGCATCCGGTGCTGCTCAACCGCGCACCGACGCTGCATCGTCTCGGCATCCAGGCGTTCGAGCCCGTGCTGATCGAGGGCAAGGCGATCCAGCTGCATCCGCTGGTCTGCGCCGCGTTCAACGCCGACTTCGACGGCGACCAGATGGCCGTGCACGTTCCGCTGTCGCTCGAGGCGCAGCTGGAAGCGCGCGTCCTGATGATGTCGACCAACAACATCCTGCATCCGGCGAACGGCCAGCCGATCATCGTGCCGTCGCAGGACATCGTGCTCGGTCTCTACTACGTCTCGATCATGCGCGAAGGCCTGCCCGGCGAGGGCAAGATCTTCGGCGACATGGCCGAGCTCGAGCACGCGCTGCACGCGAAGGTCATCCACCTCCACACCAAGATCAAGTATCGGTGGCAGGGCATGGACGAGACCGGCAAGGTCTCGACGCGCTGGATCGAGACCACCGCAGGTCGCGTCATGCTCGGCAATCTGCTGCCGAAGAACCCGCGGATTTCGTACGAGATCATCAACAAGCTGATGACCAAGCGCGAAATCTCGGGCGTGATCGACCAGGTCTACCGTCACTGCGGCCAGAAGGAGACTGTGATCTTCTGCGACCGCATCATGGCGCTCGGCTTCTACAACGCGTTCAAGGCCGGCATCTCGTTCGGCAAGGACGACATGGTCGTGCCGCACTCCAAGTGGAAGATCGTCGACACCACCCGTACGCTGGCGAAGGATTTCGAGCAGCAGTACAACGACGGTCTGATCACCCATGGCGAGAAGTACAACAAGGTCGTCGACGCCTGGTCGAAGGCCACGGAAGAAATCGCCAAGGCGATGATGAAGGAGATCTCCTCGACCAAGAAGACGGCGAGCGGGGCGGATGCCGACATCAACTCGATCTACATGATGGCTCACTCCGGTGCCCGCGGTTCGCCGGCCCAGATGCGCCAGCTCGCCGGCATGCGCGGCCTGATGGCCAAGCCGTCGGGTGAGATCATCGAGACGCCGATCATCTCGAACTTCAAGGAAGGCCTCTCGGTGCTCGAGTACTTCAACTCGACCCACGGCGCCCGTAAGGGCCTCGCGGACACCGCGTTGAAGACCGCGAACTCGGGCTACCTGACCCGTCGTCTCGTCGACGTGGCGCAGGACTGCATCATCACGCAGAACGACTGCGGCACCAAGCTCGGCATCAAGATGCGCGCCATCGTCGATGCCGGCACCGTGGTTGCCTCGCTCGGCTCGCGCATCCTCGGCCGTACGGCCTGCGAAGACGTGCGTGACAGCTCGGGCAAGGTGATCATCAAGCGCGGTACGCTGATGGAAGAGAGCCATCTGGATGCCATCCACCAGGGTGGCGTGCAGGAGGTGAAGATCCGCTCGGCACTGACCTGCGAGCTCGTCAACGGCATCTGCGGCATGTGCTACGGCCGCGACCTCGCCCGCGGCACGCCGGTCAACCACGGTGAAGCCGTCGGCGTGATCGCGGCGCAGTCGATCGGCGAGCCCGGCACCCAGCTGACCATGCGCACCTTCCACATCGGTGGTGCGGCGCAGCTCAACGAGCAGTCGTTCGTCGAATCCAACTTCGACGGCAAGATCGTGATCAGGAACAAGGCCATCGCCCGCAACAGCGAAGGTCACCTGGTCGCGATGGTCCGCAACATGGTGATCGCGATCGTCGATGCCGACGGCACCGAGCGTGCGACGCACCGTATCCAGTACGGTTCGCGCCTGCACGTCGACGAGGGCGACACCGTCAAGCGCGGCCAGCGCATCGTCGAGTGGGATCCCTACACCCGTCCGCTGCTCACCGAAGTCGAAGGTACCATCGGCTTCGAGGATCTGGTCGAGGGGCAGTCGATCTCGGAAACGCTCGACGAGGCCACCGGTATCGCCAAGCGCGTTGTCATCGACTGGCGCTCGACCCGCGGCGGCGCGGACCTCCGTCCGGCCATCGTGGTCAAGGGCAAGGACGGCAAGGTGCTCAAGCTCGCCCGTGGCGGCGATGCCCGCTACATGCTGTCGGTCGATGCCATTCTCTCGGTCGACGTCGGAGCCAAGGTCAATACGGGCGACATCCTCGCCCGTGTCTCCACCGAAAGCGCCAAGACGCGTGACATCACCGGCGGTCTGCCGCGGGTGGCGGAACTGTTCGAGGCACGGCGTCCGAAGGATGCGGCGATCATCGCCGAAATCTCGGGCACCATCCGGTTCGGACGCGACTACAAGAACAAGCGTCGCATCTCGATCGAGCCGATGGACAAGACCGACGAGGCACGCGAGTACCTGATCCCGAAGGGCAAGCACATCCACCTTCAGGACGGCGACGTCGTCGAAAAGGGCGACTTCATCGTCGAAGGCAACCCGGCGCCGCACGACATCCTGGCGGTCAAGGGCATCGAGGAGCTCGCGGCCTATCTGGTCAACGAGATCCAGGAAGTCTACCGGCTCCAGGGCGTGCTCATCAACGACAAGCACATCGAGGTGATTGTCCGTCAGATGCTCCAGAAGGTGGAAGTCACCGACCAGGGCGATACGGACATGATCTCCGGCGAGCAGGTCGACAAGATCGAGTTCGACGCGCTCAACGAGAAGGCGAAGGAAGAGGGCAAGAAGATCGCTACGGGAACGCCGGTTCTGCTCGGCATCACCAAGGCGAGCCTCCAGACCCGCTCCTTCTTCTCGGCGGCCTCGTTCCAGGAGACCACCCGCGTCCTCACGGAAGCGGCGGTCAACGGCAAGGTCGATCCGCTCGAAGGTCTCAAGGAGAACGTCATCGTCGGCCGGCTGATCCCGGCGGGCACCGGCGCCTCCATGGCCAAGATCCGCGAAGTCGCGATGAAGCGCGACAAGCTGATCCTGGACGAGCGCGAGAAGCAGGCGGCCGTCGTGTCGCCCGCGCCCGAAGCGGAGCTTCCTGCGCTGCCTCCTGCGGAATAATCGTTCATCCGTAGGAATACCGAGGACAATGAAAAGGCCGGCGCAAGCCGGCCTTTTTGCTGCTTTGTTTGCCTGTTGCGGTGCAGGATCAACCTTTGTTCATCTTTCCTTCAGGCGCAAAAGCGCTTCTGCTAAGGGAAGTTAGACCGGTGGTCCCGTGACGGGGGCAGGGCCGGAGACCACGGAACTCATATGCTTGATCTCGCAATCGTAGGCGGCGGCCCCGGCGGGCTGATGAGCGCCTGGTACTTGAAGCGTAAGCTCGGCGACCTCTGCCGCATCACCATCTACGAGGCCTCCGACCGGCTCGGCGGCAAGATCGTCACGCGCAAATTCGATTCCGCGCCGGCGATGTACGAGGCCGGCGTTGCCGAGATCTACGACTACTCGATGACGGGTCCCGATCCGCTGCGCGAGCTGATCCAGCATTTCGGACTTCAGACCATTCCGATGGACGCCGAGCAGGTGCAGTTCGGCGGCGAGCTCCTCAACGACGTCGCGGGCATGCGCCGCAAATACGGCGCCAAGACTGCGGCGGCGATTGAGGCGTTCCGGAACCGCTGCGCCGAGGCGATGACGCCGATCGAATATTACGAGGGCGTCGGCGCGCACGACAACGAGAATCCCTGGGCCTACAAGACCGCCGAGCAGGTGCTCGACGAGGAGGTCGAGGACGAAACCGCAAAGCGTTTCTTCAAGGTGATGGCGCGCTCCGACATCGCGACCGAAAGCCACAACACCAACGGGCTCAACGCGCTCAAGAACTACCTGATGGATGTCGACGGCTATATCGGCCTCTATTCCATCCAGAACGGCAACGAGCAGCTGATCGAGTGCCTGCAGTCGGAGGTCAACGCCGACGTCCAGCTCAATCACCGCGTGCTCACCGTCGGCAAGGCGCCGACCGGCCGCTACCAGCTGAAGATGATGAACGGCAAGGGGCCGGAGACGCGCGACTTCGACCTCGTGCTGGTCTGCCTGCCGCATTCGTGGCTCGCGACGATGGGCTGGGAAGGCGAGCAGCTCCGCAAGTCGATGGTCAAGCACGTCTCGTATTTCGATCGTCCCGCGCACTATCTGCGCGTCTCGATCCTGTTCGACACGCCGTTCTGGGGCGAGAAGATTTCCGGCGCCTGGTTCATGTCGGAAGCCTTCGGCGGCTGCTGCGTCTACAACGAGGGCGCGCGCCATGACGTCGGCAAGCACGGCGTGCTGAACTGGCTGATTCCCGGCTCCGACGCGCTGGCCTTCGCCAATTTGTCGGATCAGGAGCTGATCGACGCCGCACTGAAATCGCTGCCCGCCTCGCTTGGCGATGCGCGTTCGCATTTCGTCGAAGGCAAGATCCACCGCTGGCTGTCGTCGGTGAACGCCATCCCCGGCGGTCTGCCCGTGCGCGACGTCATGACCAATCACCGGCCGGAGCCGAAGGAGCATCCCGGCATCGTGGTGGTCGGCGATTATCTGTTCGACTCCACGCTGAACGGTCTGCTCGACTCCTCGGACGCGGCGACCGACATCATCCTGACCGAGATGATGCGCCTGCGCCGCGAGCGCGGACAGGAGGAGGGCGAGCCGGTCTCGGACAAGATCGACCGCGACTATTTCGAGAACTATCGCGGCCTCGGTCCCTACAGCGAAGCTTGGCGCCACTTCACCGATCCCGATTATCTCACCAGGCTGATCGGCATCGTCTGGGGCAAGGCCAGGGGCGCCAAGCTGCTGGTCGCGGGCTCGGCCAGCGGCGAATTGGTCGGCGCGCTGCGCGATCGCGGCATCGATGCCTTCGGCATCGAGAACAACCGCGCCATCCACGCCAGGACGCCGAAGGCGCTGAAGAAGTACAACAAGCTCGGCTCGATCACCGACATGCCGTTCAAGGATGGCGCCTTCGACTTCGTGTTCGAGACCAGCCTCTGCCATGTTTCCCCGAAGCAGGTGGTCCGCGCGATCCGCGAACTGAACCGCGTGGTCAAGACCGGCCTCGTGTTCGGCTCGATCACCTCGGACATGGCTTCGGTGGTGATCGACCGCTACGACCTGCTGCGCGGCGTCAAGAAGCTCGGCACCTGGTGGGAATGGTCCGAGCTGTTCTTCGGCAACGGCTTTGACCTGTCGATGCATCGCAAGGACTGCACCGATGCGCTCTGGGAGGCGACGCTTGCTGCCAACAAGGGCCCGGGCCAGTGGTACGCCGACGCCGACAGCCTGCGTTATTCCTTCTTCGACAAGGTCGAGGATGAGGACGACGACTAGAGACAGGATCGGACCGGCCTAGCCAATTGCTTTGCCGAATTCGTCATGATCGCATAGAATCGGTGCGATAGCGGTTGCCGCTATTTCCTGCTTTCTCCGCGGTCATGCCGGCCGTCAGCATCGGTTGGTTTCATGGCGTCCAAGCCCCTCCCGCCCGACAAACAGAAACTCGCCACGGAAGAGGCGGCCGAGCTCGACGACAAGCTTGTCCCCGTCAAGGCGGACTTCGAAGACGACGAGGACGACGAAGACGAGGAGGATGACGAGCTGGAGCTCGACGACGACGATGAGGACGAGGAGCTCGTCGTCTTTACCGCGCGCGAGGCCGCAGGCGCGCTCGCGACCATCCTGGGTTTCGTCAAGCCGTTCCTGTCCAACTACAAGCGGATGCTGTCATTCGTGGCGTTCGGCGTCTGCGTCGAGACGCTGTTCAACGTCATCATGCCGCTCAGCCTGAAGTACCTGATTGACGACGCGCTCGGCGAGGAGGATTTCCAGGCACTCTACAAGATCCTCGGCGTGCTCGCGGTCGCCGGCATCTTCACCTCGATCGTGGCGGTCTGGTACGAGCGCTGGGACGCCAGGCTGGCTGCCTGCATCATCTCCGACGTCCGCAAGCGCCTGTTCGAGCACGTCCAGGACCTGCCGGCGGCCTATTTCGGCCGCACCAAGCGCGGCGAGATCCTGTCGCGCTTTTCCGTCGACCTTTCGGCCTTCGAGGGCTCGGTTAAGACCTTCGCCAACAGTGCCGCGCTGCCGTTCCTGGAATTGATCGCCGGCATCATCCTGATGGTGTTCCTGAACTGGCAGCTCGCCGCGGTTGCGCTGCTGGTGTTCCCGATCACGCTGATCGGGCCGCGCATCCTCACCCCGAAGGCGGTGCAGGCCAATTACGAGCAGAAGCAGAACGAGAGCGCGCTGCTCGGCATGGTGCAGGAGAACGTGGCCGCGCAGGCCGTGATCAAGGCGTTCAGCCTGCAACGCAAGATGTTCGGCTTCTTCAGCTTCCGCAACGACGAGACCCGCCGCAAGATCGCTTCGGCTGCGTTCCTGTCGACCATGGTGGAGCGGACGGTCACCATTTCGGTGCTGCTGCTGCACCTCGTCGTGCTCGCGATCGGCGCCTATCTGGCGACCAAGGGCCAGATCACCATCGGCACCTTCGTCACCTTCGAGAGCGCGTTCTGGGAGGTGTCCTACAACATCGCCCACGTGATGCACTTCATCCCGGTGTCGATCTCCTCGGCCGCCGCGATCCGCCACATGCAGGAGCTGCTGGACGAGCCGACGCGCGGCGCCGATCGTCCCGGCGCGCCCGATCTGCCGCGCATCACCAACGACATCACCTTCGACCACGTGACGTTCCAGTACGAAGGCAGCCAGACGCCGGTGCTGGACAATCTCAGCCTCAAGCTCAACGCCGGCAAGCGCATCGCCATCGTCGGCCCCTCGGGCTCCGGCAAGAGCACGCTGCTCAATTTGATCCTGCGGCTGTACGTGCCCAACGAGGGGCGCGTCGCCATCGACGGCGTCGACGTCCGCAAGGTGACCCTGGATTCGCTGCGCCGGAGCATGGCGGTGGTGTTCCAGGAGAACATGCTGTTCAACATGTCGATTCGCGAGAACATCCGGCTCGGCAAGGAAGGCGCGACCGACGAGGAGGTGGAGGACGCTGCCAAGAAGGCCGAGATCCACCGCTACATCATGAGCCTGCCGCAGCGCTACGACACGCCGGTCGGCGAGCGTGGCGATACGCTGTCGGGCGGCCAGCGCCAGCGCATCGCGATCGCGCGCGCGGTCATCCGTAACCCTTCCGTGCTGCTGCTGGACGAAGCCACCTCGGCGCTCGACCAGACCACCGAGGCCGCGATCAACCGTACGCTGCTGAAGGTCGCGAAGGGGCGCACCATGATCTGGTCGACCCATCGCCTGACCTCCGTGGTCGAGATGGACGAGATCATCGTGATCTCAGGGGGCAGGGCGATCGAGCGCGGCTCGCATGCCGAGCTGCTCGCCAGGAACGGCACCTATCGCAAGCTGTGGAACGACCAGATCCACCAGCCGCATGGCGCTGTGGCTCAGGCCGATGACGACAGCGACGATGACGACGAGGATGAAGACGACCTCGACGAGGATGATGAGGACGAGGACGACGAGGAGGCGTGACCGAGGAAGTTCGGCTCCAGATGAATTGCTCCTCCGAGCGGCCGCATCAAGCCTTGAACTGACCAAGCGATGAAGCGCGCCCAGCGCTGCGCGGTCCAGTAGGGACTCGTCGCGGTCGAGACGGAGCGGAACTCGAACGCCTTCGCCGCCGACCATTCGTCGCAGGCCCGCTTGACCGGATCGGCGTAGAAGGTGGCGATCTTGGCCCCGTCCATCCCGTCGGAGGCGAGCCACTCCGGGATATGGACGTTGCAGAGCCGCTCGACGTCGGTGAAGACCTTGTCACAGCCGGTGCCGGCGGCGGGGCAGGAGGTCGAGAACGCATCGCCCACCAGCACGAGGCCGGGCTGGCCGCTTGCGTCGTTCACATAGAGGTCGACCGGACGGATCTTGATCTCGCCGGCGATGTCGAAGGCGCCGGTGATGCGCTTGAGCCGGGGCAGGGCGGCGTTCAGCGTCTCGGCTGGCGCGCGGCGCAATTCGCGCAGCCATGGGTCGTCGACGCCGCGATAGACGAACAGATTGGCGCGCATCCGCGGACCGGTCGGAAACAGCGTGATGTAGGGGATTCGGTCGCTCGGCCGTTCCGAGAAATAGGTCAGCGCCGGGAAGTCGAACGAATTCCGCCCCGCCGGCACCACGTCGAACCCGATCGAGATCGAATGGCAGGCGCTGATGACTTTTCGCGCGATGCCGAGCTGGTGGCGCAGGCCGACGTTCAGGCCGTTGGCGAGCACGACGAGTCGGGCCGAGATCGTCTCCTCATTGGAGAGCGTGATCTTTTGCCGCTCCGGGCTCGTCGAGAGCGAGACCGCCTTTGCACAGATCCGCTCGACGCCAGCAGGGATCTCGTCGCGGACAGCGTTGACGAGCGAATCGTAGAGGATGTTGAACTGCCGACTCGGCGCCTTGTCGAGCAAACGGCCGAATCGGGCGATCCAGTTTTCGCCGGCAAAGGTCGCGCGGCGCAGCACCGATTCTCCGATTCCGGTCTTCAGGAATCGCTCGACCTGGACCTGACCACTGAGTTTTTCGACTCGAAAGTCCGCCGGATAGCTCGCATGCGGGTCGATCAGCACCGTCGAAATGCCGGCGCGGCCGAGCATTGCGGCGGCGGTCGAGCCGGACAATCCCCCGCCGATAATGGCAATGTCGGTGTAGCGCATGGTGCAAATCTCTGCCGCAGGCGGCAGATTGACGCATCAACAGGAAAAAAAGCCTTAGCAAGGGTTATAAAAGTACATTTAGCCCGGGTATAAATGGTTTTTGGGCTGGCGGAACAGGCGTCCGGTCCCCATATCCGGCAGGCGCGGTGAGTGCGGGCAAACAGCGATTTCGTCAGGTGGCAGAAGCGTTTTCTGACTGTCGTTTGACCTTGACTTGGCCGACTCTCACTTATAGAAAGCGCCTCACTTAACGACAGGCGGTGAGCATCGCCAGCGTCGGAACGGGCCACCCGTTGATCCGCAGGGATTAGATCCCCAAGGATCGGATCCTCAGGGATCGCTAAGACGGGCACCAACCTCGACGAATGCCGCTCAAACGCTGTCGATCATAGCTAGGCAATGCCAGTGCGATTTTAGGTCTCTTGAGCTCGTTCTCTTGAGATCGAATTCGGATGCATGACCTCGGTGCGCGGGCCGCAGCTTTATGCTGATTGCCCTGAAACTGCGGTCCTCTGTGGCGTCGTAACGCTTTCCGCTCGGTGATGGAGCGGTTGGCGCAATTTCGCTTTGTGCGGATTGTTCCGTGCGAGGCGACCTCGTCGGGCGGGGGCCCGAAAAGAATTGCGGTTCCGGCAACGGGCCGCGCCAAGACAGCGGACCCGGAAGGGACCGCGGCAGAACAAAGGGTAAGGCCAGGATGCCGACGATCAACCAGCTGATCGCTCAACCGCGTGAAGTGCAGAAGTCGCGCAAGAAGGTGCCGGCGCTGCAGCAGTCGCCGCAGAAGCGTGGTGTTTGCACCCGCGTCTACACCACGACCCCGAAGAAGCCGAACTCGGCGCTTCGTAAGGTCGCCAAGGTGCGCCTGACCAATGGCTTCGAGGTGATCGGCTACATCCCGGGTGAAGGCCATAACCTTCAGGAGCACTCGGTGGTCATGATCCGCGGCGGCCGCGTCAAGGACTTGCCCGGCGTGCGCTACCACATCCTCCGCGGCGTTCTGGATACCCAGGGCGTCAAGAACCGTAAGCAGCGTCGTTCGAAGTACGGCGCGAAGCGTCCGAAGTAAGCGGGAACCAGCTCAATGTCTCGTCGCCACTCAGCGGAAAAGCGCGAAGTTCTTCCCGATCCGAAGTTCGGGAACATCATCGTCACGAAGTTCATGAACTCGGTGATGTACGCCGGCAAGAAGTCGGTCGCCGAAGGCATCGTCTACGGTGCGTTCGGTATCATCGAAGCCAAGACCAAGCAGAGCCCCCTCGGCGTGTTCGAGCAGGCACTCGAGAACGTCATGCCGACGATCGAAGTGCGCTCCCGCCGCGTCGGCGGCGCGACCTACCAGGTGCCGGTCGAAGTTCGTTCGGTGCGCCGTCAGGCGCTGGGCATCCGCTGGCTGATCTCGGCCGCGCGCGATCGCAACGAGAAGACGATGACCGAGCGGCTCTCGGCTGAGTTGCTCGACGCCTCGAACAACCGGGGCAACGCCGTCAAGAAGCGCGAAGACGTGCACCGGATGGCGGAAGCCAACCGCGCCTTCTCGCACTATCGCTGGTAACGGCGAAACACGGAATCTAAGGATCAACCCATGCCTCGCGTTCATGCCATAGAGAACTACCGCAATTTCGGTATCATGGCGCATATCGATGCCGGCAAGACCACGACCACCGAGCGCATCCTCTATTACACCGGCAAGAGCCACAAGATCGGCGAAGTGCACGAAGGTGCCGCGACGATGGATTGGATGGAGCAGGAGCAGGAGCGTGGCATCACGATCACCTCGGCTGCCACCACCGCATTCTGGGCCGGCAAGCGCCTGAACATCATCGACACCCCCGGCCACGTCGACTTCACCATTGAAGTCGAGCGTTCGCTGCGCGTGCTCGACGGCGCCGTCTGCGTGCTCGACTCGAACCAGGGCGTCGAGCCCCAGACCGAGACCGTCTGGCGCCAGGGTGACAAGTACAGGGTTCCGCGCATCGTCTTCGCCAACAAGATGGACAAGACGGGTGCCGACTTCTTCAAGTGCCTGGCCGACATCGTTGACCGCCTCGGCGCCAAGCCGATCGCGATCCAGCTTCCGATCGGTGCCGAGAACAACTTCAAGGGTCTCGTCGACCTCGTGAAGATGCAGGGCATCATCTGGAACGATGAATCGCTCGGCGCGAAGTTCGACTATGTCGACATCCCGGAAGATATGGTCGAGCAGGCCAAGGAATACCGCGAGAAGATGGTGGAAGCCGCCGTCGAGCTCGACGATGATGCATTGGCTGCCTTCCTCGACGGCAAGGAGCCGGACGAAGCGACGCTGAAGCGGTTGATCCGCAAAGCGGTGCTGACCGGCGCGTTCTATCCCGTGCTGTGCGGCTCGGCCTTCAAGAACAAGGGTGTGCAGCCGCTGCTCGACGCCGTCGTCGATTATCTGCCGTCGCCGATCGACGTGCCCGCGATCAAGGGCACCGACGACCGCGGCAACGAGGTCGTGCGCAAGGCGGACGACAAGGAGCCGCTCGCGCTGCTCGCGTTCAAGATCATGGACGACCCGTTCGTCGGCACCATCACCTTCTGCCGCATCTACTCCGGCGTCCTGCAGAGCGGCACCGGTGTCGTGAATTCGACGCGCGAGAAGAAGGAGCGCATCGGGCGCATGCTGCTGATGCATGCGAACAACCGCGAGGACATCAAGGAAGCCTATGCCGGCGACATCGTCGCGCTGGCCGGCCTGAAGGAAGCGCGCACCGGTGACACGCTGTGCGATCCCGACAAGCAGGTGATCCTGGAGAAGATGGAATTCCCCGAGCCGGTCATCGAGATCGCGATCGAGCCGAAGTCCAAGGCCGACCAGGAAAAGCTGGGCGTGGCACTGGCGAAGCTCGCCGCGGAGGATCCGTCCTTCCGCGTGTCGACCGACCAGGAGTCCGGCCAGACCATCCTCAAGGGCATGGGCGAACTCCATCTCGACATCAAGGTCGACATCCTCAGGCGTACCTACAAGGTCGACGCCAACATCGGCGCGCCGCAGGTTGCGTTCCGTGAGCGCGTCACCAAGAAGGCCGAGGTCAAGTACACCCACAAGAAGCAGACCGGCGGTACCGGTCAGTTCGCGGAAGTGTCGATCGTGGTCGAGCCGAACGAGCCCGGCAAGGGCTACGAGTTCGAGTCCAAGATCGTCGGCGGTGCGGTTCCGAAGGAATACATCCCGGGCGTCGAAAAGGGCCTCAACAGCGTGATGGGCTCTGGTGTCGTCGCGGGCTTCCCCGTGGTCGACGTCAAGGTTCAGCTCGTCGACGGCAAGTACCACGACGTCGACTCGTCGGCGCTCGCCTTCGAAATCGCATCGCGCGCGGCATTCCGCGAAGCGCTGCAGAAGGGCAAGTCCGTCCTGCTCGAGCCGATCATGAAGGTCGAAGTGGTGACCCCGGAAGACTACACCGGCTCGGTCATCGGCGACCTGAATTCCCGGCGCGGTCAGATCCAGGGTCAGGACATGCGCGGCAACGCCAACGTCATCAACGCGATGGTGCCGCTCATGAACATGTTCGGGTACGTGAACAACCTGCGCTCGATGAGCCAGGGTCGCGCGACCTTCACCATGCAGTTCGACCACTACGCAGAAGCGCCGGCCAATGTGTCGGCAGAAGTCCAGAAGAAGTTTGCCTGATTGTCGTCGGTCTCGAACTGACGATTGAACGGAGAGTCAAATGGCCAAAGCAAAGTTTGAACGTAACAAACCGCACTGTAACATCGGCACCATCGGTCACGTCGACCATGGCAAGACGTCGTTGACGGCTGCGATCACCAAGATCCTCGCCGAGACCGGCGGTGCGACGTTCACGGCGTACGACCAGATCGACAAGGCGCCGGAAGAGAAGGCGCGCGGCATCACGATCTCGACCGCCCACGTCGAGTACGAGACCAAGAACCGCCACTACGCCCACGTCGACTGCCCCGGCCACGCCGACTACGTGAAGAACATGATCACCGGCGCCGCCCAGATGGACGGTGCGATCCTGGTCGTGTCGGCCGCTGACGGCCCGATGCCGCAGACCCGCGAGCACATCCTGCTCGCCCGCCAGGTCGGCGTGCCCGCGCTCGTGGTGTTCCTCAACAAGTGCGACATGGTCGACGATCCGGAACTCCTCGAGCTCGTCGAGCTCGAAGTCCGCGAGCTGCTCTCGAAGTACGACTTCCCGGGCGACAAGATCCCGATCATCAAGGGTTCGGCGCTCGCCGCTCTCGAAGATTCCGACAAGAAGCTCGGCCATGACGCCATCCTCGAGCTGATGAAGAATGTCGACGAGTACATTCCGCAGCCGGAGCGTCCGGTCGACCAGCCCTTCCTGATGCCGGTTGAAGACGTGTTCTCGATCTCGGGCCGCGGCACCGTCGTGACCGGCCGTGTCGAGCGCGGCATCGTCAAGGTCGGCGAGGAAATCGAGATCGTCGGTCTGCGCGCCACGCAAAAGACCACGGTCACGGGCGTCGAAATGTTCCGCAAGCTGCTCGATCAGGGCCAGGCCGGCGACAACATCGGTGCGCTGCTCCGCGGCACCAAGCGCGAGGACGTCGAGCGCGGCCAGGTGCTGTGCAAGCCGGGTTCGGTCAAGCCGCACACCAAGTTCAAGGCTGAGGCCTACATCCTCACCAAGGAAGAGGGCGGTCGCCACACCCCGTTCTTCACCAACTACCGTCCGCAGTTCTACTTCCGCACCACCGACGTGACCGGTGTCGTGCATCTGCCGGAAGGCACCGAGATGGTGATGCCGGGCGACAACATCGCGATGGAAGTGCACCTGATCGTGCCGATCGCGATGGAAGAGAAGCTCCGCTTCGCGATCCGCGAAGGTGGCCGCACCGTCGGCGCCGGCGTCGTCGCCTCGATCATCGAGTAATTACGAGAATAGGGATTGGCGCGTAGCGAGTGTGACATTCGCTATTCGCTATTCGCCACCCCCCACTAAAGAGAGACCACGGCAATGAACGGCCAAAACATTCGTATCCGTCTCAAGGCGTTCGACCATCGTATCCTCGATACGTCGACCCGCGAGATCGTGAACACGGCGAAGCGCACCGGCGCGCAGGTCCGCGGACCCATTCCGCTGCCCACCCGCATCGAGAAGTTCACCGTCAACCGTTCGCCTCACGTCGACAAGAAGAGCCGCGAGCAGTTCGAGATGCGCACTCACAAGCGCCTGCTCGACATCGTCGATCCGACCCCGCAGACCGTCGATGCTTTGATGAAGCTCGACCTGGCCGCCGGTGTCGACGTCGAGATCAAGCTCTAAGATTTTTGGATCACGTTCGCGACTAGCGGACAGAAAGAACAGGAAGCACGCCGATGCGCTCCGGAGTGATCGCACAAAAGGTCGGGATGACGCGGGTCTTTACAGAGGCCGGCGAACATATCCCCGTGACCGTGCTGAAGCTCGGCAATTGCCAGGTCGTAGGCCACCGCACTGAAGAGAAGAACGGTTACGTCGCGCTCCAGCTTGGTTCTGGCAGCCGCAAGACCGTGTACATGCCCAAGGCAGAGCGCGGCCAGTTCGCGGTCGCCAAGGTCGAGCCGAAGCGGCAGGTCGAGGAATTCCGCGTCTCCGCGGATGCCATGATCCCCGTTGGCGCCGAGATCCTTGCCGATCATTTCGTCGTCGGCCAGTTCGTCGACGTCACCGGCACCTCGGTCGGTAAGGGCTTCGCTGGCGGTATGAAGCGCTGGAACTTCGGCGGTCTGCGCGCCACCCACGGTGTGTCGGTCTCGCACCGCTCGATCGGTTCGACCGGTGGCCGTCAGGACCCCGGCAAGACCTGGAAGAACAAGAAGATGCCCGGCCACATGGGTGTCGACCGCATCACCACGCTCAACCTTCGAGTCGTTCAGCTCGATGTCGAGCGCGGGCTGATCCTCGTCGAAGGCGCCGTTCCCGGCTCCAAGGGCGGTTGGATCCGCGTGCGCGACGCTGTCAAGAAGCCGCTGCCGAAGGATGCTCCGAAGCCCGGCAAGTTCAAGGTTGCTGGCGAAGCGGACGCTGCTCCGGCTGCGCAGGAGGCGTGAGATGGAATTGAAGGTCACGACCCTCGAAGGTAAGGAAGCCGGCTCGGTCCAGCTTTCCGACGCCATTTTCGGCCTCGAGCCGCGCCAGGACATCATTGCGCGTTGCGTGCAGTGGCAGCTCAACAAGCGTCAGGCCGGCACTCACAAGGCCAAGGGCCGCGCCGAGATCTGGCGCACCGGCAAGAAGATGTACAAGCAGAAGGGCACCGGCGGTGCTCGTCACGGCTCGGCCCGCGTGCCGCAGTTCCGCGGCGGTGGCCGTGCCTTCGGTCCGGTGGTGCGTTCGCACGCCACCGACCTGCCGAAGAAGGTCCGCGCGCTTGCCCTCAAGCATGCGCTGTCGGCCAAGGCCAAGGACGGCGACCTGCTGGTGATCGACAAGGCCGCGCTGGAAGCCGCCAAGACCAAGGCGCTGCTCGGCCACTTCTCGGGCCTCGGCTTGACCAACGCGCTGATCATCGACGGCGCCGAGCTCAACAACGGCTTTGCCGCTGCGGCCCGCAACATCCCGAACATGGACGTGCTGCCGATCCAGGGCATCAACGTCTATGACATCCTGCGCCGTCAGAAGCTCGTTCTGACCAAGGCCGCCATCGATGCGCTGGAGGCGCGCTTCAAATGACGAAGAACATCGAGCCTCGCCACTACGACGTGATCTTGTCGCCGGTCGTGACCGAAAAGGCGACGATCGCCTCGGAGCACAACAAGGTCCTGTTCAAGGTGGCCGCGAAGGCGACCAAGCCGCAGATCAAGGAAGCGATCGAGAAGCTGTTCGACGTCAAGGTCAAGAGCGTCAACACGCTGGTCCGCAAGGGCAAGACCAAGATCTTCCGCGGCAATCTCGGCTCGCAGTCGAACAGCAAGCGCGCGATCGTGACCCTCGAAGAGGGCCACCGGATCGACGTGACCACCGGTCTGTAAGGTCGTACGACGATGGCACTGAAAAAATTCAATCCCACGACGCCGGGCCAGCGCCAGCTGGTCATGGTCGATCGTTCGGCCCTCTACAAGGGCAAGCCGGTCAAGGCGCTCACCGAAGGCAAGCACTCCTCGGGCGGTCGCAACAACACCGGTCGCATCACCGTGCGCTTCCGCGGCGGCGGTCACAAGCAGACGCTGCGCATCGTCGACTTCAAGCGCGACAAGGTCGATGCGCCCGCGACGGTCGAACGGCTGGAATACGATCCGAACCGCACCGCGTTCATCGCGCTGGTCAAGTACGAAGACGGCACCCAGGCCTATATCCTGGCGCCGCAGCGCCTTGCCGTCGGTGATTCCGTGGTTGCCGGCAACTATGTCGACGTGAAGCCGGGCAACGTCATGCCGCTCGGCAACATGCCGGTCGGCACGATCATCCACAACATCGAGGTCAAGATCGGGAAGGGCGGCCAGCTCGCTCGTTCCGCCGGCACCTACGCCCAGCTCGTCGGCCGCGACCACGACTACGTGATCATCCGCCTGAACTCGGGCGAGCAGCGCCTGGTGCACGGCCGTTGCCGCGGCACGATCGGCGCGGTGTCGAACCCGGATCACATGAACACCTCGATCGGCAAGGCCGGCCGCAACCGTTGGCTGGGCCGCAAGCCGCATAACCGCGGTGTTTCGATGAACCCGATCGACCATCCGCACGGCGGTGGTGAAGGTCGGACCTCGGGCGGTCGCCACCCGGTCACCCCGTGGGGCAAGCCGACCAAGGGCAAGAAGACCCGCAGCAACAAGTCGACCAACAAATTCATTCTCCTAAGCCGCCACAAGCGGAAGAAGTAAGGAACGCCGGACATGGTTCGTTCAGTCTGGAAAGGCCCGTTCGTCGAGGGTTCTCTGCTCAAGAAGGCAGATGCCGCCCGTGCGTCCGGCCGTCACGACGTCATCAAGATCTGGAGCCGTCGCTCGACGATCCTGCCGCAGTTCGTCGGCCTGACCTTCGGCGTCTACAACGGTCAGAAGCACGTACCGGTTGCCGTCAACGAGGAAATGGTCGGTCACAAGTTCGGCGAGTTCTCGCCGACCCGGACCTTCCATGGCCACTCCGGCGACAAGAAAGCCAAGAAGGCTTGAGGATTAAACGATGAGCAAACCTAAGCGCGAACGGAGCCTCGCCGAGAACGAGGCCAAGGCGGTCGCCCGGATGCTGCGGGTGAGCCCGCAGAAGCTCAACCTGGTCGCCCAGCTCATTCGCGGCCGGAAGGCGGCTGCTGCGCTCGCCGACCTGCAGTTTTCGCGCAAGCGGATCGCGGTTGACGTGAAGAAGTGCCTGGAATCGGCTATCGCCAATGCCGAGAACAACCACGACCTCGACGTCGACGATCTCGTCGTGGCGCAGGCCTTCGTCGGCAACGGTCTCGTGATGAAGCGCTTTGCCGCCCGCGGCCGTGGCCGCTCGGGCCGTGTCTACAAACCATTTTCGCAGCTGACGATCATTGTTCGTCAGGTCGAAGCCGAAGCAGCAGCGGCTTAAGGGTCGCAGGAGAAAACGATGGGTCAAAAGATCAATCCAATCGGTCTGCGTCTCGGCATCAACCGGACCTGGGATTCCCGCTGGTTCGCCGGCAAGCAGGAATACGGCAAGCTGCTGCACGAGGACGTCAAGATCCGCGAGATCCTGCACAAGGAGCTCAAGCAGGCGGCCGTCGCCCGCATCGTGATCGAGCGTCCGCACAAGAAGTGCCGCGTCACCATCCACTCGGCTCGTCCGGGCGTGGTGATCGGCAAGAAGGGCGCCGACATCGATAAGCTGCGCAAGAAGGTCGCGGACATCACCTCGTCCGACGTCGTCATCAACATCGTCGAGATCCGCAAGCCGGAGCTCGATGCGACGCTGGTGGCCGAGTCGATCGCGCAGCAGCTCGAGCGCCGCGTGGCGTTCCGCCGTGCCATGAAGCGCGCCGTGCAGTCGGCGATGCGTCTCGGCGCGGAAGGCATCCGCATCAACTGCTCGGGTCGTCTGGGCGGCGCGGAAATCGCGCGCATGGAGTGGTACCGCGAAGGTCGCGTGCCGCTGCACACGCTGCGCGCCGACATCGACTACGGCGTTGCGACCGCGTTCACGACCTTCGGCACCTGCGGTGTCAAGGTCTGGATCTTCAAGGGCGAGATCCTCGAGCACGATCCGATGGCCCAGGACAAGAGAATGGCCGAAGGCGAGACCGGCGGCGGTGGTGATCGCGGTGGCCGTGGGCGCCGTGACAACGCTGCGGCCTGACGCCAGCACAGAGAATTTGAGGGCTTGAAGCCATGATGCAACCTAAGAAAACGAAGTTCCGGAAGGCGCATAAGGGCCGTATCCACGGCGTTGCGTCTTCGGGTGCGACGTTGGCCTTCGGCCAGTTCGGCCTGAAGGCGACCGAGCCGGAGCGCGTTACCGCGCGCCAGATCGAAGCCGCTCGCCGCGCGCTGACGCGCCACATGAAGCGCGCCGGCCGCGTCTGGATCCGCGTGTTCCCCGATGTTCCGGTGTCGAAGAAGCCGGCCGAAGTCCGCATGGGTTCCGGCAAGGGTGCGCCGGAACTGTGGGTTGCGCGCGTCAAGCCGGGCCGGGTGCTTTTCGAGATCGACGGCGTCACGGTGCAGACCGCGAAGGAAGCACTGACGCTGGCGGCCGCCAAGCTGCCAATCAAGACGCGCTTCGTCGAGCGCATTGCGGAGTAATGGCCATGGCCCAGATGAAGATCGAAGACATCCGCGCGTTGAGCCCTGATCAGCAGGATGACGCCATCCTGAACCTGAAGAAGGAGCGCTTCAACCTGCGCTTCCAGCGCGCCACCGGGCAGCTCGAGAACACTTCGCGCTTGCGCGAGGCTCGCCGTGACATCGCCCGCATCAAGACCGTCGCCGCGCAGAAGCGCGCGAAAGAGAAGTAAGGGGCTTACGAATATGCCGAAACGTACTTTGCAAGGCGTGGTCGTCAGCGACAAGACTGCCAAGACCGTCGTGGTGCGCGTCGATCGCCGCTTCACGCACCCGATCTACAAGAAGACGATCCGCCGTTCGAAGAACTACCACGCGCACGACGAGGACAACCAGTTCAAGCCGGGCGACATGGTGTGGATCGAGGAATCGAAGCCGATTTCGAAGTTGAAGCGCTGGATCGTGATCCGGGGCGAACACAAGAAAAGCGCCTGATCTGTTGGCTTTAGCCGACTGACTTCAGGAAAATGTTGAGCGCCGGCTGGGCTGGCGCAAGAGAGAAGAGGACGAGGTGCATCAATGATTCAGATGCAGACCAACCTCGACGTGGCCGACAATTCTGGCGCACGCCGTGTCATGTGTATCAAGGTGCTCGGAGGCTCCAAGCGCCGCTACGCCACGATCGGCGACATCATCGTCGTCTCGATCAAGGAAGCGATTCCGCGTGGCAAGGTGAAGAAGGGCGACGTGATGAAGGCCGTCGTGGTGCGCGTCCGCAAGGACATCCGCCGCGCCGACGGTTCGGTCATCCGCTTCGACCGCAACGCCGCCGTTCTGATCAACAACCAGTCCGAGCCGGTCGGCACCCGTATCTTCGGGCCCGTGCCGCGCGAGCTGCGCGCGAAGAACCACATGAAGATCATCTCGCTCGCGCCGGAGGTGCTGTGATGGCTGCGAAGATCCGCAAGGGCGACAAGGTCGTCGTGCTGACCGGTCGCGACAAGGGTCGCACCGGCGAAGTATTCGAGGTTCGCCCGGACGCCGGCACGGCGCTGGTGCGCGGTATCAACATGGTCAAGCGTCATCAGAAGCAGACGCAGGCCCAGGAGGGCGGCATCATCTCGAAGGAGTCGCCGATCCAACTGTCCAACATCGCGTTCGTCGGCAAGGATGGAAAGCCGACCCGCGTCGGATTCAAGATTCTGGCGGACGGCAAGAAGGTCCGCATCGCCAAGAGCTCGGGAGCTGAGATCGATGGCTGAGGTCGCTTACACGCCGCGCCTGCGCGCGGAATATGACGCGAAGATCCGGACGGAAATGACCGAGAAGTTCGGTTATGAGAACGTCATGCAGGTTCCGCGTCTGGACAAGGTCGTGCTGAACATGGGCGTTGGCGACTCCGTCAACGACCGTAAGAAGGCCGAGAACGCCGCCGCTGAATTGACGCTGATCGCCGGCCAGAAGGCGATCGTGACCTATTCGCGTATCGCGATCGCGACCTTCAAGCTGCGTGAGAACCAGCCGATCGGCTGCAAGGTCACGCTGCGCAAGGCCCGCATGTACGAGTTCATCGATCGCCTGGTGACGGTCGCGCTGCCGCGCGTCCGCGACTTCCGCGGCCTGAACCCGAAGAGCTTCGACGGCCGCGGCAACTACTCGCTCGGCCTCAAGGAACACATCATTTTCCCCGAGATCGACTTCGACAAGGTCACGGAAGCCCGCGGTATGGACATCACCGTCTGCACCACGGCCAAGACCGACGACGAGGCGAGGGCCTTGTTGACCGCTTTCAATTTCCCGTTCCGGCAGTGAGACGCTGACCTAAAGCCTCTCAAACGCGGATACCCAGGAGCCAAGCATGGCAAAGAAGAGTTCAGTCGAGAAGAACAACCGGCGCAAGCGGATGGCGAAGAACGCCGCCCCGAAGCGCGAGCGGTTGAAGGCGATCATCGCCGACAAGACGCTGCCGATGGAGGAGCGGTTCGCCGCCACCCTGAAGCTTGCGGAAATGCCGCGCAACTCGTCGGCGACCCGCATCCGTCTGCGTTGCGAGCTGTCGGGCCGTTCGCGCTCGAACTACCGCAAGACCAAACTGTCTCGCATCGCGATGCGCGACCTTGGCTCCAAGGGCATGGTCCCGGGCCTCGTGAAGTCCAGCTGGTAAGGAGGGTCGTTTAGATGTCTACGCACGATCCAATCAGCGATCTGATCACCCGTATCCGCAACGCGCAGATGCGCTCCAAGAGCAAGGTCTCCACGCCTGGCTCGAAGATGCGCGAGAACGTGCTCGAGGTCCTCAAGACCGAAGGCTACATCCGCGGTTACGCCACGCTCGAGCATTCCTCGGGCCGCAGCGAGATCGAGATCGAGCTGAAGTATTTCGACGGCGAGCCCGTCATCCGCGAGATCGAACGAGTCTCCAAGCCCGGGCGTCGTGTTTACGCCTCGGTGAAGGCTCTGCCGCGGGTCAACAACGGGCTCGGCATTTCGGTGTTGTCGACGCCGAAGGGGATCATGGCCGACCACAGCGCGCGCGAAGCGAATGTGGGCGGCGAAGTTCTCTTCACGGTGTTCTGAGAAGGATTGTTGATCCATGTCACGTGTTGGCAAAAGGCCTGTGGCGGTTCCGTCGGGTGTGACCGCGACCGTCGACGGGCAGACCGTCAAGATGAAGGGGCCCAAGGGCCAGCTTCAGTTCGTCGTCCATAACGACGTCGAGGTGAAGCTCGAGAACGGCCAGGTCAAGGTGAACCCGCGGGTCGAGACCAACCGCGCGCGGGCGCTGTACGGTACCGCTCGCGCCCAGGTCGCGAATCTGGTCGAAGGCGTCACCAAGGGCTTTGAGAAGAAGCTCGAAATCACCGGCGTCGGTTACCGCGCCGCGATGCAGGGCAAGAACCTGCAGCTCGCGCTCGGTTACAGCCACGACGTGGTCTACGCGATCCCGGAAGGGATCACGATCACCGTGCCGAAGCCGACTGAGATCACGGTGACCGGCAGCGACATCCAGCGTGTCGGCCAGGTCGCCGCCGAGATTCGCTCCTATCGTCCGCCGGAGCCCTACAAGGGCAAGGGCGTGAAGTATGTTGGCGAATTCATCTTCCGCAAGGAAGGCAAGAAGAAGTAACGGAGCCGGTCATGTCCAAAGCCAAGGTTACCAATGCCCGGCGCAAGCGGAGTGTGCGGCTGAAGCTGCGCCGCTCCGGTGGCGGTCGTCCGCGTCTGTCGGTGTTTCGCTCGTCCAAGCACATCTACGCCCAGGTCATCGACGACCTGAAGGGCGAGACGCTGGCCTCTGCCTCGTCGCTCGAGAAGTCGATGCGCGACGGCGGCAAGACCGGCGCCGACATCGATGCGGCGAAGGCGGTCGGCAAGCTGCTGGCCGAGCGCGCCGCCGAGAAGGGCGTCAAGGAAGTCGTGTTCGATCGCGGCAGCTACCTCTACCACGGGCGCGTCAAGGCACTGGCCGACGCTGCGCGTGAGAGCGGGCTGAGCTTCTAACAGAATTTGAGGATTGAGGCGCAAGCCTCTGAAGGATTGGAAAAATGGCAGAACGCGAACAACGTGGTGGACGCGATCAACGCGGCGGCGGCGGACGTGAACGCCGGGAGGAGCGCGACAGCGAGTTCGTCGACAAGCTCGTCCACATCAATCGCGTGGCAAAGGTCGTCAAGGGCGGCAAGCGCTTCGGTTTCGCAGCGCTGGTCGTGATCGGCGACCAGAAGGGCCGCGCCGGCTTCGGTCACGGCAAGGCGCGCGAAGTGCCTGAGGCGATCCGCAAGGCGACTGAATCCGCCAAGCGCAACCTGACCCGCGTGTCGCTGCGCGAGGGCCGTACGCTGCATCACGACATCGCCGGCCGTCATGGCGCGGGCCGTGTCTACCTGCGTGCTGCTCCGGCCGGTACCGGCATCATCGCCGGCGGCCCGATGCGCGCCGTGTTCGAGACGCTCGGCATCCAGGACGTGGTCGCGAAGTCGATCGGCTCGTCGAACCCCTACAACATGGTTCGCGCAACCTTCGACGCGCTGAAGCATCAGGATTCGCCGCGTTCGGTCGCAGCCCGCCGCAATATCAAGGTGTCCACCCTCCAGTCCCGCCGTATCGGCGGTGACGCCGAGGCGGCTGCCGACTAACGGAAGCTTTTCGGAGTAGACTCCCATGGCCAAGGCAGCAAAGACGATCAAGCTCGAGCAGACCGGCAGCGCGATCCGCCGCCATCACTCGCAGCGTTCGACGCTGATCGGACTCAAGCTCAACAAGATCGGCCGCACCAGCGAACTGCCGGACACCCCGGCGGTTCGTGGCATGATCGAGAAGGTTCACCATCTCGTTCGCATCGTCGACGAGAAGTAAGCAAAGGCGCAGGATCCCGAAAAGCGGGCACCCGTTTTCGGTGAAGATCATGCGCAAGAAACAAGGAGCAGGGCGATGAAGCTCAGCGATATCGCCGACAACGCCGGCTCGCGCAAGAAGCGTATGCGCGTCGGCCGTGGCATTGGTTCGGGCAAAGGCAAGCAGTCCGGCCGCGGTGGCAAGGGCCAGACCGCGCGTTCGGGCGTGCGCATCAAGGGTTTCGAAGGCGGCCAGATGCCGATGCATCGCCGTCTGCCGAAGCGCGGCTTCAACAACATCTTCCGCGTCGAGTTCGCCGAGATCAATCTCGACCGGCTCCAGGAAGCGGTCGATGCCAAGAAGATCGACGCCGGCAGCGTCGTGAACGTCGAGGCCCTGGTGAAGGGCGGCGTGCTGCGCCGCGCCAAGGCCGGCGTGCGGCTGCTCGGCCGCGGCGAGCTCAAGTCCAAGCTCAACATCGAAGTGCACGGCGCCACGAAGACCGCGATCGCCGCGGTCGAGAAGGCCGGCGGCTCGGTGAAGATCCTCGCCCCTGCCAAGGAAGAAGGCGAGGCGGCGTAACAACTGCGTCATTGGCCCGCGGCTCGCGGGCCTTTACGCGTGTGGGACGTGGACTTATCGAAGCCGAGCCCCAGATAATGTCCGGCGTCCGCTAGAGTAGCCCGGCCGCGGGCATGACGGCGCAATAGGCGGCGGGAGAAAGTCCAAGATGGCCTCTGCAGCGGAACAACTGGCAGCCAATCTCAATTTCGGTGCGTTTGCCAAGGCTGACGAACTGAAGAAGCGCATCTGGTTCACCTTGGGTGCGCTGCTCGTTTATCGGCTCGGGACCTATATCCCGCTGCCCGGCATCGATCCCAACATCTGGGAACAGGTGTTCCGCTCCCAGGCGGGCGGCATCCTCGGCATGTTCAACATGTTCGCCGGCGGCGGTATCCACCGCATGGCGATCTTCGCGCTGAACATCATGCCGTATATCTCGGCCTCGATCATCATCCAGCTCCTCACCACCGTCTCGCCGCAGCTCGAGGCGCTGAAGAAGGAAGGTGAGTCCGGCCGCAAGCTGTTGAACCAGTACACCCGCTATCTCACCGTGATCCTGGCCGCGTTCCAGTCCTATGGCATCGCGGTGGGCCTCGAAGGCGCCGGCAACGTGGTCAGCGACCCCGGCATGTTCTTCCGCCTGTCCACGGCGATCACGCTGACCGGTGGCACCATGTTCCTGATGTGGCTGGGTGAGCAGATCACCTCGCGCGGCATCGGCAACGGCATCTCGCTGATCATTCTCGCCGGCATCGTCGCCGAGCTGCCCGCGGCGCTCGCCAACATGCTCGAGCTCGGCCGTCAGGGCGCGATGTCGACCGGCCTCATCCTGGTCGTCATCATCATGGCGGTCGCCGTGATCGCCTTCATCGTGTTCATGGAGCGCGCCCAGCGCCGGCTGCTGATCCAGTATCCGAAGCGCCAGGTCGGCAACAAGATGTTCGAGGGCCAGTCCTCGCATCTGCCGCTCAAGCTCAACACCTCGGGCGTGATCCCGCCGATCTTCGCGTCCTCGCTGCTGCTGCTGCCGACCACGGTTGCCAACTTCAACGCCGGCAGCGGGCCGGAATGGTTCCAGTGGATCACGACCCAGCTCGGCCACGGCCGTCCGCTGTTCCTGATCATGTATCTCGCGCTGATCGTGTTCTTCGCGTTCTTCTACACCGCGATCGTGTTCAACCCGACCGAGACCGCGGACAATCTGAAGAAGCATGGTGGCTTCATTCCGGGCATCCGTCCGGGCGAGCGCACCGCGGAATATATCGACTACGTGCTGTCGCGCATCACCGTGCTCGGCGCTGTTTATCTGGCGATCGTCTGCTTGATCCCGGAAATCCTGATCTCCTACGCCTCGGTGCCGTTCTACTTCGGCGGCACTTCGCTGCTGATCGTCGTCAGCGTCACCATGGACACGGTGGCGCAGGTGCAGGGCTATCTGCTGGCGCATCAGTATGAGGGCTTGATCCGGAAGTCGAAGCTGCGCGGCCGCCGCCGCTAGGCGCGGCGTTCCCCGAGGGCGGCGCGACAGCGCCGCCGATTCGCCGCGCGAGCAACGCGCGGCGCCCGCCGAGGCGACCAGTCAGCCATTCCAAGACATCGGCAGAGCTGCTCTCCCTGCGACGCAATCACTGATTTCAAAGGCCTTCTTGGCGTCCTGGCATTTGCTCCCCTATGATATGGGTAGCGGTGCGGCGCCGATTATGATTTGCACTGTCATTGGACTTCAAACACAGGTGCGCGACGTATCGCTCACCAATCCGGGGGGCGTACGCCGATGAGAATTATACTTCTGGGACCGCCGGGGTCGGGCAAGGGGACCCAGGCGCAACTGCTGGTGCAGCGCTATGGCATCGTCCAGCTCTCGACCGGAGAGATGCTGCGCGCGGCCGTTGCGGCGGGAACGCCGGTCGGGCTGAAGGCCAAGGAGATCATGGCCAGCGGCGGCCTCGTGCCCGACGAGATCGTGGTGGGAATCATCTCCGACCGCATCGACCAGCCGGACGCCAAGAACGGTTTCATCCTCGACGGCTTCCCGCGCACCGTGCCGCAGGCCGAGGCGCTGGATGAGCTGCTCAAGCACAAGCATCTCAAGCTCGACGCCGTGGTCGAGCTCCGCGTCAACGAGAGCGCACTCCTGAGCCGCGTCGAGACCCGCGTCGCCCAGATGCGGGAGCGCGGGGAGGAGGTCCGGGTCGACGACACCCCGGAGGTCCTGACCAAGCGACTCGCCAGCTACCGCAGCCAGACGGAACCGCTGATTCACTACTATTCCGAGCGGCGGAAGCTCT
This sequence comes from Bradyrhizobium sp. LA6.1, assembly GCF_040547805.1. NCBI lineage: Bacteria > Pseudomonadati > Pseudomonadota > Alphaproteobacteria > Hyphomicrobiales > Nitrobacteraceae > Bradyrhizobium > Bradyrhizobium sp. LA6.1. The sequence continues at coordinate 125,541 of NZ_JBEPQK010000019.1, read as the reverse complement.
CGACCATCGACGGCATGATGGCCATCGACGAGGTCACCCGCGCGATTCATCGCCAGCTCCTGGCCCTCGGGGCGGTCGAACCCAAGACGCACGGCAAGGCCCAAGCGCGCAGCGCGGCCAAGTCGGGGCCCGCCAAAAAGGGTACCAAGAAGGCCAAGGTAGCCAAAAAACCGGCGAAAACCGCCAAAAAGGCTGCCAAATCCGCTAAAAAGGCCGCCAAGAAGGCCGTAAAGGGCGCCAAGAAGGCGGCCAAGAAAACGACCAAGAAAACGGTCAAAAAGGCAGCCAAAACGACCGCCAAGAAGGCTGTCAAAAAAGGTGCCAAAAAGGCCGCAAAAAAGGTCACGAAAAAGCGAGCTAAGCGCTAGCAGCGGTTGACGAAAGCCCCCTGAATCCCCTAATAAGCCCCGCATCCAAGTCGGATAGTTTCAAACGATGCCGGGCCCCAGGAAGACCAGGGGTGGGCGTCGTGTTCGCGTTTGTGAACACCTGCCCGAGAAACCAAGCACTTAAAGCCTGATTCCTGACGAGGGATCGGCAACAGGAGAGAAGGCCGTGGCCCGTATTGCCGGCGTGAACATTCCGACCAACAAGCGCGTGCTGATCGCGCTCCAGTACATCCATGGCATCGGCCAGAAGATCGCTGGTGAGATCCTGGAGAAGGTGAAGATCCCCGAGGATCGTCGCGTCAACCAGCTCAGCGATGCCGAAGTGCTCCAGATCCGCGAAGTGATCGACCGCGACTATCTCGTCGAGGGCGACCTGCGTCGTGAGGTCGGCATCAACATCAAGCGTCTGATGGACCTCGGCTGCTATCGCGGCCTGCGTCATCGTCGTGGCCTGCCGGTGCGCGGTCAGCGTACCCACACCAATGCGCGTACGCGCAAGGGTCCGGCCAAGGCCATCGCCGGCAAGAAGAAGTAAGTTTTCGAATCCAATCGCGGCGTGTGGCGAAAGGGGAGACCCGTTCGCCACGCGCCTTTCGTTCCACAGGTGTAGCCGCTGGCATTACGGCGGCGTTTGAGATCTTCAGGAAAGGTACTCTATGGGCAAGGAAGCCACCCGCGTTCGCCGTCGTGAGCGCAAGAACATCGCCTCCGGCGTCGCGCACGTGAACTCGTCGTTCAACAACACGACCATCACCATCACCGACGCGCAGGGCAACACGATTGCCTGGTCCTCCGCCGGCACGATGGGCTTCAAGGGGTCGCGCAAGTCGACCCCGTACGCCGCGCAGGTTGCCGCCGAGGACGTGTCGAAGAAGGCGCAAGAGCACGGCATGCGCACGCTCGAAGTCGAAGTCGCTGGTCCCGGTTCGGGCCGCGAGTCGGCGCTCCGTGCGCTTCAGGCCGCGGGCTTCACCGTCACCTCGATCCGCGACGTGACCACGATCCCGCACAACGGTTGCCGTCCCCGCAAGCGTCGGCGCGTTTGATACCAAGTTGCGGGCGCATTGGTCGCCCGCAATGACTTTTTGCAAAGCCGCGCGAATGATCCGCGGCCTTTCTCCAACGCCAGTGTCTGCACTAGCAGTTTGACTGGCCTGTATGGGTGAAACAGTGACGATCCAGAAAAATTGGCAAGAACTGATTCGGCCGAACAAGCTCCAGATCCAGCCCGGCAGCGATTCGACCCGTTTCGCAACCATCGTCGCCGAGCCGCTCGAGCGCGGCTTCGGCCAGACGCTCGGCAACGCGCTGCGCCGTATCCTGCTCTCCTCGCTCCAGGGCGCGGCGGTGCAGTCGGTGCACATCGACGGCGTGCTGCACGAGTTCTCCTCGATCGCGGGCGTCCGTGAAGACGTCACCGACATCGTGCTCAACATCAAGGACATCTCGATCAAGATGCAGGGCGAAGGCCCCAAGCGCATGGTCGTGAAGAAGCAGGGCCCGGGCGTCGTCACCGCCGGCGACATCCAGACCGTGGGCGACGTGGTCGTGCTCAACCCGGACCTCCAGATCTGCACGCTCGACGAGGGCGCCGAGATCCGCATGGAGTTCACGGTCGCCACCGGCAAGGGCTACGTGCCCGCCGAGCGCAACCGTCCCGAGGACGCGCCGATCGGACTGATCCCGGTCGACAGCCTGTACTCGCCGGTCCGCAAGGTCTCCTACAAGGTCGAGAACACCCGTGAGGGCCAGATCCTCGACTACGACAAGCTGACCATGACGATCGAGACCAACGGCGCGCTGACGCCGGATGACTCGGTGGCTTATGCCGCCCGCATCCTGCAGGATCAGCTCAACGTGTTCGTCAACTTCGAAGAGCCGCGCAAGGAAGTCGCCCAGGAGATCATCCCGGACCTCGCCTTCAACCCGGCCTTCCTCAAGAAGGTGGACGAGCTCGAGCTGTCGGTTCGTTCGGCCAACTGCTTGAAGAACGACAACATCGTCTACATCGGCGACCTCGTGCAGAAGTCGGAAGCCGAAATGCTCCGCACCCCGAACTTCGGCCGCAAGTCGCTGAACGAGATCAAGGAAGTGCTGGCCCAGATGGGTCTGCATCTCGGCATGGAAGTGCCGGGCTGGCCGCCGGAGAACATCGACGAGCTCGCCAAGCGCTTCGAGGATCACTACTGAGCGCAGCATGATCCCGGAAAAGTGCGACGCGGTTTTCCGATAAGGATCATGCTCAATCAAGAAAGCGAAAGCGCAACGCGCTTTCGCGGGCGAACGCAGGCAGCCCACCTGAGCAACATGTCCGACGAACCGTCGCGGCAGTTTCAAACTAAGGAATAGTTACATGCGTCACGGCAAGGTTCATCGGAAGCTCAACCGCACTGCCGAGCATCGCCGCGCGATGTTCGCCAATATGTGCGCCGCGCTGATCAAGCACGAGCAGATCGTCACCACGCTGCCCAAGGCCAAGGAGCTCCGTCCGATCGTCGAGAAGCTCGTCACGCTCGGCAAGAAGGGCGGCCTGTCCATGCGCCGCCAGGCGATCTCCGAGATGCGCGACAAGGATCAGGTCAAGAAGCTGTTCGACGTGCTGGCGCCCCGCTACAAGGACCGTCAGGGCGGCTACACCCGCATCATCAAGGCCGGCTTCCGCTACGGCGACAACGCCGCGATGGCCGTGATCGAGTTCGTCGACCGCGACGTCGATGCCAAGGGCCAGGACTCCGGTCCGGTGCAGGAGAAGGAAGCCGAGGCGGCGTAAGCCGGCCGGTACCTCAGTTTTCAGAAAGCGGCGCCCCTGGGCGCCGCTTTTTTGTATGGCGCGGCGATATCTCATGCCGTGCATCGTCTGGTGAACGCGATTCCGGCCGGGGGGCTGTCGATGAGGATTGTGCTTGGGATCACGCTGGCGCTGTTGATGTCGCCGGCCTCTGGCGAGACGCTGGTCGAGCGCGGTGCCTATCTCGTCAACAGCGTGATGGTCTGCCACAACTGCCACACGCCGCGCGGACCGCAAGGGCTCGATCTTTCGCGCGCGCTCGCGGGCGGCAGCCAGGTCTTCGATGAGCCCGCCTTCAAGGTCACCGGCTCCAACATCACGCCGGACAAGGACACCGGCATCGGCAACTGGAGCGATGCCGAGCTGAAGCGGTTTCTGGTCAGCGGTCACAGGCCGAACGGGACCAAGGTCGCGCCGATCATGCCGACCGCGTTCTACACGGTGCTCACGGCCCGGGATCTCGATGCGCTTACCGCTTACCTGCGCTCAGTCCCCGCAGTGCGCCACGAAACGCCGGCGCCGGAATACAGGATCGCGCTGAAGCCGGAAACGCCGACCTATGCTGGCAAGCAGGCGACCGAGGCCGAGTTCTCCGACAAGCTCGCGCGCGGCCGCTATCTCCTGACCATCGCCCATTGCCTGGAATGCCACACGCCGGAGGGCCCGTCCGCCGTGCATGATTTCGCGGGTGCGAGCGGCAAGGGTGGCCGCACGTTCAAGGGGCCGTGGGGCGAATCCATCTCCCCCAATATCAGCGCGGATCCCGCGGCCGGCCTGGGCGGCTGGAGCGACGACGAAATCAAACGTGCGATTACGCAAGGCCTCGCGCGCGACGGCCACAAGCTCAAGCCGCCGATGGCCTATGCTGCCTACGCCAGCATGACGGCCCAGGATCTCGATGCCATCGTCGCGTTTCTCAGGACGCTACCGCCGCGGCAATAGTGCCGCAGGGTGGGCAAAGGTGCGCTCTCAGCGCGCCGTGCCCACCATTTCGCTTTCAACTCGTGTCGACAAGATGGGCACGCTTCCGCCTTCGCTCTTCGAGCTACGGCGGACAAGTCGCTTTGTCCCACCCTACGATTTCGCAGTTGTGGCGATTGAAGCGGCGTGCGCTGGACACGATATCCGCTTCAGCAACAATGGAGATGATTCATGAAGATCGACCTTTCCGGAAAGACCGCCCTCGTGACCGGCTCCACCGCCGGCATCGGCCACGCCATCGCAAAAGGTCTCGCTGCGTCCGGCGCGAGCGTGGTCATCAACGGTCGCGGCCAGGACAAGGTCGATGCCGCCGTGCGCAAGCTGGAAGGGGCGGGCCTTAAGGTCCGCGGCATCGCCGCCGACGTCTCGACCGCAGCGGGCTGCAAGGCGCTCGTCTCGGCGCTGCCGGAGGTCGACATCCTCATCAACAACGCCGGCATCTTCGAGCCAAAAGACTTCTTCGAGATCCCTGACGAGGACTGGAGCCGTTTCTTCGAGGTCAATGTGATGAGCGGCGTGCGGCTGTCGCGCGCCTATATGAAGGGCATGCTCAAGCGCAACTGGGGCCGCATCGTCTTCATCTCATCGGAGTCCGGGCTCAACATTCCCGTCGAGATGATCCACTACGGCATGAGCAAGACAGCCCAGCTCTCGGTCGCCCGCGGTCTCGCGCAGCTCACCCGCGGCACCGGCGTTACCGTCAATTCCGTGCTGCCGGGTCCGACCATGTCGGAGGGCGTCGAGACCTTCGTGAAGGATCTCGCCAAGCAGAATGGCCAGTCGGTCGATGAAGCCGCGGCCAATTTCGTCAAGCAGCACCGCCCGAGTTCGCTGATCCAGCGCTTCGCCAGCGTCGACGAAATCGCCAACATGGTGGTCTATGTCGCGTCGAAGGAAGCGTCCGCGACCAACGGTGCGGCGCTGCGCGCGGAAGGCGGCATCGTCAATACGATCGCCTGAGACTGCGCGAAGGCGTGGCACCGGAAGCGTGGCACCGTAGGGTGGGCAAAGCGACTTGTCCGCCGTAGCTCGAAGAGCGAAGGCGGAAGCGTGCCCACCACTTTTGTCGCACCGGTTGCGAGATGGTGGGCACGGCGCGAGCGCGCCTTTGCCCACCCTACGCAGCTTCGCCCTAACGTTGTGACTGCTACCACCCCTCCAGCACGATCTTCCCGCGCGACTTGCCGCTTTCGAGCAGCGCATGCGCGCGCTTGAGGTTGGCCGCGTTGATCGTGCCAAAGGTCTGGTCGAGCGTGGTGCGCAGCACGCCCTTGTCGATGAGGTCGGAGACGTCGTTGAGCAGATGATGCTGCGCGATCATGTCGGGCGTCTGGAAAGAGGAGCGCGTGAACATCGATTCCCAGTGTACCGAGATCGCCTTGCCCTTGAAGGTGCTCACGGCGAACTCCGGGGGATCGTCGATCAGGCCGAACCGACCCTGCGGCGCCATGAACTCGGCGATCGCCTTGTAGTGCTGGTCGGTGAAGGTAAGGCTCGCTACCAGCGCGACCGGCGGCAGCCTCAAGCTCTCGATCTGCTCCTTCATCGGCTTGCCGTGGTCGATCACCGCATGCGCGCCGAGATCGAGGCACCATTTTTGCGACTCCGGCCGCGTCGCCGTCGCGAGCACCGTGAGGCCCGTGAGGCGGCGCGCAAGCTGGATCAGGATCGAGCCGACGCCGCCGGCGCCGCCCGTGATCAGCAGCGTGCGCGGATCGACGCTCTTGCCGGGCACCGCGCCGAGCCGGTCGAACAGCAATTCCCAGGCGGTGATGGAGGTGAGGGGGAGGGCTGCGGCCTGCGCGAACGAGAGCGACTTCGGCTTGACGCCGACGATGCGCTCGTCGACCAGGTGGAATTCGGAATTGGTGCCCTGGCGCAGGATCGAGCCGGCGTAAAACACCTCGTCGCCCGGCTTGAACAGTGTGACGTCCGGACCCACGGCATCGACGATTCCGGCCGCGTCATAGCCAAGAATCTTCGTCTCGCCCTCGGGCGGGGCGGCACGCTTGCGTACCTTATAATCAACCGGGTTGGCCGAGATGGCCTTCACGGCGACGCGGATATCGCGCCCCTTGGGCTCGGGCTTTGCGGTCTCGAAATCGATCAGCGCGTCCTGATCCTCGATCGGAAGCGATTTTTTGTAGCCGACGGCCTTCATGGCTTGTCTCCATCAAATGGCGCGTAGCTTGTGATCTGCGCCTGGCCCGCTAACTGTCCCGCTAGCCCCGATTTGGCAAGTACTGTAAATTCGGGGATATAGTCCCTGTTTGGATACTATTGGGAAAACACGCATGAAGCGGCGAGATTTTACCCGGCGTCCGGGCTGCTCGGTCGAGGCGACGCTGGACCTGATCGACGGCAAGTGGAAGGGCGTGATCCTCTACCATCTCCAGGACGGCACCCAGCGCTTCGGCGAACTGCGTCGCCGGATGCCCGGCATCACCCAGCGCATGCTGACAAAGCAGCTTCGCGCGCTGGAGGAGGACAAGCTCGTCATCCGCAAGGTCTATGCCGAGGTGCCGCCACGCGTGGAGTATTGCCTCTCCGAGCTCGGCGAGAGCCTGCGGCCGGTGATCGACATCCTGAAGGCCTGGGGCGAGAGCCATCAGCAACGGCTGTCCTGCGCGCCGCCGCCCGAAGTGGAGCCGGTCAAGAAGCCGAAGCGCGCAGCGTAACTCTCCGGGAGCGGACCGTGCCGCTCCCGGAAGAGATTGCATCAGAACGCAAACTGCGTGCGCAACGCGACCGCATCGAACTTCGAGCCGGTGTCCGCCGCCGACACCGCCGAGGCCTGCTTCGACACCGTGCCATGCAGATAGTCGAGCATGAAGCGCACATTGCCGTTGACGTACCAGTTGAGCGCCAGCGTGTAGACGGTTTGCCGCCCGCCGGCGATGCCGGCGGCGGTCGCCAACTGATCGTTCAGATCTATGGTCGAGTAGCGACCGGCGATCTCCCAGGCACCCCAGCCGCCGCCGTTGATCGAGAACGGATTGTTCGGCTTGACGCCGCCATAGGCCGCGTTGCTCGGATTGTACTTGCGCGATTCACCGGTCAGGACATAGGCCGCCTGTGCGTAGCCGCCCTGGAATTTGAGGCTCGACGTACCGATGGGCGCCACCGCGGTGTTCGCACCGCGATCGATGTTGAACCAGTAGTATTCGCCCTGGACCCAGAGCGGTCCATAGGTGGCCGCGGCTTCCACGCCATAGACCTGCGCGCCCGACACATTTGCAATCGCACCGGTCGAGATCAGCGTCGTGGGATCGATGCGCAGCTCGGGACGATCGCTGAGCGTGAGCGTTTGCGTGTTCGCGAGCAGATTGCGCGGCGGCTGGATCAGCCATTCCGCGTCGGCGCCGAGATGCACGGAGTAGTCGTTGCCGCTCACGACCTGACCCGCAACGCGGGCGGTCGCGCCGTATTGCTCGCTGGTCCCGGGAGGTGACACGCTCGAGGCCGAGTGAATGGCACCCGAGGTCGGGCCGGTCACGTAAGCGCCGGCCCAGAACACGTCATTGTACCAGCGGGCACCGGCGGCGGAACGGAAGTCGCCGGCGGCGATATTTTGCGCGATGATGCCGACCGAGGCGCGTTCCATGAAGGCAATGTCGTTGGAACTCGTGGATTCATCCAGGGTCCAGGCAAGGTCCATGATGCCGGCTTCGATTGCCATCTTGCCGCCGAACGGCTTCAGCCCCGTGTAGCTCACCCAAGCATTCTCGATGCCGGAGGTGCCTCCGCCCGGCAGGAAGCCGACAGGCGTAGCGCCGGCGGCGCCCGTGCCGCCAAATCCGTCGGACGAGCCCCCGAAATCGTAGATCAGCGCGAAATTCCAGTCTTCGAGGAATTTGCCGACGACACCGATGCGCGCGCGACGCACGTTTTCGCCGCTGTCCAGCTTTTGCGGCACAGTTGCCGCCGTGTTGGGACGATAGTCATAGCCGCCCATATCGTAGTGCACGCGACCGGTGATCGCGACGCAGTTTGCCCCATCGGCGGTGCAGATGGTTGGCCGGTTGTTCGGCATCGTCACGACGGCGCCGGACGCGGGCGCCGGTCCCTTGAGCGGGATCGCCGCGTTAGCATTGGCCACGACCGCCTTCGCCTCCGAGCGCGCTTCGGCCTTGGCCTCTGCCTTTGCTTCGACTTTGGCCTTCGCCGTGGCCGCCGTGTTGGCGGCGGTCTGGCTCTGGAGCTTGTCGAGCTTCTGCTCCAGCATCTTCAATTGCTGCTTCAGCAGAGCGATCTCCTGATCGCTGCTGCTTGCCATTTGGGCCTGGGCCTGCGAGGCCGCCAGCGCACCGGCGAGACCAATCGCGGTGGCTGCAAGTCTTGTCCTGCTCACATCATGACTCCATCGTTTGACGAACTTCCCCAAGTCGCAACGGGAGAGCCTAGGTATGATCGATGACTGCCCCGCGACGCTGCGCCCGGTTGCGCGGTTCCCACTGATGCCAATTCGCCGCAACCGAATCCGCTCGACACCACAATGGTGGATGACGCGCATCATGCCAATCCACCGCCCAGGTAAATTGTCATTTCGCATGCGGGACTTGCAAGGCGGACACACCGGAAAGGCGGCTGAATAATGCCCCCTGGCGCCCTTCTATTGGCGGGCGAACGCGCCTATATTCCGGCGTCTTTTCCGAGAGGTAGGAATGTTTCGATCGACCCGGACCGCCGTCATCACGGCATTGTGCATAGCGTTTTCAGCCCACCTCAATCCGGCCGCCGCGCAGGACCGTCGTGTCCCGTCCTCGCCCGCCGAGCTGCGGCTGTCCTATGCGCCGATCGTGCAGCGGGTGCAGCCGGCCGTCGTCAACGTCTACGCCGCCAAGGTGGTGCAGAACCGCAATCCGCTGCTGGACGACCCGATCTTCCGCCGCTTCTTCGGCGTGCCGGGCCAGCAGCCCGAGCAGATGCAGCGCTCGCTCGGCTCCGGTGTCATCGTCGATGCCTCCGGCCTCGTCGTCACCAACGTCCACGTCATCGAGGGCGCGGACCAGGTGAAAGTATCGCTGTCGGACAAGCGGGAGTTCGAGGCTGAGATCCTGCTGAAGGATCCGCGCACCGATCTCGCCGTGCTGCGCCTGAAGGACACCAAGGAGAAGTTTCCGACCCTCGACTTCACCAATTCCGACGAGCTGCTGGTTGGCGACGTCGTGCTCGCGATCGGCAATCCCTTCGGCGTCGGCCAGACCGTGACCCACGGCATCATCTCGGCGCTCGCGCGCACCCAGGTCGGCATCACCGACTACCAGTTCTTCATCCAGACCGATGCGGCCATCAATCCCGGCAATTCCGGCGGCGCGCTGGTCGACATGAGCGGAAAGCTCGCCGGCATCAACACCGCGATCTATTCGCGCTCCGGCGGCTCGCAAGGCATCGGCTTTGCGATTCCCGCCAACATGGTGCGCGTCGTCGTCGCCTCCGCCAAGAGCGGCGGCAAGGCGGTGAAGCGGCCGTGGTTAGGGGCAAAATTGCAGGCGGTGACGCCCGAGATCGCCGAGAGCCTCGGCCTGCGTTCGCCGACCGGCGCGCTGGTCGCAAGCGTGGTCTCGACCGGCCCCGCGGCCAAGGCCGGCCTGAAATCCTCCGATCTCATCACCGGGATCGACGGCCAGACCGTGGATGATCCCAACGCGTTCGATTACCGTTTCGCCACGCGTCCGCTCGGCGGCACCGCGCAGATCGACGTGCAGCGCGGCGGCAAGCCACTCAAGGTCACGATCTCGCTCGAGACCGCTCCCGACTCCGGCCGCAACGAACTCGTCGTCACCGCGCGCTCGCCGTTCCAGGGCGCGAAGGTCTCGTCCATCACGCCGGCGGTTGCCGACGAGCTGCATCTGGACGCCGACACCGAAGGCGTCGTGATCACCGATCTCGGCGGCGACAGCGCGGCTGCGAGTGTCGGCTTCCAGAAGGGCGACATCATCCTCGCCGTCAACAACCAGAAGATCAGCAAGACCGGCGACCTCGAAAAGGCGGCGGGCGAACGGCCGCGGATCTGGCGCATCACGCTGGTGCGTGGCGGCCAGCAGATCAACGTCACGCTGGGCGGATGAGCCCGAAGCGACCACAGGAGACGCCAACTCTCTTCGCCGCGGCGGGGCTCGACCACGAGGCTCCGCATCCGCTGCCGGACCGGCTGCGCCCGCGCGCGCTGTCGGAGGTCGTTGGCCAGGACCATATCCTCGGTCCCGACGGTGCGCTGACGCGCATGCTGGAGACGCGCACGCTCGGCTCGCTGGTGTTCTGGGGCCCGCCCGGCACCGGCAAGACCACGGTGGCGCGGCTGCTGGCGGATGCGACCGATCTGCATTTCGAGCAGATCTCCGCCGTGTTCTCCGGCGTCGCCGATCTGAAGAAGGCGTTTGACGCCGCGCGCGCCCGCCGCGAGATGGGTAAGGGCACGCTGCTGTTCGTCGACGAGGTGCATCGCTTCAATCGCGCCCAGCAGGATTCGTTTCTGCCCGTTATGGAAGACGGCACCGTCGTGATGGTCGGCGCGACCACCGAAAACCCGTCCTTCGAGCTCAACGCGGCGTTGCTCTCGCGCGCGCGCGTGCTGGTGTTTCGCTCGCTCGATGCCGCCGCGATCGAAAAACTGTTCGCGCATGCCGAGGAGGTCGAGGGCCGCAAGCTGCCGCTCGATGACGAGGCGCGCGCCGTGCTGGTGCGCATGGCCGACGGCGACGGCCGGGCATCGCTGACGCTTGTCGAGGAGGTCTGGCGTTCGGCGCGGGCGGACGAGATTTTCAACGCGGCGCAGTTGCAGGAGATCCTGCAGCGCCGCGCGCCGATCTACGACAAGTCGGCCGACGGTCACTACAACCTGATCTCGGCGCTGCATAAGTCGGTGCGGGGCTCCGACCCCGACGCCGCGCTGTATTACCTCGCGCGCATGCTCGATGCCGGCGAGGACCCGCTGTTCCTGGCCCGCCGCGTCGTACGCATGGCGGTCGAGGACATCGGCCTTGCCGATCCGCAGGCGCTCGTCATTGCCAACGCGGCCAAGGACGCCTTCGACTTCCTCGGCCATCCCGAGGGCGAGCTCGCGATCGCGCAAGCCGTCGTCTATCTCGCCACCGCGCCGAAATCGAATGCCGTCTACACGGCTTTCAAGGCCGCGATGCAGGTCGCAAAACAGGCCGGCTCGCTGCTACCGCCAAAGCACATCCTCAATTCCCCGACCAAGCTGATGAAGTCCGAAGGCTACGGCGCGGCCTACGAATACGACCACGACGCCCCCGACGCCTTCTCCGGCCAGGACTACTTTCCGGAAGCCCTGGGCCGCCAGACCTTCTACGACCCGCCCGAGCGCGGTTTTGAGCGCGAGATCCGCAAGCGGCTGGATTACTGGGCCAAGCTGCGGAAGGAGCGGGGTGGCTCGCGCTAGAAACGGCCATTTCGCCGTGACGGGAGCCGGCTTTTAGGGTACGCAGGCAACCATGAGCCGCCGCATCAAAAGAATGAACCCAAAGCCCCGCTCGCGTGACGAGCGCGACGATTCGCGTCCATTCAAGGCGCGCACTGCGAAGAAGGCGGGACCACGGCTGGGTGGCAAGCCGGGTGCGAAGCCGCCGCGCTTTGCGGCGGAGCGTGCTGAGCGGCGGCCGCCCAAGGCTGCGCCCGAAGCGTCGGCGCCGGCAAAGCCCGTCGAGGCGCTGCTGCCGACCAAGGTGCAGACCGTCAAGGTCACGGCCGACGAGAACAACATGCGCGTCGACCGTTTCCTCGAAGCGCGCTTTCCGGGCCTGTCGTTCTCCCACATCCAGCGCGTCGTCCGCAAAGGCGAGTTGCGGGTCGACGGCAAGCGCGTCGACAGCAAGGACCGCCTGGAGGAGGGCCAGAGCGTCCGCATTCCGCCGCTGAAGCTCGACACGCCGAAGGCGGCCAGCCCACTGTCGGAAGCTGCGCAAAAAACGCTTGCCGCGCTGAAGGAGATGACGATCTACGAGGACGACGACGTTCTCGTGCTGAACAAGCCGTTGGGCCTCGCCGTGCAGGGCGGCTCGGGCATGACACGGCACATCGACCAGATGCTGGAGGTGATGCGTGATTCCAAGGGCCAGAAGCCGCGCCTCGTGCACCGCATCGACCGGGAGACCTCGGGCTGCCTGCTGATCGCCAAGACGCGATTTGCCGCCTCGCATCTGACCGGCGCCTTTCGCTCGCGGTCCGCGCGAAAGACCTATTGGGCGCTGGTGCCGGGTCTGCCGAAGCCGAAGCAGGGCCGCATCTCGACCTTCCTCGCGAAGGAAGAGAGCGAGGACGACACCATCATGCGCATCGCCCAGCATGGCGACGAAGGTGCCAGCCACGCGGTGACGTATTATGCGGTGGTCGAGACCGCCGGCAACAAGCTGACCTGGGTGTCGCTCAAGCCCGTGACCGGCCGCACCCATCAGCTGCGCGCCCACATGGAGCATATCGGCCACCCCATTGTCGGCGATCCCAAATATTTCAACATCGAGAACTGGCAGCTGCCGGGCGGCCTGCAAAACCGGTTGCATCTGCTTGCGCGCCGCATCGTCATTCCGCATCCCCGCGGCGGCGTGATCGACGCCACCGCGCCATTGCCGCCGCACATGCAGCAGTCGTGGAATCTGCTCGGGCTCGATGCGAGCCGGTTTGATCCGATCGAGAACGCGCCGGAAGAGTAGGGATTGGGGCCTCGCTACCAGCCCCGTCATTGCGAGGAGCGAAGCGACGAAGCAATCCAGAATGCTTCTGCGGATACAGTCTGGATTGCTTCGCTGCGCTCGCAATGACGGTGTTGAGGCAGTGGCGACTGGCCCGCTCACTTCCGAAACTGCTCCAGAAACATCCGCAGACTGTCGTGCGGGCTTTCGACATCCGTGATCAGCCAGCCTTCGGGTCCGTTGACCAGGACGAAGTTCAGCGTGACCTTTCGCCCGCGATTGTCGAAATTCGCCGCGACATAGGTCTTGTCGTATTGCCTGCGAACGACCGCGATCGCGACCGGGCCGAGCTTCCAGCTCGGGCTCTGCACCAGGAAGTCGTAGGGCTCGACCCTCGGCGCGCTCCAGGCCTTGCGCAGGCTGGGGTCAAAGAATTGCCGGGCGGAGGCGGCATCGCGCGGCAGGCCATTTGACAGTTCCGGCGCGCCATCGCCGTAATGCGCGTAGACATTGCGGACCAGCGATTCCGGGGTGCGGAAACCGGCGTCCGCCGCGGCCGGCCAGAGCCCGGCGAGAAGGGCCGCAATGCCCGCAAGTTCCCTCATGCCTTGCCGCTCGCTTTATCAGCCGCCGGTCTTGGCTTACAAGCCTAGCATTCAGAGACCGAAGGCCGAAACGAGATGCGCGAATTGTTCGATGAGGTTGCGGGGCGATCCCCGCTCGATCCGCAGGAGGCGGTGCGTCAGGCCGCGCGTACGCCGCAGCGCAAGCGCTTCTACAAGGAGGCGGGCGTGGCCGAGGCCGAGGGCGGTCTCGCCATCACGCTGGACGGCAGGCCGATCCGGACGCCATCGGCCCGGCAGGTGGTGATCCCGTCGCGCGCGCTGGCCGATGCCGTGGCCGCGGAATGGGCGGCCCAGGGCGAGACGATTAATCCCGTGACCATGCCGCTGACGCGGATCGCCAACAGCGTCGTCGAGGGTGTCATCGATCGCGTCGAGCTCGTCAGCGCCGACCTTGCAAAATACTTCGAGACCGACCTGCTGTTCTATCGCGCCGGCCACCCCGAAGGGCTGGTCGCCCGCGAGGCCACGCATTGGGATCCCGTGCTGTTCTGGGCCGCGGAGACGCTTGGCGCGCATTTCATCCTGTCCGAGGGCATCATGCACGTGAAGCAGCCGGACGAGGCCGTTCAGGCCGCCCGCGCCGCGCTCCCCGGTGATCCCTGGTCGATCGCGGCGCTCCATGTGGTCACGACCCTGACCGGTTCGGCGCTGCTGGCGCTGGCGCTCGCCCATGGCGTGCGCGATGCCGGCCAGGTCTGGGCCGCCGCCCATGTCGACGAGGACTGGAACGCCGAGAAATGGGGCGTGGACGAGGAGGCGGCTGCCCGCCGCGCCGCCCGCCTGAAGGATTTTCAGGCCGCAGTGGCGGTTTTGGCGGCCGTGAAGCCGCAAGCGGACAAAGGTCCTTAACGAGAGGTTTACGACGGGGCCTTAGGGTGGGGCCAGCGTTCCCAGGGCCCCTTCAGATGCCGACGCCGATAAGCTCGATCGTTCCGGTCAGTGCCGCCAGCCCCGTGGCTGATGCGGCGACGCCCGATCTTGTGCTCCAGGCCGGCAGCGTCGTGGACGCAAGGGTCGTCAGCGTGATGGCCGACAATCTGGTGCGGATCGCAATCGCCAATCTGTCGATGGATGTGATGTCCGAGGTGTCGCTGACACCGGGGCAAAATCTCCAGCTCGCAGTGTCGCAGAACGACGGCACCATCAGGCTCGCCATCATGAACGGGGCAGGCGAGGCGACTGCCGACCAGATCACGCTGACGCCGCGGGCGGCGTCGCTCCTGGACAGCCCGCCGCTCGCGCCATCTGCGACCACCGCACGCAACACGCTGACGTCGTTGGAGCAGGTCGCCGTCACCGTGGCTTCGGCCGAGGCGGTCACAAAACAGGGCAGCCAGGCCCCGTTGTTCGCCAATCTCGCCTCCGTCGTCACCGGTAGCGATCTGCCGGCGGGACTGAAGCAGGCGGTGCTGGCCGTGCTGGCGCAGCAGACGCCGCTCAACACCGGTCTCGATGGCGGCGATATCGAATCCGCCTTCCAGAAGTCCGGTCTGTTTCTCGAGGCGTCATTGGCCGCAGGCGCAACGCCGTCCTCCGGCGCGATGCCGGACCTGAAGGCCGCGCTGCTGGTGCTGCGCCAGACATTGGCCACGCTCGAGACCGCCGCGCCACAGGCGCAAGGCGCCGCGATCGCTACGGCGGGGACATCGCAGGTCGCCGCCGTGCCGGGTCAGGCTGCATCGCCGTCGACCGAGCTCGATATGGCCCAACAGCCGCAGATGCCGCGCAGCGCCAATCTCGCAGCCGCTGTGCTCGCCGACATCGCCGGCGGCGCTCCGCAGGCCGCGATGCCAAGAACCATGTCCGCCGGCCTTGCCGCGACCCTCCTGCAGGAGGTCACGCAAAACCTGCCGCGCCTGATCGGCAATGTGCCCGGCTCGAACAAGGCCGTGCCCGACGGCCATCTCTTCGAGGCCGCCGCGCGCGCGACACCGCCGCCGTTCCGCGGCGCGCTGCCGGCGCCGCAGGCGATCGCTTTGCCATCGCTCGCGCTGGATACGCCGCTCTCCGCAACGGTGCACCGCCTGCTCGACGACACCGATGCCGCGATCGCGCGTCAAACGCTGCTCCAGGTCGCCTCGCTGCCCGATCGCACTGATGCCTCCGGCCATCGCATCGACCCGGCTGTGCCGCAATGGAATTTCGAGATTCCCTTTGCGACCCCGCAGGGCACCGCGATGGCACAATTCGAGATCTCGCGCGACGGCGGCAATGAGTCCTCTGATCCCGCCAAGCGCGCCTGGCGCGCGCGCTTCACGCTCAATGTCGAGCCGGCCGGCCCCGTGCATGCGCTGATCACGCTCAACGGCGACAAGACTTTTGTGCGGATGTGGGCGGAGCGGCCCGCGACCGCGCAGCAGCTCCGCGCCGGCATCGGCGAGCTGAATCAAGCCCTGACGCGCGCCGAGCTCAAGCCCGGCGACATCTTGGTCCGCGACGGCGCGCCGCCGCAGCCGGCACCGGCCCGCGCCGGCCACTTCCTGGATCGCGCCACATGAGCGATCCATCCAAGCTCGCAATTGCGCTGCACTACGAGAAGGGCAGCAACGCGCCCGTCGTCGTCGCCAAGGGCAAGGGCACGATCGGCGAAAAGATCGTCGAGATCGCCAAGGCCAACGATATCCCGATCGAAGAGAACGAGATCTTGGCCGGCGCGCTGTCCAAGGTTGAGCTCGGCGAGGAGATCCCGCCCGACCTCTACAAGGCCGTCGCCGAAGTGCTGGTGTTCGTGCTGCGGCTGTCGGGCCGGGGGCGGTAGAGCATGATCCGGAAAAGTGTGCAGCGGTTTTCCGACAGGATCGTGCTCAAGAAATAACCTGTCATCGTTTCACCACGATAGCGGCCGCATGGTCGCGGCCATCTTCATTGCTCAACGGATACCGCTCTTGCCGACCCGCCGTTCCACTCTGGGCCTTCTTGCCGCAGCTGCCACCATGCCGTCACGTGCGTTCGCCCACGTCGCGCCGCCGCGCAACGAGATCCGCGACAGCCTGGCAAAGCGCTTCGCCGATCTCGGTACCGCCGGCACCTTCGTCGGCTACAAGGTCGAGGACTATCTGATCGTCGCCAGCGACAAGGACCGTTCCGGCGAAGCAAAGCTGCCGGCCTCGACCTTCAAGATCCCGAACTCGCTGATTGCGCTGGAGACCGGCGTGGTCACCGATCCCGACAAGGACGTGTTCCCCTGGGACGGCGTGAAGCGGCCGATCGAGGCCTGGAACAAGGACCACACGATGCGCAGCGCCATCGCGGTCAGCGCCGTGCCGGTCTATCAGGAGATCGCGCGCCGGATCGGGCAAGAGCGGATGCAAAAGTACGTCGATCTGTTCGACTACGGCAATCGCGATATCGGCGGCGGCATCGACCAGTTCTGGCTCACCGGCAATTTGCGCATCGACCCGGTCGAGCAGATCGATTTCGTCGATCGGCTGCGCCGCCGCGCGCTGCCGATCAGCAAGCGCAGCCAGGACCTCGTCGCCGACATCCTGCCGGTGACCAAGGTCGGCGACAGCGTCATCCGCGCCAAATCCGGCTTGCTCGGCGCCGAGCGCGGCGAGCCGTCGCTCGGCTGGATGGTCGGCTGGGCCGAGAAGGGCGAGGCGCATACCGTGTTCGCGCTCAACATGGACTGCAAGGAGCCGCGTCTCGTCGGCGAGCGCATGCCGTTGACGCAAGCCTGCCTTGCCGAGATCGGCGCGATCTAGCTGGCGCGTACGAACCTGCTAGCATCCTTCCGACCAAACAAAAGAAAAGGTCGGGAGGATAAAATGAATTCAACGCCACTCTGGCTGTCGTCGATCACGTTGGCCGCCGCCGGCGGCTGGCTCGCAGCCACGATGTTTGCCGCACCCGCCACCAGCAAGGAGCCGCGCTTTCCGCAGCTCACCATGGACCAGCTCGACGCCAAGCAGAAGCCGCTCGGCGAGCAGATCATGAAGGTGTCGAGCGTCGGCATCGGCGGGCCCTACAATCCGATGATCCGCAGCCCGGTGCTCGGCCAGCGACTGTTCGACCTGTTCTACTATCTGCGCTGGGAGACCTCGGTCCCGACCAGGCTGAATGAGTTCGCGATCCTGATCATCGGGCGGCAGTGGCGCTCGCAGGTGGAATGGTTCGCGCATGCGCCGCTGGCGGCCAAGGCCGGCCTGTCGGCGGATATCATCGCGGAGCTGAAGGCCAACAAGCGGCCGTCGAAAATGGCCGATGACGAGGCCGTGGTCTACGACTTCGTCACCGAGATCACCACGACCAAGAAAGTTTCCGACGAGACCTACGCGCGGGCGAAGAAGGTGTTTAGCGATCAGCAGATCGTCGATCTCACCGCGGTTGCCGGCAATTACGTGATGGTCGCGATGCTGCTGGCGATGGCCGAAGAGACGGTGCCGCCGGAGAAGCAGGAGCCGTTTAGGCCCGGTGAGCCGTAGGAGGCGCGAGGAACCCGCGACAAAATTGCGATGCCGTAGGGTGGGCAAAGGCGCATAGCGCCGTGCCCACCATCATCTAGTTGGTGGGCACGCTTTCGCTTTGCCCACCCTACGGCAGCGCGTGCGGGGCGGACAGTCTCACCCCAGCTTGAACAGCGCCTGCAAAAATTCCTCCACCGCCTTCCGCGACTCCACAGCGGTCGCGGGGTTGCCGCCGACATGCGGGTTGAGCTCGACGCAGGAATCCTTGTAGGTGAACGGCGCGTTGGTATCGCCGTTCATCAGCACGCCGCCGTCGCCCTCCTTGATATGGCAGTTGCGCACGGTCTGCGCGTTGGCCGACACCGCAACGGCGCTGACGCCGAGCAGGCCACTATCGAAGCCGTGCGCGCTGTCGGGGTATTCGGTCAGCACCACATCGCGCCCGGCCGTCTTGAGCCGTCCGACGAACGCCTTGCAGCTCGTCACGGGATTGTAGTCGTCGGGCGTGCCATGGAAGATGCGGATCGGGCGTGCGGCGACGTCGCCGTCGCTTTGATACGTCGTCGAGCAATCCGGATAGAAGGGAATGTAAGCCGCGAACTGCACGCCGGACTTGTTCCAGAGCTTGTTGAAGCGATCGAGGCTCGCATAGAGCGTCGCCTGTCCGCCGCGCGAGAAGCCCATCAGCACGATACGGTCGGGGTCGACGCGGGGATGCTTCGCAAGAATCTCCAGTGAGCGGTAGATGTCGACGATCAGGTTGAGCCGGCCGAGCAGGGCCTGGTTCGGCCCCACCACCGTCAGCCCGCGGCCGGTAAAACCGTCGATCACGAAGGTCGAGATGCCCATGGCGTTGAAAGCGTGCACCCAGGCCTCGGTCGTGGCGCCGACGCCGCTCGAGCCGTGCATCAGCACCACGACGGGAAGCTTGCCGGTGCCCTGGGCGACGCGGAATTCGCCAGCGACCGTCACCGGCTTGCCGGCCGCCGCATCGCCGCTGAGGAATTGCTGGTCGGAGAGGGTGAGCGAGGGGATCGGATAGATCTCGGCGCGGGTGGCGACTTCCTTCGGCAGGGATTGCGCGTTGGCGCCAATGCCGGCGAGCAGTGTTGAAATGCAGAGCGCCATAGCGACGCGGAATGCCGTCGGCATCGTGATCGTCCCCCATGATTTTCATGGAGTAGAACAACGGACCTGCGCACTGTCAATTTGATGCGCGACGACCTCAGGCCTTATCCGCCTTCTTCGCCATCAGCGCCTGGTCGATCGCAAAGCCGCCGATCTCGCTCATCGCTTCCGAGATCACGTCGCCCTTGCGGGCAAAACCCGCGGAGAGGACATCGAACTGCGTCCGTGCCAGACGCAGCACCTCGAGCGGCACCGAGACCACGGTCTCGTTGAAGCTGTCGACGGAGGCGCGCAAGCCGTCGAGCTCGGTGGTGAGCTTGCCGATATGGCTTTCCGCATCCTGCATCAGGCCGAGCAGCTTGCCGCGCTCGGCGTCGAACGCCGCGCGCTCGGCCGCCGCGGCCGCGGTCACCTCGGCGAGCTGGGTCCCCAGCGCCGCGATCTGGCTGACCATGGCTTCGGAGGCGAGCGCGGTCGCCTCGCGCAGGTCTACAAGGCGCTTGTTCTCTTCCTGTTGCTCGTGAAACAGCCGTTCGGCCGACATCGCCCGTTGCTTCAGCGATTCGATCAGCGCGGCCGCGCGCAGCAGCATCTCGCCGTTGCGCCCCGACACCATGCTGGCCATCCGCCGCAGGAAGTCGGTGGTTTCGGACGGGCTGTTCGGCGGCAGGGGGACGACCGTGGCGGACATGGGTGATGCTTGCAGCCAGACGTGGTGACCGCCGCCGTACCGACTGAGCTCACGCAACATTCGGCGCTTGATCGTGAAGGGAGCAAGCCTGAATCGGCCGGCCCGGTCAACCGGTGGGGGCCGACAAAACGACGGCAATCCCCTCAGGCGTCTTTCTGGCGGCCGATCCGCCCGAGATGGGTGAAGCCGAACCCGGCCGAATATTTCAGGCCGTAGCCGAGCGCCCGGTCGATGCCGATATGGGCGAGCCAGATCATGGCGATGGACAGCGTGAGCGGCGAGGCGAAGCCGAAGCCCAGCGTCAGCAGCGCCACCGGCGCCATGTAGCTGTGGGCGGCATTGTAGACCAGCGCCCCGAATCTGGCGTCGGCGAGGTACGCCAGGAAGCTCAGATCGGGGACGAAGAAGAGCAGGGCGAACACCAGCCACGAGCCGCCCCAGGAGGCGTAGAGCATCACCATCCCCGTGAACAGGGTCAGGCCTTCCAGCCGCAGCAGGATCTTGACGCCGCCGGTCGCCGCGCCCCTCTCGGCCGTTACCTCATCCATTGTCGTCTCCCAGGCAAAACTCTGTAATTCCTTGCGCTTTCCCGCTGCGGCAAGGCAGCCCTGCGGCGCCGAAAGCGGCTTCCCGGCCCGCAAAATGCCGTGTTAGAACCCCCGGCAATCGCATTTAGGCTAAGAACTGGCGGGAGCAAATGAAGAATATCCTGGACGCCCTTGAAGATCGTCGCGCCGGCGCAAAGCTCGGTGGCGGGGAGAAGCGCATCGAGGCGCAGCACGCCCGCGGCAAGCTGACCGCGCGTGAGCGCATCGAGCTCCTGCTCGACAAGGGATCGTTCGAGGAGTTCGACATGTTCGTCGAGCACCGCTCCACCGAGTTCGGCATGGAGAAGAACAAGGTGCCCGGCGACGGCGTCGTCACCGGCTGGGGCACCGTCAACGGCCGCAAGACGTTTGTGTTCGCCAAGGATTTTACGGTGTTCGGCGGCTCGCTGTCGGAGACCCACGCGCTGAAGATCACCAAGTTGCAGGACATGGCGATGAAGGCGCGGGCGCCCATCATCGGCCTCTATGATGCGGGCGGCGCCCGCATCCAGGAGGGCGTCGCGGCGCTCGCCGGCTATTCCTACGTGTTCCGCCGCAACGTGCTCGCCTCGGGCGTGATCCCGCAGATCTCCGTCATCATGGGCCCCTGCGCCGGCGGCGACGTCTATTCGCCGGCGATGACCGACTTCATCTTCATGGTGAAGAACACCAGCTACATGTTCGTCACCGGCCCCGACGTGGTGAAGACCGTGACCAACGAGGTCGTCACCGCCGAAGAGCTCGGCGGTGCCTCGGTGCACGCCACGCGCTCCTCGATCGCGGACGGCGCTTTCGAGAACGACGTCGAGACGCTCTTGCAGATGCGGCGCCTGATCGACTTCCTGCCGTCCAACAACACCGATGGCGTGCCGGAATGGCCGAGCTTTGACGACATCGGCCGGGTCGACATGTCTTTGGACACGCTGATCCCCGACAATCCGAACAAGCCCTACGACATGAAGGAGTTGATCCTGAAGGTCGTGGACGAGGGCGATTTCTTCGAGATCGCGGACGCCTTCGCCAAGAACATCGTCACCGGTTTTGGCCGCATCGCCGGCCGCACCGTCGGTTTCGTCGCCAACCAGCCGATGGTGCTGGCCGGCGTGCTCGACAGCGACGCCTCGCGCAAGGCCGCGCGCTTCGTCCGTTTTTGCGATGCCTTCAACATCCCGATCGTCACCTTCGTCGACGTGCCGGGCTTCCTGCCGGGCACCGCGCAGGAATATGGCGGCCTGATCAAGCACGGCGCGAAACTGCTGTTCGCCTATTCGCAGTGCACCGTGCCGCTGGTCACGATCATCACCCGCAAGGCCTATGGCGGTGCCTTCGACGTCATGGCCTCCAAGGAAATCGGCGCCGATATGAACTACGCCTGGCCGACCGCCCAGATCGCGGTGATGGGCGCCAAGGGCGCGGTCGAGATCATCTTCCGCAGCGACATCGGCGACCCCGACAAGATCACCGCGCGCACCAAGGAATACGAGGACCGCTTCCTGTCCCCCTTCATCGCGGCCGAGCGCGGCTACATCGACGACGTCATCATGCCGCACTCGACGCGCAAGCGGATCGCAAGGGCGCTGGCGATGCTGAAGGACAAGAAGGTGGAAACGCCGGCGAAGAAGCACGACAATTTGCCGTTGTGACGACAAGTAGCCCGGATGGAGCGTAGCGAAATCCGGGTTTTTAACCCAAGTGCCGCATGTCGCTGATGACCGAAGACGATCCGACCGACGAGATTTCAGACATTGAGGCGCGGATCGAGCGGCTGGCCGAGATCGCCGAACGATGCCGGAAGTACATTCTGGCATCCAAAATCGCGATTGGCGGCGGCGGCGCGCTGTTGTTGATCACGATCCTTGGGTTGTTCGGGACAGGTCTGACCGCGGCGCTCGGATCGATCGCCCTGGTGCTGGGCGGGATCGTGTCGCTCGGTTCGAACATCAGCACGTTGCAGCAAACCGAGAGCGCCATCGGTGCTGCCGAGGCGCTTCGCGCGCAACTGATCGGCAGGATCGATCTTCGCGTGGTTAAGGACACGCCGCTGAAGTTGGTGTGAGGCGAAATTCGTAGGGTGGGTTAGCCCCGCGACTGCGCACAGCGCAGTTCGCGCGGCGTAACCCATCATCTTTGTTGAGGCATGCGTTGGTGGATTACGCTTGCGCTAATCCGCCCTACGTTTGGCATCCGCCGCAGCGAAATGCGTCATCTGATCGGCGTGGGCTTTTGCGAACGCCGGACGGCCCGTGGCGCGCGCAACGTAGTCGCGGCAGGCGGGGCTGTCCGCCAACCCATCGAAGCGATCGACGACGCGCAGCACGTCCGACATCAGGATGTCGGCGACGGAAAAGGAGCTTGCCAGCCATTCGCGCACCGCAAGCACCGTCTCCATGTGCTTGAGCCGGAGTTTTAGGAAATCGTCGACGAATTTTACGGCGGGTGAGCCATCGTCGCTGCCGGTGAACTTGAACATCGTCCAGGGCAGGGCCGGCATCTCCACCGAATTGAGCGCCGCGAACACCCATTCGACCGTGTCGCTGCGGCCGCGCGGATCGGTGGGCATCAACTTGGCGCTGAGCTCACCCAGATGCAGCAGAATCGCGCCGCTCTCGAAGATCGAGAGGTCGCCGTCGGTCAGCCACGGCACCTGGCCGAACGGCTGGTGCGCGAAATGCGTAGCGTCCCGCGGGCCGAACGGCACGCTCGCGACGCGATAGGGCAATGCGGCCTCTTCGAGCGCCCAGCGCACGCGAAGGTCGCGCACGAAACCGCGCGGCATCTCGGGAACCCAGTCGAAGGTGGTGAGGGTGAGGTTGGCCATGCGGTGTCTCCGTGCTGTCTGGGCATAGGACGGATGAGGGGCGGGCGTTCCGACAGCGTGAGACTTTTTTTCTCCGCGGGCAGCGACCGTAGGGTGGGCAAAGGCGCGCTTGCGCCGTGCCCACCATCTTTTGGCCGAGAAGTGGTGGGCATGCTCCGCTTTGCCCACCCTACGGGGCCACTGGGCTTCGCTCACTGCCCAAGCTTCGCCAACTTGCCTTGCTTCGCGGCGTCGACCGCGCGCTCTGCATCTTCCGGCAGCAGGGTCCGCTCCGCCACCTGCCGCGCCGCCTCACGGCGGACCGCCGCCACATACGCCCCGTCATCCGCATATCGCTCCGCAATCGACAGCCGGGGATCATGCACTTCCTTCCGCGCGGCCTCGGTCGGTGCGAACGGCACCACTGCGCCTTGCAGCGGATAGAGCGCCGTCGGGCCAAATCCTTGCGCGCGCGGATTCCATGCGGTGTAGGTCGCGCGTGGCACCGCGAGCGCAAGCTGGCGGATGCCTGCGATGGCCATGCCGTCATTGTCCGCCTTCGGCACGAACACGGGATAGCGGCCGATCTCCTTGGGCGGCAGCACGCTCTGGTCGGAGAAGGCGGCGAGCGTGTGGATGCCGGCATAGGGCAGGCCGGGAATATCCATCGGCACCGCGCCTTGCGCCGCTACCAGCGTGCCGTGGGCACGCATGGGGACGCGGCTTGCGGGCGGCTTGATGCCGTCGCTGATCCAGGCGTTGAGGTCGGTGAGCAGCGCGCGCATAGGCCCGCCCGCATGCATCGGGTTCTGCGGCAGCGACATCGCCGGCACGCCCTTCCGCATCACGTCGGAAGCTTCGGCGAAATGCGGCGTGCCTGCGATCATATAGGTGCGGACGTTGTCGGGGAGGTCGAGGTGGTTGCCGGCGAGGTCGGTGACCAGCAACGAGGCGTGCGAGGCCCACCATTCGTGCTCGCTGTCGGTCTGCATCACCTTCGGGCACGTCGCCGAGAGCGCGCAGCGGCGGAGCAGGCCGTCGGTCTTGCCGGAATAGGGATCGCTGAGGCTCGCATAGGTGAAGGGGAAGAGATCGGCTTGCCACGCCGGATCCTGCGGATGCCGCGGGTTGCGGCCGGGCTGGCCGAAGCGGACGTTCGTCGCCATCCGCCGCGTGCCCGCGACATGCGGCATCAATCCGTCGAACACGGTGCGGCCCTGGAGATCCTCGTTGAAGCCGAGATAGAGGAAGTCGCGCAGGAAGCGGCCGGATTGCGACACGCCGAAGCCGATGGCGCGGCTGACGGAGGGATGCGGGCCGTTCAGCAGCGGGTTCGCCTGGGTCTCATCGTGGCGGAGAAAGCTGACGACGTCGCGCACGGCGGCATAGCCCATGCCGAGTGGCACAGGATCGCGCGCGGTGTAGGTGATCTCGTAGAGCGCGCCGGCATCAAAACCATCGGGCCGGGTGATCTCCACCGTCACGGGATCGACGAGCTTTGCGAGGAGGCCGGAAGGCGACTGCCGCGGATCGGCCCAGGCGGCGCGCACGGAGACCTTGAGGTCGGCGGCATCAGTCGCCGGCCAGGTCAGCGTCGCACGCGCGGGATTGGTCGTGTTGTCGAAGACGATCTCTTCGCGCGCGGGCCCGGTGACGGTCTTCAGCACCGGTGCCGTCATCGCCATCTGGCCGGGCTTGGAGGGGATGTCGCCCTGCCAGCCGACCCAGACCATCGTAAAGCCCTGGCGATGCAGGAAGCCGATGCCAGCGTCTTCGGCCTTGTCGGCATTGTTGGCGCCGGGCTGGGCGGCATCGTCGAACAATTGCGGCGCCAGCTTGCGGCCGCGATTGGGCACCTCGAGCAGCAGCGTGCCGTTGCCGTGGGTGGGATCGGTGGGCCGCAGGATGACGACGTCGGCGGTGGCTGCCACCTTGCCGTCGGAGCTACGCGGCGCGAGCGCGAGGTCGGTGATGACGGCGTTGCGATCGTCGGACGGGTTGAGCGCGAAGGTCGCGCGCGCGGTGATGCGCTCATAGGTGCCGACATCGCCAAAGCTGCGCCCGGCAAAGGCGGGCTCGCGCGCGAGGATGTCGAAGCGGACGATTTCGGCGAGCGAGGCCGTGGGCCACAGGCAGCTGATCGCAACGAGGCCCGTGATGATCCTGCGCATGGCCATTCCTTCCCCCATCGGCGCGATCCGAATGTTCCGTCGCGCGGGCTTTTTGTTGCCGCGACTATAACCGTCTATGCTGCGGCCAAACAACGGGAGGAAACACATGCCTGCTGCCTACTTCGTCGTTCGCGCGACCGTCACCGACGCCAGCAAGCGCGCCGCCTTCGACACATGGTACGAGACCGCGCATGTGCCCGACGCGGTGAAGGCGTTCGGCGTAGCTAAGGCCTGGCGGTTCTGGAGCCTGGACGATCCCTCGCTGCATCAGGCCATGTATCAGTTCGATGACGAGGCCAAGCTGGCTGCGATGCTGAGGGGCGATACGTTGAAGCAGCTCGTCGCCGATTTCAATCGCGACTGGCCCGACGTGAAGCGCACGCGCGAGACGCTGGTGCTGGCGCAGGAGTTTGCGAAGCAGGACGCTGGAGCGTAGCTCGCGCCGAGTCCCGTAGCTCGCTTGTCCCTGACACCCATGTCATGAACCTGAAGATGCGATTCAGCTTTCGTTCATGTCGTGACCGCGACACTCCCTCTGCATCACTTGCTCGATAGCCTAGAGGACATGTCATGGAGCGTCGGAACTTTTTGAAACTTGCATTCGGCGTCGCGGCTGGAGCCGCGACGTTGACCGCGAGCGCACAAGCTGCGCCGTTGGCGCCGCAGCCGCTCGGCGATCCCGCGCGCGCGCCGCAAGGCAATCCCGACGCTCGTCCCGCCGTCACCACCAGTGAGGAAGCCGCCAAGCTGGCGCCCGAACAGGTGCATTGGCATGGCCGCCACCACGGCTGGGGGCACCGTCATTGGGGCTGGCACCGTCGGCGCTGGCACCGCCGCCATCACTGGTAAGCTCGCATCGGCCGAGTCTCGACGGGGACCGCAATTGCGGTCCCCGTTTTGATTCGGCGCGGTTCCTTCACCATGAGACCTCAGGCGTTCAAACGAAAATGGCCGCGCAGGCTTTCGCCGCGCGGCCACTTCGTAACGCGAAGAGACGAGATCAGATCGGGCGGCAGCGGCCACCCCACCAACGGAAGCCGTACGGGCAGACGCGGGCGCGGGGCACGACGACGACCGGCGGTGCAACCACCACCGGGCCGGGCCGCACAACGACCGCACCGCGCATCGGGCGGCAGCCGCCATAGGCGCCGCGGTACCAGCCGGGGCCGCAGCCACCGGCGGCGCTGGCCGCTTCGCTGAAACCGACGACCGCGCTGGCGAGCATGACGGCGGCAAACAGGTATTTCATGTGATCTTCCTCTTGTCCTTGGGCAGGTTTTTGGGGCGCTTGCGGCGCACAATGAATCAAAAGACACGATTCGACACGTTAAATTTGGGCACGTGCCGACACGTCGCGATCCAAACCTGCCAATCATGACCTGAATGCGGCATGAACATTCTCTGCATGCGGCTTCCGGCGACAGCAATGGCGCTGGAGCGCCGTCCCGATGGAATCGGAACGGGGCTCCATGTTTTTTGTTTTGTCGCGTTTTCTTGACGCGAACCGGTATCCACTTCGCTCGAAAACGCTCTAGCGACCGAGAAAGCCCAGCACCAATTCCTTGTACTTCTCCGGCGCCTCCAGGAAGACGAGGTGGCCTGTGTCCGGGATCACTTCGGCCCGCGCGTTCGGCATTTTGGCCGCAAGCGCTTTCGCGAGCTCCGCGTTCTGGCCCATTTTCGCGCGCAATGCCTCCGGCGCGTTCGGACGGCCCGGCGCGTTGTGATCGTCGGCGCCCATGATGAACAGCGTCGGCTCTGTGATCAACGCGACCTCGTGCGCGACCGGCTCGCGATAGATCATCTGGCCGGAGCTGACGTAGGCGCGCAGCCAGCGCGGATAATCGGGGCTGCCCTTGATGTTGAAGCGGGCGTCGACGAACGGCGTGATCGCGTCCGGCGGCAGCTTGATCGCGTAATTGGTCTGGAGCTGCTTGCGGTAGCCGTCGGGTGTGAGCTTGTCCTCGCTCTCGATGATCTTCTCGGTCGGCGTCGGCGGCACATAGAGACGGTAGTCTTCCAGCCCGATCGGCGCGGTCAGCACGAGATGGGCGACGCGATCCGGATAGGCGCGGGCGATGCGCACGCCCAGCATGCCGCCGAGCGAATGCGCGACGACCTCAGCTTTGTCGATCTTGAGATGATCGAGCAGCGCAATGGTGTTGCGCGCCAGCGTGTCGAAGTGCAGTTCGCCTTGCGGCTTCGAAGATTTGCCGAAGCCGATCTGGTCCGGCACGATCACGCGAAAACCGGCGTCACTGAGCATCTTGATGACAGGCGCCCAGTAGCTCGACGGAAAATTGCGCCCGTGCAGCAGCACGACGGTGCGGCCGTTCGGCCGCTCGGGCGCGACGTCCATATAGGCCATGCTGAGCTGCTCGCCGTCATTGATGACAGGCAGCAGATGCACGGGATACGGATAGGCAAAGCCTTCGAGCGCGATGCCATAGGGCTCACGCGGGGCGGTGTCGGCGGCGTGGGCGGACGTGAACGGGGAAGCGAGGAGGGCTGCGGCAAGCGCGACCGGGAGGAGGCGGTTCATGAAGATCTCGTAATTGGAGCCGTCATTCCGGGGGCACGTCGAACACGCGAACCCGGAATCTTGAAGTTCCAGGTTCGATGCTTCGCATCGCCTCAGAACGATACTGCGCTTAAAGCGATGGATGGCCCGGTCAAGCCCGGCCATGACGGAAGCCGTGGTTCACACGCAAACGTGCGATCTCACGCACCTGGCGTGATCAATCCTTCCCGGTCCCGAACAGCGTCGCAAACTGCTTCTCGCCGGTGCGGGTGAAGTTCACCACGCGGCTGCCGGGCGTGGCGTCGCGCGCGGCCCATTTCAGCTCGGCGAACCGCTGCATCATGGCGGCGCCCAGCGTGCCGGCGAGATGATGGCGCCGCTCGCTCCAGTCCAGGCACGCCTTGCACACCGGACGGCGCGGATGGGTGAGCATGTCGGGCGAGATCTGCAAATGCTTTGCGAGAAAGCGCTCGCCCTCGGCCGTCAGCTCGATGTCCTGCTTCTTCTGCCTGACCAGGTTTCGCGTGCGTAGACTGTCGAGCATCTGCACGCCGAGATCGCCGGCGAGGTGGTCGTAGCAGATCCGCGCGCGCCGCAGCGCCGGATCCTTCGGCCCGGTGCGCACGCGCATGTGGCCGGTGCGCGCGGCAAGTCCCGCAAGGCCTTCGAGCACGCCGGCGACGTCATCGTCGGTGAGGCGGTAGTAGCGGTGGCGGCCTTGCTTCTCCGGCTCGATCAGCCCGCCGGCCTCGAGCTTGGCCAGATGCGAGCTTGCGGTCTGTGGCGTGATGCCGGCCTCCTGCGCGAGCTCGCTCGCCGTCAGCGCGCGGCCGTTCATCAGCGCGGTGAGCATGTTGGCGCGGGCGGGGTCGCCGACCAGCGAGGCAATCATGGCGATGTCAGGACCTGATTTCATGCTTCGATGGTAGCCGAAGCATTGCGGTGGGGCAAGGACGTAGTCTGTTTCTGCGAACACGTCATTGCGAGCGAAGCGAAGCAATCCAGTTGCTTCAGCGGCGACGGTGTTGCTCGCGCTTGCCGCAATGAAAAATCAGGGAGCCAACCATGTCCGTCACCGTCTTCATCCGCTACCAGCTCGATCCCTTCAAGCGCGCGCAGTTCGAGGAATATTCGAAGCGCTGGCTCACCATCATCCCGAAATGCGGCGGCGACCTGATCGGCTATTTCGTGCCGCATGAGGGCACCAACAACATCGCGTTTGCGCTGATCACCTTCGAGAGTCTGGCCGCCTATGAGGCCTATCGCGCCCGGCTGCGGCAGGACGCAGACGGCATGGCCAATTTCCATTTCGCCGAGGAGAACAAATTCATCCTCGCGGAAGAGCGCACCTTCCTGCGCAAGGTGGTATTGTAGACCGCCAACGCAAAGGAGACGCCCATGATTGCCGTGATTTTCGAAGTCTGGCCCAAGCCGGAACATCGCCAGGACTACTTCGACCTCGCGGCCGACCTGAAGCCGATCCTGCAAACCATCGATGGCTTCATCTCGGTCGAGCGCTTTGAAAGCCTGACCGAGAAGGGCAAGATCCTGTCGGTGTCGTTCTGGCGCGACGAGGCGGCGGTTCAGGCCTGGCGCAATACGATGGAACACCGGCGCACGCAGGCGAAGGGCAGGGCGAAGATCTTTGCCGATTATCACCTGCGCATCGCCAGCGTCATCCGCGACTACGGCATGAATGATCGCGAGCAGGCGCCGAAGGACAGCCGCGCCGTGCACGACGCGCACTAGCTTTTGCGGGCGCGCACTGGCGCTGCCCAGTGCGCGCGCTTATCTCTGCGCGGCCAACAAGGGAGAGAAACATGCATGTGACAACCGCTGACAAGCGCGCGACGTTCAAGACGATGCACGAGAGCGGCTGCTTCATCCTGCCCAATCCGGTCGACGTCGGCAGCGCCAAGGCGTTGCAGCATCTCGGGTTCAAGGCACTGGCCTCATCGAGCGCGGGCTTTGCCTGGACCATCGGCAAGGCCGACAACCACGTCACGGTCGACGACGTCTGTCAGCATCTGGCAGCATTGTGCTCGGCCGTCGACATCCCCGTGAATGCGGATTTCGAGGGCGGCTTTGCCGTCGAGCCGGACAAAGTCGCTGACAATGTCGAGCGCGGTGTGCGCACCGGCGTCGCCGGCCTCTCGATCGAGGATTCCACCGGCGACAAGGACAAGCCGCTCTACGAGCGCGCGCTCGCGGTCGAGCGCATCAGGGCCTCGCGCAAGGCGATCGGCGACAGCGGCACGCTGCTGGTCGGTCGCTGCGAGGCGTATTTGTGGGGCGTGACCGACCTCAAGCTCGTCATTGACCGGCTCACGGCCTATGCGGACGCAGGCGCCGATTGCCTCTATGCGCCGGGCCTGAAGACGCGCGAGGACATCGCCGCCGTGGTGAAGGCTGTCGCCCCAAAGCCGTTCAACCTGCTGATCGGCGCGTCCGGCCTGTCCTTGCAGGAGGCCGCCGACCTCGGCGTGCGCCGCATCAGCGTCGGCGGCTCGCTCGCCCGCGCCGCCTGGGGCGGCTTCATGCGCGCCGCGAAGGAGATGGCGGAGAAGGGGACCTTTACGGAGCTCGGCACCGGCTATTCCGGCGGCGAACTCAACAAGATGTTCAGCTAAACGAAAAGCGGCGGGATGTGAGGTCCCGCCGCTCTCTCATCCTCTCGCTGTCATGCCCCGCGAAAGCGGGGCATCCAGTACGCCGCGGCCTCTCGATTTAATCTCGGCCGCTGGTGGAATACTGGGTCGCCCGGTCAAGCCGGGCGACGACAGCTGTTGTCGTTACTTCGCGCCCTCGGACGGGGCGGCCGGATCAGGCGCCGCCGGCTTGCTCGGGGCAGCACCCGTGGTCACGCCGGGTCCCGCGTTGTTGCGCGGCGTCACGTCACGCATGCCGGGAGGCGCGGCGGGATTCGCAGGCGGAGCCTGCTGGGCGGTCTGCGTTGCCGGCGTGTTGCTGGCCTGGTTGCCGGTGCTGGTGTTGTTCAGTCCGTAGAACACGGCACCCAGTACCAGGGCGATCGCCACTGCGAACAAGGCTACCTTGCCGCTGGAGGCGGGGCCTTCGCCAAGCTCGGGATCGACCTGAAGCTCGGCATCCCGTCGCGCCGCACGGACATACTCATCATCGGCGAGATTCGGGCGATACGGATCGTTGGGAAAACGGTCGTCAGCCATCGATTTTGTCTCCTCGATTATTGCGGCTGGACAACCCCTAGATGCGAGATTCTGTTCCGCCCTCCTTAGTGCTTTCGTCGCATGTTGCCCTTGCGCGAGGAATCGGGAACCTGTTCATTTTGGAACAGTTGCGCGTCGGTTCCATCGATGGGGAAGGGAACAAGGCGATGTGGAGCTTGCCGCCGAGCGATAGCGTGCTGCATCTGTTGTCGCTGGTCGCGGTCGCAGCGCAAGGCATGACCGCCGCGCTCGCGGCCGGCCGCCGGAGCATGGACTGGCTCGGCGTCTGCTTCCTCGGCTGTATCACCGCGCTCGGCGGCGGCACCTTGCGCGATCTCTTCCTCGGGCATTATCCGCTGGCCTGGGTCGCTCATCCCATCTACCTCGCGCTGGCCGGCGGCGCCGCCTTCCTCACCATCCTGATCGCGCGACTCGTGCACCGGCTGAAGGTGGCCTTCATCGTGCTCGATGCCATCGGTCTCGTCGTCTTCACCATGGCCGGCTGCGACATCGCCTGGCAGACGAATGCCGCGCTACCGATCGTCATCGTCTCCGGCATGGTGACCGGCTGCGCGGGCGGGGTGCTGCGCGATGTGCTCTGCAACGACGTGCCGCTGCTGTTCCGCTCCGAGCTCTACGCGACCGTTTCGGTGGCGACCGGCCTGTTCTACGCCACCGCCTTCGGCCTCAATCTCAACGCCGAGCTCTGGACCATTTTGACGTTTGTCCTCGGCATCAGCTTCCGCCTGCTCGCGGTGCGCTACAAATGGGAGATGCCGAAATTCGTGTTCACGGAAGGTGAGGAGCGGTAGGGCTCTTTCTTACCTCGCCTCGCTTGCGGGGAGAGGGGACTAATCACCCTTCCGCGCCTTCGCCACCTGCGCCGTGGTCACCAGCGGCGCGGCGTTGCCCCAGGAATTGCGGATGTAGTTCGTCACGGCGGCGATCTCTTCGTCGGACAATTGCTTGGCGTAGCCCGGCATCTCGCCGCTGTTGGGCGCGCGTGGCGTCGTCACGGTGTGGGCGCCGTCGAGGATGATGCGCAAGCTGGAGGACGGATTGACCGATTGCAGAAGCGCGTTGCCGGGCAGCGGCGGATAGATGCGCGGCGCGCCGGAGCCGTCGGCTTCATGGCAGGCGATGCAGAGTTTTGCGTAGACGGCCTGGCCGGCCTTCATCTCGGCCTCGTCGGGCGGCGTCACGATCGTCTCGCGCCGCGACGGCGGCAGACTCTTCAGATATTCCGCGATGGCGCGCACATCGGCATCGCTCATCTTCGAGGTCGAGCCGACGACCACCTCGGCCATCAGCCCGCCGGCATGGCTTTTGACGTTTCGCCCGCTTTGCAGATATTCGGTGATGTCTTCGACGCTCCATGACTTCAGCCCGGTGCGCGCGGCGCCATCGAGCCTTGGTGCGTACCAGCCGCCGACCTCGTTGCCCGACAGCGCCTGCGCAGTTTTGTCCGCGCCGAAATAGTTCTTCGGCGTGTGGCAGGCGCCGCAATGGCCGAGCCCGGTGACGAGATAGCCGCCTCTGTTCCACGCCGCGCTCTGGCTCTGGGCCGGCTCGAACAGGCCGGGCTTGAAATACATGGCGTTCCAGACCCGCATCAGGCCGCGATAACCGAACGGCCAGCGCAGCTCTGGCGGCTTGTTGCGGCTCGCCACGGGCGCCAGCGTTCCGAGATAGGCCCGGATCGCCAACGTGTCGTCCTTCGTCACCTTCGTGAAATAGGGATAGGGGAAGGCCGGGTAATAGTTCGAGCCGTCGGGCGCGATGCCGGTGCGCACCGCGCGGGTGAAATCGGCGTCGGTCCAGGCGCCGATCCCGGTGTCACGATCCGGCGTCAGGTTCGGCGCGTAGATCGCGCCGAAGGGCGTATCGATGCGCTTTCCGCCCGCGAATGGCTTTGCCGGATCGGTGGTGTGGCAGCCCGCGCAGTCGCCGGCCTCGACCAGGGCCTTGCCGTAGGCGATCAGCTCCGGCGATGGCTCGGCGGCGCGGGCCGCGCTCGCAACTGCACTGCACAATGCGACAACAGCCAGAATCATTCGCATCGAAAGCTTCCCCTGCGACCAATCGCCCGGATAGGAGCCTCACGTCGTTTCGCGTCGGTGGGGGTATGGTGACACAAATTGAAAATGCTTGATGCCTTTGCAGCCACGAAATTGCGATTATTACCCGGCGCTTCCTTTGGTCCAGATTTGTGATGCGGAGCGTTAAATATCCGACATAGAGTGGCGGAGTTGGTCGGCGCGCCCTAGCTAAAAACAACGGGCAGGCAACGGCTTAAGTGGCCAAACGCTCAAACGGGCGGAAGAGGACAAGAATGGGTATCAACCAGGGTCCGATCAGTCTCGACCAGAAATACACCCAGGAAACCGGACACGTCTTCACCACGGGCATCCAGGCCCTGGTCCGGTTGCCGATGGCCCAGATCCGGCGCGACCGCGCCAACGGCCTCAACACCGCGGGCTTCATCTCCGGCTATCGCGGCTCGCCGCTCGGCGGCTACGATCAGCAGCTCTTTGCAGCGCGAAAACATCTCGAGCAGTACAACATCAAGTTCCAGCCCGGCGTGAACGAGGATTTGGCGGCGACCGCGGTGTGGGGCTCGCAGCAGCTCAACCTCTCGCCCGGCGCCAAATATGATGGCGTCGTCGGCATCTGGTACGGCAAGGGCCCCGGCGTCGATCGCTGCGGCGACGTGTTCCGCCACGGCAATGCCGCCGGTTCGGCCAAGAACGGCGGCGTGCTGTGTCTGGCCGGCGACGACCACGGTGCAAAATCCTCCACCGTTCCGCATCAGTCCGACCACGCATTCATGTCGGCACTGATGCCGTATCTCTATCCGTCCAGCATCCACGAGATGATCGAGATGGGCCTGCTCGGCATTGCGATGTCGCGCTATTCGGGCTGCTGGGTGGGCATGAAGGTGATCACGGAGACGGTGGAGACCACCGCCGAGATCGACCTCACCGACGAGATGAAGCCGTTCATCATCCCGCCCGATTTCGAGCTGCCGCCCGGTGGCCTCAATCTGCGCTGGCCCGACGACCGCTTCGAGCAGGACCGCCGCCTCCAGGACTACAAGGGCTTTGCCGCGATCGCCTTTGCGCGCGCCAACAAGGTCAACCGCGTCACCATGGATTCACCGAACGCCCGTTTCGGCATCATGGCGTCGGGCAAGAGCTACGAGGACGTCCGCCAGGCGTTGCGCGAGCTCGGGATCACCGAGGAGGTCGCCGCCAAGATCGGGCTTCGCCTCTACAAGATCGGCATGCCCTGGCCGCTGGAGCCGGAAGGCGTACGCCAGTTCGCGGTCGGCCTCGAAGAGATCTTCATCATCGAGGAGCGGCGCGAAATCGTCGAGAACCAGGTCAAGCAGGAGCTGTTCAACTGGCGCGACGACGTCCGTCCGCGCATCGTCGGCAAGATGGACGAGCACGACAAGCGCTTCCTGACCTTCGCCGCCGAGCTCAGCGTCGCCTCGCTTGCGACCTCGCTCACCGAGCGGCTTCTCCGCCTCAATCTCAACCCCGAGATCGCGGAGATGCTCCGCGCCAAGGCCGACTGGTTCAACGGCCGCCAGGCCACGCAAATGCAGGCGACGGCGCCTGTCTCTCGCGTACCGTATTTCTGCTCCGGCTGTCCCCACAACACGTCCACCAAGGTCCCCGAAGGCAGCCGCGCGCTCGCCGGCATCGGCTGCCACTTCATGGCGCTGTGGATGGATCGCTCGACCGAGACGTTCACTCATATGGGCGGCGAGGGCGTGCCGTGGGTCGGCATCGCGCCCTTCACCAACGAGAACCACATCTTCGCCAATCTCGGCGACGGCACCTACTTCCACTCCGGCCTTCTCGCCATCCGGCAGGCGGTCGCCTCCAAGACCAACATCACCTACAAGATCCTTTATAACGACGCGGTGGCCATGACGGGCGGCCAGCGCCATGACGGCGATCTCTCGCCGCAGCAGATCACGTTCCAGCTCCACGCCGAAGGCATCCGCGAGATCTACCTGGTCTCGGAGGCGCCCGATACCTATCCGGCCGACACCATCGCGCCCGGCGTGAAGCTGTATCACCGCGACGAACTCGACAACGTCATGAAGATGTGCCGCGAGTACAAGGGCACCTCGGCGATCGTCTTCGTGCAGACCTGCGCGGCCGAAAAGCGGCGCCGCCGCAAGCGCGGCCTGATGGAGGATCCGGCGCGCCGCGTCATGATCAACCCGGCGGTCTGCGAAGGCTGCGGCGACTGCTCGGTGCAGTCGAACTGCATCTCTGTCGAGCCCTTGGAGACCGAGTTCGGCCGCAAGCGCGCCATCAACCAGTCGTCCTGCAACAAGGACTATTCCTGCGTGAAGGGCTTCTGCCCGTCCTTCGTCACCGTCGACGGCGGCAAGCCGCGCCATCGTGCGCCGGCCGATCTCGGTGACATCGGCGAGCTGCCGGAGCCCACGTCTCGGCCGACGGTGGACAAGCCCTATAACATCGCAGTCGGCGGTGTCGGCGGCACCGGTGTCCTCACGATCGGTGCGCTGCTCGGCATGGCCGCTCATATCGAGGGCAAGGCCTCGATGATCCTCGACATGTCGGGCCTGGCGCAGAAGGGCGGGGCGGTGCTCAGCCACGTCCGCCTGTCCGATCATCCGGCCGAGGTGACCTGCTCGCGCATCGTCACTGGTACGGCAGATCTCGTGCTCGCCGCCGACGAGGTGGTCGCGGTCGCCAAGGACACGATCTCGCTCTGCGACACCAGCCGCACGCGCGGCATCATCAACAGCCACGTCATTCCCACCGCCGACTTCGTCCTCAACCGCGACTTCAACTTCCAGACCCGCAAGTTGAACGGGCTGCTGGAAACGGCCCTGCACAAGGACTCGGTGTTCTTCGATTTCACCAAGCCGGCCGAGCAGCTGCTCGGCGACAGCATCGCCACCAACATGATGATGATGGGCTACGCCTATCAGAAAGGCCTGTTCCCGCTGTCGGCTGAATCGATCGAGCAGGCGATCGAGGTCAACGGCGTCGCGATCAAGATGAACAAGGAGGCCTTCCGCCTCGGCCGCCTCGCGGTCGCCGATCCCCAGCGCCTCGCCGACATGCTGAAGGGGACGGACGAGGTGGTTGCGCCGAAGACGCTGGATGCAATGACGCTGGATGAGGTCGTCGCGCATCGCGCCAAGCACCTGACCGCCTACCAGAGCGGCCGCCTCGCAAAACGCTATCGCAAGCTGGTCGATCAGGTTCGCGAAGCCGCCAAGCAGGGCGGTTATGACGATGCGCTGCCGCGCGCGGTCGCGGTGAACTATGCCAAGCTTCTGGCCTACAAGGACGAATACGAAGTTGCGCGCCTCTACACCGACGGCGCCTTCGAGCAGCAGCTCCGCGACCAGTTCGAGGGCGACTTCAAGTTCAACTTCAACCTTGCCCCGCCGATCCTCAGCAGTGGTGTCGACGCGCTGGGACGCCCGAAGAAGCGCGCCTTCGGCCCGTGGATGCTGAAGGTCTTCCGCGTGCTGGCGAAATTCAAGTTCCTGCGCGGCACGCCGCTCGACATCTTCGGCCACAGCGCCGACCGCAAGCTCGAGCGCGATCTGATCGTGGGCTACGAGAAGGACGTCGCCACCGTGCTCGGCCTGCTCTCGCCGGTCACCGTCGACACCGCCGTCGAGCTCTTGTCACTGCCCGATCGCATCCGCGGCTACGGCCCGGTCAAGGAGAAGGCCGTCGCGGACGCGAAAGCCCGCTACGCCCAGCTCGCGGCCGACCTCGCGAGCCCGCCGCCGGCGCCGAGGCAGATCGCGGCGGAGTAGGGGCGAGCCACGATCTCGTAGGGTGGGCAAAGGCGCAAAGCGCCGTGCCCACCATCTCACCACGATTGAGCCGCAAGAGGTGGGCACGCTTCCGCCTTCGCTCTTCGAGCTACGGCGGACAAGTCGCTTTGCCCACCCTACGATTTCGTCTTTGAAATCAACCACCGTCCTACTGTGCATGGGGTTGTTTTCGCAAAAAAGAAAATCGCTTGTGCCGTCGGGCAAAACACCTTTAGGACTCTGGCCGTCATTGCGAGCGCAGCGAAGCAATCCAGAAATGCCTCCGCGGATAGACTCTGGATTGCTTCGCTGCGCTCGCAATGACGACGCGGTGGCAGAGTGGCCTTCCCGCCGCACTTCGAGATTGCGGTAGCCGGGAGTTGCGCCAACGCGCTGCCCTCTCGCCCGACGGAATATTTCCGCGCTTGCCAAGCTGGCCCCCGCGGTTCAGAAAAACGGAGCAAGAAGAAACGCGAGCGCGGAGACCTGACGTTTTGACCATCAAGGGCAAGGCCTACATTGCCGGGATCTACGAACACCCGACCCGGCATGCGCCGGACAAATCCACCGCCCAGCTCCATGCCGAGGTCGCCAAGGGCGCGATCGAGGATGCCGGGATCAGCAAGGACGACGTCGACGGCTATTTCTGCGCGGGCGACGCCCCCGGCGGCGCATGGCCGATGGTCGATTATCTCGGCCTGAACACCAAAAAACTCCGCCACGTCGATTCCACCGAGACCGGCGGCTGTTCCTACATCATCCATCTCGGCCATGCCGCTGAAGCCATCGCGGCCGGCAAGTGCTCGATCGCGCTGATCACGCTCGCCGGCAAGCCGCGCACCGGCGTGATGCCGCCGCGCGCAGCCGGCGCGGAGGCCGATTTCGAGACGGCCTATGGCGCGACCACGCACAATGCCTATGGCATGTGTGCCATGCGCCACATGCACGACTATGGCACCACCAGCGAGCAGCTCGCCTGGATCAAGGTCGCGGCATCGCATCACGCGCAATACAATCCGCATGCGATGCTCAAGGACGTCGTCACCGTCGAGGACGTGCTGAACTCGCCGATGATCTCCGATCCGCTGCACCGCATGGATTGCTGCGTCGTCACCGATGGCGGCGGTGCGCTGATCGTGACCACCCCCGAGATCGCCAAGAGTCTGAAGAAGCCGCTGGTGCGGCTGATCGGCCACGGCGAGGCAATGAAGGGCCCGCGCGGCGGCAAGGATCTCGATCTCACTTACTCCGCCGGCATCTGGTCCGGCCCGCGCGCGTTCGAGGAAGCCGGCATCACGCCGAAGGACATCAAATACGCCTCGATCTACGACAGCTTCACCATCACGGTGCTGATGCAGCTCGAAGACCTCGGCTTCTGCAAGAAGGGCGAGGGCGGCAAGTTCGTCGCCGACGGCAATCTGATCTCGGGCGTCGGCAAGCTGCCGTTCAACACCGACGGCGGCGGTCTCTGCAGCAACCATCCCGTCAACCGCGGCGGCATGACCAAGATCATTGAGGCTGTGCGGCAGCTGCGCGGCGAGGCGCATCCGAAGGTGCAGGTCAAGAATTGCGATCTCGCCATCGCCCACGGCACCGGCGGCCTTCTGGGCGTTCGCCACGCCGCTTCGACTGCCATTCTGGAGCGCGTGTGATGAGCGAAGCGAAAAAGTATCCGGCACCGGTCACGAACCCCGAGACCGCGGCGTTCTGGGACGCGGCCAAGCAGGGCAAGTTCATGATCAAGCGCTGCACGGCGTGCGGCGAGGCGCATTACTTCCCGCGCTCGATCTGCCCGTTCTGCTACTCCGACAAGACGGTGTGGGAGGAGGCTTCGGGCGAGGGCACGATCTACACCTGGAGCCTGATGCGCAAATCGCCGACCGGTCCCTACGCCATCGGCTACGTCAGGCTGAAGGAAGGTCCGTCGGTGCAGACCAACATCGTCGACTGCGATCTCGAGAAGCTCAAGATCGGCCAAAAGGTGAAGGTGGTGTTCAAGCCGACCGATGGCGCGCCGCTGCCGTTCTTCACGCCGGCGTAATTTCTTCCTTCCCCCCTTGTGGGGGAAGGTGGCATAGGCCGCCTCCGGCGGCCGTTCTAAAAATGGACGCCGAAGCGAAGCTTCGGCTACGGCGCCGGATGAGGGGTATCGCTCCGCAGAGGGACTCTCTGTGCGGAAGCAACCCCTCACCCAAACGAGTTTGCCGCACGGCTCTCGCGGCCCTCTCCCACAAGGGGAGAGGGCACATTAGCGAGCGCCGTTGCTCGCTGAGACGAATGCCGGGAGGAAACCAGAAAAATGTCCGCCAGATACGAAGAACTCAAAGGCCTGAAAAACATCGGCCAGAAATACGCCTATGGCGATCGCGAGGTCATGCTCTACGCCTATGGCATTGGCCTCGGCGCCGATCCGATGGATGAGAAGGAGCTCGCCTTCGTCAATGAGGGCACGCTGACGCCGCGGCCGCTGAAGGTGGTGCCGACCTTTGCGTCCGTCGCCGCATGGGGCTCGGGGCCCGGCGAGATGAACCTCAACCGCGTCATGGTGGTCGACGGCGAGCGCGACATCACCTTCCACCAGCCGCTGCCGGTGGCAGCCCACATCACCGCCGACTCCTCCGTGGTCGAGGTCTACGACAAGGGCAAGGACAAGGGCGTGGTGATCAGCCACCAGACCGTGCTGAAAAACGAGAAGGGCGAGAAGCTTGCAACACTGGTCGCCTCGCGCTTCGCCCGCGGTGACGGTGGCTTCGGCGGGCCGAGCCTGACCCAGCCCGATCCGCACCAGATCCCGTCGCGCTCGCCCGACAAGACCATCGACATTGTCACGCGCCCCGACCAGGCGCTGGTCTATCGCCTCTGCGGCGACCGCAACCCGCTGCACAGCGATCCCGAGTTCGCCAAGAAGGCCGGCTTCCCTCGTCCGATCCTGCACGGCATGTGCACTTACGGCATCACCTGCCGCGGCGTGCTCCAGACCTATGCCGACTACGACGCCTCCGCCTTCCGCCAGCACGTCGCGCGGTTCTCATCACCCGTCTATCCCGGCGAGACCGTGACCATGGACCTCTGGAAGGACGGCAACACGATCTCGTTCGAAGCCAAGGTGAAGTCGCGCGGCGTCACCGTGATCAAGAACGGCAAGACGGTGCTGGGTTAGGGCGGTCTCGTGCCCCGGACGCAGCGCAGCGCTCCTTAGCGGTGCGCTGCAGAGCCGAGGCCCAGAGAATGTCGAACGAAGAATGGGTCCCGGCTCTGCGACGCAGCGTTTCACGCTGCATCGCGTCCGGGACACGAAAAACAAAAACAGGGAGAGGCCACCATGGGACTACTCGACGGCAAGGTTGCGCTGATCACCGGCGCGGGTGGAGGGCTCGGTGAGGCCTACGCAAAGCTGTTCGCGCGGGAAGGGGCGTCCGTCGTCGTCAACGATCTCGGCGGGCCCCGTGACGGCTCCGGCGCCGACAAGTCTATGGCGCAGCTCGTGGTGGACGCGATCAAGGCCGAGGGCGGCAAGGCGGTCGCCAACGGCGCCGACATCTCCACCATGGAGGGCGGCCAGTCGGTGTTCGACGATGCCATCAAGCATTTCGGCCGCGCCGATATCCTCGTCAACAATGCCGGCATCCTCCGTGACCAGACCTTTTCCAAGGCGTCCGAGTCCGACTGGGACAAGGTGATCAAGGTGCATCTGAAGGGCACCTTTTGTTGCACCATGCCGGTGTTTCGCTGGATGCGGGAAAACGGCGGCGGCGTCATCGTCAACACGTCCTCGACCTCCGGCCTGATCGGCAATTTCGGTCAGACCAATTACGGCGCGGCCAAGGGCGGCATCTGGGGCCTGTCCAACGTGCTGGCGATCGAGGGCCGTAAATACAACATCCGGATCTGGACGCTCGCCCCCGGCGCGCTGACCCGCATGACCGCAGACCTGCCCCGCTATAAGGAGAACCCCGGTGCGGCGCTGGGGCCGGACGGCATCGCGCCGGCCGTGCTATACATGGTCAGCGACTTGTCGGGCGACCAGACCGGCAAAGTGCTGGGCGTATCCGGGCCCCGCGGCGTGCGCGAAATGCGGATGATGGAAATGGACGGCTGGAAGCCGCCGCACACGGGCTGGAAGGCCCAGGACATCGCCGATCACGCCAAGGAGATCTTCTTCTCCGAGGAGCAGATCAAGATGGGTGCGCGGCGGTTTTAGCCACACAGTCATTCCGGGCGCGACGAGGTCGCGATCCCGGAATGACGACAGACGATAGGACAAGAGACCCGATGAAACTCACCGCCGACGCCAAGGGCACCTTCGCAATCGCGCCGACACCGTTCCACGATGACGGCCGGATCGACGAGCGCTCGATCGACCGCCTGACCGATTTCTACGAGGAGGTCGGCTGCGACGGCGTCACGGTGCTGGGCATCCTCGGCGAGGCGCCGAAGCTCGATGCCGCGGAGGCCGAGCAGGTGGCGGTGCGCTTCGTCAAGCGCGCCAAGAAGATGCAGGTGATCGTCGGCGTCTCCGCGCCGGGCTTTGCCACCATGCGCTCGCTGGCGAAGGCCTCGATGGATGCCGGCGCGGCCGGCGTGATGATCGCGCCGCCGCCGTCGCTCCGTACCGACGACCAGATCGTCGGCTACTATAAGCAGGCGGCGGAGGCGATCGGGCCCGATGTGCCCTGGGTATTGCAGGACTATCCGCTGACGCTCTCGGTGATCTTCACGCCTGCGGTGATCCGCAAGATCGTCACCGACAATCCGAATTGCGTGATGCTCAAGCACGAGGACTGGCCGGGTCTGGAAAAGATCTCGACGCTGCGCAACTTCCAGAAGGACGGCTCGCTCCGTCCGCTCTCGATCCTCTGCGGCAATGGCGGACTCTTTTTGGACTTCGAGATGGAGCGCGGCGCCGACGGCGCCATGACCGGCTATGCTTTCCCGGAGCTCCTGATCGACGTCGTGCGCCTCTCGAAGGAGGGCAAGCGCGACGCTGCGCATGATCTGTTCGACGCGCATCTGCCGCTGATCCGCTACGAGCAGCAGCCGGGCGCAGGTCTGGCGGTGCGCAAGCACGTGCTGCAGAAGCGCGGCATCATCTCGTCCAGCGCCCAGCGCAAGCCGGGCGCGACCATCACGCCGGCGGCCAAGGCGGAGGTCGATTACCTCCTGTCGCGCGTCGCCCGCGTCGACAAGCGCGCCAATCTTGGCCCGCAATCCAGCGCCGCAGGTTAGTTGAATGCCAGAGACATCAGCATCACGCCCGGCTTCGACCATCCTTCTGCTCCGTGACGGCGCAAAGGTCGACGGCAAGAGCCGCGACGAAATCGAAGTGTTCATGATGGTTCGCCATCATCAGATCGAGTTCAACTCGGGCGCGCTGGTGTTTCCCGGCGGCAGCGTCGATGCCGGCGACAACGAGATCGTCGCCCGTGCTGACCTCTATTCAGGCGGCGAGGGCCTGAGTGAATCGGATCGCGGTTTTCGGATCGCCGCGATCCGCGAGACCTTTGAGGAGAGCGGCATCCTGCTGGCGCGGGCGAAGGGCGCGGGTACGCCGATCGATGCCAGGCGCGCCGGCGAGATCGCCGACAAGCATCGCGTCGCCCTCAACGAACACAAGATCAGCTTCCTGAGCATCTTGGCCGACAACGGCCTCCAGCTCGCGCTCGACACGCTCGTGCCCTACGCGCATTGGATCACGCCGGAGGGCATGCCGAAGCGGTTCGACACCTGGTTCTTCCTCGCGGCCGCACCGCCCGATCAGCTCGGCGCCCATGACGGCCGGGAGTCGACCGACTCGATCTGGGTGTCGCCGCGCGAGGCGGTGGAGGGCGGCGAGAGCGGCCGCTTCAAGCTGCCGTTCCCGACCACGCGCAACCTGATCCGGCTCGCCAAGCAGGGCAGCGTGGGCGCCGCGCTGGAGCACGCCCGCGGCATGTCGATCGTCACGGTGATGCCTGTCATGACCAAGACCGAAGGCGGCCGCCAGCTCCGCATTCCCCGTGAAGCCGGCTATGACGGCGAGGTGTTCGAGGTCGGGGCGGTCGGCTAGGATACTTCGATATCAAACGAAGTATTGACGGCCGCGGACGCGCTAGGTTCCGTCCATCGCGAATGGACGGGACGAGCAAAATGGATCAGGGACGGGACCCCAACATCGCCGTCGAGCTGGCGCTGCTGGTCGCGCTCGCAACGCTCTGGGGCGGCTCCTACACCTTCATCAAGCTCGGCGTCGCCACCATTCCGCCGATCACGCTGATCGCGGCGCGCACCACGATCGCCGGTCTGCTGCTGCTCGTCGTCATGTGGGCACGCGGCATCAGGATGCCCATGGATGCCGCGACCTGGCAGCGCTTCGCGTTCCAGGCCGTACTCAACAGCGTCATCCCCTGGACGCTGATCGCCTGGGGCGAGCGTTATGTCGACGCGTCGCTCGCGACCATCCTCAACTCGGCCGGGCCGATCTTCACCTTCTTGCTCACGGCCGTCGTCACGCGCCACGAGGTGACGACGCCGCGAAAACTGTTCGGCGTGGTCGCCGGTATGGCGGGCATCCTGCTGATCGTCGGCGTCGACGCTTTCCATGACGTCGGCAGTGGCCTCGTCGCGGAGGCCGCCATCGTCGCCGCCACCATCTGCTACGCCTGCGCCGCGATCTTCGGCCGCAGTTTTAAGGGTCTCGATCCGATGGCACCGGCCGCGGGCTCGCTGCTGGCGGGCGCGGCGGCGCTGATCCCGGCCTCGCTGATCGTCGAACAGCCCTGGACGCTGTCGCCCTCGCTGAGTTCCGTGCTGGCGCTGCTCGCGCTGGCGACTTTCTCGACCGCGGCGGCGTTCGCGATCTACTTCCGCCTGATCCAGACGCTGGGCTCGGTCGGCACCACCGCGCAGGCCTATCTGCGCGTGCCCATCGGGGTCGCCATCAGCGTCGGCTTCCTCGGCGAAACCCTGAGCCGGACCGC
Source organism: Bradyrhizobium sp. LA6.1 (assembly GCF_040547805.1). Taxonomy (NCBI): domain Bacteria; kingdom Pseudomonadati; phylum Pseudomonadota; class Alphaproteobacteria; order Hyphomicrobiales; family Nitrobacteraceae; genus Bradyrhizobium; species Bradyrhizobium sp. LA6.1. Next base: position 81,837 of record NZ_JBEPQK010000019.1, on the reverse strand, counting down.
CTGGATCGGGCTTGCCTGCGTCGTCCTCGGCGTCGCCGCCATGACGATCCCGGCCCGGCGGCCGGCCAGCGTCAAAACGTCATAATCGGGAGGGGAGAAGGGCGGCGGGCTCGCGATATTAAGGATATTCGGCAGCTCGAGGCATGTTCCCCCGGGGCCGCAAACCATCGTATATTGGGCCTCCAATAGCCCGGTCCTCAAAAGCCCCAATGTCCGCCGAATTGACGCCGACCCCTGAGAAAAAGCGAACATTCTCGCTCTCCATCGGCCAGCTCACCTTCGGCAGCTTCCTCCTGGTGCTGGCGGTGATGATCGTCACCTCGACCGCGAGCGTGATCGCGATCCGGCACATCGATACGACCTTCGCCGAGTTGCAGCGGCTCCAGAGCGTCGGCGACCTCGCCGAGGACATCGACCGCCGCATGAACGAGCTGCGGCTCGCCGCGCGCGACTTCGTCACCGATCCTGGCGCCGGCACGCAGTTCAAGCAGGTCGGCGAGGCGGCCTCGACGCTGAACGACATCCTGAGGAAGACCCGCATCGAGCTCGCGCCCGAGCAGCAGGACATGATCGACGGGGTCACGGAGCGCCTTGCGACCTATCGCAATGGCCTCGAGCGGATCTCGACCCTGATCGACCGCCGCGCCCAGCTGCTCGCCGGGCTGCCGCCGCTGCGCGACCGGTTCGACGTGGCCGTCGGAGCCGCGGCGGACCGCGAGCTCGCCTCCCGCCTGTCGGAATCGCAGAGCCGGATCGCACTCGGGCTGCTCGCGCGCAACCCGTCCGCCGCCGAGCAGGCCGCACAGGGGATGCGGGCGATGGACATCGCGGACGCCAGGCTGAAGACGGCCGTGAACGACTATGCCGAGGCCATCATCGCGGTGGCGGTCCGGGAGCGGCAGATCGCCGATATCGACCGCGAGGTGCTGGGCACCGAGGGCCGCCTGATCGGCCGCGTCACGGAACTCCTGCGCGAGGTCAGCGCCCGGCGCGGCCACGTGCTGTCGCGCGATTTCGCCCGCACGCTGACGGAGGCGCGGTGGCAGAGCATCGTGTTCGGCACCATCGGCGTCTTGATCGGCATTCTCGCGGCCGGCTTCGTGGTGCGGCGGACCGTCCGGCCGCTTGCGAAGATCGCGAGATCCATCCGCGCCCTCGCAGCGGGCGAGAAGGATACCTCGATCCCGTCGGCCGACCTCGACAACGAGATCGGCGACATCGCGCGCGCGGCCGAAGTGTTCCGCCGCGCGCTGGAGGAAGCCGACACGGCGCGCGAGGCGGCGGTGCGGGCGCTCACCGAGCAGCGCCTCGCCGAAGAGAGCTACCGCAAGCTGTTCGAGGGCTCGGTCGACGGCATCTATGTCACGACGCCGGCCGGCGATCTCCTCAACGCCAATCCGGCGCTGGCGCGGATGATGGGCTATGACAGCCCGCAGCAGCTCATCGACAGCATCAACGACATCGCCCACACCATCTACGTCCACCCCGAGGCGCGCGCCGAATATCAGCGGCTGATGGCGCGCGACGGCATCGTGCGCGAGTTCGAGTACCAGGTGCGCCAGCGCAGCGGCAACATCCTGTGGCTTTCCGACAGCGCCACGGGCGTGCGGGACGAGGCGGGCAACATCGTCCGCTACGAGGGCACGCTGCGCGACATCACCGACCAGAAGCGGGCGGAAGACGCCATCGCCGAAGGACGGCGCCTGCTCCAGCAGGTCATCGACACCGTGCCCGCGGTCATCAACGTCAAGGACCGCGAGCTGCGCTACGTGCTGATGAACCGCTACATGGCCGGCATCTTCGGCATCGAGCCCGCCGATGCGCTCGGCCGCACCACCGCGGATCTGATGTCGCGCTACGGCGCAGCCAAGACCGACGAGAACGACAAGCGGGTGCTCAGGCTTCGAAAAGGTCTCGGCTTCTACGAGGAGGAGTACAAGGACGCCTCCGGCAATATGCGGCAATGGCTGGTCAACAAGCTGCCGCTGCTCGATGCCGACGGCGAGATCGAGCGGATCGTCACCGTGGCGCTCGACATCGGCGAGCGCAAGCGCGGCGAGCAGGAGATGCGCAAAGCCAAGGAATCCGCCGAGACCGCGTTGCGAAACCTGCGCGAGACCCAGGCCTCGCTGATCGAGGCGGAGAAGCTCGCCGCGCTCGGACGGCTCGTCGCCGGCGTCGCCCACGAGGTCAACAATCCCGTCGGTATCAGCCTCACGGTCGCATCCGCGCTGGAGCGCAAGACCGCGATGTTCACCTCCGAAGTCGAGCGCGGCGAGCTCCGTCGCTCCACGCTCAACGACTTCCTCAACACCAGCCGCGATGCGTCCTCGCAGCTCGTCTCCAATCTGAACCGCGCGGCCGAGCTGATCCAGTCGTTCAAGCAGGTCGCGGCCGACCGCAACTACTCGGACCAGCGCAGCTTCGATCTCGGCGACCTCACCGAGCAGGTGGTGATGAGCCTGCGGCCGGGCTTGCGCAAACATAATCTGACGCTCAACGTCGAGTGCCAGCCGAGCCTGACCATGAACAGCTATCCCGGCCCGTATGGCCAGGTGCTGACCAATCTGTTTCTCAATTCGGTGGCGCACGCCTTCCCGGACGGCCGGCCGGGGATCATCGACATCCAGGTGCGCGAGTCCGGCAAGGACAATGTCGAGATCATCTTCTCGGACAATGGCTGCGGCATGTCGCTCGACGTCCGCCGCCGCGCCTTCGATCCGTTCTTCACCACGCGGCGCGACCAGGGCGGCACCGGCCTCGGACTGCATATCGTCTACAGCATCGTCACCAATCGCCTCGGCGGGCGGCTCGATCTCGATTCCGAGCCGGGCGAGGGCACGCGCATCCAGATCATCCTGCCGCGCACCGCGCCGCTCGAGCAGGCTGCGGAATAGTCCCGCGCCTAATCAGCTTCCGCGAGCTTGTGCAGCGTGGCGCCGAAAATCAGGCTGGCCTTGCCGACCAGCGCTGTGCCCGTCATCTCCGCGCGGGTGTCCGTGTAGGTCCCGCTCACGCCGATGCCGACCGGGGCGGGGCCGCCGAACAGCGGATTGTCATCGCCCCGCGGCGAGGTGTGCCGTTGCACCAGCACCTCGCCTTTGAAGGTGTGGTCGTCCTTCACGACGTAGCTGCCGGTGTAATAGAGGTACGCATCGCCGCCAAGGATCTTGCCGTCGCGAAAAAGAATCACGCCGCTGCCCTTGCCGACTCGACCATCGAGCAGGTTCACGTGAATCGAGTAGAGGCCGTTCTTCATCACGTCCCACAGGCCGGCCGCCATCGCCCAACGGCGTAACCGGTAGAGCTTTTATGCCAAAGCGCGTTCCCGCGCGCAACGCGGCAGTTTGCCGGGCGGCGGTGCGATCTTGCCGCCGCCAGCCGTAGTTGTCCCGGCTTGTCTATGACACCACCATGACTGTCTGATCATGACGCGAGGCCAGTCGTTGCGAATCAAGTTGGCCCGCGAAATGCATAACCATTGTTGCACTGGCCGGGGGGTGCTGGAGCAAGACAAACGTGAGCAACTGGATCGATTCCGGCGGCGATGAGCCGCGTCTGTACAGTGTGCGTCCCACGATTTGCGAAACACAACGGCCGACCGGTGGTGCGCCACGCTGGCGAAGCATGGTGAGCCTCACTTGCGCCTTGGCTCTGATCGCGCTCGCAGCCCCCTCGGGGCATGCGCGCGACCGCGGCCAGTTCGTCAACACCAATGCCGAATTGAAGGCGTGGTTCGACGGCCTGCGCAGCGGCAAGGGGCCTTGCTGTTCCGATGCCGACGGCTCGGCGCTCTCGGACACTGACTGGGAGAGCAAGGACGGACACTATCGTGTCCGCATCCCGCGCCTGGGTCATGTGCTCGACGGCCAGCAGCAGGAGCTCGTCTGGGTTGACGTGCCCGAGGAGGCCGTCATCTCGGAGCCGAACCGGGTCGGGCGCACCATGGTGTGGCCGATCTACGGCTACATGGGCGTCGCCATCCGCTGCTTTATGCCCGGCAGCATGAGTTAGCCGGGCGACAGCACGCCCGACCGTTCGTCGACCTCAGATGCGGCGCCGCGTCAGGTGTATTTCTTGTCGCGCTCGAGCAGCTCGATGGAGATGCCTTCCGGGCCGCGGATGAAGCAGATGCGCACGCCGGGCCGGATCGTGGTCGGCTCGCGCGTGAAGGTGACGCCCTTGGCCTTGATCTCGGCCGCGACGGCGTCGATGTCCTTCACGGTGAGACCGAGATGGTCGAGGCCCTGATGCGGGTGCGGCGGCGGCGGGTTGACGGCGTTGTCGCCCTCGAGCGATGCGATGAAGATCTTTGCGCCGCCGAGATTCACGTCGATCCGTCCCGGTGCGCGCACGATCTCGCCACCGAGGATGTCCCGCAGCCAGGCCGCTGTGGCCTCCGGATCGGGACTGCGCAGATGGACGTGATCCCAAGTGACGACGACTGGCATTTCATGTTCTCCCAACGGGGTCTTCGATGTTGCAGCGTATGTTAGCGGCCCCGGCTGGTGATCGCCACCGTCCTTGCCGACTCGGCCTGCGCGCGGGAACCTTAGTTCGTCTCCCGGATTAAGGTAAACAGTGGCCGAGTCCGTCGTCGAACGAACTCCGGCCGCGGTCGGTGATGCAGCCATGAACGCCAAGTTTAACCGGATCGGGTGGGGACGTTTCGCCGGGAGCGGCGAGCACCTGGCGCGAGCCGTGACGATCGCGAGCGTCTCGTTCGGGCGAAGCCTGCTCTGGCTACTGGCGGCGATCATCGTCGGCTGCGGGGTGTGGATGCTGCTGCCGCTCTCCAGGGGCAACAGCACCGAGCCGGTGAAGTCTGACGTGGCAACGGTCGAACCGGCACCTCCGGGCAGTACGGCGGCGGCGGTCTCGCCGATTGTCGAAGCTCAGGCTCCAGCCGCGGCAGAACTCGATCGCCTCAAAATCTCATCGCAGACCTGGCGCCGTGGCGGGCTCGGCTCGAAGGCGCTGGTGACGTTCACGCTGCGAAACGACAATGACTATGCCGTTAAGGATCTTGAGATCGTCTGCGCGTTCACGCGGCGCGATGGAAGTCATCTCACCGACCGCAGCCGCGTGCTTGCCGACACGGTAACGATGAAGAGCCGCAAGACCTTTGCCCGTATCTCTGTCGGCTTCATCAACGTTAATGCCGATCAGGCGAAGTGTTCGCTGGTCGCAGCACGTCGTGCGTAACGCCCGGCAGTTCCCGGTAGCGGAAAAGTTACTGTCCGCAGGCCTTGGCCAAAAAACTTGGCGTTGCCATTTGAACCAAGGGCCGGGTGCAGGAACAAATTAGAGTATCGCCGGTTTAAGGCGAAGAGCCCACGCGGGGATGCGGGGGGCGGAGCGTGGCCGATGCCCATTTTCAGGTACTTCGTTTTCGTCGGTGGAGCGTTGCTCGCACTGTTGTTCGCGGCGGATTACGTTCTGCCGTCGCAACCGGTCGCACGGGCCATTGTCACCGCAAGCAACGATCAGCCCTTGATCCGGATTCGGTCGGATCGCCATTTGCCTGAGCGTGTCGTGCTCGACACCAGCCAGCCGACGATTGCCGCACCCGCAGTGAAGACCGCCGCGGTCGTTGCGCCTCAGGCGCCGGTGCAGGAGGCTGCTTCGCCGGAGCTGGCCGAGATGTCGGCCAAGGCGCGGGTGCGCGAGACCTTCGCCCAGTTTACGCCGGCCCCGAAGGCCAACGCCGCTGCGGCCAAGAAGACCGAGGCCAAGCCGCAAGTTCAGGCGCAGGCTCAGCTTCCCCTGGGGCAGACGCCTCAGATCCAGGCTCAGCCCAAGCGCAAGGTCGCCAGGGCACATCCGGCTCCACAGCAGGGCCGGTCGATGATGCTGGTCGCGCAGCAGCCCCATTTCGGTCTCTTCAACACGACCTGGTAAGGGCGCCTCCGACCGTCTCGAAACGAGACGGGGAGGGCTTTTTATTGGTCAATCTCTCTGCTAATTCGAACCGATCCGAACGCCGTCCGGTGCGCTGGCTTGCCAGCAGCGGTCCGGCGCTTCTCGGTTGCGGCCCAATACCCGGGCCGGAGCGCTCGTAGCTCAGCTGGATAGAGCATCGGATTTCGATTCCGAGGGTCGGAGGTTCGAATCCTTCCGAGCGCGCCACTTGCCAGGCCGGAGCCTTGAGGCCCGGCCGACCCAATTCGCGGGTCCCCTTACTTGCCCTGGATCTTCAGCCCGTTGGGCCCGACATTGATCTGCAGGCCGTCGGGCTGCTTTTTCGCCTGGTAGAGATTGAAGCCGAGCACGGCTGCCGCGACGACCAGAGCGCCGATGATCAGAAACAGGACGTTACGGTTGATAGACATTCTCTTCCCTGAACCACTTGATTGACGGCGAGAAAAACCCCGCGCGTAGGGCGCGCGGGGTTTCTCAGCGCGCCCCCGGGGCTGGCTGGCGGCGCACTGCTCGGACCTGACAACCTCGTTCGAGGGAACCTGTTCCATAGCCCCCCGACGCGTGGTCAAGGCAAGCCATCGGCGTCGCGCCTGTGATGTCAGCTTGCGGAACGGCAGGTGTGCCTGGCCCGTGCCAGCGTGTCGGAGGGCGCCTCGTGGAAGGTCGCGCGGTAGGCCGCGGCAAACTCGCCGAGGTGATGAAATCCCTGGGCGCGTGCGCATGTGGCGACCGTCGCGCCGCCGCCCTTCAGGAGCCGCGAGCGTGTGGCCCACAGCCGCTTCAGGCGGATGTATTGATGCAGGCTCATGCCGCGCACCTTGCTCACCGCGCCGCCGAGCGTTCGGACCGAAACGCCCAACTCGCCGGCGAGATTGGCCGTATAGATCGGAGCGGTCGGATAGGCCGAGACGTAATCGTCGATCTGCTGCACGAGCCGGGCCGATCGCGCGCCTGCATTCGGGGCGGTGCGATCAGACGACGGGTCGATTTGAAACAGATCGTCGAAGGCGAGCAGCAGACCCTCCTGGAGATGCGCGGCGACCTCTGTGGTTTCGAACATGTGCGGCTCTACGGACGCGGTCCGCAGGATGTCGAGAACAAGCTGACGCGCGTAGAGATGCGCCACGGGGTCCGCGATGCGAACCCACAATGCATCGGCGCGATCGAACCAGCCGCGATCCCTGAGCGCGGGGGAGAACATGATCAGCGCGTGGTAATTGGTCTGATGCTCGACGAAATGACAATGATGATTGCCGCGCAAGGCGATGAAAACGCGCGAGTCGAGTTCGATCCCGCTCGAGCTGGCCCGCAGATCGTCGGTCATCGGCAGGATCACCATGCCGCCCGGTGCGCGATAGGCGGTATCGAGGATCCGCGCAAACGACCTCGCCACGATGATCCGGCACCCCGGGAGGTTCACGATCGCACGCGCCGCAGCGAAGTTGGCGACGTCGAGCGGAATGCTGCGGGCGTCTTCCATCGACTCGGCCGGCCGAAACGCGTCGACGTCGGAAAACCGGATCAACTGGAGGGCGGAGGAGGGGGCGAGAGCGTCGAAGAACATGCTTCTGGCCGGATGCTGCAATGTGACAATTAAATGAAAATCAATACATCGCAATCAATGGCGAAACAGGATGATTCAGCAAACCGGATTCCAGGCCGTAGTATTGCGGACATCATGCCACGCGGCGCGGCGGGTCGATGTCACCGTCAACGGTCCCGGTTCATCGGTTGGCCTGAGGCAAGGTCGATGAAATGGAGACGCGTGCAGGCGGGACAGGCGAAGGACTCGAAGCTCCGCCCCTCGAGCCGCCGCCCCTCAAGCCTCCGCTCGTCAAGGCTCCGCTCGTCAGGCCTTGGCTGCCTCTCGAGATGCGTCTGCACATTCATGCCCGTCTGGGGGCATCGGAAAACAATGAAATCCGCCATCGACGCAGAATGACGGCACATCGAATTTCATCTTTGATCTAGATCAGTTTTGGAATCGCTCCACGCAAGCCGCGCGCACGCGAATGGACGCAAGGCGCGATCTCGCAAAAGCGAAGGGGCCCGAGAGGGCCCCTTTGGAAATCACCAGCGGCGATAGCGTGGTCCGTAATAGCGAGGCCCATAGGCGCGTGGCCCATACCCATAATATCGGGGCCCGTAATACGGCCGGGGGCCGTAATACCCATCATAGTTCGGGCGCCAGAAACAGCGTCCCCAGGCGTCGCAGACCATGCGGACCTGCTCGACGTCGGAGACCTGCGGCGTCGCAGGTGCGGGCGCGATGGGCATGGCGGACGCCGCCGGTGATGCCATGATGGCACCGAACAGGGATGCGGCGACGAGGCCAGTCTTGAGATTCATGATGTCTTCCTCTGCTTACGCAATACAGGATATCGAAGTTGTTCTGATCAAATTGTGGCGGAACCGAAATGTAATGCTGATGAACAAATCTTCAGCAAAGCTCGCCGCAGACCTGACCTTTCGCTTCGCAAGACTATCCCAGGTTCGCGCGCGTGACCAATGCTGCGCTTGCACTGGCGCTGCCTGGCAGGACATTGCGTTCATCTTTGATCCTGCGCAATTCGCCGGCACGACTTCATCCCTAGTCTTGCCGTAGCCAGCGCTTCGAGGAATTCGAAGAGCAGGCTCGCGAGATTGCCTGGAGCTGTGCAATGGACAAGATGAGAATAGACAAGGGTGACTGGCTGATCGTGTGCGACGGGCGCAAGGCGCTCATTCTGGAAAACCTCGGCGACGAGATGTTTCCGAACCTCCACACCCGGGAGGTGCACGAGCAGCCCAATCCCTCGACCAGTGCGCAAGGGACCGATGCGCCGGGCCGGCTGAACGCCGCCGTCGGCGGCGCGCGCAGCTCGGTCGAGCAGACCGATTGGCACGATGAGGCCGAGCGTGCCTTCCTGCGGAACCTGGCCGGCCGGCTCGATGCCGCCGTCAGCGCGGGCGAGACCTCGGCCCTGACCATGGTGGCCTCACCACGCGCGCTCGGGATGATCCGCGCCGATTATTCGGTCGTGGTGCGCAAGGCGCTTCAGGGCGAGGTCGGCAAGGACCTCGTCAAGCTGCCGGTCTACGAGATCGAGAAGCAATTGCTGCTGTCGGGCGCCGCCAAATAGCGGCACCCGCAGAGGACGCGCCAGCGCGCCTCAGAAGCAGGGGTGCCGGCGGCCGTCCTGGCCGATATAGGTGGCCGAGCTCTGGTAGCAGCGGTTGTTCGACGGGCCGTCGTAGAAGGCGAAGGTGCCGGGGGTGATGCCGGGCCCGTAATTGTGCAGATAGCTGATCGGGTAGGGCAGCGGGTTGGCGTAGTGGCGGTGGTACCGGTGGTGTCCCCGCGCCTCCGCAAGGCTGGGGGCGAGGATTGCGGCCGACAGGGCAGCCACCGCGGCTACAAGCTTCAACGTGCTCATCTCGATTCTCCGGAACCCGCGCGAATAGGTCAGGTGTTTATAGCCATTTCGAGCCGCTGGGACACCCGTCCGGCACCCCGAAATCGGGGCCAAACCCGCAGATTCCCGGGTGGGTGTGACAGAATTGCCGGAAGCGGGTCCAAGGCTGCCCATTTTTGGCCTTTCGGGATGCTTAACGAATTCCCCACACAAGTATGGCCAAAGAGAATTCGCTTAAGAATCCTGTCGCCGGCCCTTTGGGGGTCCTTCGAGGCCGGTTCATTCCTGAAGGCTTTCGCCGTCACGCACCATGCGCATCACGCTTTTGAGCCTGCTGTTGCTCTCCGTCGCCGCCGCCACGCCGGCGCGCGCCGAGCTGCACATCACCCGTGACCACGGCGGCTACGTCGAGGAGTACAAGGCCAAGTACAAGCGCGTCCGCGAGAAGGGTGAGCGCGTCATCATCGACGGCATCTGCAACTCGGCCTGCACCCTGGTGCTCGGCATGGTGCCGATGAACAAGATCTGCGTGACGCCGCGCGCCAGCCTCGGCTTCCATCAGGCCTATTACGACAAGGCCTTCACCTTCGGCATCAAGGTCACCAGCGCGGAGGGGACGTCCGACCTGATGTCCTACTACCCCAACACGGTGAAGGACTGGATCCGCCGCAATGGCGGGCTCACCACCGACATGAAGAAGATCAAGAACGGTGTCGAGCTCTGGAAGATCATCGACCCCTGTCCGGAAGAATGGTGAGCGGCTGAGCTGCGCGCCCGCTGTCCGTCGCAGCGCAGCATCGCTCGTTTGGAAATTCGCGTTGCCGCATAGGCCCCGGTCGGGCAATGAGGGCGGCAATGAACCATAATCAAGAAGCCCTGACCGCCCGCGCCGCGCCGATCCTGTTCGTCGTGCTCTGGAGCACCGGATTCATCGGCACCAAATACATCATCAACAACGCCGATCCCTTGACCTATCTCGCCATTCGCATGGCGATCGTGGTCGGCCTGATGGCGATCATCGCAGCGATTGCGCGACCGAAATGGCCGGACCGTGTCGACGTCGCGCATAGCGCCGTTGCCGGCATTCTCGTCCACGGCTTCTATCTCGGCGGCACGGCGATTGCGATCGCGCATTCGATCCCGGCCGGACTCTCGGCGTTGATTCCGGGCCTTCAGCCGATCCTGACCTCGACCATCGCCAATCGCTGGCTCGGCGAACGCGTGACGCCGGTGCAATGGGCGGGGCTGGTGCTTGGCCTCGGCGGTGTAGCGCTGATCCTGCACGGCCGCCCGATGACCGGCGAGGCGGGGCTCGGCTGGCTCGCCTCGGTGGTGTCGCTGATCAGCATCACGCTCGGCACGCTCTATCAGCGCCGCTACTGCAACCACATCGACTGGCGCGCCGGCAATCTCGTCCAATATATCGCCGTCACCGTCTTCTTCACGGTCGGCGCCTTCCTGTTCGAGGACCGCGTGGTGCACTGGACGCGGGAGTTCGTGCTCGCACTTGCCTGGCTTGCCGTGGCGCTCTCGATCGGATCGATCGGGCTGTTGTACTGGCTGATCCGCCACGCTGCCGCGACCTCGGTTGCGAGCCTGTTCTACCTGGTGCCCGCCGTCACGGCGCTGATGGCCTATCTGCTGTTCGGGGAGAAGCTCGATGCGCTGGCGATTGCCGGCATGGCGATGTGCGCGGCGGCGGTGTTCGTCGTCAATCGGCGTTTCTAGGCAGGCAGGCCAGTACGTCGGAATACATCCCTGACGTGCGGCGCGCGCTCGTGCTAGGCTGGACTGATTTCAGCTTCCCCTTGGCAAGGTGATTTCCATGAAAAAAGCACGGCGTGCACTGCTCGGCAGGTCCTTGAGGCCGGTCCGGATTGCCTGCATCAACTACGCCGAGGAGATGATGAGCGAGCGGATGATGGGGAGGCTCACGGCGGCGCTCCAGAAATGCTACGACGAGCATTTCCTGCCGGTCTGGGGCTATCCCATCGATCTCGACGTCACCCGCAACCCGAAGCCGACGGACTGGCAGCTGCTCTATTTTGACGACGCCACCCACAAGAACTTCCTCGGGCGGCACGAGCTGACGCACCGCGGCCAGCCGATCTCAAAGATCTTTCTGAAGGCACTCGGCGAGGACGATCCGGTCAGCCTGGCGGCCTCGCACGAACTGTTCGAGATGGTGCTCGATCCCATGGCCAATCTGTGGGCCGACAAGACTCGGCACACCCAATATGCCTACGAGGTCTGCGACGCCGTGGAAGAGGAGTCTTTTCTCGTCAACGGCTTTCCGATGTCGAACTTCGTCTATCCGTCCTGGTTCGAACCGTTCGAGCATCCCCGCGGCACCAAGTTCGACCATATGGGGTCGCTCAAGGCGCCGTTCTCGATGACGGAAGGCGGCTATGTCATCAAGAAGGTCAACGGCCGGAAGGTGATCAAGCAGTTCGGCTCATCCGAGAAGCGGAGGCGCTTCGCCAAGGAGGACCGGCGCGGCCATCGCAGCGAATTTCGTGATCCGCAAGGCGAGCATCACCCGGGCCGGCGCGCAGCCAAGCGGCGAGGGTAGGGGCGGGAGAAGTCTCCGGGCGCGCCCGTACCCGGAGACCTGCTCGAGCGCTGCGATCAGCGCTTGGCCTTCTTTTTCGACTTGGCTGCCTTCTTCGCAGACTTCCTGGTGGCCTTCTTTGCAGTCTTCTTGGCCGCTTTCTTCGACGACTTCTTTGCAGCCTTCTTCGAAGCTTTCTTCGCAGATTTCTTGGATGCCTTCTTGGTCGCCTTCTTGGCTTTCTTCTTGGAAGCCTTCTTCGGCGCTACTTTCTTCGCGACCTTCTTGGCGGCTTTCCTGACCTTCTTGACGGCGGTGACTGCGGCTTCGCTGGTTGCTTCCACGGCGGCGGTGATCGTGTCCAGCGCCTGTTCGGTGATCGGCTTCTCGTCGTCCATATCGTCCCCCACGGTTTGTATGGAGCGATGACGATAGCGGGTTTCAAAATCGAGTCAAAGCAGCGCTCAACCTTTGCGGATCTTTGCGTAGGCGGCGAGCGCGCGCTCGCGCCCCTTCGCGTGATCGACGATCGGCTGCGGATAGGTCTTGCCGAGCGTGACGCCCGCGCTCGCAAGCTCGATCGGTGATGCCTGCCAGGGTTGGTGGATCAGCTTGGCCGGCACGTCTTTCAGCTCGGGCACCCAGCGCCGGACATAGGCGCCATCAGGATCGAACTTCTCGCCCTGGAGAGTTGGATTGAACACGCGGAAATAGGGTGCGGCGTCGGCGCCGCAGCCGGCGACCCATTGCCAGTTGGCGGGATTGCTGCCGGCATCAGCATCGACCAGCGTGTCCCAGAACCAGCTCTCGCCGTCGCGCCAGTCGATCAGGAGATGCTTGACCAGGAAGGACGCCACCACCATCCGCACCCGGTTGTGCATCACGCCGGTGTGCCAGAGCTCGCGCAGGCCGGCATCGACGATGGGATAGCCGGTGCGTCCGCGCTGCCAGGCGGCGAGCGCTTTCTTGTCGCCCTTCCAGGGGAAGCCATCGAAATTCGTTTGCAGGTTTTCGGTGGCAAGGCTCGGGTGATCGTGGAGGAGGTGGCGGCAGAATTCGCGCCAGCCGAGCTCGCTCAGGAACTTTTCGACGCCGGGCCCGATCGCGGGATTCTCCGCTGCTGCAAAGCGCGCGGCGTGCCAGATCTGCCGCGGGCTGAGCTCGCCGAACCTCAAATGAGGCGACAGGCTTGAAGTCCCCTCGCGATCCGGACGGTCGCGATCGCCGACATAGACGCGCGCGGTGTGCTTGAGGAAGTCGCGGAGGCGTACGCGGGCCGAGGCTTCACCCGGCGTCCAGGTCTGGCGCAGGCCGCCAGCCCAGTCGGGCTTTGTCGGCTCGAGCGTCCAGCTCTCCAGCGCGTCGCTGGCGAGCTGCGGCGCGGGGCGTAGCTCCCGCGGTGCGGGCAGAGGCTTGGGCGGATTGCCCAGCGACAGCACCCGTCGCCAGAACGGCGTGAAGACGCGAAGGCCGCGGCCCTCCTTGTTGCGGATCGCCGAGGGTGGCACCAGCAAGTCGCCAGGGAAGCTCTGCGAGTCCACGCCGCGCTTTGCCAGCGCCGCTTCGAGCTCTTTCTCGACGGCCTGATGTGGCGCCTGCGCGACCCCGTTCCAGTAGACCATTGCGGCTCCGCTCTCGCGCGCTACTTCGGGGATCACCTTGGCCGCCGGCCCCTTGCGCAGGATCAGCGATCCGCCGCGCGTGGCGATCTCGGCGCCGAGCGCCCGCAGCGACTGCGCCAGCCACCAGCGCGTCGCACCGCCCGGCGCCCGTCCGGCCACCTCATCCATCACATAGAGGCAGATCACCGGCGCGCCTGTCTTCGCGGCAGCATGGAGGGCGGGATGGTCGGACAGGCGGAGGTCATCGCGGAACCAGACGATGACAGGCGGCGCGCTTGGCGTGGTCAGGGCAGGCCTCGTTTACAATTTGGCAAGCATGCCGCGTGCGGCGGTGTGAACCGTCGTTAATTCGGTCGTAAGCCGATTGCATGAATATGCAGGAATTCCGGGGGTAGTTCCATTCATGTCCAACCGTGCGACGGCAAAGTTCTTGCCGCAATTCAAGCTGGGTACCAAGGCCGTCCTGTGCGCCGTGCTGCTGATCGCCGTGAACACGGCGCTCGTGGTCGGCGCCGGCTACTGGTCGCTGACCTCCGCCTTCAACGATCGTGCGCTGCGCGACATCGAGGTCAATTTGCGCACGCTGGCCCTGGCTTTTGCCGAGGTCGTTCCCGACGCGAAGATCACGATGCGGGATGGCGGGGTGGCGCGCGCCGAGATTCCCAAAATGCCGGAGTTCAAGGATCACGCCATCGTCGATCGCGCGGTGTCCTATGTCGGCGGCAACGCGACCCTGTTCGTGTTCGATGATGCGAGCGGGCAGTTCGTCCGCCGCTCGACCAATGTGAAGAAGGAGAACGGCGACCGCGCTGTCGGGACCCAGCTTGCCGCCGATCATCCCGGGCAGGCCGTCCTGCGCCGCGGCGAGGCGTACAAGGGCCCGGCCACGCTGTTCGGCAAAACCTTTATGACCGCCTATTTCCCGGTCGCGGATGCCACCGGCAAGGTCGTCGGCATTCTCTATGTCGGCATCCCCATGGCGCAGTTCGAGAGCATGCTGACCCAGGCCATCGAGAGCATGGCGATTGCGGCCGGCATTGCCGCGCTCCTGGTCCTGGTCCTCACCTTGCTGGTCGTCCGCCGTATCACCAGGCCGCTCACCTCGGTCACGCGCTCGCTGACGGCGCTCGCCGAAGGCCAGAGCGACGTCGAGATCGATTGCGAGGATCGCGCCGACGAGATCGGCGAGATCGCCCGCACGGTCGCGGTGTTCAAGAGCAACTCGCTGGAGCGGGCGCGCCTGCGCAGCGAGCAGACCGCGGCCACGGCTGCCGCGGCGGAGCAGCGCAAGGCGGAGCTGCGCAATTTCGTCGAGCAGTTCCGCGGCAGCGTCGGCGGCATCCTCGACAAGGTGCTGAGCTCCTCCGGTGAGTTCGAGCGGGTGGCGCGGCAACTCACCGACACCGCACGCTCCACCGCCGATCTATCGGCGCAGTCGGCCGGCGCATCCGAGAACGCCTCCGAGCACGTGCGCACGGCGGCCTCGGCCTCCGACGAACTGTCTCAGTCGATCTCCGAGATCACCCGCCGGGTGCAGGAATCGAATGAGATCTCCGCCGAGGCGGTACGGCAGGCCGAAGCCACCGACCAGCGCATGGCGCAGCTCTCGGAAGCGGGGGCGCGCATCGGCGACGTCGTCAAGCTGATCACCTCGATCGCCGAGCAGACCAATCTTCTGGCGCTGAACGCCACCATCGAGGCCGCGCGTGCCGGGGACGCCGGTCGCGGCTTCGCGGTGGTGGCCCAGGAGGTCAAGACGCTCGCCGGCCAGACCGCCAAGGCGACAGACGAGATCTCGAACCAGATCGCCAGCATGCAGCTTGCAACGGAGGAATCGGTCACCGCCATCAAGGCGATCGGCCAGACCATCGAGCGCATCAGCGGCATCGCGGGCTCGATCTCGGCCGCCGTCGAGCAGCAGAGGAGTGCCACCCACAACATCGCGGCCAGCGTTCGCGCTGCGGCCTCGGGCACCGCCGATGTCGCGGTCAATGTCCGTCATGCAGCCAAGGGCGCGAGCGAGACGGGGGAGACCTCGAGCCGGATGTTTGCCTCTGCCCAGGCACTGTCAGGCGAGAGCCTGCATCTGAAAGCCGAGGTCGACAGCTTCCTCGACCGCGTGCACGCGGCCTGATCCAACTCGGTCATTTCCGGGGCGGTCCGAAGGACCGAACCCTGGTGCGCATTGCGCACCAGGGAATCTCTAGATCCCGGGTTCTGACGCATCGCCCGGGATGACTTTTTGCGGTCGCTATCCGCGATCGCCAAAAGTCACTTCGGCTGCGGCACGATGCGGATGTAGGGCTTCGGTTCCTTCCAGCCCTGCGGATAGATCGTCTTCGCCTCGTCGTTGGAAACCGAGCCGGCGATGATGACGTCCTCGCCCTGCGTCCAGTCGGCCGGCGTGGCGACGCGATGCTTCGCCGTCAGCTGAAGCGAGTCGATGACGCGCAGGATCTCCTGAAAATTCCGGCCTGTGGTCATCGGATAGACCAGCACCAGCTTGATCTTCTTGTCCGGCCCGATGATGAAGACGTTGCGGACGGTCTGGTTGTCGGCCGGCGTGCGGGTGAGGGGATCGCCCGAGGTCGAGGCCGGCAACATCTCGTAGAGCTTCGACACGTTGAAGTCGGTGTCGCCGATCATCGGGTAGTTGGGGGCGGCACCTTGCGTCTCCTTGATGTCCTCCGACCATTTGGAATGGCGGTCGACCGGATCGACCGAAAGGCCCATCAGCTTGACGCCACGCTTGTCGAATTCCGGCTTCAGCTTGGCAAGCGCGCCGAGCTCGGTCGTACAAACCGGCGTGAAGTCCTTGGGGTGAGAGAACAGGAGAGCCCAGCTATTGCCAATCCAGTCATGGAACTTGATCTTCCCTTCGGTGGTCTCGGCTTCGAAGTCGGGCGCGGTGGTGCCGATCGGGAGTGTCATGGTTCTACCTCATCTCATTGAATTTACTTGGTAATTTATCTTCGGCCGTCGCGGTCAGTATAGGGTCTTCGCGGCCCTAAGTGAACCGCTTCAAGTAAAATGTGAATTTCTTCTCTGAAGGGCCGATTTCCTAGCACCTTTCTGTTACAGCCGCGCCTGCGACGAAACATCTCGACCGGAGCCGTACGGTCTCGATTGCCCCCATAAAGCCTTTTATGACCCGCATCACGCTCGCCCCGACGCCTCCGGAACCGAAATGGTCCTCGTAGCGACTAATCGGCAACCATTGAGAAAAGTCGCGATCCCCATATCGAATCATTAACCACCCCTTTACGCCCGCATGAAAATGCTGGTCGATCAGAAGAAATCTGGAAGTGAACTATGTCTGCCGCTGCGCATAAGTCTGTTGAGTCGCCGTCCCTCGAACCGTCCTGCCGCGATACCGCGGCTCATGCATTGACCGTCGTGCGCGACGGCGTGATCACGGGCGAAGGCCCGACCACCAAGGGCCGGGTCCACTTTTCCCGCTCGCTCGATGCCGATGACACCGCCTGGTGCGCGCGCATCCTGACCGCCACGGCCGTCAACGACCAGCCGGTCAGCCGCGCCGAAGCCGAGGCGCTGTTCGAGATCAATGAAGCCGCAACCGAGCGCACCGATGGCGGCCGGTTCGACGACCTGCTCGCCAAGGCCGTTGCCCATTACGCCGCGAGCGCCTCGGGCCTGAAGGTGCCGCCGCGCAGCGTCGCGCTGTCGGCAGAGTCCGAGATCGAGAGCTGGGCGCCGTCCTACGCCGCCAAGGTCAACAGCGAGATGCTGGAGTGGATCGCCGGACAGATGCGCGGCAAGCGCCAGAACAACCGTCGCCTGATGGCGATGGTGGCGACCTTCCTGGGCGCCACTGCGCTGCCTTTGGCGGGCCAATTGCCGAACGTATTCGACATCGGCATGTAAAAGATCTGGGAATGTAAGAGTTAGACAAGACTGTCGCGCCCCTTGCGAGGCGCGACAGACAACGGCGGGGTTATTTCCCCGCCGTTTTTTGTTTGCCGGCGTCCGGCTCGAGCCCGAGCGTGCGGCCCGGGAAACCGGCGGCGTCGAAATAGCGCTGGCTGCCGACGCGCTGGAAGTTCAGCACGGTCGCCAGGCCGCCCTCTGCGGGCTTGGACTTCAGCGTGCCGGTATAGGCCTTCGGCACGATGCCGTTGGGCAGGGCCTCCGACATCACGCGGCCGACAAGGCCGCCGTTCTGCGGGCCGCGCAGGCCCATGAGCTGGGCGGCCGTCATGCCGACGTCGGCATTGCTGACCGGGATCTGGCTGACATAGCCGGCTTTGAAGTCCGGACCGATCGCGGCCATGAAGTTCATGGTGTCGCCGCGGCTGAAGCTGCCATGCATGCCCTGGCCCTGGCGCAGCACGGTGTCGGCGACCTGCACCGAGCAGTTGGTCGGCGCCTCACCGCAATCGCTGGCATAGGAGCGGAAATTGACGACGATCGCCGGCGTTGGCGTCGCCGACTTGCCGCGCAGATTGATGCTCGACAGCGGCAGGGTACCGGGGATGCGGCCGAGCGAGTCGTCCACGAACAGGCCGGAGACGTAATCCTGCTCGAGCAACGCCTTGACGGTCTTGACCGCCAGCTTCTTGTCCTTGTTCGGCAGGTAGATCAGGTCCGAGCCGCCATTGGTGGCGACGACGAGGTCAGGCTTGGTCGGATCCTTGCCGAGCACGCCGTTGCCGGCCTTCGGATGGGCGTTGCCGGTGACGGCGGCGTTCTTGTCGTTGGGGTCGAACAGCGGCAGGTCGAGCGCCTTGGCGAGGTCGATCGCCAAAAAGCCCATCGGCAAAAAGTCCTTCGGCGTGTCGTCATAGCTGACCTTGGCCGAGGGGCTGGTCTTGCTCTCCTTGGAGATGGTCGAGAAGCCGTGGTCGGCCTGGATCATGATGTTGGTATTCGCGGCCAGCCCGAGGTCGTCGAGCGCCTTGCGGAGCTGGGCGAGGTTGTTGTCGGCGTTCTTGATGCTCGCCATCGTGCTCGGGCCGTTGATGCCCGGCTTGATCTGGTTGAGGCTGTCGCCCTGGTTGTGCTGGGTGCCGTCAGGGTCGCGCGACCAGAACACCAGCACGAACGGCTTGTTGCGCGCCTTGAACATCGGCAGCACGGCCTTGGCGGCGACGTCGGCGAAATAAGCCTGCTGCGCGACGTTGGCGACGACGGTGCCGGGCGTCTTGGCATCGCCCGCCTTGGAATTGTCGCCGCGCGGTGGCGTGGCGAGGGGCAGGCCGGCCTTGGTCAGCGCGTCCTTCACCTCGTCCGACAGCGCCACGCCGTTCTTGCCGCCGGTGGAGTCGTCGAACACGACCGAATGCAGGCCGGCCTTTTCGGGCTTGTCAGTGTGGTCGAACTGGTAGGTTGGACCGACCTTGCCGATCGCCGCGGTGCTGAAGCCCTTGTCGCGGGCCATCTTCAGAATCGTCTCTTCGTTGAGATAGTCGCCCTTGAAATGCTCGTCGATGTCGCCGAGCACGGCGTCGTTCTCGATGAAGGGGACGACGGTGTCGCCGGCGGGGACGGACGTGTAGTTGGTCCAGATCGTGTTGGAGAACACGCCGGTGTCGCCGAGATAGTGACCGGTCGACATCGCCGAGCCGTTGGCCATGGTGAAGGTCGGGAAGAGCGAATGCGGGTTCTTGAAATTGACGCCCTTGTCACGGACCTCGGCCATCGCCGGCGCGGTCTCAGGCGTCACCTTCAGCGCGCGCAGACCATCGGGGATGAAGAGGATCAGGTTGCGGGGCGTGTTGTTCTGGGCGGAGGCTAGTCCGGTGGACAAGACTGTCAGTCCGGCGGACAGCAACACCAGTGAACGGCGCATCGAAATCTCCTGCGGTGAGGCGGCAATGGCCGCGACCGCGGCCCCCGGCCATCGTTTAGTTTTGCTGCATGACAGTTTTGTTACAAGGCCCAAGGAGCAAGCAGAAGTGACGGGGAGGTGACCAGGCACCCACGGATGGGGCGTTGTCGGGCACGAGATCGCAGTTGTTGCGCTCAGCCGCCTCGACGCCGTCACTGCGAGGGCACCGAAGCAATCCGGAATTCCTCCGCGGCATGACCCTGGATTGCTTCGCTGCGCTCGGGGAGGAGGCGACTTCAAGCAAAATTGCCGCCGCCAAATTCGGCGAGCGCGATCAACTCCGATCAACGGGTCATGAGGACTACCCCGGAACGAAGTGTCTGAAATCAGCACAGAATCCCGGGCGACTTGCCGCACCAAGCTCCCTGTTAATCCCGTGCCTTAACCAACAATTAATTATACGTTTGCGGGTGGGTGACGGCCCGGCCTAGCGTGCGGTGGGGAGCCGCCGAAGCCAAACGAGTTGGTGCGTATCATGATGTCCAGATCATATGGGGCGCTCTTCGCCTCGCTCAGCGCAGCCGCGCTGCTCCTGTCTGCCAATGACGGTTTTGCCAGGCCCGGCGCCACCGCCACCGCCGCGCACGGGATGGCCGCCGCGCCTTCCGGCGCGATCGCGCGTCCGCAGATCGGTCCTGGCGCCCGGTTCCGCGGCCGCAACACGCCTTGGGTCTATTGGCCAGGCGGCGGCGGGTTCTACGACAACGCAGGCTATAACCAGCCTTTCGTCGATGCCGGGCAGCCGGCCTCCACCGACGTGCGTTACACCTATACGTACGACGTTCCCTGGGACTGGACCCATCGCTTCCCGCCGAATGTGGTGCCGTCCGACCGGCCCTATGTGCCGAGCTGCCCGACGGAGCAGGTGACGGTGCCCGGCCGCGGCGGCGCCGAGCACACGGTCAACATCATGCGCTGCTACTGAGCGGCGTCGTCCCGCCCAGCTAGCCCAGTTCAAAACTGGTCACGCCGAAGACGCGGTCGATCCGCAGCGGCGGGATCGGCCCTGTGTACATCCGCGCCGTCTCGAACACCGGCTTGAGCCCGAGCGATTCCGCGAGCGCAATGGCCTCGCGATTGATCGCGGGGACGTCGAGGAAGACTTCGCCGCCGCCTGCGCTCGCCAGCAGCGCCTGCACGATCGCTTCCGCCGCTCCGCGGTCGTCGGCGACGAGCGGGCCGATCTTGTGGCCGGTCCGGCAGGGCCGGATCACCCCCCATGCCGCGAGCTTGCCGTCGCGCAGCAGCGCGCCGCCGAGATGGCCTGATGTGTTGATCCAGGCGCGCAGGAAGGTGCTGCGCGCGGCCGGGAAGACGGTCGCGTCGTCGGCTTCAACGAGCGCGAACGGGACATTGTCGAGCGCGACGATTTCGGCGGGCGGATTCGGCAGCGCGGCGACGATGCCGCCGTAGCGGATATTGGCGTAGGCAAGCTGGAAGCCGGACTTCTTGTAATTATCCTGCTGCGCGACGACGCCGTCGAGCCCGATCACGCGGGCGCCCGCATGTGCGATCGCGGCGTTCCAGATGCGCAGGCCGTGGCCCGCGCCGCGAAAGCCTGAGCGCACGATGTAGAAGCCGAGGAAGGCGAAGCGATCATCGTAATTGACGCAGGAGATTGTTGCGACCGGCTCGCCGTCGATCTCGCCGACGAAGAAGCCTTTCGCGTCCGGGATGGCGAAACAGGCGGCGTCGCCGAGGCCCGGATTCCAGCCCTCGGCCGCGGCCCAGTCGACGGCGATGGCGATCTCCTCGGGGCGCAAATTGCGGATCTGCAGATCGCTCATGATGGATGCCTTCGGCGGTGGACCTGACGGTAGGTCCGGCGGTAGAAGGCCTCATGATAGGCCGGGCCCGGGGCTCGCCTCAACACAGGGATGATCGGTCATGGCAGCAGAGAAGGTCGCACTTGTCACGGCTGGCGGCAGCGGCATGGGGGCAGGGGCTGCGCGGCGGCTCGCGGCCGACGGCTTTCGCGTCGCGATCCTGTCGTCCTCCGGCAAGGGCGAGGCGCTGGCAGTCGAGCTCGGCGGCCTCGGCGTCACCGGCTCCAACAAGTCGAACGATGATCTGAAGCGGCTCGTCGACGGAGCGATGGCCAAATGGGGACGCATCGACGTGCTCGTCAACAGCGCCGGCCACGGGCCGCGCGCGGCGATCACGGAGATCACCGACGAGCAGTGGCACACCGGCCTCGACACGTATCTCCTCAACGTGATCCGTCCGACCCGGCTGGTGACGCCGGTGATGCAGGCGCAGAAGAGCGGCGCCATCATCAACATCTCGACCGCCTGGGCGTTCGAGCCGAGCGCGATGTTCCCGACCTCCGCGGTGTTCCGCGCGGGCCTCGCCGCCTTCACGAAGATCTTCACCGACACCCATGCCGCCGACAACATCCGCATGAACAACGTGCTGCCGGGCTGGATCGACAGCCTGCCGCAGCTGGATGCGCGGCGCGACAGTGTGCCGATGAAGCGCTACGGCAAGGTCGAAGAGGTTGCGGCGACGGTGTCGTTCCTGGCGTCCGAGGGTGCCGCCTACATCACCGGCCAGAATATCCGCGTCGATGGTGGACTGACGCGCTCGGTGTGAGTCGGCGCGCGGCTTCGCCCATTCTGCACTTGTCGTAACGCGACGCGCGGCTTGCGTAGTGCGCCGCTGCGGCGGGGCGACGCGTGGCGTTCGGGTCACACTCGTCGCTGGTCTTGCGCGATAAGTCACTGACTACGTCACAGTCCATACGAACTGCGCCGCAGACCGAGACGAACACACATGCTCCGCCTATTCCCGATCTGCGCCGGATGGCTCCCATCTGCGCGCATCGAAAACGCGATCGTCAATCGCGTGGGGCATGGAGACTCGGAATGAACAAGTTTTTGCTGGCGGTCGCTTCAATTGTGCTCGGCACCGCATCCGCGCAGGCCGCCGATCTCGCCGCGCAATATACCAAGGCGCCGGTGATGGCGCCGGCCTACAATTGGACCGGCTTTTACGTCGGCGGCAATGTCGGCGGGCAGTGGGGCAGCGCCGATCTGAACACCTCGACCATCTGGACGCCGGCCGGCTATTTCGGCGCCAGCAGCGTTCCCGCTATCAATGCGGTCGGCGCCCAGGGCGTCAACAGCTCCAGCGTGACCGGCGGCTTCACCGCAGGCTATAACTGGCAGGTGAACCACGCCGTGCTCGGCCTCGAAGGCGACATCAACTATTTCGGCTTCAAGGGCAGCGCGACCGGCACGGCCTTGTATCCCTGCTGCGCGCCGGACACCTTCACTGTCAATTCATCGGTCTCAGCCGACTGGCTTGCCACCATTCGCGGTCGCATCGGTTTCCTCGCGGCTCCGACCTGGCTGATCTACGGCACAGGCGGTGCAGCGATTGCCGAGGTGAAGGGTAATTTCAACTTCACCGACACGTTCATCGGTGGCGCGACCGAATCCGGAACGATCCGCGATACCCGCGTCGGCTGGACCGCAGGCGTCGGCACCGAATATGCGTTCGGCGGCGGCTGGTCGCTCAAGGCCGAATATCTCTATGTCGATCTCGGCAGCGTGTCGGCAACCAGCACCAATCTCGTGACTTTCGCAGGCACCACGCCGTCTCCGAGCAACGTCTACACCCACTCGGTCGATCTCAAGTCGAACATCGTGCGCGTCGGCGTGAACTACAAGTTCGGCGGACCGGTCGTCGCCAGGTACTGAGCATCCCGTTCCTGATCTGGCGCGGAAAGCCCCGGCTCTGCCGGGGCTTTCTGTTGCGAGGGGACGGTTCAGTGCGAGGCGACGAGCTTCGCCAGCGCGGGCAGGATCTTGTAGCGAACGATCTCGTGCGGATATTCGCCGCGATTGGCGAGCAGGACGAAGCCGATCTGCCTGATAGGGACGAGGCCGAGATAGCCGGAGGCATTGTTGAGGCCGCCGGGCTTGTCGACGATGGTGGCGTCGGGGAGGTGGACCGTCTCCCATGCCATGCCTTGTCCGAACTTGTCGTCGACGCGGAAGGTCTCGCGCTGCGTCATCTGCAGCGCCTCGCGCAAATGTGGATCGACCGAGCGGCCGTCGACGCAGGCCGCAACGAAGGTCGCGAGATCCCGCGCGGACGAAAACATCTGGCCGGCGCCGGGAAAGTCGAAATAGCTCTGCTGGTTGCCGGGTGGGCCGATCGCCATGCCCTGATCCGAATAGCCTTGCACGACGCGCTGCATCCACGCCGTGTCCATGACGGCGCGGTTGTCCTCGCCGCGCTCCGGCAGAGAGGTCGCATTCATGCCGATCGGCCCAAGGATGCGCTCTTCGAACAGGGGTGCGATCGGAGCGCCGTAGCAGCGCTCGAGCAGGAGCTGAAGCAGCACGTAACAGGCATGGCTGTAGATGCGCTGCTTGCCGGGCGCCTCGCCCGCCTGCGGCTCGAAGGCGTTGAACATGTCGATGAACTGCGCCCGCGAGAACGAGTCGTTCGGCCAGGGTGGATGGTCGGTCGACAGCAGCATGCCCGACGTGTGCGTGGCGAGCTGGCCGACGGTGACGCGGCGGACATAGTCTCCGGTGAGCTCGGGCAGATATTTCGGCAGGCGGTCGTCGAGCCGCAATTCACTCCGGAGCGAGCCCAGCGCCACCAGCGTCGCCTCGAACGGTTTGCGCAGCGAACCAAGGTTGAACAGCGTGTCCGGTGTGACCGGTCGTCGCGTGGCGTCGTCGGCGAAGCCGTAGTTGAAGAACTCGACATGGCGGCCGGCATAGAGCGCGGCGGCGAGGCCGCCCGGCTGGTCCGGCGTCGCGGTCGGCGCCAGCTCGTTGGCGACGATGTCGCGCATCTGCGCGATCATGTCGGAATCCGCGGATGCGCGGCGCGGCCAGGCCAACACGAGGGGAACCAGCGCAGCCCGCGCGAGGGCCCGCCGGGTGAGGTGTGATGAGGTGACAACAGACGGCACGGCTCTGACGCATGATGCGATGCGCCCCCTCTCTCTTCTAACGGCGAGGGCTGCGTGTCCCAATTCACGATTGCGCGTTGTGGGTTCCGTCGGTGGGGGCCTTGCGGAAAATTACTTAGCTTGTGAGCTAACAATTATTGACGCAGGGCGGTGGCGGGCCTATAGTTAGCTTCATGGCTAACCAATTATCCCAGCTCGACCAGATCTTCGCAGCCCTCGCTGATCCCACAAGGCGGGCGATCGTGATGCGGCTCTGTGCCGGCGAGGCGTCGGTCGGCGAGCTCGCCGATCCGTTCGAGATGGCGCTGCCGAGCTTCATGAAACACATCCATGTGCTGGAGACGAGCGGGCTCGTTCAGTCGGAGAAATCCGGCCGCGTGCGCACCTGCCGTCTCAGCCCGGACGCGCTCGTCGGCGCGGAGGACTGGTTCCAGCAGCAGCGCGCGATCTGGGAGGCGCGGCTCGACCGGTTCGAGGCTTACGTCTTGCAACTGAAGAAAGAGAAGGAGAGGGCGGCCGCCAAGCGACCGTCCCGCACAACCAAACGGAAAGGTTCTGAGTGATGACGAATTCTGCCAATCCCGCTCTGTCGCAATGGTCGATCGACCGCGAGATCGTGATGTCGCGCGTGATCGACGCGCCGCGCGATCTGGTGTTCGAGGCGTGGTCCGATCCAAAACATCTCCCGCAATGGTTCGGGCCGAAGGGTTTCAAGATCGAGACCTTCGAGATCGACGTGCGCGTCGGCGGCGTCTGGCGCTTCAACATGATCGGTCCTGACGGCACCGTCTATCCGAACCGCATGCGCTTCCGCCGCATCGAGCGGCCGTCGCTGATGGAGATGGATCACGGCGTCGACCAGGATGATGATCCCGGCATGTTCCGCTTCACCCTCACCTTTGCCGAGCAGAGCAACGGCAAGACCGTGCTGATGATGCGGCAACTGGCCTCGAGCACCGAGCAGCGCGACGGCATGATCGGCTTCGGTGCCGTCGAATACGGCTACCAGACGCTGGACAAGCTCGCGGCGTATGTTGGTGGGATGAAGAAATAGAATCCCCAGCGTTATTCCGGGGGCCTCGAAGAGGCGCCCCGGAATAAGCTCGGAAACGCATGGGGAGAGCAGTCGCCTTCGCGAATATGACAGCGCGCCGGTCAATTATGACAGCGCCATAACGTAGATTTTTGTCGCGTCGTGCCGCCGATTTATGACAGAATTGCTACCACTAAATGTCATATCGGTTACGGCGGAGCGATTCATGTTGCAGTGGCAGGCGCGGTCAAATCCCCTCGCGTGGTGGTGGGGGTCCCTGACGCTTGTCAGCAGTGCCAACATTCTCGTCTGGTTCATGCTGTACCGCGAGTTCTATCCGACGGTTGCCGGCAGCGCCGGCGGCGGTTCGGATATCGGGCTGATGTTCCTGCTCTGCGCCGGCTATGTATTCGGTTGCGCGTTCCGATCGTTCCTGCCGCGCGCCGACGTGCAGCGCATCTGCCTGTTCGACACCTGGCTCTCCAGCGTCTTCGTCGGCCGCACCGTCGCGACCGTGGCCGAACTGTGCTTCGTCGCGCAATGGGCGATCATCCTGCATCAGCTAGGTCACATGACGGGGGCGGAGACCGCGGTCAACATCGCGCTGGTGATCGTGCCTATCATCATCATCGCGGAGTGCTTCTCCTGGTACGCGGTCGTCACCACGAACTTCCTCTACAACGCGATCGAGAATTCGCTGTGGGCGGTGACGTTTTTCCTCGCCGGCATCGCGCTGTGCCGCCTCATGCCGGAATTCCAGGGACCGGTGCGCTGGGCGCTGATCGCCGGCATCGTCGGCATCGCCTGCTTCCTCGCCTTCCTCGTCACCGTCGACGTGCCGATGTATCTCAGCCGCTGGCGGGCAGGGCATCAAGAGGGCAACAAGCTCCTCGGCTTCCTCGAAGGCCTGCATGACGTCGCGACGCGCTGGGTGGTGACCCACGACATCGCGCACTGGAAGGGCGAGCTGACCTGGATGTTCCTGTATTTCACCGCTGCGGTGTGGTCGAGCCTCGCGCTCTGCGCGCTCTACGCCATGGAAGGCTATCTCACGCGTTATCTGGCCTGAGCGACCGGGCTTCGCCGAGATCGGCCTGCGTCAGCAGGCCTTGCCGCAGCGCCAGCCGGACCAGCTCGATGTCGGAGCCGACGCCGAGCTTGTCCTTGATCAGCGAATGCAGGTTCGCCACCGTCTTCGGGCTGACGTGGAGCGTCTCGGCGATCTCCTCCGTCGTGTTCTCGGCGAGCAGCAGCCGCAGCACCTCGAACTCGCGCGGCGTGAGGACGTCGGCGGCCGAGCTCTCGCCGCTGATGCGGCTGAGCGCGAGCTCGTGGTCGATGTCGGGGCTGATGGCGATCTTGCCGGCGAGCACGTCCATCACGGCGCGCACCAGCGTCTCGGGCGGGCTGGTCTTGGTGACATAGCCCCGCGCGCCGGCGCGGATCGCCTGCACGGCGAAGCCGGCATTCTCGTGCATGGTGAAGACGAGGATCCGTGCCGCCTTGTCCCATTGCCTGATGCGCCTGACGGCCTCGATGCCGCCGATGCCGGGCATGCTCAGATCCATGATGACAAGGTCGGGCGCCTCGGATTTGAAGAGACGGTAGGCCTCGGCGCCGTCGGCGGCTTCGGCGACGACGCGAAGCCCGGGCTGCTTCTGGAGCACGGAGCGATAGCCCTCGCGGACGACGGAATGGTCGTCGACCAGCAGAATGGTCGCATCGGCCGCGCTCATGCCGCGCGCTCCAGTGGCTGCCGATCGAGGCCTGCAAGCGGAATGACCACGCGCAGCGCGGAGCCGCCGTTCGGCGCGGCCTCGAAGCTCAACTGGCCGCGCAAGGCCGCGACGCGCTCGCGCATGCCGAGCAGGCCCATTCCGGATTTTGCGACGGGATCGTTCGACCGTCCGTCGTCGTCGATCGCAAGTGCGATCTCGTCGGCACGCATCGCAAGCTCCAGGCTTACCCGCGTGGCGCCGGCATGCTTGGCGGCATTGGTGAGTGCCTCCTGCACGATACGGTACAGGCTCGCGCTGATCGTAGCGGGCAGGGTCGCGAACGCACCGTCGAAACGGATCGAAAAGCGTGTCTGGCCGCGGCTACGCCCGTTCCAGCCCGCGACCAGGCCTTCGAGGCTCGCCACGAGCCCGAGCTCCTCGACATCAGGCGGGCGCAGCCGGAACAGCGCGCCGCGCAGCGTCTCCATCATGCCGGCTGCGGTCCGCGCGATGCCGTCGCACTCGCTAAGCAGGGAGGGGCAGTCCTGTACGGCAGTCTGGCGGGCGGAGGAGGCGAGCGCGCGGATGGCGGCCAGCGACTGGCCGAACTCGTCATGCAGCTCGCGCGCGAGATGGCGGCGCTCCTCGTCCTGGAGTGCGATCAGTTTCCGCGTCAGCTCGCTGCGCTCGGCCAGCGCGGTGTCGAGGCTTTCGGCGAGATGGTTGAAGACGTCGCGGATCGCCGACAGCTCGGCGAGATCGAACGGCGGCAGCCGCGTCGACAGGTCATTGGCGGCGATCCGTTCGAGGCCGGAGCGAATCATGCGGGTTGGGCGCAGCGCACGCGCCAGTGCGGCGTAGACCAGGACGCACAACAGTGGCAGTGCGATCGCAAGCGCGAGCATCAGCCGGCCGGCCTCGTGCCAGGCGTCGGCCGTCTGCACGGCCGGGTCGACCGAGACCACGGTCTCGCCGAGCTTCGTTCCGCGCACGATCACGGGCCGTGCCGCCTCGCGGCCGGGGTCGAACAGGCTGCGATAGAAAGCCACGAAGACTTGCGGCGGCGGGTTCGCCGGGATCGGCGCGCCACTGCAGAATCGCTGGATGATGTCGCCGCTCACACCGCGGAACGCCAGGCACAGGCCGGGCGTCATCACATAGGCCGAAACGGGGTCGAGGTTGGGAAAGTCCGACCGCGGGCTAGCCACCCACTGGATCTTGCCCTGTTGCAGCTCCAGCGTCTTGGCCACGATGGCGGCGATGTCGTCGAGGCGCGCATGGGCCGCGCGGTCGGCGGTGATGAGGAAATAGGCGGAGATCGCGGCGAAGCACGCGGCCGATATGGCGGCCACGCGCAACGTCAGACGGACCTTGAGATCGAACCTCGGGCGGTTCCACATCGGCGGGCACCTGGCGCGAACGGAATTGTCGCCCCGGCATTAAACGGCAGAACGCAAGCGGCGGAAAGCGCCGCGCTTACCGCGGTGCAACGTCGTGAAATTTTCCCGGCCTTGGTCGGGACCAGCGCAGCTGCATGACCTGAGGCTGCCGTCCAGATTGCGCCGCCGCTCCATCACACGAGGCCCGCATGCGCCGTATCAGCTTGATCCTCTCTGCTTTCCTCCTCTTCGTCCTCCCGGCGGCCTCTTCGCCTGCCGGCGCCGAGGATGCCATCGGCGTTGCCATGGACGATTTCAGCTACACCGATACGTCGGCCGAGCCGGCCAACCAGACCGCCGCCCACGAGCGGCGGCTGTCGGCGTTCATGGCCGCGCTCAGGCGGGATATCAGTGCGGACGGCCGCTACCGGCCAGTGCCGTCTGCCCAGGACGGCGCGGCATTCAAGGTCATCGGCGGCATCCAGAAGACGAGCACGCTGGTGCAATGGGCCAAGGTCGCCGTCATCGACGTCGGCGCCAAGAAGCTCGTGATGGACAAGCTCTACACCTTCCGCGGCGACAACGATGAATCATGGGAGCGTGCCGAGATTTTCGTGTCTCGCGAGGTCATGGCCGCGCTCGCCACGCCCGCGCCGGTCGCGCTGGCCGTGTTCGATTTCGAGCTCGAGGACACGACCGCCGCCTCGACTGGCACTTCAGCCACGTCGGATGCGTCATATCTGGCCGAGGTCACCGGCAGCGTGCGCGAGGCACTGGGCCAATCCGGCCGTTACCGCATCGTTGATGCCGGCGGCGAGGCGGTCAAGGCGCGCGCCTTGCGGGATTGCGACGGCTGCGAGGCGGCGATCGCGCAAAAGCTCGGCGCGGATCAGTCGTTGATCGGCGTGGTGCGGCGGGTCAGCCGCACCGAATACACGCTCGGCTTCCAGGTCCGCGATGCCAGGACCGGTGCGGTGCTGTCGCGTGGCGACAGCGGCCTGCGGATGGGCGCGGACTATTCGTGGAAACGGGGCGCGGTCCGGCTGGTCAGCGATAAGCTGATCGGGAGCCAGTAACCGCGATACTCGCCCTAGAACGTCAGCTGCACCTTCATCGACTGCGAGCGGTCACTGGCGAGTTCGAACGCGGCGACCGCGTTTTCGAACGGCATGGTGGCCGTGATCAGCGGTTTCACGTCGATCAGCCCTTCGCCCATCAGCCGCACCGCGAGCTCGAATTCGGGGTCGAAGCGGAAGGTGCCGCGGAGCTGCAATTCCTTGGCGACGATGGAGTTGATCGGCAGCGTCATCTCGCCGCCGAGACCGAGCTGCACCAGCGTCGCGCCGGGCCGAAGCACGTCGAGCGCGGTGCGAAGCGCGGCCTGGTTGCCGGAGGCCTCGAACAGGGTGTCGAACACGCCCTTGCCGGCGCGCCAGGGATCGAGCGCTGTGGCAGCGGTCGCGACATTGATGGCGTGGGTGGCGCCGAGCTTCTTTGCGACCGCGAGCGGCGCGTCGGCGACATCGGTCACCACGATCTCGGACGCGCCGCCGAAGCGCGAGACCAGGATCATCAGTGCACCGATCGGCCCGCAACCCGTGATCAGCACGCGCTTGCCGAGGAGGGGGCCGGCCTGCTTGCCGGCATGCAGGCACACCGCGAGCGGCTCGGCCACCGCAGCTTCCGCCAGCGACAGCTTGTCAGCAATCGGCACGGCTTGCGTGGCATCTACTGTGATGAACTCGCGAAAGCCGCCTTGGACATGGGGAAAGCGCATCGCGCTGCCGAGGAAGCGCATGTCGAGGCACTGGTTGCGCATGCCTTCCTGGCAATGCAGGCACTGGCCGCACGGTCTGCTCGGATTGACGGCGACGCGCGTGCCCGGCTTCACATTGGTGACGCCGTCACCGACGGCCGCGACCACGCCCGCGATCTCGTGGCCCAGCGCCATCGGCTGCTGGATGCGCACGACGCCGAAACCGCCGTGATGGTAGTAGTGCAGATCGGAGCCGCAGATGCCGCCGTTCGCAATCTTGATGCGGACTTCGCCCGGGGCGGGGGCTGGATCGGGATAGCTGTCGATCCGCAGGTCTTTCGGGGCGTGGATGACGACGGCGCGCATGGTCTCGTTCCCTTGGCTTTCGCGATTACATCGCGGCGATCATGCCGCCATCGACATAGATGATCTGTCCGTTGACGTAGGTCGAAGCATCCGACGCCAGGAAGATCGCCGCGCCCACCAGCTCGTCCGGCCTGCCCCAGCGCTTGGAGGGGATGCGGCCCATCAGCCAGTTGTTGAAGTCGGTGTTGTTGACCAGCGCCTCGTTCATGTCGGTCAGCATGTAGCCGGGGCCGATCGCGTTGGCCTGGATGCCGTGCTGGGCCCATTCCACCGCCATCGAGCGGGTCAGGTTCTTGATGCCGCCCTTGGCCGCGGTGTAGGGCGCGATGGTGGGGCGTGCGAGCTCGCTGCCGAGCGAGCCGATATTGATGATCTTGCCGTGCTTGCGCGGGATCATGCGCTTGCCGGCCTCGCGGCCGATCACGAAGGCGCTGGTGAGGTCAGTCTCGATCACCTTGCGCCATTCGTCGGTGGTGAACTCGACCAGCGGCTTGCGGTGCTGGATGCCGGCATTGTTGACGAGAATGTCGACGGCGAGCCCTTCGCGGTCGAAGCGCTCGAAGGCGGCGACGATCGCCGGCTCGTCGGTGACGTTGAACGCGGCGCCCTCGGCTTGATGACCGGCGGCGCGAAATTCGGCCACGGCCTGCTCGACGCGCTTGGAGTCGACGCCGTTGATGATGATCTTGGCGCCGGCCTTGGCCATGCCCTCGGCAATGGCGCGGCCGAGCCCGCGGGAGGAGCCGGTCACGAGCGCGGTGCGGCCGGAAAGGTCGAAGAGGGCGGTGCTCATCTCAAGAAATCCTCAGACGTTGGAGCGGCGCACGGTCAGATCGGAGCGGTCGAATACGGCGGGCAGAAGGTCGACGCCGAGGCCGGGTCCTTCCATCGGATAGACAAAGCCGTCCTTGATCGTGGGCATCGTGGTGACGAGCTCATTGTACCAGCCCCTGTAGAAGGCGCGTACCGATTCCTGGATCAGCGTGTTGGGCTGGCTGAACGACATGTGGATGGCGGCGATGAAGCCGATCGGGCCGATGCAGTCATGCGGCGCAAACGGGCGGTGATAGGTCTCGGCCATCGCCGCGATCTTGCGGCCTTCGGTCAAGCCACCGGTCCAGCACAGATCCGCCATCACCACATGCATGGCGTCGCGGTCGAGCATGTCCTTGTAGGGAAAGCGCGAGCCCAGCGTCTCGCTGGCGCAGACCCAGACGTCGGTCGAGCGGGCATATTCGGCCAGGGCCTGCGGCGAGTTCATCCGGATCGGGTCTTCGTACCAGGTCGGCTTGTAGGGCTCGAGCGCGCGCGCGATCTGCTTTGCGGTCGGCAGGTTCCAGAGCGAATGGAGCTCGACCATGATCTCCATCTTGTCGCCGACGGCCTTGCGGATCTTCTCGAACGGTTCGATCGCCCGCTTCATCTGGGCTGCGGTGATGTAGAGGCCCTTGTTCTCCTGTGCCGCCGGGTCGAACGGCCAGATCTTCATCGCGGAGATGCCGCTCTCCAGCAGGCTTTCGGCCAGCGCGTCGGCGTGGTGCATGAAGCCGTCGAGGTCTTCGTAGGGGCCTTTGGAGGCGCCGAGATTCCAGTTGGCGACGGGGCTGATATTAGTGGAGCGGACATATTGGGTGCCGGCGCAGGTGTTGTAGATGCGCTGCTTGTCGCGGCAGAGGCCGCCGAGCATCTGGTGCACAGGCTGATTGCAGACCTTGCCGAACAGATCCCATAGCGCGATGTCGATTGCGGAAGCTGCGCGATACTCGACGCCGGTCGAGGACTGCGCCATCGGCAGGTTCAGCATGTCGCGGTGGATCGCCTCGATGTGTAGCGGATTGCGGCCGAGCAGGCGGCCGGCGAAGGTGTCGTGGATCTGCGCTTCGACCGCGCCCGCGCCATAGAAGGTTTCGCCGAGACCGATCATGCCCGTGTCGGTGTGAACGCGCACCCAGATGACGTTGGAAAATTCCTCGGTGCGCAGCGTCTCGATTGACGTGATCTTCACGGCAACAATCCTCCCATCACAGGCGCCTCGCGCCTGACGTCTCATTTCGCACTGCAACATGTTGCAGGTCGCGCGAACGTCTTACGCCTGCTTGTAATATATCACAACATGTTTTAAGGGTCCCACAACTAAGGCGCCACCCAGCAATGAGAGCGCGGTTGACAGGAGGACGACATGGCACGGCGCAAGCGCGCGCTCGAGGTGGTGAGAAACGAGGACGACGGCGAGGGCAAGCCCTCCCGGCGCAACCGGCTCAACTTCTTCGAGCTGGCTTACCAGAGGATCGAAGAGCTGCTCGTCCATTGCGAGCTCAAGCCCGGACAATTCATGACGATGCTGGAATTGCAGCACATCACCGGCTTCGGGCGCACACCGGTGCATCACGCCGTCAATCGTCTCTCCGCCGACACGCTCATCATCATCCGTCCGCGCCACGGCCTGCACATCGCGCCGATCGATCTTGCGCGCGAGCGGATGCTGCTGGCGTTGCGCCGCGACATGGAGCGCTTTGTCGTGCGGCTCGCGGCCGATCGCGCCAGCCTGTCGCATCGCAATCAGGCGCTGCACATCGAGCGCCTGCTGCGCGAACGCCGCGCCACCCTGACCCTCGACGAATTCAACAGCATCGATCGCCGCATCGACGCGCTGGTGCTGGAAGCAGCCGGCGAGCCCTTCCTGGTGCACACGCTGCGGCCGTTGCACACGCTGTACCGCCGCATCGGCTACATCCACCATCGCTTCATGCCGGGACAGGCCGAACTGTCAGGCACGATCGATCGCCACCTCGCCATTCTCGTTGCGGTCGCCGGTCGCCATGTCGAGGACGCCGTGAAGGCGAGCGATGCGTTGATCGACTACATGGACCACATGTTCACGGGCATGGAGGCGGGGATCGATCCGCGCCTGCTCGATTGCAGCATCGAGCCGCTGCTCGGCACGTAAGAAAGTTTTGAAGAGAGGACCAAAGATGTTAACGACGGCGATGCCACAACCGACCGCGAGCGAAGCCGCGGTCCGCTACCTCATCACGAACTACAGTCCCAAGGGCAACAAGGTCGGCTGGCTGATGATGGCCTCGATCCTGGTCGAAGCCTGGGATCTCTATTCGATCGCCTTCGTGCTGATCTTCATCAAGGAGCAGTACAATCCCGATCCGCTGATGCTCGGTCTCGCTGCAGCCGGCACGCAGGGCGGCGCCCTGATCGGCGCGCTGCTCGGCGGCTGGCTCTCCGACAAGATCGGCCGCCGCGTCATGTTCCTGGTGACGATGGTGCTGTTCATCGTGCTCGCGCTGGCGCAGGCCTTCGTGCCGAACGTGACCTGGCTCATCGTGATCCGCTTCCTGCTCGGCATTCCGCTCGGCTCGGATATTTCGACCGGCTACACCTACATCATGGAATCCATGGCCAAGGGTGAGCGCGAGGTCATGGGCAATCGCTGGCAATTCATGTTCGCCGTCGGTGAAGTTCTCACCATCGGTGTCATCGTGATCTTCCTGCTGATCGACATGCAGCACGAGATGCTGTGGCGCGTGACGCTCGGTCTCGGCGCGGTGCCGGCGCTGATCATCCTGATCATGCGTCACGACGTGCCGGAGACGGCGGTGTGGCTGGTGCAGAAGGGACGTTACCGCGAGGCCAAGAAGGTCGCGCGCGAGATGTTCAACGACAATCTCGACATGTTGCCGGATCAGGACGTGAAGGTGCCGAAGGTCAGCACACGTGCCTTCATCGCCGACCTCAGGAAGGACCCGATCCGCTGGCGCGCCACGATCTACGGCTGGATCGCCTGTTTCGCGCAAGGCAGCGAGTTCTCGACCTTCGCATTCTATCTGCCGGTGCTGTTCGTGATGGTCGGCGTGTCGAGCGTGCTCGGCATCAACCTGGTGACGATGGCGCTGTTCTCCTTCGCGGCCCTGTCCGGCTGGGTCGGTCCGCTGCTGACGCCGAAGATCGGCCACCGCGGCATCTCGATCGCCGGCTTCAGCATCGTGCTGGCTTCGCTGCTGGTTGCTGCCTTCGCGCTCTACACCGACAACAAGATCCTGCTGCCGTTCGCGGCGGCCGCCATGTTGTGGGGCCACTACTGGGACGCGTCGAACTGCATGACGATCCCGACCATGGTTGCGAAGCCCAAGTATCGCGGCACGGCCAGCGGCTTCGCCTACATGTTCGTGAAGTTGCCGTCGTTCCTGGCGATCTTCCTGTTCCCGACGGTGTTCGCAGCGATCGGCCAGGCGAATGCCACGCTGATGGTCGCGATCTTCCCGCTGATCGGATTGCTCGCCGCAATCTTCATCCTGCCGGAAGTCTACGGCTACGAAAACGACTAACGCGTTGCCCGGTCGCGGCCTTGTGGCCGCGATCGGGCTTTTCCCGCTACGGGCTCAGGAAGACGGGATTGATCCCGGACCCATGGCCGAGCAGGCCGATCGCCTGAAGCTGGGCGCTGTGGAGGTCGATCTCCACGATCGCGAACAGGGTCAGCAGCACCACGACCGAGACGACGAGCAGGGGGTGGAATGTCCCGCCACCTTGTTCCGGCGCGGTGAAGCTCCGAAACGACCGACGCAGGGAAAAACTCTGCGGCAATGCCTTTGACTGAATCTGCATGATGGACCTCCGTGCCGCGCCGTATGAGACTGCGCGACGCGAAGAAGCATAGGTCCGGCTTTGGCGGCGACCTTGATGCGCCGCAAATTGCGCGAGATTACCAGATCGCGGCCGCAAGCGCTGCGATCAAGGCGGGGGGCGTCACCAGCAGGCCCAGCTTGAGGAACGGCCAGGCGCCGACCTCGATTTTTTCGCGGCGGAGCGCGACCAGCCACAGGATGGTCGCGAGCGAACCGGTGATCGAGAAATTCGGTCCCAGGTCGACGCCGATCAGGATGGCGCTGACGACCGAGGTGGGCAGGTGATCGGCGGCCACGATCGACCCGGCGACGAGGCCGACCGGCAGGTTATTGGCAATATTGGTGGCGATGGCGGTGGCGATCCCAACGCTCCAGCCGGCCCCGGGTACGGACTGCGCGACGGCCTGGTGCAGAAGTGCGCTGAGATGGCCGATCACGCCAGTCTTCACCAGTGCTTCCACCATCACGAAAAGCCCGCCGACCAGCGGCAGCACGCTCCAGGACACGTGCTTGAGCACCGGCATGGGCGACTGACGGCTGAGCAGCAGGACGAGGCCGGTCGTCACGGCGCCGCAGATGAAGGTCGGCAGGCCAAGCTGCTTGTCGAGCGCGGAGGCCGTGATCAGCACGACGCCGATCGCAGCAATGCCGATCGCGGTCAGCTTGCCGCCGCGGCTAAGCACCTTGTGCGGCACGCGGCGCTCGATGATCTCCTGTTTCAGCGCGCGATGCTGGGTGATGCGCAGTACGACATAGGTCAGCACGATCGAGGCGAGCGAGGGCAGGGCGAACTGACGCAGCCATTCGGTCAGATGCGGCATGCGCGCGCCGAACACCACGAGATTGGCGGGGTTCGAGATCGGCAGCACGAAGCTTGCGGCGTTCGCGATGAAGGCGCAGACGAACAGATAGGGCAGCGGCTTGGCGCCGGCCGCGCGCGTCGCGGCGTAGACGGCGGGCGTCAGCACGATCGCGGTGGCGTCATTGGAGAGCAGCACGGTGACGACGGTGCCGACGAGATAGATCAGCAGAAACAGCCGCTGTGGCGAGCCGGCTGCATATTCGACCGCGAGGGCGGCGAGATAGTCGAACAGGCCTTCGAGCCGGGCGAGCTCGGCGATCAGCATCATGCCGATCAGGAAGAGATAGACGTCGACGCCTTTCTCGATGCCTGTGAGCGCGTCCTGCCACGGCAGGAGGCCGAGCAGCACCAGGGCGCCGGCGCCGATCACGGCCCAGATCGCCTCGGGCAGGCGAAAAGGCCGGATGATGACGCCTGCGGTCGCGGCGACGATGATGCTCCAAGCCCAGATGGCGTCAGACGGCACGTTCAGTCCTTGATGTTGGGTCGATTCATTCGGCAGCGATAACCGATGCTGGAGCCGCTGTCTTCCCCTGTGCCTGCAAGGTGCCACGCCGGGTCTCGGGCAAGGCGAGGAGGCAGACGACGGCGCCGATCGCGGCGACCGCGCCGAGCGTGATGAACGCCGCGCTGTAGCCGGCGCCGACCACGACGAGGCCCGCAAGCGTCGTCGATAGCGCCGCGCCGATGCTCTGGGCGGTGATGATGGCGCCCTGCGCGACGTTGAAGCGGCCGGTGTTGCGCATGAGGTCGGCGACGATGACGGGGAAGATCGCGCCAAAGATGCCGGCGCCTACGCCATCCAGAAGCTGCACGCCGACCAGCCAGAACGGATTGTCGGAGAGCGTATAGAGCGCGCCGCGAATGGGCAGGATCAACAATGCGGCGAGGAAGAAGCGCTTGTGGCCCCAGCGGTCGGCCTTCGCGCCGACCAACATCGCGAACGGCACCATCACAATTTGAGCTGCGACGATGCAGGCCGACATCAGGCTGGTGCCCATGTTCTTGTCCTGCAGCGCGAGTTTCTGCCCGACCAGCGGCAGCATGGCGGCGTTGGACAGGTGAAACAGCACGACGCAGACTGCGAAGACGAGGAGGGGGCGGCAGGTCAGGAGCACCGCGAGACCTGAGGGCTGTTCCGGCCGGTCACCGGTATCGGCGTCGTGCAGCCCGCGCGCGAGGTCGTGGTCGATGCGTGAGCGGGGATCGCGAGAATGCTCACGAGGCTCGCGACCGCCATGGCAGCGAGAAGGTAGAACACGACGGTCGGGCCGAACCAATAGGCGGAAAGTCCCGCCAGCCCGGCGGCGACTGCATTGCCGGCGTGATTAAAGGTCTCGTTGCGGCCGATCCGCCGGGTGAAGGCGGCATGACCGAAGATGCCCAGCGAGACGGCGGCGATCGCCGGCGGAAAGATCACTGCGGCGGCCTGCGCGATGCCTTGCGAGACCGCGACCGGCAGGAAGGCGGGAAACAGCGGCAGCGACAGTGACGCCAGCGTCACCATGATGGCGGCGATGACCATCGCCAGCCGCTTCGCCCGCGTCGCATCGATCAGCGCGCCGGCCGGCGTCTGCGCCACGATGCCGGCAATGGTCGCAATCGACATCACGAGGCCGATGCGTGCCTCGTCCCAGTGCTGCTCGGTGAGGAGATAGACGGCGAGATAGGGCCCAAGCCCGTCGCGGACGTCGGCGAGGAAGAAGTTGGCCGCATCCAGCGCGCGGCCGGCGCGTCCCGTCTGGTCGGTGGGGTGATGGGGGGCTTGGCTCGACATCGGTCTCTCGATCGAGGCTGGGAAGCGACCGGCCAGAAACCGATCTCACGCCACCTTTGTTCCGCCCTTCAAAACTTCACGGCCAGCAGCACCGCGCCGGCGCCGATCATGGCGATGCCAAGCCAGCCCTGTCCAGTCGGACGCTCGCCGAGAAAGGTGAAGGCGAAAAGGGCTACCAGCACGACGCTGAGCTTGTCGATCGGCGCCACCAGCGTCGCGGGGCCAAGCTTCAGAGCACGGAAATAGCACAGCCAGGACGCGCCGGTCGCGAGCCCGGACAACACCAGGAACAGCCAGGTCTTCGACGAGACCGCCGACGGCACCGCGAATTGTCCGGTGAAGAACAGCAGCACCGAGAACGCGAGCAGCACCACGATCGTGCGAATGAACGTCGCCAGATCCGGATTGATGTTCTCGACGCCGACCTTGGCGAAGATCGCAGTCAGCGCCGCAAAGCAGGCCGAGAGCAACGCCCAGGTCTGCCAGGCTGAGAAGAGGGCGGGTTTCATCGATTATTACTCACCTTGCCGCCGCCAACTTCTCCGTGATCGCCTTGCGCAGGATACGCGACAGCGATTCCACGGAGTACGGTTTCTGGATCAGCTCGAACCCGCGATGGGCGTTCTCGGCGAGGACGTTGCTGTAGCCGCTGGTGAGCACGACGGGCAGGCCCGGATAGCGCTCGCGGATGACGCCGGCGAGCTCGACCCCGTTCATGCCGGGCATGATGACGTCGGAGAAAACGAGGTCGACGGCGAATTCGTTCTCGCCGAGAATGCCGAGCGCCGCATTGGCGTTGGCGACCCGGCGGACGACATAGCCGAGATCTTCCAGCAGCTCGGTCGAGAACTGGCCGACGTCGTCATTGTCCTCGACCACGAGCACGCGATAGCCGCGCCCGGTGGTGGCGGCCTCGCTGGTCAGTGCCGCAGCGTCCTTCTCCGCGGCGGGACTGTGCGCCTGCGGCAGGTAGATGGTGAAGGTCGCACCTTCGCCGCGCGTGCTCGTCACCGCGATGTCGCCCTCGGACTGCTTTGCGAAGCCGAAGGCCTGGCTGAGGCCGAGGCCGGTGCCCTTGCCGACCTCCTTGGTGGTGAAGAACGGCTCGAAGATGGCGTCGATGTTTTCAGGGGCGATGCCGCTGCCGGTGTCCGCAACCGAGATCGCGACATAGTCGCCGCCGCGCGCCGACTGCGCACGCAGGCTCGGGATGCCCGCGACCTTGCGCACGGCGATGGTGAGGCGGCCTTCGCCCTCCATGGCGTCGCGGGCGTTGATGGCGAGGTTGATCAGCGCGGTCTCGAACTGCGCGATGTCGGCCACCGTGAAGCAGTCGGCATCGTTCACCTCGACGGCGATCGCGATGCGGCCGCCGACCAGTGGCCGGACCAGTTGCGCCACGGCCTCGACCTGGCTGCCGACGTTGAAGATCTGCGGCTTCAGCGGCTGCCTGCGCGCAAAGGCCAAAAGCTGCGCGGTGAGCTTGGAGGCGCGCTCCACGGTGTCGGAGATGGCGTCGACATAGCGGCGGCGGCGTTCTTCCGGCAGCTCGCGGCGGCGCAGGAAGTCGGTCGCGGAGCGGATGATGGTGAGGAGGTTGTTGAAGTCGTGGGCGACGCCGCCGGTGAGCTGGCCGATCGCCTCCATCTTCTGCGACTGGCGCAGCGCTTCCTCGCCGCGACGGCGCTCGGTGATGTCGACGGCCTCGGGCACCGCACCGGTGATATTGCCGTGGCGGTCGAGCACCGGGCGCATGCCGAAGTCGAAATCGCGCTCCCCGATGGGCAGGCGCAGGCGCATCTCCAGCCGCACCGCTTCGCCTCTGAGCACGGTGTCGAAGGCCTTGCGCACGGTTGCGCTCATGCCGTGGGTGCCGGTGAACCACGGCGTGTCCCAGAACGGCTTGCCGATCACGTCCGCGGCGCTCGCCTCGATGCCGTCGAGCGCGGTCTTGTTGGCATAGAGCAATTCGCCCTCGAGGTTGACCAGGCCCTGATACTGGTTGCTGGTCTCCAGGATGGCGCGCAGCCGCGCCTCGTTGGATTCGAGCTGGGCGGTGCGTTCCACGATACGCTCTTCCAGCGTCTCGTTGAGTTGCCGCAGCTCGATCTCGGCCTGCTTGGCGACGGTGATGTCGTGGGCGACGCCGATGAAGCCGATATGCTTGCCGGTCGGGTCCCAGCGCGGCTGCGATTCCGAGCGCAGCCAGCGCCATTCGCCGGATGCGTCCCTGTAGCGTGCCTCCAGCACGAACGGTTTCAGCGATGCTTCGCCCTGGACCGATTGCTGCAGCACATGCGGCAGGTCGTCGGGATGCAGCACCTTGCGCCAGTCGAAGGCGATCGCCTGGTCGTAAGGCAGGCCGACGAAGTCGACATAGGCCTGGTTGGCGAAGGAGCGCGTGCGGTCGAGCTTCGTGACCCAGATCGGCACCGGCGCGCTGTCGGCGATCAGCCGGAAGCGCTCCTCGCTCTCGCGCAGCGTCTCGCGCGCGAGTGCCTGGGCGGTGATGTCGATATGGGCGCCGACGAGGCGAATGGCGCGGCCGTCACTGTCGCGCTCGAACTTGGCGACGACGCGGATCCAGCGGGTCTCGCCGTCGTTGGGGCGGATGATGCGGTATTCGGCGGTGTAGTCTTCGTTCGTCCCGGCCAGCGCATCGAGGAAGTGCTTGACCGCGGCGTCGCGATCCTCGGGATGGATGCGGTTGACCCAATCCTCATGCGACTCGTCGGTGGCATCCGCCGGCAGCCCGTGGAGCATCAGATATTCCGGCGAGCGGCGGTTCTTGAAGCCTTCGCGGAAGTCGACCTCGAGGCCGCCGACCTTGCCGATGCGCTGGATACGCGCCAGCTCTGCCTCGCGCTCCTGGAGCGCGTGATAGGCGTTGTCGCGCTCGCGCGCGATCTCTTCGAGGTGCTGGCGCAGCCTTTCGGCGGCGGTGGTATCGGGCAAGGGATCGTTCAAGGTGTCGGCCGTTGTGATGCAAGAGCGCACGTGCCGGGCCGATATTCCCACAGACAAAGCGTGATAGCCATTACTCAAAAGGGGATAAGGACGGAAAGGCGCCACCGATCGCAGGGGCGGGTATGAACGAACGCCCGGTCTGGCTATTTGTTCCCGAATGTTGGAACGATGAGCCCCCGGGCGCGTATTTGCGAGGCGCCGCAACTCTTAATCATAAGACTCCCTTCCCGAAGAGGCTAAATCTTGAAGCTCTTTGTCTGCCAGGACTGCGGCAACGTTCTCTATTTCGAGAACCGCGCCTGCGAACGCTGCGGCCACCGCGTCGCGTTCCTGCCGGAGAAGGAGACGATGTCGGCGATCGAGCCCGACGGCGAGGCCTGGATGACGCTCGCCGACAAGGGCAAGGGGCGGATGCTCTGCCGCAACGCCGAGTACGATGCGTGCAACTGGCTGACGGATGCGGGCGATACCACCGGCTATTGCCGCGCCTGCCGCCACAACGGCATCGTGCCCGATCTGTCCGATCCGGTTCAGCTTGCCGGCTGGCGCGAGTTGGAGGTGGCGAAACACCGGCTGTTCTATTCCCTGATCCGCTGGAAGCTGCCGCTCCAGACGAGGCAGGAAAATCCCGAACATGGGCTGATCTTCAATTTCCTCGCCGACGATCCGAACAGCGGGCAGAGGATCATGACCGGCCACGATAACGGCCTGATCACGATCGCGCTGACCGAGACCGACGAGATCGAGCGCGAGCGGCGCAGGCTCGAGATGGGCGAGCCCTACCGCACGCTGCTCGGGCATTTCCGCCACGAGGTCGGCCATTACTTCTGGGACGTGTTGGTGCGCGAGGGCGGCAGGCTGGAGCAATGCCGCGCCGTGTTCGGCGACGATTCCGCCGATTACGGCCAGGCCTTGCAGCTCCATTATGCCGAAGGCGCGCCGCCGGACTGGCAGCAGACCTACGTCTCGGCCTACGCCACCACGCATCCCTGGGAGGATTTCGCCGAGACCTGGGCGCACTACCTCCACATCGTCGATACCCTGGAGATGGCCTCGGAGTTCGGCATGGAGGTGCGCCCCCGGGTCGATCGCGACGGGGAGTTGACGGCGCGCATCCGTTTCAACCCCTATGAGACGAGGGACGTCGAGGCGCTCGTCAATGCATGGCTGCCCTTCACCTTCGCCATCAACAGCGTCAACCGCGCCATGGGGCTGCGCGATCTCTATCCGTTCATCCTGTCGCCGGCGGTGGTCGGCAAGCTGGGCTTCATTCACGGCTTGGTCAGGGACGTGGCCAAGGCCGCGAAGCCGTAGGTCCGCTCATGGGCTTACCGGGCCCATTTCGGTCTTGCGCTGGTACGCCAGAGGGCGCGGATTTAGACCGTTGCCTCCGGCCGATTTTGATGTACCACGGGGGTCACACGGCCCGTCCCCGCAGGCCCCAACGGCCAGGGAAGGGTCCCGCCCAAGGTCGAGACTCAAGAAAAGCATGTTCAAACGCATTCTGATCGCCAATCGCGGCGAAATCGCCTGCCGGGTCATCAAGACCGCTCGCCGCATGGGAATTCAGACGGTTGCGGTCTATTCCGAGGCTGACCGCGATGCCCTCCATGTCGAGATGGCCGACGAGGCCGTGCTGATCGGCCCGCCCGCAGCCGCCGAGAGCTATCTGGTGAT
Organism: Bradyrhizobium sp. LA6.1; assembly: GCF_040547805.1. NCBI lineage: Bacteria > Pseudomonadati > Pseudomonadota > Alphaproteobacteria > Hyphomicrobiales > Nitrobacteraceae > Bradyrhizobium > Bradyrhizobium sp. LA6.1. Next base: position 39,394 of record NZ_JBEPQK010000019.1, on the reverse strand, counting down.
CGAGAAGATCGTGGAGGCCTGCCGCAAGACGGGCGCCGAGGCCGTGCATCCCGGCTACGGCTTCCTGTCCGAGCGCGAGGCGTTTCCGCGCGCGCTGGAGGCCGCCGGCATCGTCTTCATCGGCCCGAACCCGGGCGCGATCGCCGCGATGGGCGACAAGATCGAATCCAAGAAGGCCGCCGCGAAGGCCAAGGTCTCGACCGTGCCGGGCTATCTCGGCGTCATCGAGGACGACAAGCACGCGGTGAAGATCGCCGACGAGATCGGCTATCCCGTGATGATCAAGGCCTCCGCCGGCGGTGGCGGCAAGGGCATGCGCATCGCGCATTCGAAGAGCGAGGTTGCCGAGGGCTTCAACCTTGCCAAGGCCGAGGCGAAAGCCTCGTTCGGCGACGACCGCGTCTTCGTCGAAAAGTTCATCGTCGATCCCCGCCACATCGAGATCCAGGTGCTGGGCGACAAGCACGGCAACGTCATCTATCTCGGCGAGCGCGAATGCTCGATCCAGCGCCGCAACCAGAAGGTCATCGAGGAGGCGCCGTCGCCGCTGCTCGATGAGGCCACCCGCCGCAAGATGGGCGAGCAGGCCGTCGCGCTGGCCAAGGCGGTGAATTACGACTCCGCCGGCACCGTCGAATTCGTCGCAGGGCAGGACAAGAGCTTTTTCTTCCTGGAGATGAACACGCGCCTTCAGGTCGAGCATCCCGTCACCGAGCTCGTCACCGGCATCGACCTCGTCGAGCAGATGCTCCGCGTCGCCGCCGGCGAGAAGCTCGCGATCAGCCAGAAGGACGTTACGCTCACCGGCTGGGCGGTGGAATCCCGCCTCTACGCCGAGGACCCGTTCCGTAACTTCCTGCCCTCGATCGGGCGCCTCGTGAAGTATCGGCCGCCGGCCGAAGCCAGCCAGGATGGCATCACCGTGCGCAACGACACCGGCGTGCAGGAGGGCGGCGAGATTTCGATCTATTACGATCCGATGATCGCCAAGCTCGTCACGCATGCGCCGTCGCGCGCGGCCGCGATCGAGGCGCAGGCCACCGCGCTGGATTCGTTCTATGTCGAGGGTATCAGGCACAACATCCCGTTCCTGTCGGCGCTGATGCACCATCCGCGCTGGCGCGAGGGACGGCTCTCGACCGGTTTCATCGCCGAGGAATTCCCCAAGGGCTTTGCTGTGCGCGTGCCCGAAGGCGAGGTCGCGCGTCGGATCGCGGCGGTCGGCGCCGCCATCGACCACGTGCTCGGCGAGCGCAAGCGACAGATATCGGGCCAGATGGGCGGCCGCATCGTGCAGCGCGAGCGTCGCCGCGCGGTCTGGCTCGACCGCCAGGAGATTCTGCTCGAGGTCGGACGCGAGGGCGAGGCGATCGCGATCCGGTTCGTCGATGCCGAAGGCAAGGCCGGCAACGCGCATCTGCTGCAGTCGCCGTGGAAGCCGGGCGATCCGGTCTGGCAGGGCACCATCGACGGCCATTTCGTCGCGGTGCAGGCGCGCCCGATCGCCAACGGCATCCGCCTTGCGCACCAGGGCGTCGAGGTGCCGGTCTATGTCTGGACCGAGGCGGAAGCAGCCTCGGCACGGCTGATGCCGGTGACCACGGCCTCCGACACCGGCAAGAAGCTGCTCTGCCCGATGCCCGGCCTTGTGGTCTCGATCGCGGTGACCGAAGGGCAGGAGATCAAGGCCGGCGAGACGCTCGCGGTGATCGAAGCCATGAAGATGCAGAATGTGCTCCGCGCCGAGCAGGACGGTACGGTGAAGAAGATCCACGCCAGCGCGGGCGCGACGCTCGCGGTGGACGCGCTGATTCTGGAATTTGCGTAAAGCAAGTGAGTGGGGCCCTCACTGGCCCCACCAACACCGTCATTGCGAGCGCAGCGAAGCAATCCAGACTGCCTCTGCGGAAAGATTCTGGATTGCTTCGCTGCGCTCGCAATGACGGAGTATGTTGCGGCTGCGTCGCAACAGTTGAGAGGGCACCATGGCCTTTCGTTCCCGCCGCGAAAAACTGCGTTCGATCCTGACGGGCTCGGCCTGCGTTCATCCCGGCTCGGTCTATGACGCGATCTCCATCCGCATCACCGAGGATCTCGGCTTTCCGCTCGGCATGTTCGGCGGCTCGGTGGCCTCGCTCGCGGTGCTCGGCGACCCCGATGTCACGCTGATCACGCTCACCGAGCTTGCCGAGCAGATGCGGCGGATGTCGCGCGCGGCGACGCTGCCGGTGCTGGTCGATGCCGATCACGGCTATGGCAATGCGCTCAACGTGCGCCGCACGGTGCAGGAGCTGGAGACCGCGGGCGCCGCCGGCCTCACCATCGAGGACACGCTGTTGCCGGCCGCCTTTGGCGAGGCGAAGACGCAGCTGATCTCGCTGGAAGAAGGCGTCGGCAAGATGAAGGCGGCGCTGGATGGCCGCAGCGATCCCTCGCTCGTCATCATGGGCCGCACGGGAGCTGCCTCGGTCACCTCGATCGAGGATGCGATCCGCCGCGCCAGGGCCTATGAGGCGACCGGCGTCGACGCGCTGTTCTTCACCGGCATCAAGTCGCGCGCCGAGCTCGAAGCCATCGTAGCCGCGACGCATCTCCCCATCGTGCTCGGCGGCGCGCCGGACGAGTTGAACGCGATTGACTATCTCGCCAGCCAGCGCGTCCGCATCGCGCTTCAGGGCCACGCGCCGATTGCGGCTGCCACGCAGGCTGTCTACGAGACGCAGAAAGCGTTGCGCGAGGGCACGCCGCCGAAGAACCTCAAGGGCCTCCCGTCGCCGGACCTGACCAGCCGCGTCATGCGCGAGGCCGACGTCAAGGCGCGCAGCGCCGATCTTCTCGGGCTGAAGAAATGAGCCGGGCGATCCTCCAGGTCATGATCCGCGGCCGCGTGCAGGGCGTCGGCTACAGGGCCTGGGTCGAGTACCAGGCGACAACAAGTGGCCTCGAAGGCTGGGTTCGCAACCGCCGCGACGGCAGCGTGGAAGCACTGTTCGCAGGCACACCGAAGCATGTCGCCGACATGGTCGCGCTGTGCCGCCACGGCCCGCCGTCATCGCGTGTGGATAGCGTGACGAGCGAGACGGCCGGTGCCGATGAGTTGAACCTGCGGAGGGCAGGGGAAGCGTTTTCGGTGTTGCCGACGGTGTGAGAGCGGATTCTCTTTCCGCGCGGGCGGTGCGCTCCCTCGCCCCGTTCTTACGGAGAGAGGTGAAAAATCACCGCGGCAGCTTCGAGATCGCCTCGCTCAGTTCGTGAATCTCGTAGGGCTTGCGTAGGATCGGGAAGTCGCCGCGGACATCGGCGGCGGCTTCGCTGTAGCCGGTGGCGAGCAGGATCGGCAGGCCAGGGTGGATCTGGCGCAGATGATGGGCGAGGCCGAGCCCGTCCATCTTGCCGGGCATCACGATGTCGGTGAACACGAAGTCGACGCCGTTCTTCTCGAGCTCGCGCAAGGCGGACTCGGCGTCGGCAACCCGGTGCACGCGATAGCCGAGCTGCTCCAGCAATCCGATGCTGACGAGCGCGACGTCGGGATTGTCCTCGACCAGCAGCACGGTGCCGCTACCGGGAACCGGCACTGCTTCAGGGATATCGATTGGTGCGGTCGCGGTTTCGCGCGGCAGCAGGATGGTGAAGGTCGTGCCCTTGCCGAGCTCGCTTGCGACCCTGACCGTGCCGCCCGCCTGATGAGCGAAGCCGTGCACCTGCGACAGGCCGAGGCCGGTGCCTTTTCCGACGGGTTTGGTCGTGAAGAACGGTTCGAAGATCTTGTTGACGACGTCGGAGGGGATGCCAAGCCCGGTATCAGCGACGGTGATGGCGACGTACTCGCCGCTGTGGAGCGGATCGTTCAGGACGACGTTGCGTGCGCCGACCGTCACGGTACCGCCGTCGGGCATGGCGTCGCGAGCGTTGATGACGAGATTGAGCAGCGCCGTCTCGAGCTCGGAGACATCGGCCTTGACCGACCAGACCTCGCGGTCGATGTCGAAGGCGAGACGAACGGCGCTCCCGACGCCGGCGTGAAGCACTTCGCGGATCGCCTCGATGCGGTCGCCGAAGCGGATCGCCTGGGGATTGACGCTCTGCCGCCGCGCGAAGGTCAGGAGCTGGGCGGTCAGTGCGGCGCCGCGCTTGGTTGCGGTCTCGATCGCGGACATCGCGCGCTGAATCTTGGCGTCGTCCTCATCGCGCTTCTTGAGGATGTGAAGGCTGCCGCTGATGATCATCAGGAGGTTGTTGAAGTCGTGCGCGACGCCGCCGGTGAGCTGTCCGAGCGCATCGAACTTCTGCGACTCGGCAAGCTGCCTCTGCATTGCTTCGAGCTTGAGCTGCGAATTGCGCCGCTCGGTGATGTCGCGGGTGATCTTGGCGAAGCCGACCAGGCTGCCGTGCTCGTAGATCGGATCGATGATGACGCTCGCCCAGAAGAACGTGCCATCCTTGCGGACGCGCCAGCCTTCCTCCTCGTAGCGGCCGTGGTCCCGCGCGATGCCGAGGGCGCGCGCGGGCTTACCGTTGGCGCGGTCGGTCTCGGTGTAGAAGCGCGAGAAATGCTGGCCGACGATCTCTTCGGGCGAATAGCCCTTGATCCGCTCGCCGCCGATGTTCCAGCTCGTGATGATCCCAGTGGGATCGAGCATGTAGAGCGCGTAGTCCGCGACTCCTTCCACCAACAGCCGAAAACTGCGCTCGCTTTCGAACAAGTCTCTCTGTTGACTGGACTTTGTCGTCATTCTCAACCCGCCTGGAACCGGGGCAAACGCCCCGAAGGGCGTTTGGTTCCCGTTCTCTGGGCCGTTTTTAGGCAAATACGACGGACGGTATGCAGGACGCAAGCCGCCGAGCGCCCTTGACAATCAGTCGCGCTCGTCAGATATTTCTGTCATGACAGAAATAACCGGAAAGAAGAAACTGCCTGCCGCCGTCGAGCGCTTCATCCTGCATTGGGGCGACATGGGGGACGGGTGGGGCGTCAACCGCTCGGTCAGCCAGATCCACGGGCTGCTCTATCTCGCCGAGGCGCCGATGACGGCCGAGGACATCGCCGACACGCTCGGCATGGCACGCTCCAACGTCTCCAACTCGCTGAAGGAGCTGCTCGCCTGGAACCTGATCCGGCGGGTGCCGATCCTCGGTGACCGCCGCGACCATTACGAGGCCGAGACGGACATCTGGGAGGTCGCCGCGAGAATCGCGGCGCGGCGCAAGGAGCGGGAGCTCGATCCGGCGATCACGGCGCTCCGGGCCTGCGTGTCCGATGCCGCCGACGATCCGACCATCAATCCGGTCGCAGCCAAACGGCTGAAGGAGATGCTCGCCTTCACCGAGCTCGCCGACCACTGGTTCATGCAGATGCTGAAGGTGCCGCGGCCGCGGCTGGTCGCCCTGATGCGGCTTGGCGAGAAGATCGCCAACCTGCTGCCGCTGGGCAAGGCCAAATAGCGTTGAGGAGGGTGCGATGACGTCGGCTCGATTATCAGGCTCCAGCGCATCTCCCTCCGCTCACGTCAAACTACTCGACGACCGCCGCTTCCGATCGTTGCTGTCGGACGAGGATTGGGGCCGGCTGCCGCTCGCGACCTGGCGGCGCTTTTCAAAACGTGTCGCTGATGGCGACAGCGTCGTCTATGTCGGCGTGGTCGACGAGGTCTCCTTCAGCGAGATCGGCTGGTGGTTCGCGCAAGCCGCCCGCCTGATCGGCGGACCGCTGCCAACCGGCCGCGACACCGGCGTCCCCATGATCGTCACCGTCACCGAGGACGGCGCGACCGGCGGCCAGACCTGGACCCGCATTTGCGCGCGCAAGCGCGGCTTTCCGCAGGTGATCCATTCCGCCAAGCGTTTCGCCGGTCCGACCGGGCTCGAGGAATATGTCGGCTTCGGCGTCTCGATGGCGCTCCGCATCGCGGTCGAGGGACAGGCGCTGACCTTCCGTAGTGCCGGTTACGGACTCCAGCTCGGACGCTTGTGGATCCCGCTGCCGCAATGGCTCACGCCCGGCGATCTCACGGTGACGCACAGCGATCTCGGCGAGGGCGCCTTTCGTTTCACCCTCGATGTCACTCACCCGCGTTACGGCGCGCTGATCCACCAGTCCGCCGTGTTCAGGGAGGCCGTATCATGACGCCGCTGTTGTGGACCCTCATCGCCATCCAGATCGTGATGGGCGTGTTCGACACCTTCTATCACCACGAATTCACCGAGCGCCTGGCGTGGCGCCCGTCGCAGCGTTTCGAGCTGAAGCTGCACGGCATCCGCAACATGCTCTATGCGCTGCTGTTCCTGCTGCTCGGCTGGTTGGAGGTTTACGGCGTGCTGGCGATCCTGATCGTGGCAGTCCTGGTCGCCGAGATCGTGATCACGCTGATGGATTTCGTCGAGGAGGATCTGAGCCGCAAACTGCCGCCGAGCGAGCGGATTAACCACACGCTGCTCGCGATCAATTACGGCGCCATCCTGGTGCTGCTGCTGCCGGTGCTGATCGAATGGGCGATGCAGCCGTTCGGCGTGACGATCGTGTATCAGGGCCTGCTCAGCATCGCCGCCACTGCCTGCGCAGTCGGTGCAGCGCTCTGCGGCGTCAGGGATTTTGCGGCGATGCGCCGGCTCGGGCGCATGAAAAGCGTGCCTGCGCACGGGCTCGTCGAGAAGGTCCCCGGCCGCAAGACCGTGCTGATAACAGGCGCCACCGGCTTCATCGGCAGCCGCCTTGCCGCGAGCCTCAGCGGGGCGGGGCACGACGTCATCGCATTGATCCGCAATCCCGCGAAGGCCGAGATGCTGCCGCCGCCGGTCACGCTGATCGCCAGCCTCGATCAGCTCGCATCGGACACGCCAATCGACGCCATCGTCAATCTCGCTGGCGAGCCGATCGGCAACGGCCTCTGGACCGAGGCAAAGCGCGCGAAAATTCTCGGCTCCCGCATCGACATGACCGGCGAGGTCGTAAAACTGATCGCGCGGCTCGAGCGCAAGCCGGAGGTCCTCGTCAGCGGCTCTGCGATCGGCTGGTACGGCCTGTGGGCCGATCAGGTGCTGACGGAGTCGGCGAAGTCACATGCCTGCTTCAGCCACGAGCTGTGCGCGGCGTGGGAAAAGGCGGCGCGGCCGGCCGAGGAGCTCGGCGTCCGCGTGGTCTGTTTGCGCATCGGCCTCGTGCTGGGCACCGAAGGCGGCTTCATCACGCGCATGCTGACGCCGTTCGAGTTCGGCCTCGGCGGTCCGCTCGGCACCGGGCGGCAGTGGATGTCCTGGATCGAGCGCGACGATCTGATCCGGCTGATTGCCTATGTGATGGCGACGCCTGATCTCACTGGGCCCGTCAACGCCACCGCGCCGATCCCGGTCACCAACGCAAAGTTCACCGAAGAGCTCGGCCGCCGTCTGCACCGGCCCGCGGTGTTTCGTATCCCCGGCGGCCTGTTGCGCCGGATCGGCGGCGGCTTTGCCGACGAGCTTCTGCTCGGCGGCCAGCGCGTGCTGCCGAACAAGGCGCTGAGCCGCGGCTTTGTCTTTCGGCACGAAACGCTGCGCAGCGCGTTCGAGGCGATCCTGTGAGGTGATGTCATGGCTTGCGAGACCTGCGCCCGGACGACGCGAGGCTGGTTGGGCGGATGCCTGACGGCGACGGCCGTTATCGAGCTGTTCTCCCTGTTCCTCCTGGCGTTGGCTGGCGTCAATCGCGTCACCCCGCTATCCCCGTGGAATTTTGTCTACGCGATCTTGATCGGCGTGCCACTGATCTTGTTCTTCGTTTGCGTGCTCAGTGGCATTCCGTCGATTGCGGCTATCTGGCTGAGCGAACGGTTTTGTATCCGATCGCTCGCATTCTTTGTTCCTGCGGGCGGCTTGATCGGAGCCGCGAGCCAGATGGCGCTCTACCGGTCTTTCGCTTCATTCGCCGAACTGGGTTGGCTGTTCGTGGTCGCCGGCTGCTTCGCCGGGTTGGGTTATTGGTATGTCGCAGGCAGATTTGCCGGCACGGAAAAGGGGTGACTTGCGAGCTAAGCCGCGACGCTCCGAAACGTCGCCGCCACCGCACGCAGCGCCGCGAGCTTGGCGGGATCGCTGACCTGCGAATGCAGCATTACCTTCGAGCTGCCGAGCTTCGGCAGCTTGTGCGCAGGCCCGATGTCGATCAGGCCTGCCGGCGCGATCCGCCGCGCCAGCGGCGCGATTGCGAGCCCGGCAAGCGCGGCCGCGACCACCGCCGTAACGCCGCCGCCGACAAAGCGTTCGCGCCAGGCGAGGCCGGCCTTGTCCAGCGCGCGGATGGCGACGGCGCGGACGCCGCAGGGCGGGGCGAGGGTTGCGAGCGGCATCGGCTCACCCTTCGGCAGGGTGAAGCGTCGCGCGGCGAACCAGCCGAACTCGTCTTCGGCCAGCTTCTCGCCGCCGCGGCGGCTGCCTTCCTGGCGGACGATCACGGCATCGAGCTGACCTGCGTCGTAAGCGTCCTGCATCTCGCGCGAGAAGCCGATGGTGACGGCGAGGGTGAGGTTCGATGACATCGCGTGCAGGCGTTCGAGCAGCGGCACCAGTTCAGGGCCTGCGGCGTGATCGGAGATGCCGAGCGAGAGTGACTGCGCAGTCGATATTTCGCCCGACAACGCGCGGTCGTGCGCCTCCATCAGCGCGCGGGCGCGATCGAGGAACGCTGCGCCGTCGGCGGTGAGCCGGACCGCCCGCGGCGAGCGCTCGACGAGGCGTTTTCCCAGCAGCGCCTCCAGCCGCTGAAGCTTGAGGCTGACGGCGGCCTGCGTCGTGCCGAGCGCTTCGGCGGCACGCGTAAAACTCTGGAGGTCGGCGACCAGCAGGAAGGCCTTGATGGTGGCGATGTCGAGTGTGGCTGTCATTATGAATGGTTATCACTGGTATCAATAGAGATAAGATACCAAAATGACGGGGCAAGGTCTAGCTTCTCACCAACGCCGCGCAAACTCCGCGCAGCATCTTGAGGAGAGCCACCATGCCGCTGATCACCGTGTCCTACACCACCTCCCGCCAGTCGCCGTCGCTGAAGGCCGATATCGCCAACGCCGTGTCCGAGCTGACCGCAAAGATCCTGCACAAGGATCCCAGGGTGACCGCCATCATCGTGAAATCGGTCGACGCAGGCGACTGGTTCGCCGGCGGCAAGTCGCTCGCCGAGCAGAAACTGGCCAGCTACTGGATCGACATCCATGTCAGCGAAGGCACCAACACCAAGGACGAGAAGGCGGCCTATCTCGCCACAATGTTCAAGCGCATGGCCGAGATTTTGGGCCCGCTGCATCCCGAGACGTATCTGCATGTCGACGAGGTCAAGGGCGACGCCTACGGCTTTGGCGGCCTGACCCAGGAGCGGCGCTACATTGCCGGCAAGCTCGAAGTTGCGTTGCAGGCAGCTTGAGGTCGCAAGCCGCGGGTGAAGAAACTCACCCGCGGCCTGAAGCCATCAGCTCGCCGCGCGGAACTGGACTTCGGCGTTGTTGATGAAGCACGTCTTGTCGAACAGCTTGAGGTCCAGCGGGTTCGGCAGCCTGATATCGTCGAGGTCTGGGCACGGCTTGACCGACGGATCATAGGATCGATCGATCTGCGAGATGAAGACGACGATCAGCCCCGCGTCGCGCGCGAAGGATTTCAGTGCGCGCACCTGAACAGCGAGATCTGGATTTTCCCGCCTCTGGTCGAGCAATTGCAGATAGTCGATCACCACGACCGTGCCACGAGGCGCCGCGGCCATCTGCTTGACGACGTAGTCGGCGCTGATGGCGTCGGAGCAGTCGATCTCGAACATGTCAGCGAATTGCGCGGGGTCCACGCCAATCGCGCGCAAGCGGTCGAAGACGTCTTTCTCGGTGTATTCGAGCGAGAAGAACGCAGCGCGATGGCCCGACTTCATGGCCTCCACGGCGAGTTCGAGGCTCAACAGGGTCTTGCCCTGACCGGGGCGCGCGCCCACCAGCACCAGATCACCCGGCCGGAATTGCGGGAACAGGCGATTGGCGGGCGTCAGTGCGGCGGCCTTTGCCGCGAGCATGCTCCAGGCGGAAAACCCTTCCGTCGCAGCGATGCGGTCAAGCGCGTCGTGGAGCGGAATGCCTTCCTCGCGCGACAGGCGCTTGGCTCGTCGCTTCAGATGATAGATCGGCGCAGAGAGTCTCATCGTCAAAACCTCCCATTGCGAGCAGAAAGCGCAATCCCTCCTTATGCCTGGCGCTCGAATAGTCGGTCCGATGATCATTCGCCCGGCATGATGTCTGCTTTCCCGGCGGAGGGGGGAGGCGTGGGCGGCACCGGAAGCAAGCGTAACCGATTCCGCGACTGGCCGAGAACAGGCGCGGTGGGGCTCAAACAGAAAAAGTGCTAGACCGCCGCTTCCGCCACCAGTGCGCGGGTTGGTCCGAACAGCTCCTCGAACGCCTGGCGCAGCGCGACGTCGACATCGGCCATGGTCACGAGCTGGCTGAGGTCGACCAGCGAGGTGACGCCGTAACGCGGGTCGGCGACGCCGCAGGGTACGATGCCGGCGAAATGCGACAGCTCCGGCTCGACATTGATGGCGATGCCGTGGAACGAGACCCAGCGCTTCAGCCGCACGCCGATCGCCGCGATCTTGTCCTCGTGCTCGGGCCCCTTGTCCGGGCGCTTCACCCAGACGCCGACCCGGTCCTCGCGCCGTTCGCCGCGGATGTTGAAGGCGGCGAGCGTCCGCAGGATCAATTCCTCCAGGCTCGCGACATAGGCCCGGACGTCCGGCCTGCGCCGCTTGAGGTCGAGCATGACATAGGCCACCCGCTGGCCGGGCCCGTGATAGGTCAGCTGCCCGCCGCGCCCGGTGGCAAAGGTCGGGAAGCGGGGATCGAGCAGGTCGGTTTCCTTGCCCGAGGTGCCGGAGGTGTAGAGCGGGGGGTGCTCGAGCAGCCAGACCAGCTCGGGCGCCTCGCCGGCGGCGATCTGAGCGACTCGCGCCTCCATGGCGGCCACGGCCTCCGGATAGGGCACCGGCGCGTCCGAGATCCGCCACTCCACGGGCTCGCCGGTGGAGGCGGAAAACGACGTCAAATCGAGGTCTTGGCGGGGGTTTTGAGGCGAATTAACCATTGGCTAACCATAACGTGGTGATCATCTGGGGAGCAAATGCCAAGTCCTTTGGCTTAAGTCCCAAGTTGCGGCGGTCCTGACAGTGCCCACTCTCGATAAAGTCACCGTGGATCTCATGGTCGTCCTCGGGACGACCACCATGCCGATCCATCAAGTATTACGTCTTTCCCGCGGCGCCATCATCGAACTGGACGCAACCGAGGCCGACGAGGTCAAGGTTCTCGCCAACAATCTGCCGGTCGCCTCCGGCGTCGTGCTGGTCGACCGCAACCGGATCGCGGTCGAGGTCAAGCAGATGCTGCCGCGCACGACGGGCACGCGGTAGCGGCCCGGGCACGCAATAGCGGCCTGGGCACGCGGGAGCGCCCGGGGTAGCCGGCAGGGCCGGGGCCCTCGATAGGGCCGATCCGGGCAGGGGTCCGGATTTTTCCTGCCAAGCTTGTGGAATTCTGGGCCTTTGCAGGCTTGTACCCCTCTGATGGATTTGTTAGATCGGCGCCGTTGATCCGGCAGGCCTCAAGCCCTAAGCCGGCATCCCCAAAGCGCTCGTGGCGGAATTGGTAGACGCGCTGCCTTGAGGTGGCAGTGAGTAAAATCGTGGGGGTTCGAGTCCCTCCGAGCGCACCATAAACCCACATTTCATATTGAAATGATTAGGCTTTTTTCTGGGTTTTACCCGGGAAAGTTACCACTCCGTTCCGGCTTTGCGTTCGCTTGCTGTTCTTAGCCGCTGGTGCCCCTAGCCAGTCATCGAGCGACTGGTTCTGATCGAACGTCACGATCTTCTCCATCCCGCTGATTCCGAGCCGTTCTCGATTAGCTTGCGCGATGTAGTGGGCGGGCATTTTGGGGTCGGTCCAGCCGAACATGGCCATCATCTGGCTCTCCGTGCAGTCGGCATAAGCCGCCACTTCGGCCCGGGCCTTGCGGACGCCATGACAGCTTTTCTTCGGCTCGTTCACACCGGCCAGGACCGCGTATTTCTTCAGTTTGGCAGCCCATGCCTTCTTGTTCATCGGAAGAACCCGACCGCGGACGAGCTTGCCGGTGAATACCTCGGCCCCGGTGATGTTTGTCGCACGGGCAGCCCTCAGGCTCTCGGCGAACTCCGGATGGACGGGCACCGTGACGGTGGTATTGCCCCGGCTCTTCTCGGTGGCGATCTGCACGGCCATTTTCCGAACGATCTGCCGCAAGTGAGGTGGCCCGAAACGATGGGCATCTCCAAGCCGAAGGAACGTGTAGTGCAGGATGTCGAACATCAGCCGCGCTTCGGTGCCCAGCGGCCACTTCGCCCGATAGCGGGCCATGTCGTCCTCGGTCCAGGGTAGAAAGCCGCCACTCTCGCGGCTCGCTCTTGCCTTGCCGGACTTCAGGCCGATGGTCGGATCGTCGTCCTCGTCGAGATGTCCTTCGTCGATCATCCAGCGCATCATGCCGCGAACCGCAGATAGCAGATTGCCCGCCTGCGACGGGGTACGCGCCTTCATCTCCGCCCTGATGACTTTGCGCGTCAGCACCGCAAACGGCTTCTCGCCATTCTCAGGCAGCAGCGACTCGATCAGTCCGGTACGCTGGAGCCGGGTCGATTCCGCAAGGCCCTCGTGACCGACACTGAGGTCGCCGAGCCAATGATCACTTTGCTTGTAACCGTTCCAGTACCAGCGCAGCGTACCAGGGCGTGCCGGGGTGTTCGGTAGAGCAGGGCGCTGCTCGTTGCGCTGCTTCTGTGCGTTGATGTAGTCGCTCTTGTCGCCGTACAGCGCGATCTGTGCGGCAACCGCAGCATCAACCTCTGCACCGAACTCCGTTGTGCCGTATTCACCCTTGATCCGGATCTTCGGAAGCTTGTTGCGCAGCTGCACATAGTACCTGACTTGACCACGCTGGCTTACGTCGACGTGTAGGTATCGGCGCTCCGGTTGATCCGGCTTCGCGATGTCCTTGACGCGACGCATGCGCAGAACTCCCCCCAGCGCTGTAACGCCGGCTTCATAGGCGGCGTCGAACGCTGTCGTTCCGTATTCCTCGGCGATCCCGATCCTTCGGCCTTTGCTGCTAACCTTCACGTACCAGCGCAGCGAACCGGACTCGGAATAGTTGAAGTAGAGATACATCCGGCGATCCCCGGGCGCGCGGGGGTCGCGTCTTTCCGTCCCAAGCATTGGCGTCTCCGTGGACCAATGCTTGGAGTCTAGCGATGCAGTGACTCCGCATCAATTGCATAAGGTGCGTTTCACCCGCTTTCGGTGCTTTTCAGATGACGCCGTAGTACCTCGGAGGGCGTCCATATCTCGTTGTTGTTGCCTGTGGGGTCAGTCGGTGCGGGAACGGTCGTCAGAACGATCCGAATAGTGCCGTCTCCATCGACCATGACGGCGCTCGCACCGGCCGTTTTGGCGGCGCGGATCGCGCGAGTAATATCTGCTTGCGTAACTTTGGCTGGACGACGAGGCACAATCGCTCTCCGGCACATGATGTGAATCGGCTTGTCGCCATCCGATGACGTGACCGTGAGGTCGAGAACGGAAGGCCTGTGCGCCGCTTGAGTCCATTTAACTGCGCGTTCAGCCGTCACTCTAGTGAAGCCAAGGAAAGCTTGGAGAACGATGAGGCAACGCAGAGAGCAAAATCGTCATCGTGAGGCAGCGAAGTCGAAGAAGAAGATAGGGATCATTTTCTCTTGATCGACTTTGCGTCGGCACGTCGCGCAACCAATGCTTGATCTCGCTCCGCGTGCTTCGAGCTCTCCGTTTTCAATCGCGGGCACTGTCGCGGTTGAGGCAGCCTTCACCAGATTGAGCATATCCCGCCCGCACGATGCTCCTACTCCCACGGCCTCATGCCGGCCCGATCCTTGACACGCGAAAAATTTTCTTCGTGCCTCAGTTGACTTACGCTGCGGGATGTCTGCACACTGCAGCACAACTTAAAGTCATTTTGTGCTTTCTTATTGTTTGAGGCAGAGGGGTTAGCCTGTACGGCGCCAGATTGCGTCGAACGAACTCACATTCATAAACTCAGCACCAGCGGCAGCGACTGTCATTGGCTGGAGTAATAAGTTATGCGCCTAAAGGCGACGTCGAAGTCAGGAAAGCTTCAGGTAGCGGCCTTCGCCGGCACGCGGGCCATTCTGATCGCTCTTAACATGTCGGACAGCGACCGGAAGGGCTTGCTAGGCTTTGCTTTCAAGCGATCGATCGAGAATGGGCCCGGACAGTGGCTCAAAGGCATGAAGACCTTCCCGAGCCTCGCGCCCGTGCAGCCGACTGGTCACGCCACGCATTTCCCGACGAACGAGAGCCCTGTGCAGAGCTTCCTTTGGTCAGACTACGAGGCGCAGCCGGCGACAAAGTACAGTTTCGAAGTTACAGCGATGTACGGCAAGCCGGGTGAGCTTGAACCACGCGAGGCGGTCACTTTCGAGGTTCAGACCGAGGCCGCGGATGATGGGCAGCACGGAATCTGGTTCAATCGCGGCGCGATTGCCAGCCAGGCCTTCGCGGATCAATTCGGCAACAAGTCCCTCACCGACGAAGATTACAACGATCCGGCCAACAAAGAGGTCGCGTGGCTCTCGCGCGGCCTGCTCGAGGCCTGCCTCGAATACATCCGAAAGACACCTAGTGGTGACGGTCTGCGGGTCTGCGCCTACGAGTTCACCTACGAGCGCGTCCATGAAGAGTTGATCGCGGCCCTCAAGCGCGGGGTTGATGTCCAGATCATTTATCACGCGACCAGCGCAAACAAGAAAGCGATCAAGACATCTGGACTTCCGACCAGGAGAGGCAGCAAGCGGATTCTGTTTGAACGGACGCGGCCTAAAACACCGCACAACAAATTCATTGTCCGGCTGGAGAAAAACAAGACGGCCATTGCGGTCTGGACGGGCTCGACGAATTTCACGCCGTCCGGCTTCCTCGGCCAGACCAACGTCGGGCATCTCGTTACCGAGAAGACCGTAGCAGCAACGTACCTTAAGCTTTGGACCGAGTTGTCGACGAACCCCGAGTCAAAGGAGCAGCATGCCAAGTCCTTTGGGCTCTCGCCCAACCCGAAGAATGTCATCGACAAGGGAATAACGCTGGTCTTTTCGCCGCGTCCTAGCGATCGCATGCTGAACTGGTACGGGGCGCGCGCCGGTGATGCCGCAACGAGTGCGATGTTTACCGGGGCCTTCACTGTCGATCCCGACATTCTGGGGCCGATGGCGAAGCAGGGACCCGCTATGCGCTTCATCCTCATGGAGCGCCCGCCGACCCACGAAGTTATTCAGGCCCAGGCCAACAATCCGGCCGATCTGATGTTTTCGTATGGGGCAATTCTCGGCAAGATGCAGTTGCAGCAGGCCGTAGGCCATGACGAGGACGGTAAGAATACCAAGAAGTGGGTGCCGATCCCCCACTCCAAGATTGAGGAGTGGTTTCTGACAGAGGAGTTGGAGCGCAAGAATGGGCAAGGCTTCGTCTTCTTCATCCACACCAAGTTCTTGCTGGTGGACCCGTTGTCGAACGATCCGCTCGTCTTTACGGGCTCAGCCAATTTCTCCGGCGAATCCCTCAAGTCCAATGACGAGAACATGCTGCTCATCCGCGGCAATACGCGGGTGGCCGACATCTACTTGACCGAGTTCGATCGCATTTTCCGGCATTTCTACTCGCGAGATGCCGCGAACAACATCGCCAAGCATGGTGGTCAGACCAAGTTCGGCCTGCTTGATGACACCGATCGATGGACGAACGACTATTTCGACAAGACCAATGCGAAGAACCATCGGCGCGAGATGTTCTTTGCCGATCCGAAAAGGAGCTGGCAGGCGGATGCTGCCAAGGACCCAGACGTCTTTGTGGGTGAAGGCGTGCGGGGTGGCAAGGGCACAAAGGGCGCAAAGGACGGTGGTGAGCCGGTTGCGCGTGCAGCCGCCCGAAAGACGGCCGCGCCAAAAAAGAAGGGCTCCAAGGCGGGCAAGAAGGCCGCCGCGAAGAAAAAAGCACAAAAAAAGGCTAGGAAGGCCGCCCCGAAGAAGGTCAGGCAAAAGAGACACAGAGGCTAGCGGCCGGAAGGGCTGATATGTGGGGACAAGCTATGCGAGTGATCGTTGTTCTGTTCATCGCACTGGTCTCGTTAACAGGCCGCGCTTTCGCGTGGGGAGACGAAGGACATCAAATCGTTTGCGAGGTCGCTTATCGGCTGGCGACGGTCGATACCCGGGCGGCCATCCGCAAGCTGGTTCGCAATGATCAGGAATATGACAGGTTTAGCGAATCATGCGTCTACCCGGATCACCCGCGCAAGCGGGCCTCTGAGCATTTCATCAATCTGCCGCGCACGGCGCATGAGTTGCCGCCGGAAGGATGCCCGGGCGAGACCCCGTGCGCCTTGAGCGCCATCGCGAATGATTCGACAATACTTGGCTCCAAGGGCAAACCTGCGGACCGGCTGATTGCCCTCAAATTTCTTGGACACTGGGTGGGCGACATTCATCAGCCGCTGCACGTATCTTTCGCGGACGACAAGGGCGGGAATGGGATTGACGTAAGCGGCCAATGCTCTGGCGTGCTGCACGCGACCTGGGACACTTGTCTGGTTATGAAGGCCGTTGGCAAGGATGTTGACGCTGCCGCGTCCGACCTAATCGACACTCTCACCCCCGCCATGAAGGAGGAATGGGTTCAGTCCGATCCGCGCGACTGGGCCAATGAATCCTTTGCTATTACGGAGGACGTCAAGACACACTACTGCGCCATGCAAGCCGGGGCGTGCACTAAAGCCGAAGACGCGCATGTCGAGATAGATGACGCCTATATCGCCGCCAACACCGCGGTGGTGCGCGAGCGTCTTCTTAAAGCTGGCGTACGATTGGCGCATCTCTTGGACAAGCTATTTGCCGACTAGCGGGGCGCAGTAGAACCGTTTTGCTTTTTCGACCGTTGTTGTTTGGCCTGGCTACATCGCGGACGAGGCTTTTTATGAAGCGGAGTTCCTTAAGTTAAATTAGCGCGTTCGTGCGTCGAAAGATGTTCCGTCAATCGCAGGAGGGGAGCGGTGCGCAACGTTTGTCTGCTTGCCGTCAGTGGTGCTTTCGTAATTATCAAATTGCTCAGTTCGCCTGTGCTAGCCCAGGCTCCAGCAGGCGCTTCATCCGATCCTGCCGATAAGGCCAATCCACCGGTTTCGAACTGCAATGTGACGCCGGATACCGATCGGTCGAAGACACCGGCCGTGGCCACTCCGATCACACGCGACCTCCTCACATCGGGGCAGCCGTGCCAGCAGAACGTAAACTCAAAGGGGCTGGTCACGAGTGGACCCGGGCCCGAGATGGCCAACCTGCAGCGCGGCTTCGATTTCTATTCCTGGCTCACTTTCATCGCGATGAATTCTCCAGCGGACGGCGAAGTCATCGGCCAGGGCCCGCGGCCCGGCGGCGACGCGCGCACCAAATGGGAAGACCTGCAGAACTATCGGCCGCTCGCCGACGTGATGCTGGGCGATGGCAGTAAACCCGTTTGGGGCAAGCGCGACGTGCCGGACGAATGCAAGCCGATGGATGGTGCGGGCAAGATCATCTTCCGGCTCGGCGAAGAAGCCTTCAACCAGCCGTTCAAGACCGGCCCGCTGATCGACCAGGACGGCAATTACGCGCTGTTCGACATTTTGATGAACAAGCCGATGTTCGACTACATCGTCGACAACGGGCTCTACAGCAAGCAGGGCCAGGAAGCGTTCGGCCAGACCGTTGAATTCCCGACCGGCAGCAATCCGGGGAAAGATAAGACCACTGGGGCCGATCTTCCGGGCCGCATGGGCGCCATCATGGTCAAGGTCTCCTATCGCATTCTCGATCCGCTCAAGAGCGCGAACCTGATCAACCAGTTTCATACCGTGGATGCACTGATTTATTTTCCGGGCGGCAAAGCCACCAAGGCCGGCCCGGCCTGCGTTGAAAAGAAGCTGGGACTGATCGGCTTCCATGTTGGCCACAAGACGGCCTTCGCGCCGCAATGGGTGTGGACCTCGTTCGAACACGTCAGCAACGCACCCACCGTCGACGACGTCGCCAACGGCAATCTGCTGCCGCGGTACAATTTCTTCAGTGCCGCGTGCAAGACGAATTGCCCGGCGAAGAACGATACGCCGCCGCAGCCCTGGGATCCTGACACCAGTCTGAAGTTCAAGGCCAACTACCGAAGCCAGGTGGTCAGGGATAAGATGATTCCGGGCTTCGTCCAGCAGGAAGTGACGGACCTAAACAGGCCGTTCCGTGCCACCCTGAAGGGCACGGTCTGGGCAAACTACATGCTGCTCGCGACGCAATGGCCGAGCGCTCATGAAAGCAAGACCGATCCGCTCGGCGCGCCGGCGCCGACTTATCTCGCGAACACGACGCTTGAGACCTACGGCCAGGGGCGGGTGCCGCTGGCATCGTCCAGCTGCATGGCGTGCCACGGCAACGCCACCACGCAGCACGTGCCGGCGACGGCGTCCGACTTCACATTCATCTTGGAGAAAGCGCAGAAGGCGCAGTGAAAAAGCAGAGCGTGCGGGCCGGTTGCCGCAACAGTGAAGACCGGATGATCGCTCGCTCCATGTTCAACCGACCCGCCGCAGGCAAGCCCCGGAGGATATCGTGACGGATCTAACTCGACGAAAAATGCTCGGTGTTGCCGCGGCGGGAGCGGTAACTTCGCTGTCGACGTCAGCCGAAGCCGCCGCACCTCCTGTGCCAACGCCGCTGCCCAATGAGGACGACCTGCGTGCGTTCGTTGCGCTGTCCTCGGTGTTGACCGGAGTCGCGGCCCTCAAGCTGGCGCCGACGGTCGATCCCATTCAGGTTAAGAACCAGTATTTCGACGCGGCAAAGGCCGACCCGGCTCTCCCGACCTTGCTGCAGATGGTTCGTAGTGATCCGGACCCTAAGAATCCGGTCGCGGCGGCGAGCAAGGTGATGAACGATCCGAAGCTCAAATTTCTCGGACGGAGCATCATCCTCGCCTGGTATTTGGGCGTCTGGTACGACCCGAAGAAACTTGAGGCCTACAACACGCCGGGTGACCACCCATTTCCGCTGAATCCTGTGAAGGTCATTTCGCCCGCTGCCTATACGCAGGGTTGGACCTGGCGGGTCGCGCAGGCGCATCCCATGGGCTACAGCGAAATGCGCTACGGTTACTGGGCGGATGATCCGCTGAAGCTCGAGATTTACATTGCTTGATAGGGAGCTCCGACCATGTGTGCCGCAAGAATGCCGGACCCCGATGTCGTGATTGTTGGCTCGGGCATAGCAGGAGCGCTCATCGCCAAGGTGCTGGCGACCGCCGGCAAGAAAGTTCTGATTCTCGAGGCGGGCGAGCAACTGCCGCCCGATATCAACGGCTACATGAATCGCTTCCTCAACGCGACCGCGAAAGTGCCCGAGAGCCCGTATCCGCCGGAGCTGTTCGACGCCAACGGCCTGGTCGATCCCAGTACCGTGAATGTCGGTCGTCCGACCGTGCTCAGCCTGGGAGCAAGATACAGATTTGGCGATTGGCAGGATCCCAAGCAGTCCTATTTGATCCAGCAGGGACCGCTCCCGTTTGCCAGTACCTATGAGCGCATCAATGGCGGCACGTCTCGGCATTGGCTCGGAACCAGCCTGCGCTTCCTGCCAAGCGACTTCGAGATGAAGACGCGGTACAACCGCTTCGTCGACTGGCCGATCAAATACAGTCATCTGGAAGAGTGGTACGGCAAGGCCGAGCGGGAGATCGGCGTCTCTGCCGATGTCGCGGATCAGTCCTATCTCGATATCAGCTTCAGCTCGGGTTACTCCTATCCGATGCCGAAGATTGTGATGTCGAAGGTCGACGCTGCGGTCGAAGCCGGGTTGTCCGGCCTGAAGATCTCCGGTCACGGACTCGACGACGTCAAATGGGCGGTGGCGAGCACGCCGGCTGCCCGCAACTCGCAGCCCTATCAGAACCGCCGGGTTTGCGCCGGCAATACCAACTGCATTCCTATCTGCCCGATCCAGGCCAAATACGATCCCAGCGTCACGCTGGCCGACGCGCTGCGCACCGGCCGTGTCGATATCATGTACAAGACCGTCGCCTCAAAGGTCCAGGTCGATGAGAGCCGTCGCGTCAGTGGCATCGAATGGATCCGCTATCAGGACGAAAAGGGACCTCCAGTGGAGCGCGGCAGCGTGACCGGAAACAAGAAGGTCTATATCCTGGCCGGCAATGCCATTGAGACGCCGCGACTGCTCCTGATGTCGAAGAGCGAGCGTTCCCCCGACGGCGTGGCGAACCGCAAGGACGGCAAGGGCTTCGTCGGCAAATATCTGATGGACCATCCGCTCTATCTGGCCTGGGCGCTTGCGCCGAAGCCGGTGTGGGGATATCGCGGACCGCTGTCGACGGCGGGCATCGAGATCTGTCGCGACGGCGCGTTCCGCCGCGACCGCGGCGCGTTCCGTGTCGAAATCGGGAACGAAGGGTGGAACTTCGCGCTCGGCGACCCCAACACGACCACCGTCGATTTCGTTAACGGGATCAATTTCAGCGGTCTCAATGGGGGCAAGTCCGACGACCCCAAGAAGGGCGAACCGAAAGCGTTGTTCGGCAGTGAGCTGACAGCCGCCCTCAACGACAAACTTTCGCGTCAATTCCGTCTCGGCTTCCTGATCGAGCAATCGCCTGATGCCGGCAACAAGGTGACCGTATCGGACCAGTTCATGGACCATCTCGGCCTGCAGCGTCCGCAGATCAGCTACAACCTGTCCGAATACACCAAGCAGGGGCTGGCCGCGGCGAAGGACACCGCATCAGCAATTTTCAAGAACATGGGAGCCGACGAGTTCACCACGAAGCCCAACGCCGACGATCCCAGTACTTTCGAATGGCCGCAAGGCAGCACGGAGCGCATCAAATATTACGGCGCCGGACATTTGGTCGGCACCCACCGCATGGGCACCAGCGCGAACGATTCGGTGGTGGATGACATGCAGCGCTCATGGGATCACAAGAATCTCTATCTGGTCGGCAGCGGCAGTTTCCCGACGGTTGCGACCGCAAATCCAACCTTGACGCTCGCGGCACTGTGCCTGCGAACGGCCGACGATATCGTCAAGAACTTCCCGGCCCAATGACGCGGCAGCAAGACGGCTTAGTAGCATGCATGATTTAGATGTGAATGCCGTACGACGTAGCGCCGGAGCGCATTCCGGCCGGCTCAGAGCCGCGCTTGCCGTGACTGCTCTCATAGCAGCGCTTACGACGTTCGGCCCGGCGGCCGTTCGTGCCGCCGATTGCCCAGCGCCACGCGAGCCGCGGCTTCCGGAGCCGGCACAGCCGATCACCAATATCGACAAGCACAAGAAGCAGTTGCTGGCCTATCAGGCCGGCAATTATGTCGACGACGTCGCGCTGGTCATCGCTGACGCGCGCGCCTATGTCGAGCGCCGCGCCGACCAGGTCAAGATGCCCGCCGTGGTGCTCGATATCGACGAGACGTCGCTCACCAACTGGGAGAACATCAAGGAGAACAATTTCGGCTTCATCAAGAGCGGTCCCTGCACGCAGGAGCCGAACATGGCGTGCGGCTTCGACGAATGGATCCACATGGCGGTGGCACCGGCCATCGAACCGACGCGAACCCTGTTCAACGCGATGCGCGCGCGCAACATCTCGGTCTTCTTCATCACCGGCCGCACCACCGGCCAGCGTGACGCGACCCTGATCAATCTGGATCGCGCCGGCTACGAGGGCTGGACCAGGCTCGTCACCCGTCCCGACACTGACCGTGGCTCAATCGTGCCGTTCAAGAGCGGCGCACGTGCCAGGATCGCCACCGAAGGCTACACCATCATCGCCACGATCGGCGATCAGCAAAGCGACATCGATGGCGGCTTTGCCGAATGCGGCTTCAAGCTGCCGAACCCGTTCTATTTCATCGATTGAGACGGCAGGGTGCCGCGCTGGGGCAAGCACGGTCTGCTTCGCGGTCTCGAATGCAGGGAGCCTCGCGATGAACGATGACAACAAAGTCAACCGGCGCGATTTCATCGCGACCACGACGGCGGTCGCGGGCGCGCTCGGCGCAGCAGCCGTGTCGGCGCCGGCGTCGGCGCAGTCGCTGCTGGCGCCTCCGCCCGGGTTCGACACGCAACAGCCCCTCGTCGACAACTGGAACCGGCAACTCGGCGACCTCGTCGATGTCACCACCGGACTACGGCACGATGCGCCAGAGCTCGGCGATCCCGCGATGAGGGACCGGCACAAGATCTTCTGCTACCTCCTGATGAAGCTGATCGTGCGGTTCTGGAACGGCAACAAGAAGGGCCCGCTCGGCACCTATCCGCTGCGTCAGGCGCAGCTTGATCGTCCCCAGTTGCCGGAAAAGCCGCAGCGCTATCGCGGCGAGATGATGGCCAATCCCGGCGGGCTTCGCGTCAACTGGGATCGCTATCTCGGCCACAACATCGCCTGCATCGCGGTCGACGGCAATGGCGAGATCATCGACTTCGACTTCAACCACAACGACTTCTTCCGAAGCTCGGCCGAACATGCGGAGTCGCGCATGGTGCGTCGGCTGTTCAGCCTCACCGATGTGTTCGACGGCTGGAAGACCGGAAAGAAGCTCAGCGACAAGCCACACCTCGCCTCGCTTAACGACGTCACGCTCTATACGTCGCTGGAATCCTGCGCGCAGTGCTCAGGCGTGATGTCGCTCGCCGGCGTCAGGCAAATCGTCTATCTGCAAAACGACTTCACCGCCTACAAGATCGGTAACCTGATGTACAATCTGGCCAACCGCACACCAGGGGTGGACTCGCGCGGCAACGCCATCATGGATTGGCAAGGCAAGCCCGTACCGAGCCTGCCGGGAGCACCGATTCCCATCGCGGGATCTGAAATTCAGCTCGATGAATTCGAGAAGCTAAATGATGCCAACCTTGCCTTCAGCAAGAATATCATTGCTGCAAAGGCAACCAACGATAAGGATCCGACCATCGTGAGTGGCGCGTTCTTTATTCCGGACAATGGCAAGCCCGATTTTTCTCCGTCCATCACGTCATTTCTATGCACCGATCCTGCACTGAAGATCTTTCAAGATGGTGCCGCCAAGTTCGATGTCATGAACCTTGATCCCGTTTCTCGTGACTGGAAGTTTCCCAACAGGCCGGATAACAAGGACATTTTGACGAACCAGGAATGCCTTGACAAAGCGAGAGCGTTTTTCATTTACGCCGATACCGAGGGTTATCGAGGCTCACCGCACAAGCTGTAGCGTTGTCTACGCGATTGCTTCAAATCGTTCTATCCAATGGGAGACTCTTGACGAAGCTGATATTCGCTCTCGCGACCTTTGTATGTGGCGCGATCCTGAGCTGCTTCCAGATTGACGGTGCGAAGGCGAGAGGTGACGAATGGCATCAGGTGGTTGCCGGGGTTGCCCAGTCGTTGCTCGAGCCAGATGTGCGCAAGCGGGTTAATGCGTTGCTTGCGGCAGATACCGATTCATTGGCAAGCCATAATATGCTGCGGCGGCGACCTGGGCGGGCAAATATCGCCAATATTGGCAATTCCCGCGAGCGAACGCAGCAGTGGCACTTTGTAGATATCGAGATCAGTGCACCTGGACCAAGCCTGTTTCAATCACCCCACAGTACCCGCCGGGAGGCCCGCATCGGACGGACAAAAGGATGAGCGGCGGAGCTCGCTGAACCGAGTAACGGCAGCCTCATCGAGAAACTGGCGTCGCGGCACGGCATGGCCCGCGCGATCATCCATAATAGCAACTATCAGTCGGCGGACGAGGTGAAGGCAGCAATCGACCGGTACTTCGAGGAAAGGAATGAGCATTTCAGGGCCAATCCGCGTAGAGCCGGCAACAAGATATGGGGCAAAGAGCGGGTGCCTGCGGAATTCTCCCCGTCGAACAACTGCAAGGACCCGCGCCTCGGCTAGCGACGGAGAAGAATGCATGCGCGCAAAGCGCCGTGTCCGGCCGGAAGACGCCGTTTCATGCTACATCCTTGAAATCAAGAATTGGGACTGGAGCTATAGCTTCGGTTTGAACGATCCCCGTTACGACGATCGCCCCTTCGGCGACTTTCGCTATATGCAGATTCGAGCTGAGGTACTGCTACCCACGAAAGTCAAAGCCAAGGCGGCAATGGCAGAGCTGACCTTCATGCCCGATGTGCCGCCATCCCGGGTCGAAGCGAAGGCTGAGCAGCGTCCGCTCGGTGTTGGGTACCTGGATCTCCATGGAGGCACGCTCACCGGAGGTTTTTCCATGACGGCGGATGCCCTCGGGCCGGTCATGCAGATGCTGCTCGCGGGGCGTTTCCGGTTTCTCGTTCTTGAGGGGGTCACAATGCGTTACGGCAAATTTCGCATCCGGCACTACCGGTTTGAGGAAAAGCTCGATCTGGATGCTGCCCCCGGTCTCGCCGATGGGCAGGGGTGCAGGCGTGGAGTGCGCGCTGCACCGATGGAAGCAAAAGGAAGAATGATCATGTCGGCCAAATCAATCGAAATCATTCCCGCGAAAGGGACGGAGGTTTTCATTCTGCTCCAAAAGCTCAAAAAGTCCCCGAACAGTGCGCGCAAGACGCCGCACAGCCAGGCGGCGATCGAGGGCTATGCGACGAGTATTGCCGCCAAGGGAATCTTGCAGAATCTGGTGGTTGAGCCCGAATTGGACGAACAAGGCACGGCCACGAGGTTTTATTTGGTGACCATCGGCCACGCCTGTAAGCTTTGGCATGGCTTCCGCGTTGGCGATCCGCGTCGCTCATACCGACGGAAGCGGCGGCACTTACCTCTTCGTCGCGGCGCCGAACGTCTTCGCCTCCTCTCTCAGCAAGCGTCAGAACGCGTTCGGCAGGGCCGCCTCCATGAGTTCGACTTGGGCGGCGGCCGCTCCTTTGCCGAGGCACTGACGTTGCCGCCGGGCAAGGCGAGCGCTTGAGGTTCGCCTGTCCGGTGAGATCGGTTTCTCAGTCGGGCGTCGAAATCCCTCCGAAATATCGAGGCCTAGCCCTTTCCCTACGGTTGTGTGTCGTGCGAATGTCGCCCCATTAGACGGGCCGGGACCGGCGATATTATCTCACGGATTTTCATGGCTAGGCGACGGGGCAATTCGTCGGGTGGAACGATCCCATTGATTTTGTTCGGCGCTTTGGCCGCCGTGGTGTCGGCCGCCTACCGCTTTGCGGTCGAGAATGCGGAGGCGATAGGCGTCATAGCCCTGATTTGCGCACTGATCGCCATCGCGTTCCTCATCGCCCGCGCCAGGTCGACGAAACGAATTGATCCGACCGGTGTCAGGCCACCGCTTCTGGATACCGTTTGGCGGACCCGCGCTCCAGGGGCTCCTTCCACACGGGTCGAACGCTCCCCTCCGGCCAGGTGGATCCGAAGCGGTGAAACTGTGAAGTTCGGCACTGCCGCGCTTTCAGGCGGCATGTTCTACTACGGGGATTGGCTCGCGCTCGCGGGGAGCGCCACGCGCCAATACGCCATCAACCCGAAACTCTCGGCCTCTGGCGCGGCCGACGTGGAGGGCCGCTCGATGCCGTACTGGCCGTCCTACGCTGACATCTCTCCTGAGGCCCGTCGCGCCTTCCTCGATTGGATGGCCGGAGGCAGGCGGGATCCTTCCTACGGCATCGGGCTGGTCTTTATCTTCCTGTATGGCCTCGAACATCGGCTGTTCCTTGAGGGAGGAGACGATGCACCCCTGCTCATCCGAGAGGTCGAGAGACTTCTGGCGATCTACGGCGCCAACAACTCGTTCCACGGCTACGCGAGCAATTTCCTCGACTTCGCCCGACTGGCCCGGGGCGAACGCCTTGAGGTGGGCGCACTCTCTCCGGAGCGGCGCGGTGGACCCGAGATGTACTTACCGACCCGTCTCTACCTCGGAAGCCGCCTCGACGAAGCGCCGGCGTTGTCGGCCGAAGACGCCCTACGCTGGGTTCTTGCGATGCCGGACACGTATCTTAGGACGCCTGCGGTCCGTTGCTTCGACGAGTTCGTCTCGTTGTGGCGGTTGCGGTTCGAGCGGATCTATCCCGCGGGCCTTCCGGTGAGCGGCAAAGATCGGATCTCCCTGCGCTACCGGGCGGCGAGCGGCGCGTTCGACGTGGCGGTCAGTGGATCGCACGAGCAGCACATCGACGTGGCCCGGGTGACGAAACCGTTGTCCGGACTGCAGAAGCTGGTGACCGATTGCACCGACGAGTTGGACTCATTCAGCCGCTTCGTCGGCCGAAAACCTTCGGCCAGGAATTCGATGGCCGCAGCGAAATTGCTGCCCGCCGATCTGCAACAAAGCACGACCACGGGCGCGATCGTCGATTTCCGGCACCGGATCGAAGCCGTTGTGGGGAATCACGGACGCGGAAGCAGCACGGCACAGGTGCTGTTGGAAATGGCGGGCATCGAAGTGCCCGCGGACGGAAAGATTTCGGCCGCGGCCGCCGACGAACTCGGCTGCGCGCTGGATTCGATCGGGGTCGCCATCGAGCCCGACCGCCGATACGGAAGCAGCGTCCCACGCGCCGATGAGCAGGTGTTCGTGTTCAGAGCTCCGAACGGCGGCCCTGTCGATCCCGCCAGGGCATCTTTCCGAGCCGTAAGGGCGCAAGTCGAGGTCGCGGTGCTGGCGGCTGCGGCGGATGGAGATGCATCCTACGAGGAGCTCCAGCGCACGATCGCGCGGATTCGCTCCGCCACCGATCTGTCCGGAGTCGAGCAGGCGCGGCTGATCGCTTTCGCGGTGACAACGTTCAACAACCCGCCGAAGCAGGCGAGGGTGATGCGGAAGCTCGCCGATACCACCGAAGGCGAACGCCAGGCCATCGCGGACGCGGCCATAGCAGTGATCGGCGGAAGCGGAAACGTTGACGCCGGCGAAGTGAAATTCCTGGAACGCCTTCACAAGTCGCTCGGGCTGCCGAAGGAGCGTGTGTACTCTGGACTCCATAGCGCTGCCGCAAGACAGGCCGACGATCCCGTACCCATTAGCGGCGAGGACCGGGCCGTAGGGGTACCGCTACCGAAGGAAGCGCCGTCGTCGATTCCTCCTGCCGTTGCCGCTAGGGGAATGTCCATCGATACCGCGCGACTGGAACGAACGCGGAGGGAAACGGAGGCGGTGTCGGCTCTCCTTTCGGATATCTTCGCCGAAGACGTCGTCCAGCCGCAACAAGCTCCTCCCGAACAGGCCGCTCTGGACGGACTCGACGGGCCGCACACCGAACTGGTGGAGCTCCTGGAGCTTCGCGGGTCGATGACGCGGACCGAATTCGACCGACACGCAAAGGAGATGCGCCTGTTGCCGGATGGCGCCATCGAACGGATCAACGACTGGTCGTTCGATCGCTTCGATGATGCGCTGATCGAGGACGGCTATGAAGTCGTCGTCACGCCGCATCTTCGAGGGAAAATCGCCGAGATGAAGGACAAGGCCGCATGAGCAAATCCGCCAAGACGATCCGGCCCAAGGAGCGCGATACGATCATTCAGGCCCTATCGGCCGGCGTGGTGCCTCGCCTGGGTCTGGCGCACATCCAGGTGGGGCGCGCCGGAGAGATCGCAGCCCTGCTGCGCGACATCGACCGGATAGCAGACTCCGGAGCCGCGGTGAGATTCATTATCGGCGAATACGGTGCGGGAAAGACGTTCTTCGCGAGCATCGTGCGTCTTATCGCGCTCGAGCGAAAATGCGTGACCATGCACGCCGATCTGTCGCCCAACAGGCGTATCCACGCGAGCGGCGGCCAGGCACGTGCGCTCTATTCCGAAGCCGTGAACAACATGGCCACGCGGAACAAGCCCGAAGGTGGCGCGCTCCAGAACGTGATCGAAAGGCTGGTGACCGACGCCGCTAAGGAAGGCGGCGAGAAGGGCATACCGATCGAGAAGGTCATCGACGAGAAGCTCGCGCCGATCACCGGTTTCGCCGGCGGGTACGACTTCGCCACCGTCCTGAAGGCGTACTGGCGGGGCAGCGAGGAATCGAACGATGCTCTCAAGCAATGTGCGATCCGATGGCTACGCGGCGAATATACGACCAAGACGGATGCGAAGAAGGATCTCGGAGTTCGGACGATCATCGACGACGAGAACGTCTACGACTCGCTGAAATCACTGGCATGCCTCGTGAAGGTCGCGGGCTACGCGGGTCTGGTTGTGATGTTCGACGAAATGGCCAACATCTACAAGCTACAGAACTCCCAGGCACGGAAGCAGAACTACGAGCAGATCCTGGACATCGTGAACGACTCGCTGCAGGGCACCACGTCCGGCATCGGATTCGTCATGTGCGGGACACCCGAATTTCTGTTCGATACCCGCCGCGGCTTGTTCAGCTACGAAGCGCTTCAATCGCGGTTGGCGGAGAATACCTTCGCCCACGGCGGTCTCGTCGATCTTTCGGGACCGGTCATCCGGCTCCAGAGTCTGACGCCCGAGGATTTGCTGGTGCTGCTAGGCAACATCAGGATGGTGTTCGCAAGCGGAGACCCGTCGAAATATCTGATACCCGACGAGGCCCTTACCGGTTTCATGGAACACTGCGATCGAAAGATCGGAGAGGCATATTTTAGGACCCCGCGTTCGACAGTGAAGGCGTTCGTTCACATGCTGTCGGTGCTCGAACAGAATCCGGGTGCGCGCTGGGAAGATCTTCTGGATCGCATGCCGATCGC
The DNA here is from genome assembly GCF_040547805.1 of Bradyrhizobium sp. LA6.1. NCBI lineage: Bacteria > Pseudomonadati > Pseudomonadota > Alphaproteobacteria > Hyphomicrobiales > Nitrobacteraceae > Bradyrhizobium > Bradyrhizobium sp. LA6.1. Next base: position 10,596 of record NZ_JBEPQK010000019.1, on the reverse strand, counting down.
ACCGGACGCACCGGAAGTTTCGGCGGACGCCGATGTTAGCGGAGACGGCGATGAGCTCACCAGCCTCCGACTCAACCCTTGAAGAAGCCTACGACAAGCTTCATCCGACGATCCGTCGCTGGATCAGAGATCAAGGTTGGGACGAACTGAGGGAGATCCAAGCTCGCACCGTGAATGCGGTGCTGGACGGCGATCGTGACATCCTGATCGCGGCGACGACCGCGGCCGGAAAGACGGAAGCGGCTTTCCTGCCTATCCTCACCAAGGTGGCGGAGCGCAAAGAACCGGGCTTTTCCGTCCTCTACGTCAGCCCTCTAAAGGCGCTGATCAATGACCAGTTCAAGCGCCTGGACGAATTGTGCGAAAACATGGGCATTCCTGTCGTGAAATGGCACGGGGATGCGCCGCAGGCCGACAAGAAGCGGGCCTTGGTCAGGCCGCAGGGCATCGCCCTGATCACGCCCGAGTCGATCGAAGCCATGTTCACCCGCCGACCGGCCGACGCCGCGCGGTTGCTGTCGACGGCCGCGTTCATCGTGATCGACGAGCTCCATTCCTTCCTCCAGGGGCCGAGGGGACTTCATGTGGCGAGCCTGCTGCGCCGCATCGATGCGATGTCGAAAAAAGCCGCGCGGCGCGTCGGGCTGTCCGCGACCATCGGCGATCTTCCGCAGGCCGCCGCTTGGCTGCGTCCTGCTGTACCGCACTCGGTCGAGATCCTCGAGGCGAAATCCGATTCGCCGGAGCTCAGGCTTCAGATACGCGGATATGTCGAGCCGCCCGAGCTCGACGATCCCGATCATGCCGAAGGTGCCTCCGGTGCGGAAGAGACGCCGAGAAGGATCGCGCTGGACGACATCGCAGATCATCTGTTCGCCACGCTCCGCGGGACGAACAATCTCGTCTTCGGTGGATCGCGCCGCACGGTTGAGTCCGCAGCGGACAGATTGAGGAGGCGTTGCGAAACGGCGAAGGTCCCGAACGAATTCTTCCCCCATCACGGCAGCCTCTCGAAGACCTTGCGCGAGGATCTCGAAGACCGCTTGAAGGACGCGAGGCTTCCGACGACCGCGATCTGCACGTCGACCTTGGAACTCGGCGTCGACATTGGATCCGTGAAGTCGGTCGCCCAGATCGGGTCGCCCAGATCGCTATCGTCGCTGAAGCAGAGGCTCGGACGCACGGGGCGCCGGCGCGGCACGCCTTCTATCCTGCGGGTCTACGTGCGCGAACCCAACATCGATCAGGACTCCGGCATGTTGGATAAGCTTCGGTCCAACACGATACGGTCGGTCGCCGTCGTGCGGCTGCTCCTGGAGAGGTTCGTCGAACCGGCCGGCGAGGTGCCCGAAACGGCGTCGACGCTCATACACCAGATCCTGTCGGTTATCGCGGAACGCGGCGGCATAAGGGCTCGACCGATGTACGATTTATTGTGCGGCCCGGGTCCCTTCGCCTCGATCTCGGTGACCGAGTTCGCCGATCTGCTCCGGCACCTGTCTTCGGAGGCGGTCAAGTTCGTCGAGCAAGCGAGCGACGGCACCATCATGCTCGGGAAGGAGGGCGAACGGATCGTCCAATCGCGCAATTTCTTCGCCGTCTTCGAGTCTCCTGACGAATGGCGCCTCACGGTCGGAGGGCGGACGCTCGGGACTCTCCCGATTTCATTTCCCGTCCATAAGGACAGCCTGGTCGTCTTCGCCGGCCAACGCTGGATCGTGCAGGATCTCGACGAGAAGACGAACACTCTGTTCGTGGCGCCGCATCCAGGAGGTGTAGTGCCCCGGTTCGAGCGGGCCAACGGAGAGCGCCTCCACGATCGATTGGCGGCGGAGATGCGGCAGGTCTACCTGGCGTCGGACATGCCGCCTTATCTCGACGACAAGGGGCGTTCGCTGCTGGCCGAAGGAAGAGAGATGTTCCGGTCTCTCGGTCTTGAGACGACGACCTGCGTACAGGAGGAGAAGAACCTTCACGTCTTTCTGTGGCGGGGGTCCCAGGCGACCGCCGTCTTCGGAGCCGCCGCCGCGATGGTTGGAATTCCGGGTGAAGTCCACGACCTGGGTCTTACACTTTCTGAGACCAACGTGTTCGATGCTTCGGCGAAGTTGAAGCTCCTGGCAGATGCGGAGGACGTGGATCCCATCGGGCTAGCGGCGTTCGTTGAGAACGTGGCGGCCGGCAAGTTCCGGGATCAGGTCCCGCAATCCTTGGCCAAGGCCTTGTGGGCCAGACAGAACGCCGCAGCGATAGCCTGCATCATCGGCATGGCGCGGACCGTGTGCCAGGCACACGGTCCGGGAAGCGACAGCGGACTCCAGTGACGCGCTCCAACGAGCGGGGGAAAAATGTACAAAGTCGCGGGAACGCTTAACCTCAGTGCCGGCGATCTGGTGGGGCATCTGAACTGTCGCTATCTGACATCGCTCGACCTCATGGTCGTCGACGGCGAGTTGGATAAGCCCAAGATCTGGGATCCGGTGCTCGAAGTGCTGGCCGAGCGGGGGAGGCTGCACGAACGTGAATTCGTCGAGCACCTCAAGGCCGACGGTCGAGCCGCGACGGTCGTGGAAGGCGTCGGCGTCGACGCCAATTCGCTCGCGGCCACCAGCGCGGCCATGGCCCGCGGAGACGCGATTATCGTCCAGGGCGCGTTGCAGGCAGGACGCTGGAACGGCCGCGCGGACATCCTCACGAGAGTCGAAACGCCGAGCCGCTTCGGCGCCTGGTCGTACGAAGTCATCGACACCAAGCTCGCGCGACAGACGAAGGGCAGCACGATCCTTCAGATATCGCTCTATTCGGACCTGTTGTCCGAAATCCAACAGGCTGAGCCGACGTCCGCGCTGGTCGTCACGCCCGGTACCAATTTCATGCCGGAGACGTACCGGGTCGCCGATTATGCCGCCTACTACCGGCATGTCCGCCGCAGCCTGGAGGAGGCCGTGTCGGGACCGCTCTCGAGCTCCGTCTATCCCGAGCCCATCGACCACTGCGAGATATGCCGGTGGCGGCGGCACTGCGACGAGCGAAGGAGGGCGGACGATCACATGTCGCTCATCGCCGGCATCAGCAAATCGCAGATGGGCGAACTGGAGAGGAATGGGGTGGAGACAATGGCTGCGCTCGCCGCCCTGCCATTACCGCTGCAGTGGAGACCCGAACGAGGAAACGTCAAAAGCTTCGAGAAGGTCCGCGAGCAGGCCCGCATACAGGTGGAAGGACGCGAGAGCGGCACGGTCCTCTACGAAACCTTGCCGCCGATCGCGGGCTTCGGCCTATCACGGCTGCCCGAACCCTCCCAAGGCGACATATTCTTCGACTTCGAGGGTGATCCCTTCGTAAGCGACGGCGGATTGGAATTCCTCTTCGGATACACATACTCCGACGAAGGCGGCCAGCCGCGGTACGTTGGCGATTGGGCTTCGAACCGTCAGGAAGAAAGGATCGCGTTCGAGCGTTTCGTCGATTTCGTGACCGATCGCCTCAAAACCCATCCGGACCTACACATCTACCATTTCGCGCCCTACGAACCGGCGGCGATGAAGCGGCTCATGGGCCGATATGCGACGCGCGAGAACGAGGTCGACAGCCTGCTGCGCGCCGAAACTTTCGTGGACCTCTATTCCGTCGTCCGCCATGCCATTAGAGCCAGCGTCGAGAGCTACTCTATCAAGAAGCTCGAACCGCTGTATTCGTTCATCAGAACCGTTCCGCTCGACGACGTCGGCGCGGTGATGGCGCGGACGCAGGCGCGACTGGAGTTGTCGGATGCCGCGGGCATACCCGAAAGCGACAAGGAAACGATCAGGGGCTACAATCGGGACGACTGCTCCTCGACGGATGCTTTGCGACATTGGCTCGAGTCGGTTCGGGCCGACGTCATCGCCGGCGGGGCGATAGTCGACCGGCCGGCGCCGGGGACGTCGGAGGTCAGCGCCGAACTCGACGAATGGCACAAGAAGGTTGCCGCGCTCGTCGAACGTCTAATCGCAGGCGTGCCGGACGACGTCGCGGAACGAACCTCCGAGCAGCAGGCGCTCTGGCTTTTGGCGTCCATGCTGGATTGGCACGGGCGGGAGAACAAGGCCGTCTGGTGGGAATACTTCCGGCTTCGAGACCTGTCCGCCGAAGATCTGCTTCACGAGCGCGACGGGATCGCGGAACTGGCGTTCCTGCAGCAAGTCGGCGGGACTGCCAAGGCCCCGGTCCATCGGTATCGCTTTGCGCTGCAAGACACTGACATCCGCGTAGGAGACAAATTGCACAGCATCGGCGGCGACGATTTCGGACGGGTCGTCGCGATGTCGCTCGACGACCGCACGATCGACGTCAAGAAGCGCGGAGACACGGCCGCGTTGCATCCCGAGGCGGTCTTCACACACAGTTTCGTCGGCACTCAGGTTCTCGCCGACTCGCTGATGCGGATCGGCGAGTACGTGGCCGACCATGGAATGGTCGGGGAGGGCCAACATCGCGCCGCCCGCGATCTGTTGAGGGCGGCGGCTCCGCGACTGATGGGGCAGCAATTCCAGGTGGACGGCGAGACGACCATGCAGGCGGCGATCCGCGTAGCGCTCAATCTCGACAACAGCATCTTTCCGGTACAGGGACCCCCGGGGGCAGGAAAGACTTATACCGGTGCTCGGATGATCTGTGCCCTCGCCAAGGAGGGAAAAAAAGTCGGGATCACGGCGAACAGCCATAAGGTCATCCGCAACCTTCTGGACGAGGTCGTCTCCACTGCCCGCGAACAGGGTCTTCCGATCAAATGCATCCAGAAGCCGTCCGACAAGGAGGACGATCTGCCGGGTTTGCGCTTCACGACTGACAACGCCGCGTTTCTCGATGCGCTGGATTCCGACTGCATGGTCGGAGGTGCGACCGCATGGTTCTGGGCCCGACCCGACGCGGCGGGGATCGTCGACGTTCTGTTCATCGACGAAGCCGCCCAGATGTCACTCGCGAACGTCCTTGCTGTTTCGCAGACCGCGCGGAGCATCGTGCTATTGGGCGATCCGCGGCAACTCGAGCAGCCGATCAAGGGGAGCCATCCCGACGGTGTCGACGTCTCCTCTCTGGACCACATCCTCGGTCCCCACGCCACCGTGCCTCCCGACCGAGGGCTCTTTCTTCCCGAGACCTGGCGCCTGCATCCGCAAATCTGCTCGTTCAACTCCGAAATGTTTTACGACGGTCGTCTGCATCCCCATCCTGGCCTGGAGAACCAGGAGATCCTCTCGAGCGGCAGAATTAGCGGAGCCGGTCTGCGCTATCTACCCGTGGCGCATGAAGGCAATCAGAGTTCGTCGCGGGAGGAGGCCGACGCGATCCGCGACCTCGTTTTTGAAGTCCTAGATGCAGGAACGGCCTGGACCAATCGCGACGGCGCCGAGGCGCAGATCGGATTGGATGAAATCTTGATCATCGCTCCCTACAACGCGCAGGTGTTCGAGCTTCAGGAACGCATCCCCGGCGCCCGCATCGGGACGGTGGACAAGTTCCAGGGACGCGAAGCCCCCATCGTGATTTATTCGATGACGACGTCCAGCTACCTGGACGCTCCCCGCGGAATGGAGTTTCTTTACAGCGCTAATCGATTGAACGTGGCTACATCGCGGACGAAATGCATCTGCGTCGTCGTGGCATCTCCTCGACTTTTCGAGGTGGAATGCAGAACGCCCCGACAGATGCAACTCGCGAATGCATTTTGTCGATATCTGGAGTTGGCAACTCATCTCTAGTCGGCGGAACCCGCATCGAGTATCGGCTAATTACAAGGGGTTTCATTTTTCCCGGCGCAAGTGACAGGTGGGGCTCCATTTTTGTTGGGATTGGGCGCGTGCGGCTATTGCCGCACCGGGCTCTCGTGAAGCGAGCCGCGTTGCGTCTCGGCCTTCGGCTTCGATCCCTCGCGCAAGTGCATGTAATGTGTCGCTCGCCGGAGGCACTCGCGCGAAGGGCTGCCGCTTCGTGGTACCGCTATCACTGCCCGTCGCGCGGGTGCCTTGTTAACCGGGCTCGCGACTGCACTCGGTCCCGGGTCCCGCCGCTGCGCGACGGCGCTATGCTGCCCCTCCTTCGGGTGCCTCTTTTGATTTGCTCACTCTTGCTCTTGTTTTCGATACTCTCTCGCGGCTTCCGTTACTTCTGGTAGATCTGGTTCAAAGTCCCAATGACGCGCGGCAACACGCGTTAGGTTGGCGCTTTTGACGAAGCATCGTCGGATGCTCGAGGACCATGATACGCCTTATACGGATCGGCCTTCTCCAGCAGGAAGCGATCCCGGATCATCTGGCCATGCGCGTCCACTAGTTGCGCGGCGATCGGCGGCAACAGCTCCTGCGCACGATCGTAGTCGTCGAGGCCAATGGGATTGTCCGGCATCGGAGGAGCATTTAGGCGCACCAGTTGATCTCGCCCAATGAGCAGCCCTGCTCGCCCAGTCGCATTTTGGCTCTGGAGGTGCATCGCCGAGGAAATGATCTCATACCAGTCGATAAGACCGCCGTGTAAAATCTGGTTCTCGGAGAAGCGGATTTCGCTGTCGCCTGTCCCCAGCGATAGGATGTGCACTTGGCGGCGTTCAAGCTGATAACAGATCAGAGCATCGACGAGCCCGATCATCACGGGATTGTTGGCCCAGACGCCGCCATCTGCAAAGAAACGTCCGCCATTTTTGTAGACCGGGAAGTAGGCGGGTGCTGCGGCGGTGGCCATCGCAATGGTGAGGAGCTGTTCCTTCCAGTCCATTCGGTAATCGAGATGATGTGGGGTCTTGAAGACGTTCACCTCGGTAAATCCATCGAACGATGGAACGCATAAACGCCGCTCTGCCTCACCCAGCGTCTTTTCTTCAAAGACCGATTTGAGAAGGCCTTCAAGGATCTCCGGCTCGTATCTATAGTGCTGGAGCGCCTGCAGAAACCGCCAACGCTGTCGCATCTTGAAGATGTCCCAACGTACTGGCGGGAAGACTTTGTCTCCATGGTCGACGTATAAATCGAGAATGGATTGAGCAGTCTTTCCGATCGAAAGACCCAAGGCGATAATGCCGCCGGTCGAGGTCCCGGTTATCAAATCAAAGTAGCTGCCGGCTGACTGGCCACCAAGATAACGCTTCTCCAGTTCTGTTAGAATGGCAGCGGGCAAGATGCCACGAATGCCGCCGCCATCAATCGATAAGATTCGGAATGGCTTTCCATCAGGCCAAGGCAGTTGCTCTCGTAAGCCCTGAAGAGTGCCACTAGATCGCTTCAAGTTCTTTGGCTCCATCGACGGTCGGAGTCAGGTGACGGCCGCCACCTCGCCATTTCTTCGTGACGAGCCAGCCTTCGTAGAAATAGAGCCACTCATTGGCCCAAAAAATCGTCGTTTCAGCGATGAGGTCGTCCATGCTCCATTCACGAAGCGAGGGACTGAACAGGCACAGATAAGGAAGCGATGGGTCGATCTCGCTTCGATAGACGTGCGGGATCGGCCCTTCTTCGTAATCCAGATGACGCTCCAGCTTCGGTTTGATCACCTGAACCTTTGGTTGAACGTCTCGAAGGCTATAGTCTTCCAGCACCATCGGTATGCGGTAGCGCACGCGAACAAGATGCTCGCGTTTGTCTGGCGCCAGAATTCCTTCCCACGTGGCACTCTGGTCGTATTGCTCAGTCAGCTTGAAATCGGGCCACTGGAAGGTCATGGCCTCAATTTGCTGCTGGATCGATTTGGTCATTCTTTCAGCGTACCTCTGCCTTCGCGAGTGGCCGCGCGGACGGGCGAGGTTCGGAGGCCGGCCGCCACCGCAGGCGCTGCGACGGTTGCCGCGATTTTGCCGCGCGGTCCAGCTTGGAGCCGGCCAGCCTCCATCTCGTGACGTTGTGCATCGAGGTGGCTCTCGATGGCGTAAGCGGCGGCTGACTCGCCAAACAACTTTTTTAGAAGCTCGCTTTTCTCAGCCATGCTTAGCACATCGTTCCGCAGGCGATAGAGCTCGGTAATGAGGCGCCGAAGATCAGCATCATACATGTCCTGCGCTTGTTCATTCTCCGGCCAGCGGTCGGTGAAGACATCGGGATGATAAGCTGGATTTCGAACCTCGACTGTTCGACGAGCGCCAAATTTCTGCTGCAACCGAACGCGGATGGCGTTAGCGACGTTGATCACCTCGTCAATGAGGCTGGTCTTTACGGGACCCGCATCCAGGGAGATCGCTGCCAACACGACCGAAGGCGGCTTGCGCATTCCGCCGCGAGCGCTCGACCGAAAGGCGATATCGCGATTGCGCTTGATCAATTGCAGCGCGACAATGCGCGGCGACTTCTCTTCGATGGGGACGTGTTCGGGCATCGGCTGCGTCTCAGCCTTGATTTCGAGTGTTCCCTCGACCAGAAGGCGCCGGCCCCTAAATGAGTCATAGAAGGCCTGATCGAATTCGACGCGCTTGTTGAAGTCGTCCGCGAATGCCCACGGATTGACGGCTTTATGAAAGCTCTCGTCCGACTCCTTCCTGAAGTGGAAAAGGTTGCCTGCGCGATCCGGCTCTCCCGCGAGGCGAGCGACCGGCATGAGATCAACAGTCGTACCGTCCTCGTACTTGACCGTGACGCAGCGACTGTTCTGCGTCACCATGCCATGATAGCGGCTGCCGGGCTGGCCATTGATGGCTTCGAACAACAACCCGAGCATGGTCTTGGGCTCGGAGTGTGGATGGACGTCCAACTCGATGACGACGTCGACATCATTGATTTTTCGCAACCCTTGATGCGATAGCAGTTCCGGTGGCGAAGCTGCCGCTCGGATAGCATTCGAGCACCTTCTTATGGAGCGGACTGCCCTCCCGGTCGACATGGCCACAGAGGGCGCGGAAGTTGGTTTTCGCGATTTCGTGTTTAGTCGGGCTCAATTGAATTCGGCGCGCGACGTCCATCAAGAGGGCGTCGGCTTGAGAGAGCTGGGCCCACGGCCCAGGAAAGGGAGCGTTCATGACCAATCCTCGTGAGTTCCCCAGTTCGGGGTTTGTTCCCACGTAGTCAGGCCGTAATGTTTGAACAAGACTGCGCCAATTTGTTTCTTTTTCTTGGGTTGCCTTGACTTTAAGCGCTTTCCGATTCTCTAGGTTGCACCGAGTCGTTCCGCAACTATCAGGACTATGCCGGCGCGGGCTATAAGCGCGGAGGAGTTAGATTGACTTTTTGCATGAAGTTAGTCATTTTGCATAACATTATTCAAAATGACTGGATTGCTCATGCCTGTTGATACCATCTCCGGAACTCAGTGCGCGGCCGCGCGGGCGCTGCTTGGTTGGAGCCAAGATGACTTGGCCCGCAATGCCCAGGTCGCCCGCGCCACCATCGCCAGCTTTGAGGGCAACGGCCGTATCGAGCCCATGCGCAAGAACTTGCTGGCCATCATCGCCGCCCTCGAAGCCGCCGGTGTCGCCTTCATTCCGGAGGACATCGAGCACGGGCTGGGCGCTGGCGTTCGCCGCCGCAAGCTGGAGCTTCAATACTCCAACACGGTCCGGCCCGTCGGCTGGGACGTTATCTTTCCTGTTCGATACAAGGGCCAGCCATGCTCGGTCACTATCCCGCGCGCGATCATCGACGACATCGACAACAACAATGACCGCACCGACGAGGGCAGGGTCAAAGTGGTGCAAAATGCTCTGCCTCGATTTCTGATCGCGGTCGAGCAGTTGCTTGGCAATCTCGGTGAGGTACCGCCAGAGATTACGCTCGATCATGGTGCTTTCACGCGCGGCACCTTCTGAGCCTCCGTCATGTACGAATCCCCGACCAAGTCCGACCTCGATCGCAATCTCTCATTCATCATGCATGACGCACGCAAGCGCGCCATGGCCGAGCGTGACCGGATTATCAGCGAAGCAGCCGCGCAAGGTGGGCTGAACAGCCGAGTGCCGATCACGATCGCGACAGTTGTCGATCCCGTTCACCGTGACGCCATCGCGGAGGCCGTCAGGGTTATCCAGAATTTCGTCGAGCGTTTGGAGATGCCGCCGAACGAGATCACGGCGTGGGCGCGGCCGCATCTCGAAAATCTTGGCAATGTCGTTCTCAGCGCCATTCATCCAGCGGGATATCCAGGCGAGCACCAGCAGGCGATCCGACAATATCAAGCGGTGTTCCAGCAGCGGCTCGACGGCGCGCTTCGTGACGTCGAGATTGGATTTATCAGGGGCGCCGGCTTTTCTGCCAAGACCTCAGCGCAGCCGAAAGAGCTGGTCTCGCTCAAACCGACCTGGCTCGGCATGAGCATTGATCTTAAAGAAATGGGGCGCCGATTTCGGTCACGCTGGCTCAAGCATCTCCACTAGAGCGAGCCGCCGCTGGGCGCCGGAACCGAGCGGTTCGTCTGACTGCTGCGCCCTGCGATTTTGCCGCAGGCCAATTATGTTGTTCATGAATCGGAAACTGACCATCCTCTCCGCGCACTGATCGTGGTGATCTGCGATCCGGTTACCGCCCTCCGCGCGTGCGATATGCGCCGCATCGGGCTCTCGTGTTGGGGTGGACGGCCCCCTTCCGCCGGTTTGCGTGGCAAGATGGGTCATCGATGACCTGAAACGAGGGAGCCGCCCGTGGA
>NZ_JBEPQK010000018.1:0-197308 GCF_040547805.1 Bradyrhizobium sp. LA6.1 | reverse complement strand
CGCTTCATCCGAGACCCCCGCAAATCGTGCGGGAATCATACCGCGAGAATCACGTCAAGCGCCGCGTTTTTACACAGCCAGGGTCACAAGCCGACATCTGAGCAAAGACCACAAAGCGTCCGCCAGGGGCCCACAAGCGGAAATGAACGCTGCTCAAGAACAGAATTTCCGATGGGGAAGTCGAAGGCTCAAAACGTTGCAACGCATCGGCGTCGTTGGGGTGGGTGACACCGATCTCATCTCTGTCTGATTTGCCGCTCCAAGCGCAGCGTATGCTCACGCAGGGAATCGTAAATCGGCGCATTACCCAGCAGCATGGGCAGCAGCATCGCCATGAAGCAAGCTCCCAGCATCGGCAGCAGCATCGTCACGTTACCGGTCATTTCAGCGACGAGAACGATGCCGGTCACCGGCGCGCGCACAACGCCGGTGAAGAGAGCGGCCATGCCCACCAAAGCAAATGCTTCCGGCTGGATAGAGAGCGCCGGGAATGCAAGACGGCAAGCCGCCCCGAACAGCAACCCAGACTGGGCTCCCAGCACGAGCAAGGGTGCGAACAGGCCGCCGGGCGTGCCGGCAGCGTATGAGAGAGCGCCGAGTCCGAATCTGATCAGGAATGCGCCCCCCAGGATCCCGACACTCTCGTGGCCGATCAGCGCCCGCTGCGTGATCTGATCTCCGCCACCGACCAGTTCGGGCGCGAACCAGGCCAACATGCCGACGCTTGCGCCGATCAATCCGGCGCGTAGCTCGATCGGTATCGGTAGCCCTCCAAATCGGTCGCGAACTGCGATGGTCGCGAGCAGGGTGCGATTGTATGCGACGGCCAGCAGGCCTGCGATGCCACCCAGAGCAAGGAACAGCGGGGCGGACTCAGCGCTGGGATAGCTCAGCGGCCCGATGTGAAAGTCGGGCGCGTCACCGAGAAGCAGCCTTGCGACTGGGATCGCCGTCGCCAGTGCTGCAAGGGCGGCGATGGCAACACGGTGTTCGAACCTCTGCACCAGTTCCTCCAGCACGAACACGAGCCCGGCAATCGGCGCATTGAAGGCCGTTGCAAGGCCGGCGCCGGCGCCGGCCGCCAGAAGCACTCGCGAGTCCGCCCAACACAACCGGCAGACGCGCGCAGCGAAAACCGCGATGCCGGCGCCCATCTGGACGGTCGGCCCCTCACGGCCCAGCGCCAGCCCGGAGCCGATCGCCAGTATTCCGCCGAAGAATTTCACTGGCACCAGGCCAAACGGAGCCGGCGGGATCTCTTCGCGCAGAACAGCTTCGACATGCGGAATGCCGCTGCCCGAAGCGTGTGGCGAGAATTGCCGCACCATCCCCGCGGCAACCAGGGTCGCGACACCGCACGCGCCGACGACAGTCAAGAACCCCCAGATTGCGTGGCCATGGGCCCAGGCGATCATCGCATCGCGCAGACGATCGGCATGCGCGAGCAAAAGCCGGAAGATCGCCCCAACACATCCAGTCGCCGCTCCTATGATGAGAGCCATCGCCGCGAGCCCCAACAGGCTGCGACGTTCGTCTGCGACTTGCCGGTCGTCGTCAGGGTTATGGTCCACGGCTGGTCGATGATCCCGAGGCCTTCGCAAGGGATAATCTTTGCCAAAATCGCTGGCGAATGTCCCGGAAAAGAATGCTTCCAACTTGACCGAACAACTGCCTCTCCGACCGATATGCTAGGGACCTCACCGCACGTCCCAACGATAAGGTGCGCCGAACCAAGGCCCCGCTTTGGGTCACAGGCTGACTTCGACAACCTGCTTGACCTGGTTCGCTTATCTCCTGAAAGCAGACATTGCAGCCCTCTGAGCAGAGGTCAGCCACGGGCCAAAAACAGACAACTGAAACAGCCGCGACCTGATCAGCCGCAGATGCGCACGCGGCGCTCGCGCCAGCCATGCCCGTCCCAGAAGCGCTGGGTTATCCAGTGGCAGGGCGGGATCGGCTCTCCAACCGGGGCATCGACATAGCCCGACCAGTACGGATAGCCGCCGGGTCCGGGATAAGTGCGCGGATACGGATTGCCGCCGGGGCCGTAATCATAGCGCGGACCAGCATAAGCGGGCGAGGCTGCTGAAACGACCAAAGTCGCGACGGCAGCGAGAGCCAACAACGTCTTCCTCATGGTGATCCCTTTCCAACGCTGCGAAGGCTGCAAGACGATCGCCGAGCAATGCAGCGTCAGCGTCGACAAGCTGAAATGTCAAGGAGAGTGATCTCAGCAAGGCTATTGTCTGGCGACCTCCTCGGATGTCGCCTTCGGGTCAAAATGCGAAGAACACAGAGTGAGCAAAGTCAGTCCGCTCTACCCCACCAAGCGGACCTCAATGAAAGGTGTCGTCACTTCGCTGATGGGCCAAAAGGCGACGTTGGCTCCCGCCGGGCAAGCACTCGATGCGCGACGGCGAGCCGCTCGTGAAAGCCGACCCGCCGTATGCCGCTTGATGCAGCCCGTCAGCCAATGGCTTCACGGGACGTCGCGATATTACCCACCGCTCCCCTTGATATTCGGCAGGTTTTTCATGTCGAGCATCGGGACCGGGTTTTCCGGGCGCTGCAGATCCGGTCTCCAATCGTTCGAGGCTCCGCCCGGCTTACGCTTGATGCTTGGATAGTCGGCAATCGATTTGTTGAACTCCATCACGACGGGGAAGATTAGTGCCAAGACCCAGCCGTTGTCCTGTCCGGTGTACTTGCCCGGCGACTGCAATGGCATACGTGCCGACATCGCGCCGTTGAAAACCATGTCGTATTTCTCGAATGGGTCCATCGTCAGATTGTAGACCGAGCCAATCGCGCCGAGATTTTGCTCCGGACCGAGCCAAGTGTCCTTGGCCGTCCAGAGATACTTCCACGCGATGCTGAGATCGGGGTTGGTTGGATCACCGCCGACATCCGCCCGCGCTCCCATGAAGCTTTCGCCGTCGATGTAAATCCACGACCTTCGTGCCGAGTGCTTCGCGCGGCCGAGGATGTACTCGCTGTTGTCGATGCTGTCGAAGTAGATTGGCCTGCCATTATCGTCGGTCCAGGCGCCGTGCGGCGGCGGGCTCAGGCCGACCATCTTGGCGAGCGTTGCCCAGCAGTCGATATGGGACATCATTTCATGGTAATTTGCACCGGCGGGAATGTGTTCGGGCCACCACATTAACCCGGGTACGCGCCAGCCTCCTTCAAATGCTGAACCCTTTTCGCCGCGGAAAGGCGTGGTGCCCGCATCAGGATAAGCATCCTGCCACGCCCCGTTGTCTGCCGTTACGATCACAATCGTATTCGGCGCTTCGGCACGGATCGCGTCCATGACCCGGCCGATGTCGTCATCGAGTTCTATCACCGAGTCCGAGTAATCGCCCAACCGCGACTTCCCGGCGAATTTTGATGATGCGTTGGTCGGGTTGTGCATCTTCATGAAATTGACGTCCATGAAGAATGGCTTGGCGTCCTTGGCGTGCTTCTTGATGTAATCGATTGCGTAATCAGCCTGCCGGACGTCAAAGTTGGCGAGGTAATCGTACGTAATGTACTCGCCTCTCTTCGCCGGTTGTCCAGCAACTCCCTCCCACTCGTACATGTTTACGACATCAAAATAGGCTTTCGCGATCTCTGGGTTGTACGAGGGAAACCATGGATGAAACCACTTGGACGTATCGGCATAGGTGTAGACGCCCGGATAGTATGCGGCGAACGCCTTCATCTCGTCGAACCCGTGCTCGATCGGATAGGACTCCGGCTTATCACCGAGATGCCACTTGCCAGAAAAGTAGGTGGAGTAGCCGTTCTTTTGAAAAAATTCGGCTATGGTCGGCGTCTCCTTTTTGAGCGCATTCTCATCGCCCGGAGCGACCACGATGGAGAGCGCCGAACGGATCGGAATACGTCCGGTTATAAACGAGGCGCGGCCTGCCGTGCAGCTTGCTTGCCCGTACCAGTTCGTGAACGTCGCGCCTTCCTTAGCGATCCGGTCGATGTTTGGTGTTGGATGGCCGAGCGCGGCGCCACCCCCGCTATAGGCGCCGAAATCGTTCCATCCAGTGTCGTCCGTCATTAGCATGACGACATTTGGCCGCTTCTGCTGCTGTGCGGTCGCTTGAGGTACCGCAACCAACATCGCGCCGAACAGTGCGAACATGCCGTGCGCAACACTCTTTCGGATACTCATGACTGCTTCCTCCGATTTCAAAGGTCGGTCACTTGTGCCAAACGAATGGATATGTCGCAGTCGTGCTTTTAGCTCTGCGCCACAGCGTGTTCAATGTGCGATTGTTTGATTTAGATCAAGACACCGATTGTGACGGGTCTATGCCGCTTGCTAGGCGTCGCTCCACGATGTCCGCTGCGGGTCAAAAGCGACGGTTTGGCGATGTCCGCGCTACTTCCGCTTTACCCCCGAAAACCGACATTCATCGTGAGGGGCGGCATGTCTCAAAGGGGCCAATCGCAGACATTCTGCCTGCTCATTCGATCACTTCGTCGGCGGTCAGGAGAGAGTCTCGACCAGCCGCCAAACCAAGCGCCTTGGCCGCTTTAAGGTTTACAACCAGCTCGAACTTGGTTGGCTGCTGTATCGGCAACTCGGCCGGCGTTGCGCCTTTGAGTATTCTGTCCAGATAGATAGCGGTCGCGCGTGACAGGTCAGGCAGGTTGACTCCGTAAGAGACAAGGCCACCGAGCTCCACGCCCTCTCTGGCGGCGTAGATCGTCGGGAGGCGGTTCTTCTCGGCAAAGGGTACAATCCGAGAGTACTGGCTGTACAGCATCGGACTAGGAAACACGACGAGACCATCCGCTCGCGCTTTGGCCAACTCCGCAAACGCGCTTTCGAGATCGGCGGGGCTATCCGCCGGCACAAGTTGAAGGCTTGCTCCGAGAGATCGGGCGGCGCTCTCAATCTCGTTCAGCATCCCCTTCATTGTGCGCTCACCGTATGCGCGAGGGTGCCACAAAACGACAACGTGAGAGAGACCGGGAACGATCTCCTTAAGCAGTTGAAGCCGTTTGGACACCAACTCCGGGCCGAGAAATGCCGTCCCGGTGACATTGCCGCCCGGCCGCGCCAGGCTGGAAGCGAGTTCGTCGTCGACGGGATCTGCCATGCCTATGCCGACAATCGGAATGGTGGAAGTCGCTTTCTTGGCTGCGCGGACGGCCGGGGTAGCCAAAGCAACAATTGCGTCGAAGCGGTGCGTCACGAATTCCTGCGCGTACTCGTTGAGCTTGTCCTCATCGCCGTCTGCGAATTTACGGTAAAACGCGACATTCTTTCCTTCAGTATAGCCGAGCACACGCAATGCCGGCACAAACGCATCGAGAGTCTTTAGACTTGCGTCGGACTTGTCACCGCGGCCGAGTGAAAGCACACCGATCTGATGAAGCTTGGTCGATTGCTGAGCATGACCTGCGAACGGCCACGTTGCAGCCATACCCCCAACAACCGTGATGAACTTGCGCCGTTTCATGCGGCCCTCAGCCAAGCCGAACTATCGTACAGACAAAAGGTGGCGCCTTGGAAGTGTAATCAGGCCGGTGAAAGTCTGCTTTGGGTCACACACGGAAGAACTCGGGCTGAGCATATCAAGTCTGCTTCACCCCCAAGGAGCGGACATCTAGCGGACATGCCGGGTCGACCGCTTGGAGCCAAAAGCCGGCGTCCAAAGGTGTATCCCAAACCGGGACTTCTTACGACGGCGTGGCCGTTCAAACGCCGCGGCCAAAGGCAGGATCGACCAGCCGACCCGGTTCCGCCGATGCCGACTGCGTCGAGACCGCCAGCGGGCTTGCAGCGACGACCGCCGTTAGGCATTTCGACAACTGGATCGTCAGCGCAGCCACCGACACGCCGGCGATCACATCAACAAAATAATGCCCCCCAACCAGCGGGGTCGCAACGAGCATTCCCGCATTCAAGATCAGGAGGGCGGGACGCAGCCACCAGATGCTCCACAAACTCCAGATGCTAAGAAGCGCCGTCGCAGCGTGAAAGCTCGGGAAGGTGAGGATGCCGCCGAGTTCCGTGAGCTTGAGTGCTCGCAGCGTGCCATCGCGTAGCATCGGTATGTCGCGCGCCTGTCCTCCATATCCGTTCGCCTTGAATATCTCGGTGTCGGAGGGGAGCCCAAACTCGAAATAGGTGCCGATCGCCGGAAACAGGGTGGAGACAGCAATCACCACGCACGACGCCAAAATTGCCGCCATCACGAACTGCTGCAGACGGATATATTGCCCCGTCAGCCCCAGTATGACCGGTACGCCGAAGGCTGGCACGAGGATCATTGCGTAAAAGAACTTGGCGTAGAGCAGCAATTCCGGATTGGCCATCGCAAAATGGAAATATGCAGGCCAATCCAGGCCGAGCAATCGGTCGAGCTCGGCGAATCTTGAGTCCTGCAGCGGCATCCCGGCGCTCAAGCCGATATACGACAGCGGCGCCGCGCAGATCACGCCAGATCCCATCTGCGCAAATGCAAGCATCGTGAATGCCGGTCGCTCGCCCCAACTCCGCCGCATGAGCCACAACCCGGTAGCCGCCAGCGCTGGCGCTGTGACGACCTCCGTCGTTACCAGACCTTCCAGCGTGAAGGTTGTTACAGCCAGTCCGAGGCAAAGTGACATCGCACATCCAGCTACAAGGCTCCAATTGATCAATTGCAACCTGTTTGCAATCCGTCGCTCCATGTGACCGACCAAGTGCGACTCCTCTTTGGAAGCACAATAGCCACAACGACCTACAATCTGAGGGCGTGTCAAGGCGTGTACCCAATCTGTTACACACGCTTTTATTGTTAATGTATTAATGGTTGTAATGCTATTTGCGCTATCGCAATTCCACGGGTGACTGCAAATGGCTCTGGAGTCTTATGGGGGGGGCGTCACATTCAAAGCAGGACAGCTTAACGCAAGACGAACTTGTTTCTCTGCGCCTGTTCCAGCTGAATTGGGCGCTCATCTTCCTTGTTCTGGTCAGTCTTTGTCTTGGCCTTTTGCTAACCAGTTTCCGTGTCGAGTGGAGCAGCTACCTCGCCATGCTCGGAATGGCCGGGCTCTACGGTATCATCGGTCATCTCAATGAGCGATCCGCGGCCAGAAACGCGAAGATCTACGCCACGCTCATAACGCTGGCGCAGTTCATTTCAATGCTCGTGCTGCTCATTTCTCTCGGTTACGTCGCGGCTGCAGCGAATTTGCCCATGCAGGAAAAAAATCTGCTGGCGCTCGACCGTATGCTTGGATTCGATTTCAGGGCCTACCTCGGCCTCGTGAACGACCAACTGCCGCTGCGCTGGGCTTTCACGCAAACATACGGTTCCATCCATCGGCAGCTTCTTATCCTGATGTTTATCCTGCCGCTGTTCGGTCATCACCGACGTGCAGCAGAGTTCGCGTTTGGCTTCGCCATCGCGCTGATTGCGACAACCATCATCTCCACGCTGGTGCCGGCGATTGGCGCTTATCACGCGGTCGGAATCGTGCCGGCCGACCATCCCAATATCGAACCAGTCGTCTACTACGGGACCCTGAAAGAACTTCCGCTCGTGCGCGACGGCACCACCAGACTGCTCAACGCCTATTCTCTAGGTTCTATCCTGACGTTTCCGAGTTTTCATGCCGTTTGTGCGGTTCTTTACGCTTGGGCTCTTTGGCCGTTCCGGTGGCTGAGGATCGCCGGCCTTTTGTGGAATGTCGTCATGATCGCGGCTACGCCGATCGGTGGTGGGCACTTCTTCGCTGATGTCTGGGCTGGATTGGTCGTTGCCCTCGGATCAATTTACACTGTGCAACGTCTCGGAAACCATCTGGCTCAGGAAGGCCGTTGGAAAGGAGCGTCGCCTGTGTCTCAAGTGACAGAGCTTCACGTGCAATGACTGCTGTAATGGTCACCACTGGCGTGCCGGTGACAGAGTCTAACGTTGGTGACGTTTCAATAAATTTGGGGAAAGCACTAATTTTGCTGGCTGCGCTCCTACCTTCTTCGGAAGGCTCCCACAGCAGACGATGACAACAACTAGATTGGGTACGTTCGACCGCTTTGGGTCAAAATGCGAAGAACTCAGAGTGAGCAAATCCAGTCCGCTTCACCCCACTAAGCGGACCTCAACGAGGAGTGTCGTCACTTCGCTGATGGGTTATCAGCCGACGTGATTGCCTGTGAATAATCTAGGAGTCCGGGCCGCGGAGCGGCACTGGTCGAGGTATTGGGTCAATCCGGCCGCGGGAGCCGAACAACCACCCAGTCTCTGAGCGGAACGCAAACTTACCTGGCGCCGGAAACTAGATTGCCGACACAGCTTCTCGACGAAACGAATGTCGACCCAGAGGTGTGCGTGTGCGCAGTCGCAAGCTGTTCTATCTCGAGCGTTCGGCCGCCGCCGTTAGCACAGGATAGCGGGCATAGAGCGTGTCGACGCGGTCCCGCCACATCGCCACGAACGCACCCGAGGTGAGATCATCGACCGACTTCCATTCGCGTTTGACCGCAGGCAGCGTATTGCCCCAGATAGCGCGCTTGCACCATCGCTCGCCCTTTGCCGAGCCCTCCCGGGTTGCGCACATCGACTTCCAGGCAATCCGCTGCGGACGGCTGATGTGTTGGGCGGCTCCTTCCCAGCCCTGCTGGTGGATCAGGTAGAGGTCGGAAAGGGTCGGCTTTTTCTGCGTCAATATTTCGAATAGCGCAGCCTCGCTGAGAAACTTGTAGGCGGCACCTACAGCGTTGTCGCGAGGATTGAGGATGTCGCCCGATCCGTATTTGCTGAACTCAAACTTGCTCAGCTGGAACAGGCCGATATAGGAGCCGGTGCGTTGCTTGGGATTGAAATCGGATTCGATTTTGGCGACCGCCTTCATGAAGTTGACATCGACACCGAACGCTTCGGCTGCACGTTCGATCTCCTGGACGGGCGTTCCGAGCGGAACGTCGCTCAACGCCGACAAGGCGATCTTTGCGGGTTTTTCCGGCGGCGGAATTTCCGAGTAGACGTAGTATTTGAGATACGACGGTTTGCCTTCGCCCGGATTGGGCGAAGCAACGGGCGGACGGTCCTGCTGTAGCGTTGCCGAGTTCTCGGGCGACGCTGCCTCAAGGCTGGCGACCTGCACCATTGGCTCTTGCGAAGTGGTTACATCGGACGGCGGCACCGAGTCCGGCGCCGCGGCGCTGAATCCCGCCGCAACGATCGCATTAGCCGATAATCCTGTATCGAATTTCGTCTCGATGGCCGGGGCCGGAAACGCGGCGCCAGCATTTGACAGAACCGTCGTCACATTCAGCGGGATGCCGCTGAATGCATCAGCCACTCTTGCATTCGGCGTTGCGATGCTTGGGCGCGGTACCGCGATCTGACCAATCGCGACAAGCGAAGTCGCTGTCAGCGCGCCGGCAATACAGCTTGTTTGCCAAATCTTCAATGTCGCCAGCCGCGCGGCCGCGGTCCCCCCATTCACGTCCCCGACTTGGCACGCAGATTAAGGAGGTGAGGGGATGACAATGGGGCGCACCTGTGGCGCAGGTGCGGCCGGTCTCGGTCACGTCGCCAAGATTGCCTAAATTGAAAGTTGCGGTCGTGATGCGCCTCCCGCCGAGGAACAGGACGGGCGCCATATCGCGCAACCATCGCTAAACAAGGCATCTTCGTGCGTTAGCGCATCGAGACCGGCGCCCGCGCGCACACCGCTCCCAAGCATCTCGAGGCCGCGACGTCGCAAGACCCGAGGACGGTTCGCTGGGAATGGACAATCGCGATCCGCTTTATGACGCGCTAGCGTCGGTCTCAGCGGAGCTGGTCTAGCCAAGCTCAGGTCTGCCGTGACCGTTGTCTCCGCTCGGGCCGGAGCGTTGCGGCTTACCACAGCGCCTGCCGCATTCTTGCACAACAGTAAACTAGTGCGCCAATGTCTCAGTTGGGTCAATCGCGTCGGTTGGCCCGTAGCTCGAAGACTTCCGGTCTACTCCCCGCTCCGGACATGTCGCAAACTGAAGCGATGGGCCATAACCGGACTCATGCGTCGCAGCAGAGTGCCGCTATTCAATCGCCTCATGGGATGGAGAGCTAATCGGGCAACCCCGCTTTCCGAAGACCCTCAATAAACAGCTTTGCGTTTGATAGTCCGGCCCGGGCGATAAGCGCCGATATTGTAAAGGCGGGATCGATCTCAAGCACACGCGCCGCCGCGTCGTGCGCCTCAGCGTCACGTCCGAGATGGGCGAAGGCGGACGCGAGCCATTGGTAAGTTGCCAAATAAAGGTTCTGACGAAGGGCTTTCTTCAATACGACGATGGCTTCGTCAAAGCGGCGAAGCTCGATAAGGGCCTGCCCAATGCCAGTAAGCGTCATGTATAGTAGCGGGTCTACTGGGCTCATGCGAACGGCACGTTCAAAGCTCCAGATCGCTTCCTCCGGCAGCCCCGCAATTCTATAGACATGGCCTCTGCAGCTCCATGTGAGCCATGAATTTGGGTTGAGCCCGACCGCCCGGTCAGCCATTTCGATCTCGGCTTCACGATCGCCGACCATGAACGCCGAGATTACGGCAGCCCTTGCTAACGTGTCCGGATCGCCATCGTCGATGCTCAATGCCAAACGAGCAAGCCGAACCGCTTCCTTGCGGTCGAACTGAGGGTCGTTGGCATAGCCCAAAAGGACGTTGAGCATGTGGCAGACACCTGCCAGAGCCGCGACAGCGCCGAACCGAGGGTCGAGCTCCAAGGCGCGGTGGAACAGTCGGATTGCCTCGGCCAACCCTTCGCGGGTCCTTAGGTAGAACTGCGGCATGGCACGGAGATAAAAATCATACGCGGTGAGGTTCTCTGGCCGCCGCCGCGTCGCCAATTCAATTTCTGTTTGAAGCATCTTTGGCTCAATGGCCGAGACAACGGCGAGCGTTACTTCGTCCTGAAGAGCAAAAACGTCGGTCAGGTCACGCTCAAACCTGTCCACCCAGATGTGCGCGCCTGTAACCGCATCGATCAACTGCCCTGTGATGCGAACTTTCCCCGACGCCTTCCGCACAGACCCCTCGAGGACATAGCGCACGCCGAGCCTTCGCCCGACCTCCTTGATATCGACCGCTCGACCCTTGAAGGTGAAGCTCGAATTGCGCGCGATCACGAACAGCGACTTGAAGCGCGACAGTGCGGTGATGATCTCCTCGACCATTCCGTCCGCAAAGTATTCCTGTTCGGGATCGCCGCTCATGTTCTCGAACGGCAGTACGGCGATGGAAGGCTTGTCCGGGTGTGGCGGGGCCGCACTCAGCCCCTCTGTCAGCGCCCCTGGCGCTCCGGCGCGGACAGCGTAGGCGCGGACCGGCTTGGAGATGTTCTTGAGCTGCTGCTCGCCACGATCCTCGAAGCCAGCGTCTAGCTTGCCCTCGACTTCGTTGTAGACCTTGTCGGAAATCAGGATACCGCCCGGATCGGCGATCCCCTCCAGCCGAACAGCAATGTTGATCCCGTCGCCGTAGAGGTCGTCGTCCTGTCCAACGATCACGTCACCAAGGTTGAGCCCGATGCGTAGCTTGAATGGACCGCTACCCTCGGCGAGATGATCCTGTATCTCAACCGCGCATCTCATGGCGGCCAGGGGACTGGCGAACTCGGCGAGTGCGCCATCACCCGTTGTCTTGATTAGACGGCCTTCGTGGCGGGAGAGGCTCGGCTCGATCAGTTCTCGCTTGAGCCGCTCGAACTCGGCATAGGTAGCTTCCTCGGCGCGTTGCATCAACGCAGAGTAGCCGACCACGTCGGCAGCCAAAATCGCCGCTAATCGCCTTTGAACCCGCTGCTCCGTCACAGCGCTCTCCGAACGGCCAGCCAAAAATTCGCTGGGGCCAGGAGGAGCCTAGCACTTTGTTGCGGACCTGTGAGCGGTAATCGCGGGAGGGCCCTGTTGCCCCGAGGTGGCATTTGCTGTTGCGGCAACTCGGAAGGTCCGAGTTGGGTCACGACCGGTAAGGCTTGGATCGAGCACGTGAGTTCTGCTTCGCATCCGAAAGCGGACATCTCGCCTCAATGAGTACACGCCCTCTGGAAGTACAACGCCAATCGGCTTGAATTTCGTGCAAACCTGGAGCTGCAGTGGCGGGAGTTCTCTCTGAAATCTCGCTCTGTATGCCGAGACCCAGTGCCGACCTCTACCGAAATCCATGAACATCTCAGAGCTGCAACACGCATCGACACAACCAGGTCTGTCGGCGAGCCTGCACTGGCTGTGCGACGCGCTCAATCCCGCGACATCTTCTCGAACTTCTTCACCAGCCGTTCCCGCTTCAGCCGCGACAGCCGCTGGATCCAGAACATGCCGTCGAGCTGGTCGATCTCGTGCTGGTGACAAACGGCGCGTAAGCCATCCGACTCCTCGCTGTGCATGTTGCCGTCGAGATCCCAGTAGCTGATCCGCACCCTTGCGTGGCGCTGGACCTCGTCGTTGACGCCGGGCATCGAGACGCTGCCTTCCTTGTGCAGGATCATCTCGGGCGAAGCCCACTCGATCTCCGGATTGACGTAGGTTTGCGGACCCGCCTTGGCGTCGAGCTCGAGCACGACGACGCGCAAGGGCACGCCGATATGCGGCGCCGTGATGCCGATGCCGGGCGCGGCGCGCATGGTGTCGAGCAGGTCGGCTGCAAGCTCGCGCAACGCGCCGTCGAATGCGGTGACGGGATGGGCCGGCGTCGCGAGCCGGCGATCGGGATAGCGGAGGAGGGGACGAATGGTCATGCAGGCTCCCTACCACTCACGGATGGTTGAAGCATCCCGTTCTTGACTGCCTACCAACTGGAAGGTAGTCAATCCGCCATGACCAACGTTTCCTCGACGGCCGACGACATCCTGGCCTGCGCGCGTACCCTGATCATCGCGGGCGGCTATAACGGCTTCAGCTATGCCGACGTGGCCGAAATCGTCGGTATCCGCAAGCCGAGCATCCACCACCATTTCGCCAGCAAGGTCGATCTGGTCCGAACCCTCGTGTCGCGCTATCGCGCGGAAGCCGAGGCGGGACTGTCCGCGCTCGAACGCAATGTCGCGGACCCCCGCGACCAGCTCAAAAGCTATGTCCGGTATTGGGAGGCGTGCATCAATGATGCGACGGCGCCTTTCTGCGTGTGTGCGCTGCTTGCCTGCGAGCTACCGATCCTGCCGGAGCAGGTGGCGCTTGAGGTCCGCGCGCATTTCCGTTCGCTGGCGTCGTGGCTGACCTCGGTGATGGAGCGCGGCAAGCGGAAGGGGCAGCTGCATCTCTCCAGCGCAGCGAAGATCGAGGCTGAAGGCTTCATGGCGACCGTTCACGGCGCGATGCTGTCGGCGCGTGCCTATGGCGATCCAAAGATGTTCGGTGTGATCACCGGGCCGCTGCTGGATCGGTTGTCCGCCAGGCACTGAAACATATCGACGAGACGACAACGACACGCCCGCAGGTGAGCTTGCGGGCGAGGGTGACTTGTTGTGCGGGAAAACTACCAACTAGTAGGTAAAGGAGAGAGTGCAGTGACGCATCATCAATTGGATCTCGTTCGGGCCGACCGCGAGCAATGGCTGAAGCTCTACTACTTCATCCGGGCGGCGTTCTCCGTCGCCTGGCTCGTTGCCGCCTTTGCCGTCGTCGGGCCGTCATCCGCGGCGATTGCCGGAGCCTTGCTCGTGCTCTATCCGGCATGGGATGCGGCGGCGAACTTGGTCGACGCGTTGCGCAGTGGCGGGCTCGCTCAAAATCGCACGCAGGCGCTGAACGTTCTGGTCAGCCTGGTGACCACTGTCGCGGTCCTCGTCGCCTTGCAGATGAGCATGAACGGGGTGCTCGGCGTCTTCGGGGCCTGGGCGATCCTGTCCGGATTGCTCCAGCTGGGGACCGCGATTCGCCGCTGGAGAAGTTTTGGCGCGCAGTGGGCCATGGTGCTCAGCGGCGGCCAGTCGGCTCTGGCCGGTGGCTTCTTCATCTTTCAGGCCACGACGCCGATGTCTCCAACGATCGCAAATGTCGCGGGCTACGCTGCGGTCGGCGCGATCTACTTCCTGGTCTCGGCGGTATGGCTGACCGTGACCGAGTGGCGGCATGGCGCAGCCATGTGAGGCGTCGCTGTTGCCGTTCATTCGTGCGGATAGGGCGTGCCGTCCTTGTGCAGGAACCGGCCGCTGGAAGCCGGGCTCATCATGTCGACGTCGGAGCAGGTGATGAGGTCATCGGGCGAGCGCGAGCCGACTTCGAGGTAGACGGCCGTCGCATCAGACCGGTTGATCATGTGATGGCCGTTGCCGCTTCCCTTCGGGAAGGCGGCGCAGTCGCCGGCGCTCAGCACGGTTTCGCCCTCGTCCTCGACAAGCGTCAGCTCGCCTTCGAGCACATAGACGAACTCGTCCTCATGCGAATGCCAGTGGCGCTGGCTCGACCAGCTGCCTGGCGGCAGACGCATCAGGTTGACGCCGAAATCCTTAAGCTTTCCGGCATTGCCCAGCCGTTGGCGGATGCGCTCGGCGCAGGGCGCGTCGAGCGGCGCGGGATAACCCGAGCCTTTTCGGCCCGGCACGGTGGCGAGATCAATCTTTGGCATGCAGCTATTCCCTCCGAAGTCGGAGCATTGACCGCGCACCGGATCGGTGGCGTGCGCCAGATCGGCGGCGTCCGGAGTGTGATGAGATCGCGTTGGCGGGATGATGACATTGTGCCGGTGTTTTGCCCGACGTGTCAAACGCGCCCCTCGCGTTGCAGGGCGTTGGTAAGTCTTTGATCCGGCAGCGGCCGGCTACTGTGCATGGGGTTGTTTTCGGGGGTTTGTTTGGCGGCGCCAAAAAAATCTGGTGTCCTCGATGCCGTTGTCGGCAAGCGCAGTTCCCATTCGTCTTCCACCCAGACAGATCTGACGGGAGACCCAAATGAACGCTTCCTCCTATCGCTGGGTGATCGTCGCCGCCGGCGGCTTGCTCGGCTGCGTCGCGATCGGCGGCATGTTTTCGCTGCCGGTGTTCCTCCAGCCGATCGCCAAGGACACCGGCTGGTCGGTGACCGGCATTTCCAGCGCGATGACGATCGGCTTCCTGGCGATGGCCTTCACCAGCATGGCCTGGGGCACGGCGACCGACAGATTCGGGCCGCTGCCGGTGGTGCTGACGGGATCGACGGTGCTGTCGCTCAGCCTGTTCGCCGCAAGTCATGCGACTTCGCTGCTGGCGTTCCAGGTCATGTTCGGCCTTCTGGTCGGCGCCTCCTGCGCGGCGATCTTCGCGCCGATGATGGCGACCGTCACCGGCTGGTTCGACACCCATCGCAGCCTGGCTGTGTCGCTGGTATCGGCCGGCATGGGCATGGCGCCGATGACGATGGCGCCGCTCGCGGCCTGGCTCGTCTCCGGCCACGACTGGCGCACCTCGATGCAGATCGTGGCGCTGGTGGTCGGCGCCATCATGATCCCGGTCTCGTTCCTGGTGCGACGCCCGCCCGCGCTGGCGCATGCCGTGGCCGCGCCTGCGGGCGAGAGCGCGCCGCAAGGGGAGATGTCGCTGGGCGAGGCGCTGCGCTCGCCGCAATTCATGATCCTGCTTGCCACCAACTTCTTCTGCTGCGCCACCCATTCCGGCCCGATCATCCACACCGTCAGCTATGCCGTGAGCTGCGGCATCCCGCTGATCGCGGCGGTGACGATCTACAGCATCGAGGGTTTTGCCGGCATGGGCGGCCGTATCGCCTTCGGGCTGCTCGGCGATCGTTTCGGCGCCAAGCGCGTGCTGGTGACGGGGCTGCTGTTGCAGGCGTTCGGCGCGCTCGCCTATGTCTTCGCGCAGCAGCTCGCGACGTTCTACGCGGTCGGCGCCGTCTTCGGCTTCATCTATGCCGGCACCATGCCGCTCTATGCCGTGCTGGTGCGCGAGAACTTTCCGCTGCGCATGATGGGCACGGTGATCGGCGGCACGGCGATGGCCGGCAGCCTCGGCATGGCGACCGGCCCGCTCGCCGGCGGCCTGATCTACGACGCCTTCTCCAGCTACGCCTGGCTCTATATCGCCTCCTGGGCAATGGGCCTCGGCGCCTTCCTGATGGCGATGAATTTCAGGCCATTCGCGAAGCCGCAAGGCGAGACCGCGGTGGCGGCGGCGTGACGAGGTCTATGACTGGATGTGCTTTTCGAAAAAGAGATCCGGGTAGGGATCATCGTTGAAGCGGGGGATCTCGCGCCAGCCCGTGGTGCGGTAGAGCTGGCCGGCTTCGGCGAGCGCGCTGTTGGTGTCGAGCCGCAGCAGCGTGACGCCGAGGTCGCGTGCGGCATTCTCGGCCGCGTCCATCAGGCGCCGGCCGAGCCGCAATCCGCGCGCTGCGGGGGCAACCCAGAGACGCTTGATCTCGGCATAGCCGTGATCCGTTCCCTTCAATCCGACGCAGCCGATCGGCAGCGTGTCGGACATCGCCACGATGAAGGTGCCGCGCGGACGGCGCATGTCCTTGGCGTCAGGATCGCGCGACAGCGAGACGTCAAAACCCTGCTTGAAGCGGCGGCCGAGCTCGGAATAGTACTCGCGCAGGCAATAACGTGCTGCTTCGCTCCGTGGATCCATCTCGTCCAACGCGACGCGCTCGCGCGTCAGCGCGGAGGCGATCAGGTCCATCGCCGCCAGCAGCGCCTCGCGCTGCGAATGTTGCGCCAGGAAGCCTTCGGCCTGCGTATTGGACAGCGCCTCGTAGGCTGCGAACTCGCGCCGTCCCGCACGCGTCAACGTCGCGACACGGCGGCGCGCATCGTCCTCATGCGTCGTGGTCTCGACCAGCCCTTCGTCCTCGAGGCTGCGGAGCAGCCGGCTCATCAATCCGGAATCGAGCCCGAGATAGTCGCGAATCTCCGCGACGTCCGAGCGCCCATGTCCGATCGCATTGAGCACGCGCGCCGCCCCGAGCGGTCGGCCGCGCCCGAGGAACGAGGTGTCGAGCGCGCCGACGGCGGAGGTCACGGCGCGATTGAAGCGGCGGACGCGGGAGACGGGATCGAGCATGATATCTGACTTTAGTCAGATATTGTGTGCGGGTCAATCGAGACGGCCGGTCTCACTTCACCAGCGTCAGCAGCGGCTTGTCCTTGGCGACGACATAGGTTGCAAGCTCGCTCGCGGTGTCCGGGCCGACGTTCTTCGCCGCATGAACCGCTCCCGCTGGAATGAACAGCACGTCGCCTGCCTTCAGCGTCACTGGCGGCTTGCCCTCGACGTCGTATTCGATGGCGCCTATCAGCACATAGATAATCTCCTCGCCTGGATGAGTGTGCCGGCCGAACGCAACTCCGGGCGCGAGGTCGACGCGGACCTGGATCGCCTCGCGGCCGGGCGCGCTGAGATCATGGCGCTGGAGGTCGGTGCGCGTGACGCCGGCCGGCTGGGCTGCCGCCGGCAGGGTGAGAAGGTTGGTGGCAAGCACGGCAGCGCTCGCAAGCAGGCGCAGGGTTCGTAATGGATAGGGGCTCATGGTCGGCTCCTGATGTTCTCTTGATCGTGGCGTCGGGTGTGGCGGGTCAGACGAGGGTGGTGGTCACCTCGATGTTGCCGTGGACGGCCTTGGAGTAGGGGCAGATGCCGTGCGCCGCCTCGATCAACTCCTGGGCGATCGTGCGATCGACGCCGGGAACGCTGACGTCGAGACGGGCCCGCAGGAAGAAGGCGCCGTTCGCATTGTTCAGGTCGATCGTGGTGTCGACCGACGGCTCGCTCGGCAGCTTGACCTTGCGCTGGGCGGCGGCGAGGCCGAGCGCGCCGAGGTAGCAGGCCGACCAGGCGGCGGCGAACAGGTTCTCGGCGGCCGGGTGCGGCTGGGCCAGCTTGATATCGAGAGAGCCGTCGTTCGCGTGCGCGGCGCCGTCGGGGCCGGAGGTGACGTGGGTCTTGCCGGTGAAGAGAAGCTTTGCAGCGGTGGTCATGGCGCATCCTTTCGGGTTCGACGTAGATCGTGTCCGATCGAATCGGATGCGAATTGAAATAAACCCGTCGCTTTGTCCGGTCAAGCTCTTCCGATTTAATCGGATGCGATTTATATTGATCGGGAGATCACGAATTGCGGAGGTTCACGTGTCCCGTCCCGCCAAAGCCGCCGGCAAAGGCCGAAAACTGTCGAATTTCCTGTGCTTTGCCGTCTATTCGGCCAATCTGGCCTTCGGCCGCGCCTACAAGCCCCTGCTGGACAAGGTCGGGCTGACCTACACCCAGTACATCGCCATGGTGGCGCTGTTGGACGAGGATGAGCAGACCGTCAGCGCGCTCGGCGAAAAGCTGTTCCTGGAATCCAACACGCTGACGCCGATCCTGAAGAAGCTCGAGCAGATCGGTTACATCAAGCGCCACCGCGATCCCGCCGACGAGCGGCAGGTGCGGGTGAGCCTGACGCCGGGCGGCCGAAAACTGATCGAACAGGATCTCGGCGAGTCCGTGATCGAGGCGACCGGCCTCGGCGACGATTTTCCGGTGGTGCAGAAGACGGTGAGCCGGCTGCGCGACAACCTGCTGCGCGCGACCCAGGCGGCCGGAGAGAAGAAACGCTGAGCGGGCAGCGCCTTCCCGCTGGGAAAGTCGGAGGCGGCATCCGCCTCCGATACAAGTACGAGGAAAAGCGCGCGGCTCTAGTTGCAGACCGTGCGCGGAATCATCCAAGTCGCAAAAGTCTGCCAGAACCCGTCTTCGCGACGGCGCTGGTAGGCGACGAAGTCGGCGTCATCATCATCATGCACGAGTTCATAGCGATAAGTGTTGGCTGCAGTGGTGTTGGGCTTGCTCATGGAGCACTCCATCTCGAATGGGCTTTGCTTCGAGCTAGGTGCGGTGCAGCAAAAGTCCAATGGGAGTACGTTGATCAGCGCATCACGTTGTGGAGAGTGCTTAGTCCAGCCCGAGCGCCTTGCGCGATTTGCGCGTGAGCTTTGCGACGATCAGGGCATGGGCCTGCGCCAGATAGGCGGTGAGTTCCGCATCGGGAAGTGCGTTGTTGCTGGCGAGCTGGACCCATTTGGCGCGCGCCAGATAGGGCGCCGGTCGTGCCACGCCATGCTCGATCAGCATCGCATAGCCCATGTCCGAGACCTTGAACATGTAGCCGCCGGAGCCCGCGGCAAAGCCGCCGCCGAGCGCGAACATCTTGCCGCCGACCTTGAACACGGAGGTGCCTTCCCACTGCACCACCTTGGTGGCTGCGGGCAGGCGCAGGCAGCGAGCTTCGAATGTCTTGGGTGTCATGCGATCGCAATTGAGACGAAAGGCCTGCCGTTATGGCAACATGCATCTTCCAACAAGGGATGAATTTGCGATGTCGCGCGTTTCGATCAAGACCAGGGACGATCTGCCGGAGGCGCTGAGGCCGTTGTGGGACAAGATGACGACCTACGGCGCGTTCGAGAACCAGGCCGGTGTCATGGCCCACCGCCTGCCGATCTTCAAGCATATGTGGTCGCTGCTGGTTGATCTTGCTGAAGAAGGCAATGTCTCGAAGCGTCATCTGGAGCTCGCCCTAGTCACGGTCTCGCTGCTCAACAAATGCGACTATTGCGTCTCGCACCACGCACCAAAGCTGGCGGTGCAGGGCGTGTCTGAGGAGGGCGCCGCGCGCCTCGTCGATTACAAGGACCATCCCGAGCTCGATGAGCTCGACAAGCTCGTCGTCGAATATTCCATTGCCGTCACCAACAACTGGAACAAGACCCGCGATGAGATCTTCGCCCGCCTGCACGCGCATTTCTCGGAAGCCCAGATTGTCGAGCTGACCTGGCGCATCGCGCTCTGCGGTGCCTTCAACCGCTTCAACGACCTCCTTCAGCTCGAGGTCGAGCAGGGCGTTCCTCACAGCGAAGCCGCGGAGTAATCGGTCGCCGGCGGTGCTGTTCCCCCGAGCCGGGACCAGCGCCAAGGCCCCGGTCACAGACTTGTGGTTTGCGGGTCGCTTATCTCAAATTATATCGTAAGATATGTTTTACAAAAGGACGTACGATATGCACCACGGACGAGACCAAAGAGACTTCCACTTCGGGCATTTCGCCCATTTCGTCATGGGCCGGCACGGCGGCGGTCGACGCTTCGGCCGCGGCGGGCACGGCTTCTTCGGGCGCGGCCCGGGCGGCGACTTCCCCGGCGCAAGGCGGCTGTCCTCGCAGGACCTCCAGCTCGTGATCCTGGCGTTGCTCGCCGAAAAGCCGGCTCATGGATACGAGCTGATCAAGATTATCGAGGAGCGGTCCGACGGCTTCTACACGCCGAGCCCGGGCGTGATTTATCCGGCGCTGACCTATCTGGAAGAGGTCGGCCACAGCAGCGTCGAGCAGGATGGCGGTCGAAAGCTCTACAGCATCACGCCGCAGGGCGAGGCGCATCTCGCCGAGAACCGCGCGACTGCGGACGCGATCCTGCAAGCGCTGTCGCGGATCGGGCGCCGCATGGACGAGGTGCGCGAGGCCTTTGCTGGCGTCAGCGATCTCGATGCCGACGCCTCCGACGAATTGCACCGTGCCCGCCACAACCTCAAGCGCGCGCTGCGTTCCAGGCTTGGCAGCGACCCCGCCGAGGCACGCCGCATCGCGGCGATCCTGGATCGTGCCGCCGCGGAAATCCTCGGCAAATAACTGAGAGGCGAAGCAACACATGAATGATCGGCCCCACAGCCCGATTCAAGACCCACGCGTCAACGCCGTCCTCGCGCGCCTCCAAGGCGCGCGGCAGCGGCCGGCCGGCGGCGGGCCGCGCGGCTCCTTCAACAGCCGTGATCCCCACGCCTATGCCGAGCAGGGCTTTTCGATTCATTCCGAGCAGGGCGAACTGATCTATCTGCTGTGCCGTGGCTTGCGTGCTACGCGCGTGGCCGAGTTCGCCACCTCGGTCGGCATGTCCACGCTCTATTTCGCGGCCGCTATCCGCGACAATGGCGGCGGCACCGTGATCGGCTCGGAGATCGTGCCGGCCAAGGTCGAGACCGCCAAACGCAATCTCGCCGAGGCCGGCCTTGCCGACTACGCCGAGATCCGCGAGGGCGATGCGCGAAAAACCTTGCGCGATCTCGGCGGTCCCGTCGACTTCGTTCTGATCGACGGCTGGCCGGGTGAGAGCGGTCCCTCGCTGGCGCGCGAGGTGATCGGGATCGTCGCGCCGCAGCTGCGCGTCGGCGGCTACGTCATGAACGACAATGCCGAGCCCGACTATCTCGATTTCATCCGCGATCCCGACAACGGCTTCGTATCGATGACGCTGCCGCTCAAGGGCGGCACCGAGCTCAGCCTCAAGGTGAGGTAGCGGCGTCGCTTGCGCGATAGGCGTCGGGAACCACGAACACCTCGTCGGCGCGGCCATAACCGCCATCAGGCACTTCCTCGATCAGCACCATGGTGTGCGTCCGCGCCGCTTCGCCGAAATAGTGCGCGAACAGCGCGGTGAGGTTGTGCACGATCTCCGCCTTCTGCGCCCGCGATAGGGCGGCCTGGGGGATCTTGATATTGGCGAAAGGCATGATGGGTCTCTCCGTGTGATGGGGTGTGGTTGCTCCTGTTCGAGAATGCCCGATCGCCGCGACCGGATAATCGCGAAAAACTTGTCATCACTTGTCGGCTGTGGTGAACAATCGGCTATGGACCGGTTTGACGCCATGCGCCTGTTCGTCCGCCTCGTCGAACGGCAGAGCTTTACGGCTGCGGCTGCCGACCTCGGCATTCCCCGCTCGACGGCGAGCGAGGTTTTGCGCGGGCTCGAGGCGCGGCTGGGCGCGCGCCTGCTCGAACGGACGACACGGCATGTCACGCCGACGCTCGACGGCGAGGACTATTACCGCCGCTGCGTCGCCATCCTCGCGGAGGTCGAGGAAGCCGAAACCACGATGCGCGATGCGCGACCGCGTGGCTTGCTGCGCATCGACGCACATCCTTTGCTGACCCGCACCTTCATCTTGCCGCACCTGCCGGAATTCCTGGCGCGCCATCCGCAACTCGACTTGCAGATCGGGCAGGGCGATCGGCTGGTCGATCTCGTGCGCGAGGGCATCGATTGCGCGATCCGGTCGGGAGAGCCCGAGGACAGCGGGATGATTTTGCGCCGTCTCGGGACGGTCGAGGAAATCACGGTGGCGAGCCCGGGCTATCTCGCCAGCCACGGCTTGCCCGCGACGCCTGATACGCTCGACGGCCATCAGATGGTCGCGTTCATCTCATCGCGCACCGGCGATGTTTTGCCGCTGGAGTTTTCTATCGCCGGCGGGCTGCGCAATGTCGTGCTGCCAAGCAGGGTTCGCGTCAACAATTCCGACACCATGGCCGATCTCGCGCGGCTCGGCTTCGGCCTCACGCAGGCGCCCCGCTATCGCTTCGCAGCGGATCTCGCCAGCGGTGCGCTGGTCGAGGTGCTGGCAGGCTATCCACCGTCGCCGACGCCGCTCTCCGCGCTCTATCCGCAAAACCGCCAGCTCGCGCTCCGCCTGCGCGTCTTCCTCGACTGGATATCAGGCATCTTTGCCGAGGCGAAGCTGTAGAGCTTCGTAGCCCGACAGGCAAAATGTCCGAACAGTCGGTCAATCCGCTCTACCGGAATTCGGAAACGGCGTCGTTGCGAGCGTATTGACGATGTTGGAACAATCGCCCGCCTCTTTGTGAGTTGTGCCTGCGCCACGAGCCGCTACCATGTGACCGCTCCCGACCACGGGACGCACAGCGAGCGGAGGCGACATGAGCGGGCAGGAACGCAAGGCAAAAGGATCGGACCTGTTTGTCGCGGCGCTGGAGAACGAGGGCGTCGATCGCATCTTCGGTATCCCTGGAGAGGAAAATCTCGACCTCGTCGAATCACTGCGCACCTCCAAGATCGAGTTGGTCCTGACCCGTCACGAGCAGGCCGCGGCCTTCATGGCCGCCACGCATGGTCGGCTCACCGGCAAGCCGGGAGTGTGTCTCTCGACGCTCGGCCCGGGCGCGCTCAACCTGTCCACGGGTGCCGCCTATGCCCATCTCGGCGCGATGCCGATGATTTTAATCACCGGCCAGAAGCCGATCATGAGCAGCCGGCAGGCGCGCTTCCAGATCGTGGACGTGGTCGCGACTATGAAGCCGCTGACCAAGCTCTCCCGGCAGATCATCAGCGCCTCCAGCATTCCGACCGTGGTGCGCGATGCCTTTCGCGTGGCGATGGAGGAACGGCCGGGGCCGGTGCATCTCGAGCTGCCCGAGGACATCGCGGGCGATGAAGTGCCGGCTGTCCCCGTGATCCCTGTCCATCCGATTGAAATTCCGGTCGCCCATCGCGCCGCGCTCGACCGCGCGGCCGAGATGATCCTGGCCGCAAGACGTCCGTTGGTGATGATGGGCGCTGCGACCAGCAGGCCGCGCTCGACCCACGGCATCGCCAGCTTCGTGCGGCGAACCGGCATTCCGTTTTTCACGACACAGATGGGGAAGGGCACGGTGCCCGGCGGCACTAATCTCTACATGGGTACGGCGGCGCTATCCGAGCGCGACTACGTCCATGACGCGATCGACGCAGCCGATCTGATCGTGGCGATCGGCCATGACCCGATCGAGAAGCCGCCCTTCATCATGGGGCCGTCGGGACCGAAGGTCATTCACGTCAGCTACACGCCGGCCAGCGTCGAGCTGGTCTATTTCCCGGATGCCGAGGTCGTCGGCGACGTCGGCCCGAGCCTGGAGCTGCTCGCCGACCGGCTCGAAGGCAAGCTGCCGCAGGCGGCGGCGCTGTTGCCGTTGCGCGAGGAGATCCTCACGCACATCGCCGACCGCGCCACCGAGGCGCGCTGGCCGCCGACACCGCAACGCATCGTGCACGACATCCGCCAGGTGATCCCGGAGAATGGCATCGTCGCGCTCGACAACGGCATGTACAAGATCTGGTTCGCGCGCAACTACCGAACCCGGGTCGCCAACACGCTGCTGCTCGACAATGCGCTGGCGACGATGGGCGCCGGCCTGCCGTCGGCGATGATGGCCGCGATGCTTTATCCCGATCGCCGCGTGCTCGCGGTCGCCGGCGACGGCGGCTTCATGATGAACAGCCAGGAGATGGAGACCGCCGTCCGCCTCAAGCTCAACCTGGTCGTGCTGGTGCTCGAGGACAACGCCTACGGCATGATCCGCTGGAAGCAGGCCGTCGATCACTTCGCCGATTACGGCATGACCTTTGGCAATCCCGATTTTGTCCTTTACGCGAAGGCCTACGGCGCCAAGGGACATCGCATCGAGAGCATCGACAGCTTCGGCCCGACGCTCGATGCGGCCTTCAAGGAGGGCGGCGTGCACCTGGTCGTAATCCCGATCGACTATTCGGAGAACGTGCGCGTGCTGGTAGATGAACTGCGGGCGCACGAGAAGTCGAAGGCGTGATGTGGTCGATGCTCTCGCCACATCGTCATTGCGAACGCAGCGAAGCAATCCAGAATCTTTCCGCGGAGGCAGTCTGGATTGCTTCGTCGCTTTGCTCCTCGCAATGACGGAGTATGCTGATCAGCCAAAATCCGATAACAACCTGCATCAACGTAGCTCAACCAACCACAGGAATTATGAAATGACTCGCGTTCGCTGTATCACCGAGATGGGCATGGGCGTTGACGTTCACGGCAGGGACGCCACCAAGGCGGCGAAGCGTGCCGTATCGGATGCCATCAGGCATTCGAGCCTCGGATTCTTCCGGATGATCGGCAAGACCGCGAACGATATGTTCGTCGACGTCACGATTGCGGTGCCCAACCCTGAGGCGGTGGACAAGGACGCCGTTGCGAAGGAGCTGCCTTACGGCACGGTGACCGTGACTGCGGTCAAGGGCGGGCTGGAGATTCCCTCGGCCACGGAAGTGGCCAACGATCCCATCCTGATCGCCAATGCGGCGGTGATCGTCAGCTTCGACAAGGACTAAGCCGGTGTCCGACAGCGATGAGCGGCTACTGGATCGTCCGATCTGGAGTGCGCTGACGACGAGCCAGAAGCATCTGGCGGAGGGCGGCCCGCGCGCGCGGCGCTATCCCGTGGACATGACACCGTTTGCCGACATGGTCGACATGTCCGAGGCAAGCTTCGCCGCGCTCGGTGATCTCCTGGCGGGCTCGCAGGTCGCCGCGCTGTTCACGCCGGAGCCGGTCGACGTTCCCGCCGGCTTCAAGGTCGTGCTCGCCGAGACCGGCGAGCAGATGATCGGCTCGCCGGCCGACAGCCCACTTCGCGATGCCGAAATCGTCAAATTGGGCGCGGCCGACGTCGCCGCCATGATGGCGCTGACGGAGCTAACCAAGCCCGGTCCGTTCGCGTTGCGCACCCATGAACTCGGCACGTTCCTCGGCATCCGCGTTGGTGGAGAATTGGTCGCGATGACGGGCGAGCGGATGAAGCCGGGAAAATTCGTCGAGATGACGGCCGTCTGCGTGCATCCGGACTATCGCGGGCGCGGCTACGCGCAGGCGCTGCTCGCGGCGGTCGCGCGCCGGATCGAGGCGCGCGGCGAAATTCCGTTCCTGCACGTCTTTTCGAACAACGCGTCGGCGATCGCACTGTATCAGCGGCAGGGCATGCGCATCCGCCGCCGCCTGTATGTGACGGTGCTGGCGAAGCAGGGATGAGCTGCGCTATCCGGACGGGCTTCATATCCGGCCAATTCGCGCTATATCCATTCCAACCATAATTGGGGGAAACACACATGGACGCCAGAACACCTGATTTTTCCGCCGCGCGGACGGCGATGCAGCGTTACGTCGATCAGGAGATCATTCCAGGCGTGTCCTGGGCGGTGCTGCGGGGGCGCGATGTCGTCGATCAGCACTGCGTCGGCTTCGCCGATCGCGAGGCAAAAGCCGCGCTGCGGCCCGACCACATCTTTCGCGCGTTCTCCAACACCAAGATCTTCGTGACGTGCTCGATCATGCTGCTGGTCGAGGAGGGCCGCATCGGGCTTGATGACCCCGTCGAGAAATTCCTGCCGCAGCTTGGCAATCGCAAGGTGCTGAAGCAGGGTGCCGCGAGCCTTGCCGATGTCGAGCCGGCGAAGGGCCCGATCACGATCCGCCAGCTGCTGACCCACAGCTCGGGCCTCAGCTACGGCATTTTCGATCCCGGCACGGTGCTGTTCAAAGGCTATAACGAGGCGCGCGTGCTCAATCCGCTCACGCCGCTGACCGACATGATCGACAAGCTTGCCGATCTGCCGCTGTCCTATCATCCCGGCGCGGGCTGGGAATATTCGGTGGCGACCGACGTGCTCGGCCGCGTGGTCGAGGTCGTCTCCGGTCATGCGCTCGACACCTTCCTCAAGGCGCGCATCTTCGATCGCCTCGGTATGGTCGATACCGGCTTCTCAGTGCCCGAGGCGCAGCAGGGCAGGCTGGTTGCGCTCTACACCGGTGCCGACGTGCTCGATCCGATGAAGCCGGGCCTGACGCGGGCCGACAATCTGCCTTATCCGCAGGCCTATCGGCGGCCGTTTCCGCGGCTCTCGGGCGGCGGCGGTCTGGTCTCGACCTTGCCCGACATGCTCGCGCTGGTACGCGCGCTGCTCCCCGGTTCGGATGCGCTGCTGAAGCCCGACACGCTGCGGCAGATGATGACGAACCAATTGCCAGCGGGCCAGACCATCCGATTTGCCAATCTCGGCCCGATCCCCGGCAAGGGCTTTGGTCTCGGCGGCGCCGTCACGTTTGCGCCGACGCCGTTCGATCCCCCGAATTCGACCTGCGAATTCCAGTGGGGTGGGCTTGCCGGCACCCATTGGTGGATTTGTCCGCAGGCCAACACTGTCGGCGTGCTGATGGCCCAGCGCCATATGGGCTTCTGGAACCCATTCTTCTTCGAGTTCAAGCGCCTGGCCTACCAGGCGGTCGGGGGCTGATCGCGAAAAAATTGCCGGCGTCCGCGAATCCTTTCCGGCCTTCGCGTCCTCTTGATGGTCGAGGCATTTTGCTTCGGCTGATTTCGGAGGATGTGATGGCATTCTACAGGAAGAATATCGGCGGTCTGCATCAGGCGGTGCGGGTTGCGCTCGGAATTGCGGTTGCGATTGCCGCATTCGTTTTTCTCACCGGCGTCGCAGCGTGGCTGGTGGCGCTCGGGGGCGCAGGCTTCGCACTGACGGGGCTCGTCGGCTATTGCCCGATGTGCGCGATGGCCGGGATCGGACGGGGAGGCGTGTCGTGAGTGCGGCGGCGATCTCGTCAAATCTGTTCGAGGCGGCCCGGCTCGGCGATCCCCAGGCGATCGCGTCTCTGCTCGAGACGGCGCAGCCGGATATCCGCCGCTACGCACGCGCCACCTGCCGCAGCTCGGCGGATGCCGAGGATGCAACCCAGGAGGCGATGTGGATCCTGTTCCGCCATGTCGGCACGATCCGCTCGCTCGTCGCTCTTTCCGCGTGGCTGTTCAGCGTGGTCCGCCGCGAATGTCTGCGGCTCGCGCGCAAGGCGGGGCTTGCGCCATCGATCGACGACGGCGAGGCGGAGGCTCCGCTGCCGTCGCGCTCCGAAGCGGATTTGCGTCTTGACGTGGCGGCTGCGTTCGAAGCGTTGCCGGCGCATTATCGCGATGTCGCGCTGATGCGGGACGTCAAGGAAATGACCATCGACGAAATCGCCGCCGCGCTCGGTGCGTCCAGGCCGACCGTGAAGGCGCGCCTGCATCGCGCCCGCGCCCTGATGCGCGAATATCTGACGAGGTGAGACGTGACCGATTATCAAACGCCTGACGATCTGAAGTCTGTCCCGGCTTTCGTGGCGCTCGCGCCGGTCGAGGCCAACGCGTTCCTTGCGTTCAACCACGCGGTCGAGCGCAAGGACGGATTGATCCCGCCGAAATATCGCGAGCTGATCTCGCTCGCGGTGGCACTCACCACGCAATGCGCCTATTGCCTCGACGTGCATACGGCGCAGGCAGCGAAAGCCGGCGCGACGCGGGAGGAAGTCGCCGAAGCGGCATTGATCGCCGCGGCCGTGCGCGCCGGCGGCACGCTCGGCCATGCGTTGCTGGCCCGGCGCTTGTTCGAGCGGCATCGAGACGAGGGAGAAGCATAGATGTCTAGTCGACGTCGGGACGTATGATTTGCCAAACTATCTCGGTCTCGATGGATTTCGCTTCGGCTGGGTCGCAGCCTGGATCGACGAGCGCGGCGATCATGGCTTTGATTATTCGCCGGGCCTGACGCGCTTGCTTGCGATGTCGCATGCGCGTGCGATGATCGACATGCCGATCGGATTGAAGCCCAGCGGCCATCGAGCCTGCGACTTGCGTGCACGCGAGCTGGTCGGCCCTGCCGTGTTTCTTGGCGCGCGCCGCGATCTCTGGACATTTCCCGACATGGCGGCAGCCAATCGCCACTATTGGGAGCGGGAGGGCAAGGGCAGGGGCGTGTCGGCGCAGCTCTGGAACATCAGGGACAAGATCAGGGACGTCGACGAGATCATGACGCCGGTGCGGCAGGCGACAATTGGCGAAGCGCATCCGGAATTGATTTTCTGGAACCTGGCGGGCCGAGTCCGTCTTCCGAAGAAGACGTCGGCGCGAGGTCGTGAGCAGCGCATCTCGCTGCTGGCGCAACGCGGCTTCACGCGCCTGGAGACATGGCTGACGCAGCGTCATGGCACCGGCATCGGCCGCGACGATCTCATCGATGCCTGTGCCTGCGCGGTCGCGGCCCGCGACAGCACAGAGCGTGTCGGCGGCGAGGAGGTCGATCCGCGCGGACTGCGGATGGAGATCAATTATTGAGGTCGCGGCCTCGCGCGTCTCGATTCGGGATAAAGTGGCAATTTATTTGAAGCGTGCAGGAACTGTCGACGGTCGGCCCGCGTTCCCCGTGCGAACCGATGAC
This sequence comes from Bradyrhizobium sp. LA6.1, assembly GCF_040547805.1. Taxonomy (NCBI): domain Bacteria; kingdom Pseudomonadati; phylum Pseudomonadota; class Alphaproteobacteria; order Hyphomicrobiales; family Nitrobacteraceae; genus Bradyrhizobium; species Bradyrhizobium sp. LA6.1. The sequence continues at coordinate 168,525 of NZ_JBEPQK010000018.1, read as the reverse complement.
GGAGAAGCTCGTGCGATGAAGGATGCCAGTCAGTTCGCGACCGCGATGCTCGCGCTCGTTTTCACCGGGGCGCTGCTCGTCACCGGGCAGCTCTTCATCGAGCAACGCGCGCAGCGCGATATCGCGTACGCGGCCAGGCATCTGCTGCGGCCCCTGTAGTCCGGCTTCGATGCATGATCACGGCTCGGCCTTGCGCCGTTCGACGGCTCGCCTAGATTAGGCGGCATCTCACGAACGAAGCCGGGGTTCCGATGCCTGATCTGTCCGCCTTTCCCATCACCAAGCGCTGGCCTGCCAGGCATCCGGAACTGCTTCAGCTCTATTCGCTGCCGACGCCGAACGGCGTCAAGGTGTCGATCATGCTGGAGGAGATCGGTCTGCCTTACGAGGTCCACCTCGTCGACTTCGGCAAGGACGACCAGAAGACGGCGGAATTCCTCTCGCTCAATCCGAACGGCAAGATCCCGGCGATCCTCGATCCCAACGGTCCCGGCGGCCGGCCGCTGCCGCTGTTCGAGTCCGGGGCGATCCTGCAATACCTCGCCGAGAAGACCGGCAAGCTTCTGCCGGAGGACGCCGCGCGCCGCTACCAGGCCATCCAGTGGGTGCATTTCCAGATGGGCGGCATCGGGCCGATGTTCGGCCAGGTCGGCTTCTTCCACAAATTCGCCGGCAAGGATTTCGAGGACAAGCGGCCGCTCGAACGCTATGTCAGCGAGGCCAAGCGTCTGCTCGGCGTGATGGAGACGCATCTTTCCGGCCGGCAGTGGTTCATGGATGACGACTACACTATCGCCGACATCTCCATGCTCGGCTGGGTGCGCAACCTCATCGGCTTCTACGGCGCCGGCGATCTCGTTGAATTCAGCCAGTTCAAGTCGGTCGGTGCCTGGCTCGAACGGGGGCTGGCGCGTCCTGCCGTGCAGCGCGGCCTGAACATTCCGAAGCGGCCGTAGAATCAGGTCAGCGCCTTATGCGTCATGTAGAGCGCCATCACCGAGATGAGGGCGATCATGACCCTGTGCAGCACCGCTTTGCTGACGCCGTTGGCCGCGCGTGCGCCGAGATCGGTGCCGATCCAGAGGCCGGCGAGAATCCCGATGATGGCCGGCCAGCCGACCATGAGCCCCTTGCTCCAGTAGATCCAGGCCGCCGGAATGTTGGTCGGGATGACCGAGAAGATGAGGCTGACGAGTTGCGCCTGGTGCTGCGGGACGCGTAGGCCCGCGGCGAGGCCGACGGTGATCGCGAGTCCGCCGCCGATGCCCATGAAGCCGGAGGAAAATCCGGCGAGCGCGCCGATGAGGAGCAGGGGGAGCCAAGGCAGTTCGTCTCGGTCGGCGGCCGCGTGGCTCCCGTCCTTGCGGTTGCGGCGCAGGATCAGAAGGGCGATCAGCGCGACGAGATAGACGACGTAGGTCCATTGCAGCACCGAGTCGGAGACCGCCGCTGCTGCGTAACCGCCGCCCGCACCGCCGACGAGAAATCCGAGGCCGATCCAGGCGATCCATTGCAGCGGGCTGCGATTGCCGCTCTGCCAGTAGCGGCGTACGCCGGCGAGGCCAGTGGGAGGGACCTGCGTAATCAGCGACGTCCCCTGGGCGACATGCTGCTCCGCGCCGAGCAGCAGCACGGTGAAGACGACAAGCCCGCCGCCCGGGCTCGTTCCCATGAAGCCCGATGTCAGCCCGCCGACGAGACCGACGCCGATGCCTGCGAGGAGATCGTGGATCCAGGACATCGCTTACGTCCTGGTCCGTCGCTTGATGTCAGGCCTGGTCGTGCGAAATCCCTCGATCACGCCGCCGACGGCCATCATGCAGGCCTCGATGTCAAAATCCTCGCCCCAGCATTTCTGCAGCACGAAGCCCTGGAAGATCGCGATGAGCACGCGTGCGACCGCGTCGGCGTCTAGGTCGCGCTTGATCAGGCCGTCATGCTGCCCGCGCTCGACCAGCGCCACGATCAGCGCGCGCGGCATGTCGATGCCTTCGACGACGCTGGTGCGGACGCGGCGATTGCGCAGGGCCTCCGCCCAGCCGTGAATGCCGACGCGACGCCGCGCTTCGCCGGCGGGATCGGTGAGCCATTGCGCGTAGACGCGGATCAGCGCGTGGAGTCCTTCGATCGGATCACCCGATCCCTGCGCTACCGAGTTGAGCACGGCCTCGCGACGATGCCGGTCGTCGGCGAGCGCCTCGATCAAATCGTCCTTGCTCTGGAAGTAGAGATAGACCGCGCCGTGGCTCAAGCCCGACCGTTTGACGATGTCGGCCATGCCGGTCTGGTGAAAGCCTTGCTCGGCGAAGCAGGCGAGGGCCGCTTCGAGGATCTGCTGCCGCCTACCTTCGCGTTGCTTGTCGCTGATCTTGGGCATTTTGGCCGTCCATAAATAACTGACAGATCGGTCGTTTTGACCGTTTGCTCGACGCGGCTCTTGCAAAGCCGGACATTAATAAAAAACGATTAGTCAGTCAGTTTTATTATCAAAGGCGATCTCGGTCAAGTCCAGACGATCCGGAAACAGGAGGATCAAACCATTGCCGGGGGGATATGGCGGGAGGTAACGGCGGCCCGGCCCGCGATCGCGCGGCTAGAACAGCCGTCCGCCGTTCGGCACAGGCTTGCTCGGCTGCACCAGCACGACCTTGCCCTCGGCATCGGGGAAGCCGAGCGTCAACACCTCTGAGACGACCGGGCCGATCTGGCGCGGCGGGAAGTTGATGACGGCCGCGACCTGCTGCCCCACCAGCGTCTCGAGCGGATGATTTTCGGTGATCTGGGCCGAGCTCTTGCGCACGCCGATCGCGGGACCGAAGTCGATCCACAGCCGCCAGGCCGGCTTGCGCGCCTCCGGGAACGGTTTTGCATCGACGATGGTGCCGACACGGATATCGACCGCGAGGAAGCTGTTGAAGTCGATGGCTGGCGACGCGGCTGCGGCGGGATCGTGAGTGACGTGCATTGATGTATCCGTTCGGAGAGCGAGGTTCGTTCGCAATGTTGTCGCGCGAACCGGAGTTTCGTACAACGCTGCAGTCATCCAACGACGCATGCGCGAGGAAGGTCTTGCCCAACATCATCTACGGCATCAAGAACTGCGACACCATGAAGAAGGCGCGCGCCTGGCTCGACACCCATGGCGTCGCCTACGAGTTCCACGACTACAAGGCGGCGGGCGTCGAGAAGGACAAGCTCAAGCAGTGGAGCGACAAGGCTGGCTGGGAGACGCTGCTCAATCGCGCCGGCACGACCTTCAAGAAGCTGCCGGATTCCGACAAGGAAGGCCTCACCGAGAGGAAGGCGCTGGCGCTGATGCTAGCGCAACCATCGATGATCAAGCGGCCGGTGCTCGAAGTCGGCGGCAAGCTTCTGGTCGGCTTCAAGCCGGATATCTATGCCAAGGAAGTCAAGGCCAAGTAGGTCAAGGCCAAGTAGGTCGGCGCCAAATCGCGCTGCCCCTAATTTAGCTCGACGATCTCGGTGGTGACGCCGGGCTGATCGGCGAACTCGACGAGGTCGGCGGCAGCGATCCGGCCGGGAGCGCGATGGAAGAGATCGCGGTCGATCACCGCGCGCAGTTTCGGGCGCGGCAGCGCGTCATTTCCGCGCATCAGATTCTTGATCTCGAAGCCGCCGTCCTCGCAGAACGTCTTGAGCGAGGCGATGACGTGGCAGACCTTGCCGTCGGTCTGGAACGGCAGCAGCAGCCGTTCATAGGCAACCACGCGGCCATAGATGTCGTCGACGTCGGCCACGCTGTAGACCGGAAGCCCACGTGCCACGCATTCATAATAGATCGGCATCACGAAGGGTGCGAGGCGCGGTCCGATATAGTCGTCGAGCAGAACGCCCTTGCCGGTATGTCCATAGGCGCGCGAGATGCGCGTGCCTTCGCTCTGGATGATGAGGCGCGGCGTCGGCGCCGAGATGTCGACGGTATAATAGATGAGATCGGACAGCTCTTCCTCGAGCCGCGCGGGCTGATACTCCCAGATCGCCGGCACCATCCGCCCGCGCGCATAAAGTCGCAGCCACGTGTTCAGGAGATCACGCTGCCTGATCGACTTGACGACAGAAGGAGCGGCGCTTGCAAAATCCAAGACAATATTCCCGACGCATAAAACCCGCGCATGATCCATGCGGCGGGAAAATTTTCTATGAAGGCTGGCGCGCGGGATGAAAGACCGTTAACGACGGCTTGATGACCGGTGCCTTGCGAACCGGGAGGCCGGGCAGGCGACATCAAAACGCGTCCGACTAAGGGAGCATAAGCCTCCCGGCCGGAGACCTGATCTGCTCAGCTTTCCGCCTTGCCTAACCCCCGTCACCTCCGGCATATTCCGCGCCCGGAGGCGACGTTCCGGGACAGGCTCCAAGGCCCCCGGAAAGCCGAAGTAACTAAGGACAGCCACGCGTATTGTGCGGGCAGGGGGAAATCTGTTTGGCCGATGAGTTCATTCTCGAAACGGAAGGCTTGACCAAGGAGTTCGCGGGCTTCTTCGCCGTCCGCGACGTTGCGCTCAAGGTTCGCCGTGGGAGCATTCACGCGTTGATCGGCCCGAACGGGGCGGGCAAGACGACGTGCTTCAATCTTTTGACCAAGTTCCTCAAACCGTCCGCCGGCAAAATTCTGTACAAGGGGCAGGACATCACGGCGATGGCGCCGGCCGACGTGGCGCGCCTGGGACTGGTCCGTTCATTCCAGATCTCGGCGGTGTTTCCGCATCTCACCGCGCTGGAAAACGTCCGCGTCGCGCTTCAGCGCCAGCACGGCAGTTCCTTCGATTTCTGGCGCTCCAAGTCCGTGCTCAACCGCTTCAACGATCGCGCGCGTGAACTGTTGAACGATGTCGGCCTCAGCGAGTTTGCCAATACGCCCGCGGTCGAGATGGCCTACGGCCGCAAGCGCGCGCTCGAGATCGCAACCACGCTCGCGCTCGACCCGGAGATGATGCTGCTGGACGAGCCGATGGCGGGTATGGGCCACGAGGACATCGACAAGATCGCGGCGCTGATCAAGCGCATCTCGGCGAAATATACCATCCTGATGGTCGAGCATAATCTGAGCGTCGTGGCCAATCTCTCCGACATCATCACCGTGCTGACGCGCGGGCAGGTGCTGGCGCAAGGCCATTACAGCGAGCTCACCAAGGACGAGCGCGTCAAGGAAGCCTATCTGGGAGCCGGTCATGCGTGAGACTGCAACCGCGGACGCTCCCGCAAAAGCCGCAACCGGCGGCAACATCCTCCAGGTCCGCAACCTGGAAGCATGGTATGGCGAGTCCCACATCCTGCACGGGATCAATTTCGACGTGAACGCGGGCGAGGTGGTCACGCTGCTCGGCCGCAACGGCGCCGGCAAGACGACCACGCTGAAGTCGATCATGGGCATCATCGGCAAGCGGACCGGCTCGGTGAAGTTCAACAACCAGGACATCATCCGCGCGACCTCCGACAAGATCGCGCGGATGGGCATCGCGTTCTGCCCGGAGGAACGCGGCATTTTCTCCAGTCTCGATGTGCGGGAGAATTTGTTGCTGCCGCCGGTGGTTCGCCCGGGCGGATTGCCGCTCGAGCAGATCTTCGATCTGTTTCCGAACCTGAAGGAACGTCTCAACAGCCAGGGCACCAAGCTCTCCGGCGGTGAGCAGCAGATGCTCGCGATCGCGCGCATCCTGCGCACCGGCGCGAGCTTCCTGATGCTGGACGAGCCGACCGAAGGTCTTGCACCTGTCATTATCCAGCAGATCGGCCACACCATTGCACGGCTCAAGAAGGAGGGTTTTACCATCCTCCTGGTCGAGCAGAACTTCCGGTTCGCATCCACCGTCGCCGACCGCTATTACGTGGTCGAGCACGGCAAGATCATTGACGGATTTTCCAATTCGGAGCTTGCCGCCAACATGGACAAGCTCCACACCTATCTCGGCGTCTAAGACGGCCAAGCGTCAAACGGCCACGAGAAAATTCACGAGGGAAGTAGCATGAAAAAGTCGATTGCGTCGTTTCTGCTCGGCACGGCGTTGGCCGTCACCACGGCTGGCGTAGCCTTTGCGCAGGACAAGACCGTCAAGATCGGCGCGCTGTCCGATCAGTCCGGCCTCTACGCCGACCTCGGCGGTCCCGGCTCGACGCTCGCCGCCCAGATGGCCGTCGAAGATTCCGGCCTTGCGGCGAAGGGCTGGAAGATCGACGTCATCTCCGGCGATCACCAGAACAAGCCCGACATCGGCACCGCGATCGCGCGGCAGTGGTTCGACGTCGAAAAAGTCGACGTCATCGTCGACGTGCCGAACTCCGGCGTGGCGCTCGCCGTCAACAACGTCATCAAGGAAAAGAATGGCGTCTACATCAACTCGGGCGCCGCGACCTCGGACCTCACCAACGCGCAGTGCTCGCCCAACACGGTGCACTGGACCTACGACACCTACATGCTGGCCCACACCACGGGGCAGGCGCTGGTGAAGGCCGGTGGCGACAGCTGGTTCTTCCTGACCGCGGACTACGCCTTCGGTGCGGCGCTCGAGCGCGACACCACGGCCGTGGTCACCGCCAACGGCGGCAAGGTGGTCGGCGGCGTCAAGCATCCGCTCAACACGCCGGACTTCTCCTCGTTCCTGCTGCAGGCGCAGGCGTCCAAGGCCAAGATCATCGGCCTTGCCAATGCCGGCGGCGACACCACCAACTCGATCAAGCAGGCGGCCGAGTTCGGCATCGTCAAGGGCGGACAGAAGCTCGCGGCGCTGCTGCTGTTCCTCACCGACGTCAAGGCGATTGGCCTCGAGACCGCGCAGGGCCTCAACTTCACCGAGACGTTCTATTGGGATATGGACGACAAGACCCGGGCCTTCTCCAAGCGCTTCTCCGACAAGATGAAGAACAACGCGCCGCCCACCATGGTGCAGGCCGGCGTCTATGCGGGCGTGCGTCACTATCTCAAGACGCTGGAAGCGCTCGGCGGCAATCCCCATGACGGCGTCAAGGTCGTCGAGAAGATGAAGTCGTTGCCGACGGAGGACGACCTGTTCGGCAAGGGCGAGATCCAGCCGAACGGCCGCACCATCCACAGCGCCTACCTGTTCGAGGTGAAGAAGCCCTCGGAGTCCAAGGGGCCGTGGGACTTCTACAAGCTGGTCGGCACCGTGCCGGGCGACCAGGCTTTCACGCCGCTGTCCGAGAGCAAGTGCGCGCTCTTGAAGAAGTAAGATAACCGCCCGCAGGCGATCAGGCCTGCGGGCGATTTTCAGGCAACGCCGAAGGGACCGGGTGCGGGATCGATGCAGGCTCTTTACGCTCAGCTACTGGTGGGATTGATCAACGGCTCGTTCTACGCGCTGCTCAGTCTCGGGCTTGCCGTGATCTTCGGCATGCTCAACATCATCAATTTCGCCCATGGCGCGCTCTACATGATGGGCGCGTTCGTTGCCTATTTCCTGCTGAGCCTCGGCGGCATCAACTACTGGTGGGCGCTGCTGATCGCGCCTGTTATCGTCGGCATCTTCGGCATGATCCTGGAACGGACCATGCTGCAATGGCTGACGGGGCTCGACCACCTCTACGGCCTGCTCCTGACCTTCGGCATCGCGCTGATCGTGCAGGGCGTGTTCCAGAACTATTTCGGCTCCTCCGGTCTGCCTTACGCCATTCCGGACCAGCTCAAGGGCGGCATGAATCTCGGCTTCATGTTCCTGCCGATCTATCGCGGCTGGGTCGTCATCTTCTCGCTGGTGGTGTGTATCGCCACCTGGTTCCTGATCGAGAAGACGCGGCTCGGTGCTAACCTGCGCGCCGCCACTGAGAATCCGACGCTGGTGCGCGCTTTCGGCATCAACGTGCCGCGCATGATTACGCTGACCTACGGTCTCGGCGTCGGCCTTGCCGCGCTCGCCGGTGTGCTCTCGGCGCCGATCAACCAGGTGCGGCCGTTGATGGGCGCCGACCTCATCATCGTCGTGTTCGCGGTGGTCGTGATCGGCGGCATGGGATCGATCATGGGCTCCATCATCACCGGCTTTGCGCTCGGTGTGATCGAGGGCCTGACCAAGTATTTCTACCCCGAGGCCTCCAACACCGTCGTGTTCGTGCTGATGGTGCTGGTGCTCTTGGTGAAGCCAACGGGACTGACGGGAAGGGCGGCCTGATATGACAGCCTTGACGGACGACACGCTGCCGGTAACCCCGCGCGCGATGCGTGACGAGATGGTCGTGTTCGTGGTGATGGCGCTGCTGCTGGCGTCGGTGCCCTTCACGGGCGTCTATCCGTTCTTCGTGATGCAGGCGCTGTGCTTTGCGCTGCTTGCCTGCGCCTTCAACCTGCTGATCGGCTATGGCGGCCTGTTGTCGTTCGGCCACGCAATGTTCATGGGCACCGCCGGCTATTGCAGCGCGCACGCGCTGAAAGTGTGGGCGTTGCCGCCGGAGCTCGGCATCCTCGTTGGAATCGTCGCGGCGTTCGGGCTGTCGCTCATCACCGGCTATATCTCGATCCGCCGCCAGGGCATCTATTTCTCGATGATCACGCTGGCGCTGTCGCAGCTCCTGTACTTCATCTACCTCCAGGCGCCGTTCACCCATGGTGAGGACGGCATTCAGGGCATTCCGCAGGGGCGGATGTTCGGCTTGCTCGATCTCTCCAAGCCGACGGTGCTTTATTACGTCGTGCTGGCCGGCTTCCTCGCCGGCTTCCTGCTGATCTACCGCATCATCAACTCGCCGTTCGGTGAAGTGCTGAAGTCGATCCGCGAGAACGAGCCGCGCGCGATCTCGCTCGGCTACCGGACCGACCAATATAAATTCCTGGCTTTCGTCCTGTCCGGCACGCTGGCCGGCTTTGCCGGATCGCTGAAGGTGTTCGTGGCGCAGAATGCCTCGCTCACCGACGTGCACTGGACGATGTCGGGCGAGGTCGTGCTGATGACGCTGGTTGGCGGTCTCGGCACCATCTTCGGCCCCGTGGTTGGTGCCTTCGCGATCATCGCCATGCAGCAATATCTGGCGGGTTTTGGCCAATGGGTGACGGTGATCCAGGGCTCGATCTTCGTGGTCTGCGTGCTCACCTTCCGCCGCGGCGTCATCGGCGAAATCGCTCATTACTTCCGGCGCTCGCTCTAAGTCATTGATATCGCGCCAATTTCATTGGCGCGATAATCCGGTGGATGATCCTGCTTCGCGGGCGTGAGATGACACGCGCGCGGGGTGGAAATGGTCTATGACAGTTTCATGACGGTCCGTTCGGGCCGGGCCATTTCCAACCGGTAGCCTATCCCCATGATGCGATGGTTTCGCGCTTTCCTGCCCAAGGAAGAACGGTTCTTCGACCTGTTCGACCGCCATGCACAGACCGTGATCCAGGGCTCGATCGCACTCCAGGGCATGCTCAATGGGGGCGAGGAGACGCCGGTCTACTGCCAGCGTGTCAACCAGTTCGAGAATGACGCCGACAACATCACCCGTGAGGTGCTGACGGCGGTGCGCCGCACCTTCATCACCCCCTTCGACCGTGGCGACATCAAAAATCTGATCACCTCGATGGACGATGCCATCGACCAGATGCAGCAGACGGCCAAGGCCGTGATGCTGTTCGAGGTCCGCACCTTCGAGCCGCCGATGCGGGAGATTGGCGGGCTCCTGATCGAATGCGCCAATCTCGTGGGGCGCGCGTTGCCGCTGATGCAGTCGATCGGCCCGAACGTCGCGATGCTGACCGCGATCACGGAGGAGCTGGGCAAGCTGGAGGGCCGGGTCGACGATCTCCATGACATCGGGCTGAAGGAGCTGTTCCTCAAGCATCGTGATGGCAGCGCGATGGATTTCATCGTCGGCGTCGAGATCTACGACCATCTCGAAAAGGTGGCCGACCGTTTCGACGACGTCGCGAACGAGATCAACAGCATCGTCATCGAGCAAGTTTAGGGCAGGAGTCGCGCCGTGGATGCTGCGCTCGGACTTCCTGTCCTCGTCGGCTTGATCGCCGTCGCGCTGCTGTTCGACTTCCTGAACGGCCTGCACGACGCCGCCAATTCGATCGCGACCATCGTGTCCACCCGCGTGCTGCGGCCGCAATTCGCGGTGCTCTGGGCGGCATTCTTCAATTTCATCGCCTTCATGGTGTTCGGGCTGCATGTTGCCCAGACCATCGGCACCGGCATCATCGATCCCGCGGTGGTCGACGCCCAGGTGATCTTCGCGGCCCTTGTCGGCGCGATCGTCTGGAACCTGGTGACCTGGGGGCTGGGCATCCCGTCCTCGTCGTCGCATGCGCTGATCGGCGGTCTCGTCGGCGGCGGCATGGCCAAGGCGGGGATCTCGGCTGCGGTGTGGAGCGGACTGTCCAAGGCGGTGCTGGCGATCGTGCTGTCGCCGCTGGTCGGCTTCCTGCTCGCGATGATGCTGGTCGCGATCGTGTCCTGGCTCTCGGTGCGCTCGACGCCGTTCGCGGTCGATCGCGCCTTCCGCATCCTGCAATTCGCCTCCGCCTCGCTCTATTCGCTCGGCCATGGCGGCAATGACGCCCAGAAGACCATGGGCATCATTGCCGTGCTGCTCTATTCGCAAGGGCATCTTGGCGGTGAATTCTCGGTGCCGTTCTGGGTGGTGCTGTCCTGCCAGGCCGCGATGGCGCTGGGCACGCTGATGGGCGGCTGGCGCATCGTCCGCACCATGGGCCTGCGCATCACCAAGCTGACGCCGATGCAGGGCTTTTGCGCCGAAACCGGCGGCGCCGCGACCCTGTTCATGGCGACCTTCCTCGGCGTTCCCGTCTCGACCACCCACACCATTACTGGCGCGATCGTCGGCGTCGGCGCGGCCCGCCGCGTCTCGGCGGTACGCTGGAACGTCGCGAGCTCGATCGTCTATGCCTGGGTGATCACGATCCCGGCCTCGGCCATTGTCGCGGCGCTGACCTGGTGGGCGGTCCAGCTCTTCAAGTAACGAGCTTGAGCCCGACGATTCCTGCGACGATCAGCCCGATGCTGGCGAGGCGAAGCGCGGTGGCAGGCTCGCCGAACAGGACGATGCCGAGCGCCGCAGTGCCGACCGCGCCGATCCCCGTCCAGACCGCATAGGCGGTTCCAATCGGCAGTGATTTGAGGGCGAGGCCGAGCAGGATGATGCTGCCGGCCATCGCCGCGAGCGTGAGGACGGACGGAACGAGCTTGGAAAAGCCTTCGGTGTATTTGAGCCCGATCGCCCAGCCGATTTCCAGCAGGCCGGCGACGAACAGGATGCTCCAGGCCATGACGACCCTCCACTCAAGGCAGGGTCGTCCCCGCGGCTGATATGCTGATGGGCGGGGAGGCCGTCCTCCCCGGGAGCGAATATGGGGCTGGCCGAAGGGCTCCGCAATCACCACATGAGGCTTGATCAGGCCCATTTTCCCTGCCAAACGCTCCCGCAATGTCCGACATCGCCATATCAGCCGACTCGCCGGCCCGTTCCCCGCTTGCCACCGAAGTAGCGCGGCGGCGCACCTTCGCGATCATCTCCCACCCGGACGCGGGCAAGACCACGCTGACCGAGAAGCTGCTGCTGTTCGGCGGCGCCATCAATCTCGCCGGCCAGGTCAAGGCCAAGGGCGAGCGGCGCAACACCCGTTCGGACTGGATGAAGATCGAGCGCGAGCGCGGCATCTCGGTCGTGACCTCGGTCATGACTTTCGAGTTCGAGGGTCTCGTGTTCAATCTGCTGGACACGCCGGGCCATGAGGACTTTTCGGAGGACACCTACCGCACGCTCACGGCCGTCGACTCCGCTGTCATGGTGATCGACGCCGCCAAGGGCATCGAGGCGCGCACCCGAAAGCTGTTCGAGGTCTGCCGCCTGCGCGACATTCCGATCATCACCTTCATCAACAAGATGGACCGCGAGAGCCGCGACGTCTTCGAGCTGCTCGACGAGATCGAGAAGACGCTGGCGCTCGACACCACGCCGATGACCTGGCCGGTCGGCCGCGGCCGCGATTTCCTCGGCACCTATGACGTCGCCAATGGCGGCGTGCGCCTGCTCGAAGGCGGCGGCGCCAAGACTGGCGCGGCCCAGCAGATCGAGATTGCGGAACTGGCCAAGCTCAACGCCAATCTTGACGTCTCCGCGGTGAAGGACGAGCTCGAGCTCGTCACCGAGGCTTCAAAACCGTTCGAGCTCGCCGCCTTTCGCGAGGGCCATCTGACGCCGGTCTATTTCGGTAGCGCGCTGCGCAATTTCGGCGTCGGCGACCTCCTGCAAGGTCTCGGCAAGTTCGCGCCCGAGCCGCGCGCGCAGGAGAGCGACCAGCGCAAGGTTGAGGCCACTGATCCGCGCATGAGCGCCTTCGTGTTCAAGATCCAGGCGAACATGGATCCGAACCACCGCGACCGCATCGCCTTCGCGCGCCTCTGCTCCGGCAAGCTCAGCCGCGGTATGAAGGCCAAGCTGGTGCGCACCGGCAAGAGCATGCCGCTGTCGAGCCCGCAATTCTTCTTCGCGCAGGATCGTTCGGTCGCGGACGAAGCCTTCGCCGGCGACGTCGTCGGCATCCCCAATCACGGCACGCTGCGCATCGGCGACACCCTGACCGAGGGCGAGGATTTCACCTTCGTCGGCGTGCCGAGCTTCGCGCCGGAAATCGTCCGCCGCGTGCGTCTCACCGACGCGATGAAGGCGAAGAAGCTGAAGGAAGCGCTTCAGCAGATGTCCGAAGAGGGCGTTGTGCAGGTGTTCCGCCCGCGCGACGGCGCACCGGCGCTGGTCGGCGTGGTCGGCGCGCTCCAGCTCGACGTGCTGAAGGCACGGCTCGAGGCGGAATATTCGCTGCCGGTCGAGTTCGAGGTCAGCGAGTTCCAGCTCGCGCGCTGGGTCTCATCCGAAGATCGCAAGAAGCTCGACACTTTCATCGCGGCCAACACCTCGAGCATCGCCGACGATGTCGACGGCGATCCCGTGTATCTTGCGAGAAACGAGTTCTATCTCGGCTACGCCAGGGAGCGCGCCGAGGGCATCGAGTTCACGAACGTCAAGGACGTCAAGAAGAAGGGGTAGGGCGCTCTCTGCGCGCTGCTGCGTGGCCACACTCCGCTGTCATTCCCCGCGAAGGCGGGGAATCCAGTACGCCGCAGCCTCTCGATTCCATCACCGCCGTCTCGGAGTACTGGGTCGCCCGGTCGAGCCGGGCGACGACACCGGAGCTAAACGCGAGCATGTGAACAGCCGCAGGCTTGACGCGTTCGTTGGCAATGCCACGTTTGTGCGTGTGACATTGTGAGCTCGCATCATGTGGCGCGGCATCCTCGTTTTCCTCCTGTTGGCGATATCGACGGTTGCCGCCGATGCGCAGCGCCGCCAGATCAATCCGATCCCGTTTTCGCATGAGCCGTGCAGCGTGCTCGCCGGCCGGCCCTGCACGCCGTACTATTGCAGCCCGCTCGAGCCCGGCCCCTGCATTCCCGAGATCGACTACCCCTACGGCCAGAATCTCCAGCTCACGATCGAAACCGTGCCGGCGGAGGCAGATCGCTCGAAATATCAGAGGCCGGATCACGATCTCGATACGATCGGCGATCTCTTCGCCGAGCTGCGCACCTGCTGGTCGCCGCCATCGGACAATGCGCGCGCGGGCATGCAGATGGCGGTGCGCTTCAGCTTCAACAAGGCAGGCGGCATGATCGGTCCGCCGCAGCTGACCTATGCGACCGCGGGCGTCCCGGCCGATACCCGAACGACCTATCTCAACGCGATCAATTCATCGCTGAAGGCCTGCCTGCCGCTCAAATTCACCAGCGGCCTCGGCGGCGCTCTGGCCGGACGCCCGATCGCGATCCGCTATGTCGATAATCGCGAGCTTGGAAAATAGCTCTATCCCCGCATCTTGCGGACTGCGCTTGCGCGGGTCTCGCGGGATGAAGGCCGCGCTGTTGCAGACCCGAGCCTGCACGCCTCACCATGAGGCGTGAGAGTTGCGACCCGCGCCCAATCGATGATACGCCATGGGCGGGGGCGCTGGTCGAGGGGAGGATGTCGTGGGTCTGCTGGTCATGATCCTGGGGCTGATGCTGTTTTTTGCGGCCCATGTGTTCACAACGAAACGAGAGGCGCGCGCGCAAGCGATCGCGAGGCTGGGCGAGGGGACCTACAAGATCCTCTATGCGGCCGTCTCGCTTGCGGGACTGGCGCTGATCATCTGGGGCTTCGCCCATTATCGCGCTGCCGGAATGATCTCGGTTTGGGAGCCGCCGGTCGCATTCAAGCACATTACAGTAGCGCTGATGCTGCCTGCGGTCATCCTGGTGGTGGCGTCCTACTTGCGCGGGCGCATCTATGCGACGCTGAAGCATCCGATGCTGGCGGGCATCAAATTGTGGGCGGCCGCGCATCTGCTCGCCAATGGCGATCTCGGCTCCATCATCCTGTTTGGCTCGTTCCTGGGCTGGGCCGTGTACGACCGCATCTCGCTGAAGCATCGCACCGATGGCGGCGGCCCGCCCATTCCAGTGGGTGGGGTCACCAATGATCTGATCGCCGTTGCGGTCGGTGTCGTCGCCTATCTCGCGCTGGCCTTCGCATTCCACCCGGTTGTGATCGGCGTTCCCGTCATGGGAGGCTGACGACAGCCGATCAGCGCAAGACGGTTCCGCGCAGCCGTGCGCGGAACGTGACAAGCAACAGCCGAGGGCATCCCGATGGACTGGTCGCAATCTCAGATCCCGCCGATGCGGTTCGAGGCGCGCTTTGGTGATCGGGTGGTGCCGGCCTTCTGCGACCGGCCGGCGAGCCTGTGGGCGATGATCGCGGACGCTTGCGCCCGCAATCCGGATGGCGAAGCGCTGATCGCATGCGATGTCCGGTTGAGCTGGCGACAGGCGGTGGAGCAGGCCGCGCGGATCGCGGCGGGCTTTCGCAAGCTCGGCCTGCAGCGCGGCGATCGCATCGCGATCCTGCTCGGCAACCGCATCGAGTTTCCGCTATTGCTGTTCGCGGCGGCCCACGAGGGGCTGGTGACGGTGCTGCTCGGCACGCGCCAGCAGAAGCCCGAGATCGCCTATGTCCTCGCCGATTGCGGCGCCAGGATCCTGATCCATGAAGCAGGGCTCACCGGGCGGCTGCCCGATGCGCTTGATGTCCCCGATGTCATCCACCGCATCGCCGTCGACAGCGATCAGGCCCTGTCGCGTTTCGCCGTGCTCGCCGACAACGTCCCGGCACCGGCGCCGGTCGAGATCCGCGAGGAGGACACCGCGATGATCCTCTACACCTCGGGCACGACGGGCAAGCCGAAGGGTGCGATGCTCGCCCATTGCAACATCGTCCATTCCTCGATGGTATTCGTCTCCTGCCTGCAATTGACGGAAGCGGACCGCTCGATCGCGGCAGTGCCGCTCGGCCACGTCACCGGCGTCGTCGCCAACATCACGACCATGATCCGCTGCGGCGGCGCGCTGATCATCATGCCGGAGTTCAAGGCTGCCGATTATCTCAAGCTCGCCGCGCGCGAGCGCGTCACCTACACGGTGATGGTGCCGGCGATGTACAATCTCTGCCTGCTCCAGCCCAATTTCGAGGGCTACGATCTCTCGAGCTGGCGCATCGGTGGCTTTGGCGGCGCGCCGATGCCGGTCGCGACCATCGAGAAGCTCAAGGCGACGATTCCCGGCCTGAAGCTCGCGAACTGCTACGGCTCGACCGAGACGACGTCCCCCTCGACGATCATGCCGGGCGAGCTGACTGCAAGCCACATCGACAGTGTCGGCCTGCCGTGTCCCGGTGCCCGCATCGTCGCGATGGGAGCGGACGGGCGCGAGCTGCCTCATGGCGAGATCGGCGAGCTCTGGATCCAGAGCGCCTCCGTCATCAAGGGATACTGGAATAACCCGAAGGCCACGGCCGAAAGCTTCACGGGCGGATTCTGGCATTCCGGCGATCTCGGCTCGGTCGATGCGGAGGGGTTTGTCCGCGTGTTCGACCGGCAGAAGGACATGATCAATCGCGGCGGCCTGAAGATCTATTCGGCCGAGGTCGAGTCCGTGCTGGCCGGCCACCCCGCCGTGGTCGAGAGCGCGATCATTGCCAAGGCCTGCCCGGTGCTGGGCGAGCGCGTCCACGCCGTGGTGGTGACGCGCGCCCCGGTGACCGGCGAGGCCTTGCGCGCCTGGTGCGCGGAGCGGCTGTCCGACTACAAGGTCCCCGAAACCATGGCGATCACCCCCGAGCCGCTGCCGCGCAATGCCAACGGCAAGGTGCTGAAGCGGCAGCTGCGGGAGCTCCTGGGAACCTGAGCCGGACAGGCCGGTCCGGGCTGTTCCGGGTGGTTAACGCCTTGATTGGGCTCGCTTTGCCTTGCCACCGCCATATCGTTAGGGTACCCCGCCGCCACGTGGGGGACGGGATTCCTGACGCGAACGCATTGGCGCGCGCACCCGGACGGGCATGGGATTAGCATAAGTGTCTGAATTATTTGACGAAGTCGACGAGGAAGTACGTCGCGAACAGCTCAAGAAGCTGTGGGACAAGTATTCGATTGTCTTCATCGCCCTGATGGTGCTGATCGTGGCTGCCGTCGGTGGCTGGCGCGGCTACCAGTATCTGGAGGGCAAAAAGGCCGCCGAGGCCGGCGCCGCCTTCGAGAAGGCCGCTGAGCTGTCCGACCAGGACAAGCACGCGGAGGCCGAGGCCGCCTTCACCGCGCTCGCCGCCAAGGCTCCCTCGGGTTATCGCACCCTGGCGCGGCTACGTGCCGCGGCCGAGGCAGCGCCCCGCGATCCCAAGGCGGCCGCCAAGATGTTTGACGACATCGCCGCCGATCGCAGCATCGGTGGTGAGTGGCAGGATCTGGCGAAGATCCGCGCCGCCGGCCTGCTGGTCGACAGCGCGTCCTATGCCGACATGCAGCAGCGGCTGGAGTCCTCCGCCGCGCCCAAATCCACGTTCCGCCATAGCGCCCGCGAGTTGCTGGCGCTGTCGGCCTGGCGCAACAACGACATGACCGCGGCCCGCAAATGGCTCGACGCGATTGCCGAGGACGGCGAAACGCCGCCCGGTTTGCGCTCACGCGCCGAGGCGCTCCAGGCCCTGCTGCCGCCCGTCGCCAAAAGCTGACCAAGAGCTGACCTTCGGGCTCTCTGACGTAGACGAGACACAAGATGCGCCGCACGCCCCGCTTGATCGCAGCCGCCGTCCTGATCGCCTTCACGGGCATCCTGGGCGGCTGCTCCAGCTTCGATCCAAGCGACATGCTCGACTTCCTCGACACCAAGAAGAAGCTGCCGGGCGACCGCAAGCCGGTCTTCCCGGACGGCGTTCCGGGCCTTGAGCAGGGCGTGCCGCGGGAGATGTACAAGGGTGCAGCACAGCAGCAGCCGGATCCGAACGCACCGGCCGTCGCGGCTCTGCCCGCCGAGCCGCCGCCCGAGGCCAAGCCGGCAAAGGGTGCCAAGGCGAAGAAGACCAAACAGCCTTCCAGCACCGCGGCCGCGCCCGCTGAGGCGCCGGCGGGCGAGGTCGACGGCGAGGCCCAGCCGGAGGCCGCGCCGCCCACGGCCGCTCCGCCGCCCAAGCAGAAGATCGTGCGCAAGCGCACCACCGCCCCGCCGCCGGATCAACCCGTCCAGCAGGCGCAACCGACCCAGACCACCCAGCAGCAATCGCAGGGAGCTTTCCCGGCACCGATGCCGAGCGGCAGCTTTTCGCGCTGATCACTTCATTACATTGACAGGCGCGGCCTTCGCAGCGCACGAATGACCGATGTCCTTCACGATTGCTATTATCGGCCGGCCAAATGTCGGCAAATCGACGCTGTTCAACCGCCTGGTTGGGCAGAAGCTCGCGCTCGTCGATGACCTGCCGGGCGTCACCCGCGACCGCCGCGAAGGCGAGGCCAGGCTCGGCGATCTCGAATTCACCATCATCGACACCGCCGGCCTCGACGAGGGCGCCAAGGGCTCGCTGACCGCGCGCATGCAGGAGCAGACCGAGGCCGCGATCGCACAGGCCGACGCGCTGTTCTTTGTCGTCGACGCCCGCATCGGCCTCACGCCCACCGACCGCGCCTTCGCTGATTTCGCCCGCAAGGCCAACAAGCCGGTGCTGCTGGTCGCCAACAAGAGCGAAGGCAAGCATGGCGATGCCGGCGCGATGGAGGCCTTTGCGCTCGGCCTCGGCGATCCCATCCAGGTCTCGGCCGAGCACGGCGAGGGCATGGGCGAGCTGTATGACGCCCTCCGCGAGTTGATGCCGGAGCCTGTCGAGGAAGATGAAGCCGAGGACGACGAGCCGCTGACCGAGGAGGAGGCCGCGACGCGTCCGATCCGCGTCGCGATCGTCGGCCGGCCCAATGCCGGCAAGTCGACGCTGATCAATCATCTGCTCGGCGAGGAGCGCCTGCTGACGAGCCCGGAGGCCGGCACCACGCGCGATTCCATCGCGGTCGAGATCAACTGGAAGGGCCGCGATTTTCGCGTGTTCGATACCGCAGGCCTGCGCCGTCGCTCGCGCATCGAGGAAAAGCTGGAGAAGCTCTCGGTCGCCGACGCGTTGCGTGCGGTCCGCTTTGCCGAAGTCGTCGTGATGATGATGGATACGCAGAACCGCTTCGAGGAGCAGGATCTGCGCATCGCCGATCTGATCGAGCGCGAAGGCCGCGCGGTCGTGCTCGCCGTCAACAAATGGGATCTGATGGAGACCAAGGGCGGCGGCGCCGTCTCGGGCCTGCGCCGGGATGCCGACCATTGGCTGCCGCAGATCAAGGGCGTGCCGATCGTCGCCGTATCAGGTCTGATGGGCGAGGGCATCGATCGTCTGATGCAGGCGATCCAGGACGCCTACGCGGTCTGGAACAGGCGTGTGCCGACATCCGCGCTCAATCGCTGGTTCGAGCAGGCCGTGCAGGCCAATCCGCCGCCGGCGGTGTCCGGCCGACGGCTCAAGCTGAATTACATCACGCAGAACAAGGCGCGTCCGCCGAGCTTCGTGCTGTTCTGCTCGCGCGCGGACGCGGTGCCGCAGTCTTATTTGCGCTACCTGACCAATTCCATGCGCGAGACCTTTGAGCTGCCGGGTACGCCGGTGCGCATCACCTTGCGCGAAAAGGCCAACCCCTTCGCCCACAAGCGCAAGCGGCCGTCGTGAGCAACGATGCCGGCGAGGCGACGGCGCGAAGCGCCGCGCCGGTCCGGCGTGGTGCCGTCGCCTTCATCTTCGTCACCATCCTGCTCGACATGCTCGCGCTCGGCGTGATCATGCCGATCCTGCCGAAGCTGATCGAGAGCTTCGTCGACAACGACACCGCGCATGCGGCCCGCATCTTCGGCCTGTTCGGCACCGCCTGGGCGCTCATGCAGTTCGTGTTCTCGCCGGTGCTCGGCGCGCTGTCGGATCGCTTCGGACGGCGGCCGGTGGTGCTGCTGTCGAATTTCGGGCTCGCCGCCGACTATGTGCTGATGGCGCTCGCGCCGTCGCTGCTCTGGTTGTTCATCGGCCGCGTGATCTCGGGCATCACCTCGGCGAGCATTTCGACCGCCTTTGCCTATATCGCCGACATCACGCCGCCGGAGCGGCGAGCGGCCGTCTTCGGCAGGATTGGAGCTGCCTTCGGCGCCGGCTTCATCCTGGGCCCGGCGCTCGGCGGCCTGCTCGGCGATATCGATCCGCGGCTGCCGTTCTGGGCGTCGGCGGCTTTGAGCTTTGCCAATGCGCTCTATGGGCTCTTCGTCCTGCCGGAATCGCTGGCGCCGGAGCGGCGCGCGCCGTTCCGCTGGACCAGCGCCAATCCGGTCGGAGCGCTGCACTTGCTGCGGTCCAACGCGGCGCTGGCCGCGTTATCCATCGTCAACTTCATCGCACAGGTCGCGCATGTCGTGCTGCCCTCGACCTTCGTGCTTTATGCGACCTATCGCTACGGCTGGGATTCTAAGACCGTGGGTCTGACGCTCGCGATGGTCGGCATCTGCGCCATGGTGGTGCAGGGGCTCGCCATCGGCCCGATCGTGCGCGTGCTCGGCGAGCGGAATGCGCTGGTGCTCGGTCTGTGCTGTGGCGCGATCGGCTTCGTGATCTTCGGCGCCGCGCCGGCCGGCCCGCTGTTCTGGATCGGCATTCCCGTGATGTCGCTGTGGGGCATCTCAGGCGCCGCCATGCAATCGCTGATGACGCGACTGGTGGCCCCCGATCAGCAGGGCCAGTTGCAGGGCGCGACCGCGAGCGTGCAGAGCGTCTCTCAGCTCGTCGGGCCGTTCCTGTTCACGCTGACGTTTTCCTATTTCATCGGCGCCAGCGCGCCGTGGCATCTGCCCGGCGCGCCGTTCCTGCTTGCGGCGGTATTGATGGTGGCATGTGTCGCGATCGCGATGCGGACGCTGGCGACTACGAAGACGGCCTCGTAGGGTGGGCAAAGCGAAGCGTGCCCACCGCTACTTCGTCAACTCGCGGAGAGAAGGTGGGCACGGCGCTTACGCGCCTTTGCCCACCCTACGGCAACGTCGACTGTCTTACTTCTTCACCAGCGGACACTCGCTGTCCTTGAGCGGCTTGGCTGCGTCTTCCGCCGCGATCGTGGCGATCTGCTTGTAGTAGTCCCACGGGCCCTTCGACTCCTCGGGCTTCTTCACCTCGAACAGATAGGCCGGGATGAGACGGCGTCCGTCCTGGCGCAGCGGGCCATTACCGAACAGCGGATCGTCGGTCGGCAGCTCCTTCATCTTGGCGACGACCTTGGCGCCGTCATGCGGGTTGCCGCCGAGCGCTTCCATCGCCTTGAGATAGTGCAGCACCATCGCGTAGTTGCCGGCCTGGGTCATCGACGGCATTGCGTTCTTGCTGGCCAGGGCGGCGAAGCGCTTCGACCAGGCGCGGGTCTGCTCGTTCATGTCCCAGTAGAAGGACTCGGTGAAGGTCAGGCCGTGCGCGGTCTTGAGCCCCAGCGAATGCACGTCATTGATGAACAGCAGCAGCGCCGCGAGCTTCTGGCCACCCGATACGATGCCGAATTCGGCCGCCTGCTTGATCGAGTTCGTGGTGTCGCCGCCAGCATTGGCGAGGCCGACCACCTTGGCCTTGGACGATTGGGCCTGCAGCAGGAAGGACGAGAAGTCCGAGCTGTTGATCGGGTGCTTGACACTGCCCAGCACCTTGCCGCCGTTCGCCGTCACGACGGCCGTGGTGTCGCGTTCCAGCGCGTGGCCGAAGGCATAATCAGCGGTAAGAAAGAACCAGGTGTCGCCGCCGGCCTTGGTCAGCGCCTTGCCGGTGCCGTTGGCGAGCATGTAGGTGTCGTAAGTGTAGGAGATCGTGTTCGGCGTGCAGGCCTTGCCGGTCAAGTCGGCAGAGGCGGCGCCGGAATTCAGCAGCACCGAATTCTTTTCCTTGACGAGGTTGCTGACCGCAAGCGCGACGCCGGAGTTCGGCGTGTCGGCGATCGCATCGACCTTCTCGTTGTCGATCCATTGCCGAGCGATATTGACGCCGACGTCCGGCTTGTTCTGGTGATCGCCGCTCAGCACGTCGATCTTCCAGCCCTTCTTGAGCAGGCCGGAATCCTCGACGGCCATCTTGATCGCGACCACGGAGTTCGGGCCGCCGATATCGGCATAAAGGCTCGACATGTCATTCAAGACGCCGATCTTGACGGTCTTGTCCTGCGCGTAAGCGGATGTTGCAAAACCGAAGGTGGCACAGGCCAGAAGGGCCGCGTAGCGGCGCGCGAGCGTCGTCGTCATAAAAGGTCTCCTCCATTTTCAATATGCGGACGGCTCTCTTGCGGAGCCTTGTTCCGGCTGATCGCTCTACCGTGTCCCACGGCCGGCGGCAATGCGCCTAAAGCCGGATGACGCTGCGGCGTAGCGTCATCCGTCGGTTAACCTTTGGGCAAAGTGTGCTGAGACGCTATTTGAGCGCGTCCGACGTCAGCCTGAATTTCTGGATGCGCTTTCCGGTATCGACCTCGGCGGTATAGACGTTACCCTTGGCGTCTATCGCCATGGCATGCACCCAGTGGAACTGCCCGGCATTGCGGCCGTTGTGGCCGAAGCTGCCGACCACGCTGCCGTCCTCGCGCTTGATCACCCGGATCTCGTTGTTCTCGCCGTCGGCGCTGAGCAAATAGGTCTGCTTCGGATCGGGCCAGATCGCGATGTCCCACACCGCGCCGTTGCCGAGGGTGTTCTTCTCGAAGAAGAACTCCTTCACGAAGGTGCCATCCTTTTTGAACACCTGGATGCGATTGTTGATGCGGTCGCAGACGTAGACGAGACCGTCATTGGCGAGCTTCACGCAATGGACGGGATTTCCGAATTGCTGGGAGACGGGCGCCTTGGGATCATACGCCGCCTGCTTGTTGTCATCGGGCTTGTTGCCATAGGCGCCCCAGTGCCGCTTGTAGGCGAGCGTCGTCGCATCGAACACGATGACGCGGCGGTTGCCATAACCGTCGGCGACGTAGATTTCGTTCGCCTCCTTGTCGATCGCGGTTTCGGCGGGCTTGCCGAGCTGCGTGGTGTCGTTGCTGCCGAGGCTCGGCGCGATCTTGCCGATCTGGGCGACGAACTTGCCGTCGAGCGTGAACTTCAAAATGGCGTTGTCGTTGTCGGCGTTGCCGCCGACCCAGACGAAGCCGCGCTCGTCGACCTCGATGCCGTGCTCGCGGCCGACCCATTCATAGCCTTCGCCCGGACCGCCCCACGACCGCAGCAGATTGCCGTCGGTGTCGAATTCGAGCACGGGAGGCGCCGACACGCAGCACTTCGAGCGCGGCGGGCTGAGGCTCGCGCCTTTCTCGTCATCGGTGAGCGAGCGCGGGCGATGGATCACCCAGATATGGCCCTGCCAGTCGACGGTGATGCCGCCGACCTGGCCGAGGATCCAGTTGTTCGGCAGCTGTTTTGGCCAGGAGGCATCGACCGCGAAGGTCGGGACGTCACCCGCAGTCGCCGTGCCTGGAAGCACGAACGCGATGGCTGCAATCAGGATGGAGAAGGCGTGAGAGACTCGTGTGAGCGCACGGCCGAGCCTTGTACAGACAAGCCCTGCACGATTATGCCACGGCGCCATGGCAACCTCCCTTTTTTGGCTTGCGGCTTGCTGCCGCTTGAGCGCGGGCAGTCAATCGCGGGGAGGCACGCGAGTCAATCAGGCCGGCGAGCGGAAGCTCATCAGCGTGCGGGTCTTGTAGTCGTAGAACTTGCCGGTTTCGGTCCAGTCCGGCGCGCACATCGGGACGATGAATTCGGCGACCTGCTCGGGTGTCTCCAGCGTCGCCGGATCTTCGCCCGGCATCAACGTGGCGCGCATCCGGGTGCGGATCGGGCCCGGGTTGAACAGGTTGACACGGAGCGGCGTGTTCGTGGTTTCCTGCGCCCAGGCGCGGGCCAGTGTTTCCAGCGCGGCCTTGGAGGCGGCGTAGGGGCTGACATAGGCGGTGGCCTTGTTGGCGGCGCCCGAGGTGATGAACACTGCCCGGCCGGCATCGGACTGCCTCAGCAGCGGCTCCATGCAGCGGATCAGCTGGAAGTTCGCCGAGACGTTGACCGCCATCACGTCGGTGAAAGTTTTCAGTTCGATGTGGCCGACCGGCGAGGAGGGGCCGAGCACGCCGGCATTGCCGACGAGGATGTCGAGCTTGCCGTAGCGCTCGTGCAGGCCGGCGCCGAGCCGCGCGATGCCGTCGGAATCGGTGAGATTGAGCGGCACCAGCGTGGCGCTGCCGCCGTCTTTCCGGATCTCGTCATCGAGCTCTTCGAGCCCGCCCTGCGTGCGCGCCGTCGCAACGATATGCGCGCCGGCCTTGGCCAGCGCCTTGGCCGTGGCAAAGCCGATGCCGCGCGAGGCGCCGGTGACGAGAGCGATGCGGTTGGCGAGGGGATTTGTCATGGCGGGGTTTTACAGGCGTGGATGGCCGGGACAAGCCCGGAATTTCTGCCCTCGAGCTCCCGCCGCAGCCCTACTGGATATTGGTACTATTGTTCGGGCCGTTCCCCGAGCTGTCAGGCGGCACCTTCATGCCCTGCCTGAAGGCAAGACGATGAAGCCGACCAAAAGCCCTCCGCAGAGAATGGCGATGGCCAGCTGCATCGTCGCGGTCTTTCGTCAGCTCGCTTCCGCCAGCAGCGACAATTGCCGCGGCTGCTGCTCGGTCTGGGTCTGGTCGGTGAGGTGGGTCGGATACGCCCCGGTGAAGCAATGATCCGAGAATTTCGGATTGGCGGGGTCGCGGCCGGGCTCGCCCATGGCGCGATACATGCCGTCGATCGACAAGAAGGCGAGCGAGTCGGCGCCGATGATCTCGCGCATCTCCTCCAGCGAATGCGTCGCGGCCAGGAGGCCGCCGCGATCCGGCAGGTCGATGCCGTAATAATCGGGATAGAGGATCGGCGGCGAGGCGAGGCGGAAATGGACTTCCTTGGCGCCGGCATCGCGCATCATGCGCACGATCTTCTTCGAGGTGGTGCCGCGCACCAGCGAGTCGTCGATCAGGATGATGCGCTTGCCTTCGATCGCGGCGCGGTTGGCCGAATGCTTCATGCGCACGCCGGACTCGCGGATCGCCTGGGTCGGCTGGATGAAGGTGCGGCCGACATAGTGGTTGCGGATGATGCCGAGCTCGAACGGCACGCCGGAATGCTGGCTGTAGCCGACCGCGGCGGGTACGCCGGAATCCGGCACCGGGACGACGACGTCGATCGGCACATGGCTCTCGCGCGCGAGCTGCGCACCAAAGGCCTTGCGCACTTCGTAGACCGAGCGGCCGTGAACGATGGAGTCCGGACGGGAGAAATAGATGTATTCGAAGATGCAGGGGCGTGGCGCCATCGGCGGGAACGGCTTGTGGATGTCCTGGCCGTTCTCGTCGAACACGATGACTTCGCCGGGCTCGATGTCGCGAATGAAGCGCGCGCCGATGATGTCGAGCGCGCAGGTCTCCGAGGTCAGGATCGGGCAACCGTCGAGCTCGCCGAGCACCAGCGGGCGGATGCCGCGTGGATCGCGCGCGCCGACCAGCTTCTTGTTGGTCAGCGAAACCAGCGCATAGGCGCCCTCGATCTCGCGCAGGGCGTCGATGTAGCGCTCGATGAAGCGGCTGCGCCTGGAGCGCGCGACGAGATGCAGGATCACCTCGGTGTCGGTGGTCGACTGCATCATCGCGCCGTTCTTCACGAGCTCGCGGCGCAGCGTCAGGCCGTTGGTGAGGTTGCCGTTGTGGGCGACCGCAAGGCCGCCGGCATTGAGCTCGGCGAACAGCGGCTGCACGTTGCGCAGGATGGTGGCGCCGGTGGTGGAGTAGCGGACATGACCGACGGCCATATTGCCGGGCAGGCGGTCGATCACCTCGCGGCGGGAGAAGGTGTCGCCGACGAGGCCGAGGCGGCGTTCCG
This sequence comes from Bradyrhizobium sp. LA6.1, assembly GCF_040547805.1. Lineage (NCBI taxonomy): Bacteria > Pseudomonadati > Pseudomonadota > Alphaproteobacteria > Hyphomicrobiales > Nitrobacteraceae > Bradyrhizobium > Bradyrhizobium sp. LA6.1. The sequence goes on along the minus strand of NZ_JBEPQK010000018.1, from coordinate 143,191 downwards.
AGTGAAAGCGGCTGCCGTCGTAGGAGACGATGCCGGCGGCCTCCTGGCCGCGATGCTGGAGGGCGTGGAGGCCGAGCGCCGTGATGGCCGCGGCGTCAGGGTGGCCGTAGATGCCGAAGACGCCGCATTCCTCGCGGAGCGTATCGCCCTCCAGGTCGTCCTGAAGCTCTAGCGCGGCTGGGCCGAGATCAAGTTGGGCGTCCTGGTCAGGGTGTCGCATCTCGTCCGCGCCTCTCTTTTAGGGCCTAATCAACGCGCCGCAGGTTTCTCGATCAGCTTCTTGAGGCTGTCACGAGCAGGTTTACTGTATCCGTCGCCAGTGCCCGAAGGCTGCGGTTCGGAATCAGCTTGATCATCATCTGGTTTGTTTTTCTTGAATCTCTTCAAGATGGTGTTCTCGGGGTCGTCAGGCAAGAGGGCCATCAGCCAATCCCCGGTTCCCTGGAGCACCACGCGAGATTTGGCCCCCGTGACCCAGTCCGGGCGCTGCTTGTCCGGCACCAGCCAGGTGAAGAACAGGAACGCGACCACGACGATCAAAAGCCCGCGAGCGAGGCCAAACAGGAAGCCCAGGGTGCGGTCTAGCGCGCCGATGCGCGAATCCAGGATCATGTCGGAGATCCGGACCGTGATCACGGAGACCACGACCAGGGTGCCCACGAACACGCCGGCGACCACGACGACGCTCGCCACCGTGTCGTTGTTGAAATAGGTCTTTGCGGTCGGCAGCAGCTTCGAGAACGAGTACAGCGTCACGATCGCCGCTGCGCCCCAGGCCGCGATCGACAGGATTTCGCGCATGAAGCCGCGGACCATGGCGAGCAGGCCCGAGATCAGCATCACACCGAGCAGGATCAGGTCGAGGAGTGTTACTGGCATCGGCTGGTCGGGTCCGCTCGTACTTCAAAGGTGCTCAGCGAATCGGTGCTTGGCCGTGGCCCTAAGTGAGGGCCAGACGGCGTTCCCGGCAAGGCCGCAACCACGCAATCCCATGCTGCTTTTGTGACGGCTGTATAGCGGTGGGGGCGGAGGACGTCACCTCCACCTAACCCTCTCCACGGCGGAATCTTGCCGGTGTGGCATTTTTCTCCGCCGGCGGGCTCGAGTCGCCGCGGCGGGAGCCCCGGGCCGCGATCTCGGCCACCAGTGTCGTCAGGCTGTTGATCGCGTTCAGGGACAGTCCGGCGTCGCCGCCAGCATCGCCGCCACGGGCCGATTCGGGCAGCACGGCGCGCTTGAAGCCGAGCTTGACCGCTTCCTTGAGCCGGGCCGGGGTCTGCGCCACCGGGCGGATGACGCCGGAGAGCGAAATCTCGCCGAAATAGACAGCATCGGTGGGTAACTGCGCATTAACCAGGGATGAAACCAGTGCGGCCGCGGCGGCCATATCGGCCGCCGGCTCGTGGATGCGCAGGCCGCCCGCGACGTTCAGATAGACGTCGTGGCCGGACAGCTTGACCCCGCAATGGGCCTCCAGCACCGCCAGCACCATGGAGAGCCTGCTCTGATCCCAGCCGACCACGGCCCTACGCGGGGTGCCGAGCGAGGTGGGGGCCACCAAGGCCTGCAATTCGACCAGAACGGGCCTCGTACCCTCGATGCCCGCGAAGACTGCGGTGCCCGGCGTGCCCAGATCGCGCTCGGACAGGAACAGCTCGGAGGGATTGGTGACCTCGCGCAGGCCAAGGCCGGTCATCTCGAACACGCCGATCTCGTCGGTCGGGCCGAAGCGGTTCTTCACTGCGCGCAGGATGCGGAATTGCTGTGAGCCTTCGCCCTCGAAGGACAGCACCGCATCGACCATGTGCTCGACCACGCGGGGGCCTGCGATCTGGCCGTCCTTGGTGACATGGCCGACCAGGATGATGGCAGCACCGGTCTTCTTGGCGAAGCGGATCAGCGCCTGCGCCGAGGCGCGCACCTGGGTGACCGTGCCGGGCGCGGATTCCACCGTGTCGGTCCACATGGTCTGGATCGAGTCGATCACGATCAGCCGCGGCACCGCGCCTTCCGACAGCGTCGAGACGATATCCTCGACAGAGGTCTCGGCCGCGAGCTGCACCGGCGCGTCCGACAGGCCGAGCCGCTCGGCGCGCAGGCGCACCTGGGCGACCGCCTCTTCGCCGGAGATGTAGACGATGCGGTGGCCGGCGCGCGCCATCATGCTGGTGGCCTGCGTCAGCAGCGTCGACTTGCCGATGCCGGGATCGCCGCCGACCAGCAGCACCGAGCCGCGGACGAAGCCGCCACCGGTGACGCGGTCGAGCTCTGTCATGCCTGAGGACAGGCGAGGAGCGTCCTGGGTCTTCCCCGACAGGCTCTCCAACGCAAACGTCCGTCCCTTGCGCTTGGAGCGGATCGAGACCGGCACGCTGCCGGTCGTGTCCTCCTCGGCAAGCGTGTTCCACTCGCCGCAGGACTCGCACTTGCCCTGCCAGCGGTTATAGGCCGCGCCGCAGTTCTGGCAGACGAAGGAAAGCGTGTTCTTGGCCATGGGGACAGCGAGTCGGAGGTTTCAGGTTTGCTGATAGCACGGAATGACGGGCGAGACGGCGATCGCCGGCACCCCCATTAGCCCAATTCGCCGCAGCCGATACACCCTTTGTTAGCTCTACGCCGCCGCGCCGTTCCGGACTTTGCCAAACGTTAGCGGACGCGGGTCCAGTTTCGAAACCGATACGGGATGGCGAAACGAATGACGGTAGTCTTGCGGATAATGCTCGCCGTGGGCATGGCCTGCGGCTTTCTTCTGCCGGCAGGCGGCGCCGTTGCGGCCGACGCCGGGCGTCTCAACATCGTTTTCGTCAACCCCGGCAAGACCGGCGAGGTCTACTGGGACATGGTCGCGCAGACCATGCAGGCCGCGGGCCGCAAGCTCGACGCGCATGTCGAGGTGCTGACCAGCGAGCGGAATTACCGCACCATGCAGGAGCTTGGCTTCGGCGTGGTGGCACGCGCCGACAAGCCGGACTTCCTCATCCTGTCGAACGAGGAATCCGCTGCCGTTCCCATCCTGGAGGCGGCCGAGGCCGCCGGGGTCAAGACGCTGCTGCTCTCGAACACGCTGATCGGCGACGACGCCGCGCGCCTCGGACCGCCCCGGCAAAAGCTCAAGACCTGGCTCGGCGACATCACGACCGATCTCCAGACCGCGGGTGCGAGGATGGCCAATGCCTTGATCAAAGTGGCGCGCGCCGAGAAATGGCAGAGCCCGGACGGCAAGATCCACATTCTCGGCATCGGCGGCGACGAGATCACGCCGGCCTCGATCGCCCGCAACGCCGGTCTCAAGCTCGCGGTGGACGCCGCGCCCGACGTGGTGGTGGACCGGATGCTGTTCGCCAACTGGACCCAGTCGGAGGCGGAGCAGGTCACCAGGAATTATCTGAGCTGGGCCGCGCGCAAGGAGATCCGGCCTGCCGGCATCTGGGCCGGAAACGATCCGATGGCGCTCGGCGCGCTTCGCGCGGTGGTCGCTGCCGGCCTCACGCCCGGCCGGAACATCCAGCTGGTCGGCCTCAACTGGTCGGAGGACGCGCTGCGCGAGATCAAGGCGGGCCGTCTGCTCATGACCGATGGCGGACATTTCCTGCTCGGCGGCTGGTCGATCGTCCTCCTGCGCGACTACGCCGACGGCTGCGACTTCGCGGCCGCATCGCCCCGCGTCGAGGCCAAGACGTCTGCGATCACGCGCGACAATCTCGCTGCGGTCGGGGACCTCATCAAGACGCGCGCCTTCGATCGGATCGATTTCGCGCGCTTCAGGGCGAGGGCGGGGCGCTGCGGCCAGTACGATTTCTCCATCGATGCGCTCATCTCTTCGCTGGCGCTTCCGGAAGGCGCTGCTGACTGATGCGAAACGGTGACGACATGACCGATCCGGATCGCAAGCAGCAGGCGGCGGCGCCGTCGCGCTCGCGCTCGGTGGTCCGCGCGATGCTCTGGGCCACCGTGCCGGTGCTGCTGGTGGTGCAGCTGCTCGCCTCCGCCGGCGTCGAGGCATCGAGCTTCTGGTCGCAGATCAGGCAGCTCGACGCGCGCATTGCCCGCACGGCCGAGAGCCGCGCCGAGCTGATCGCCGAGCCGCTCTGGAAGATGCGCTACGATCAGGTCACGAGCGTGCTCAACGAGATCATGCACGACGAGACCATTGCCGCGGCGGCCGTTTATGACGACACCGGCGTCGCGATCGCGCGGGTGGTGGCGCGGCCGGCGGACCAGGCGGTATCGGAAGTCTCGCGTCCGATCCGCTACAGCAACGGCAACATCGCCGTGCAGGCCGGTCGTATCGCGATCGCCTATTCCTATGCGACAGTCTACACGGACACGGGCAGCCGGCTGCTGCTGCTGCTGGTGGTCGGCCTGCTCGCAACATTTGCCACCCTGATCGCGATGCGGATATCGGCCAACATCTTCATCGGCAAGCCGCTTACCGCGATCATGTCGGCGATCCAGCGCAGCAAGCAGGACGGGCGAGCCTATCCGGCCGACATCAAATCGACGAACGAATTCGGCCAGCTCGCGCGTGCCTTCAACGCCATGCAGCACACGACATCGGGCGCGCTCGACCGGCTCGGGCACATGGCCGCGCACGATCCGCTCACGGGCCTGCCCAATCGTCGCTCGCTGTCCGAGCATCTGGTGACCCTGAGCGGCGATGCCGGCTCGCCGGACTCGCTGATCGCCTTCTGCTTCATCGATCTCGACGACTTCAAGGGCATCAACGACACCTTCGGCCATGATGCCGGCGACAAGTTCCTGGTGCACATCTCCGAGCGCCTTCGCGATGCGGTCGAACCGCAGGATTGGGTCGCCCGGCTCGGCGGCGACGAATTCGTCGTCATCCGCCCCGAGGTCAGCAATGAAGCGACCGCCCAGGCGTTCGCGCGCCAGCTGCTCGATGCGATTTCCGAGCCGATCCGGCTGCACGACAAACAGGTCGTGCCGCGCGCCAGCATCGGCCTTGCCGTGCGCCGCGCCGGCGATCCCGAGTTGTCGCATTTGCCGGCGCTCGCCGACATCGCGCTCTACCATGCCAAGAGCAAGGCGCCGGGCACCGTCGCCGTGCTCGACGAAGCGCTTCAGCGCGACTATCGCCGTCGCCGGGATCTCGAGCTCGCCATTCCCGCAGGCTTCGCCGAGGGGCAGTTCGAGGTCTGGTATCAAAGCCAGGTCGACCTCGAGAGCCAGGCCGTTGTCGGGCTCGAGGCGCTGATCCGCTGGCGCCATCCCGAACTTGGCTTGATCGGTCCCGGCGAATTCCTGCCGCTGATCGAGCGCAGCGGCAACAATGCGCGGCTGACGCGCTACGTGCTGACCGATGCCTGTCGCGCGCTGCAGCGACTGGCATCCGCCGGCAGGCCGCAGATCCGGATCGCGATCAACCTGCCGCCGTCCGAGCTCGCCGACCATTCGCTCGCTGCCGAGCTGCGCGCGACCTGCGCGCGTTTCGATGTCGCGGCATCATTGCTGGAGCTCGAGATCACCGAGGGCTCGCTGATCAACAACATCGCCAGCGCCTCCGAGACGCTGCACCGCCTGCGGCGCCTAGGCGCAACCATCGCGCTCGACGATTTCGGCACCGGCTATAGCTCGCTCGCGCATCTCAGGCGGTTCCCGCTCGACAAGGTCAAGATCGACAAAGCCTTCATCAGCGAGATCCCTGACAGCGCGGAAGACAAGGCGATCGTCGGCGTCATCGCCTCGCTCGCCGGCACGCTGGGGCTGACGCTCGTCGCGGAAGGCATTGAGCGGCCCGAGCAGGCTGACGCCATGCGCGAGATGGGCGTGATGCTCGGGCAGGGTTATCACTACCATCGGCCGCAGCCGCTCGACGCCGTGCTGCAATGGCTCGAAAAGCAGGCGGTACCCACTGAGACAAGCCGCGTCCTCGCCGGCAGCCCGTCGATCGCGCCCGAATTCGCCGCCTGAGCGCGATTAGGACTGCGTTGCGTTCCAGAGCATGGAGAGCCCGGCCGCGATCATGATCGCGTCCATCACCAGGCGGAACATCTCCGGCTTGAGATGCAGCACGAAGCGTTTTGCGATGAAGGCGCCCGACATCAGCGAGGAGCCTGCGATCAGGCCCTTGATGAAGACATCCTGCGTCAGCGCGCCGAAACGTTCGAAGGTCACGGACTTCGCGAAGTAGAGGCCGAGTGAGGAGGCCGCTTCGGTTGCGAGGAACGCGCCCTTTGACAGGCCGTAGAACAGGAACAGCGGCACGCTGAGCGGGCCGGTCGAGACCACGATGCCGGTGAGATAGCCGATGATCGCCCCGCCGATCGCGAGGTGCCAGAGATTGGCCTTGAGGTCGTGCCGCGCCAGCCAGTGCCGCACCGGCACCATCGCGATCAGGAAGATGCCGATGGCGAGATCGACGGCGTGCGAGGGGAGCGCGAGCAGCGTGCGCGCGCCCAGCACGGCGGCCGGAATGCCCGTCGCCGAATAGGCCGCGCAGGCCCGCCAGTCGACCTCGCGCCACCACGCCAAGATCCGCGAGAAGTTCGCCATCACGGAGGCGACCGCCATGATCGGCACGGCTTCCTTCGGCCCATAGGCATAGACCAGCACCGGCATCAGCATGATCGACGACCCCGTGCCGACGATGCCTGAGACGGTGCCGGCGATCAGGCCGACGATGAGGACGAAGAGAAAGGCCAAGGTGCTCTCCACGAATCGGGAGAGTTTAGCCGTGGCCGGCGATGCGGGCGATCCATTCCAGGCGAGGGAACCAATCGCTCAGCGCATGCCATCCCGGCCGGCCGTCAGCCTTGCTCGTCCATGATGCGCAGCTTCTCGACGCGGCGGCGAAAATCCTCGTCCGTAGAGAATTCGGCGGAGAGATAGGACGAGACCAGATCCACGGCGAGCCAGGCGCCGACGATCTGCGCGCCGATGCACATGACGTTGACGTCGTCATGCTCGACGCTCTGATGGGCGGAATGAACGTCGTGGCAGACCGCGGCGCGAATGCCCTTCATCTTGTTGGCCGCGATCGAGGCGCCGACGCCGGTGCCACACACCATGATGCCGCGTGCGGCTTCGCCTGACGTCACCTTCTGCGCAACGGCCCGCGCGATGTCGGGGAAATCCACCGGCTTGTCGTCATAGGAGCCGACATCGACGACGTCGTGGCCGAGGCTGCGGATGTGGTCGATAACGGTCTGCTTGAGCGGCCAGCCGGCGTGGTCGGATCCGATGACGAGACGCATGTGATGTCCTTCTTGATTTTATGTTGGTCGTGACAGCCGCTTCGCGGCTGCCACGATTTTCCCTGGTTTCAGCTGCGCATGTCGGGCGGCAGCTCGACCCCGTGGAATTTCTTGTAGATCGCGTTGAGCTTGCCGTTCTTGACGTTCTCGGTGATCCAGGCATTGAGCTTGTCCATCAGGCGCTGCTCTCCCTTCTTCAGGCCGATCGCGAGGTCGAAGGTCGCCAGCAGGATCCTGGATTCGAACACACGCGACGGGTTCTTCACCCCGATCTGGTTGATGATCGTCGCCGACGAGGCGACGCAGTCGACCTGGCCGGAGACGGCCGCCGTCACCATCGTGGCGTCGTCGTCGTAGCGCGAGATCTTGAGGTCCTTGTCCTTCATGTTGGACAGCGTGGTGTCCTGCGTGGTGCCGCGGGAGACGCCGATCGACTTGTCCTTCAGGTCGGACCAGTCCTTGACGGTCGAGGATTTCAGGCAGCCGACGTCGGATTGCAGCGTCGCATAGCGCTTTGTGAAGTCGATGACCTTGGCGCGATCGGGCGTCACCGACAGGGTCGAGATAATGATGTCGGCCTTGCCGGTCAGGACGTTGGGGATGCGTGTCGCGCCGGTGGTCTGGATGAATTCGAGCTCGAGCCCCCAATCCTTGGCGAGCAGTTGCGCCACTTCGACGTCGGAGCCGGTCGGCTTCATGCTGCTGTCCATCATGCCCGAGGGCGGAATGGCGACGTCCGTCGAGATGCGGATCTTCTTGGCCTGCGTGATGTCGTCGAGCAGATCGGCCGATGCCGGCGTGGCTGATATCATGACGAGGCCGAACAGCGCGGTGGCGGTCCCCAGCAGTGTCTTGTTTGTCATCCTTGGTTCTCCTCTCCTGTTATGATTTTAAGTTTCCAGTGCCCACGAATTGCGTGAGTTCGGGCGTCGCCGGCGACGTCAGGATCGAGGCGGGGCCGGTCTCGTGGACCTTGCCGCGATGCATGAAGACGATCCGGTCGGCGATGCCTTTGGCAAAACCCATCTCATGGGTGACCATCACCATGGTCATGCCGTCCGCCGCCAATTGCTCGATCACCTTCAGCACCTCGCCGGTAAGCTCGGGATCGAGCGCGGAGGTGACCTCGTCGAACAGCATCACTTTCGGCTGCATCGCGAGCGAGCGGGCGATGGCCGCGCGCTGCTGCTGTCCGCCCGAGAGCTGCTCGGGATAGGCGTGCAGTTTCTCCTCGAGCCCGACCTGGGCCAGCACTTTGCGCGCGAGGTCCCTGGCTTGCGAGGTGGCCATGCCCTTCACCGCGCAGGGGGCGAGCGTGATGTTCTGTTCGATCGTGAGGTGCGGAAACAGATTGTAGCTCTGGAACACGATGCCGACGTCCTGGCGCAGCGCGCGCAGATCGACATCAGGGCGATCGACGCGATGCCCGCACACGACGATCTCGCCGCCGTCGACCTTCTCGAAGCGGTCGATGCAGCGCAGCGCCGTGCTCTTGCCGGAGCCGGAGCGGCCGATCAGTGCCAGCACCTCGCCGCGTTCGACGGCAAAGGAGACGCCATCGAGCACCCGAAGCGGGCCAAAGCTCTTCTGCACGTCGCGGAGCGACACGATCGGTTCGGAGGAGGAGGGGTTTTGCTGCATGTCAGGCTGGTGCGAGGTTGGACCTGCCACGCCCCATCCGCCGTTCCAGCTTCTGGCTGAACAGGGACAGGGGATAGCACATGGCGAAATAGACGACGGCGATGATCGCGTAGATGGCGAACGGCTCGAACAGCGAGTTGTTGACGATCTGGCCCGACCGCATCAGCTCGACGAAGCCGACCACGGAGGCGAGCGAGGTATTCTTGATGATCTGCACCATGAAGCCGACGGTCGGCGGCGTCGCGATGCGGATCGCCTGCGGCAGGATCACCTTCATCATGCGCTGGGTCCGGCTCAGCGCGAGGCCTTCGGCGGCCTCCCATTGCGGCTTCGGCACCGACTGGATGCAGCCGCGCCAGATCTCGCCGAGATAGGCCGAGACATAGAGCGTGAGCGAGGCGCCGGCGGCGGCTAACGGCGAGACCTTGAGGCCGATCGCGGCGAGGCCGAAATAGCCGAGGAACAGGATGACGAGCAGCGGCGTACCCTGGATCAGCTGGACATAGACGCCGCTGGCGATCCGCACCGACTTGAGCGGCGAGATGCGCGCGAGCGCAATCACGAAGCCGACAATGCCGCCGCCGATCAGCGCGATCACGGACAGGCCAATCGTCCACAGCGCGCCCTGGCCGAGGAACATCAGATGATTGATGTTGAGATGTCCGCCCATGGTCATCTCACAACGGTGTGCCGAGCCGGCGCCGGCGCGGAAACAGCACGAGGCCTAGGCCCCAGAAGCCTGCGCGCATCACCAGCGACAGGATGACGTAGAGCACGGCGACGATGATGTAGGTCTCGAAGGCGCGATAGGTGTCCGACTGGATGTAGTTGGCGACGGCGGTGAGTTCCTCCGCCGAGATCTGCGAGCAGACCGAGGAAGCCAGCATCAGCAGTACGAACTGGCTGGTCAGCGCCGGATAGACCTTCTCGATCGCCGGCAGCAGGATGATGTGCCAGTAGATTTGCAGTCGCGACAGCGCCAGCCCTTCGGCGGCCTCGATCTGTCCGCGCGGGATCGCTTCGAAACCGGCGCGCATGATCTCGGCGGTGTAGGCGCCGACATTGATCGTCAACGCGGCCACCGCCACGGTGAAGGCGGAGAATTTCAGGCCGAGGCTGGCGAGGCCGAAATAGACCAGAAAGATCTGTACCAGCAGTGGCGTGTTGCGGATGGTCTCGACATAGCCTTTGCAGGCGCCCGCGATCAGCGGGCTTCGTGAGCCGCGGCCGACGGCCGCGAGCGTGCCGAACAGGGCGCCGAGCACCGTCGCGAAGGCCGCCAACTCCAGCGTCAGCGCCGCGCCGGCCAGAAAATTCGGCCAACGCTCCAGCACCGCGGGAAAGTCGAGTTGGAGGCTCATCGTATCAGGTTCAGCCGGTGGTCTGGTTGGTCATGCGGTCATAGACGCGGAACAGCGCCTGGTTGCCGTTGCTGCCTTCGCCATGCGCGCGTGCGTCCACGTACTGGCTGGTGACGAGCGCGGTGCCGGGCAGCGGCACGCTCAGCGCCTGTGCGTGCTCCTGCACCAGGCGGAGATCCTTGAGCTGGAGATCGATCCGGAAGCCGGCGGAGACGTCGCCCGCAATCATTGCGGGACCGAGCTTGTCAAGCATCCAGGACGCGGCGGAGCCACCGAGCAGAACGCGACGCAGCAGATTGAGATCGAGGCCAGACGCGCGCCCGAGCGCCAGTGCCTCACAGATGGCCTGAATGTTGATGCCGCAGATCAGCTGATTGCAGAGTTTTACGGTCTGGCCCGCGCCGGAGGCGCCGACATGCGTGATGGTCGTGCCCATTGCGCGAAAGAACGGCTCGGCCTGCGCGAAGGCCGCCGCATCACCGCCGGCCATGATCGAGAGCGTAGCGTTCTTGGCGCCCACCGGTCCGCCCGAGACCGGCGCGTCGATGAAGCTGACGCCGGCCTTTTGCAGGTCGGCATGGATGCGGCGGACGGCGACCGGCGAGATCGTGCTCATGTCGACGACGAGCTTGCCGGGCGGGGGAGACTTCAGGAGACCATGTTCACCGTAGACGGTCGCCTCGACGTGGGGTGTATCGGGCAACATGGTGATGACGATGTCGGCGCCTTGCGCGGCGTCGGCGGGGCTGTTGGCGCCGGCCGCGCCTTCCTTGACGCAGTCGGCCAGGGCGGCTTCGTTGAGATCGAAGACGCGAACCGCATGCCCGGCCACCAGGAGGTTGCGCACCATCTCGCGGCCCATCGTGCCGATGCCGATGAAGCCGACATTGCCCTTGTCGTTCCGTCCCATGTCAGTCGTCCGTTTCTTGGTTGAGTGGTTTCTTGCTTGTTGGCCTGCCGCGATCAGCCTGAGGCGCTGGTCTTGTCGATGTCGCCGACGACGGCGCGCCTGCGGTATTCGTCGCCAATGGCAAAATGCTTGCGAAGCGTCGCATCCGCTCGCTCGGGGTCGCGCGCGATGATCGCGTCGAAGATGCGTCGGTGGTCGTCGATCAGGTACGTCTTCATCGACGGGAAGGCCTGCACCAGCTCGCGGCGGCTGCGATGCGAATGCGTCAGCAGTCCCGCCAGCGAACCGTGCAGGACCGTCAGCGTTTCCGAATGCGATGCCACGACGATGGCACGATGGAATTCGAAGTCGGCCATGCCGCCGGCATCCGCCTCGTCGATCGTCTCTCCAATCTTCGCGAGCGCACGCTGCAGACGTTCGAAATCGGCGATGTTGGCGCGCTCGCAGGCGAGCCGGATCGCCTGACACTCGATCGCGACGCGCGCCTGCATGACGTCATCGAGCATGTCCGCCTGCTGGGCGAGCGCGAAGGTGAAGAAGTCGTTCAGCACCGAGACATCCGGCTGCGTCACCACGGTGCCGATGCGGTCGCGGATTTCGACGATGCCGAGCACGGTGAGGGCGCGCAGCGCCTCGCGGACGATGGGCCGGCTGACGCCGAGGAGGGTTGCCAGCTCGCGCTCGGAAACCAGGCGGTCGCCGGGCTTGAGCGAGCCCGCAAGCAGGCGTTCGCGCAGGAAGGCGAACACCTTCTCGAACCCTTTTTCGCCCTCGGTGGCCCGCTTCACTTCCATCCCGGTCTCTTCTTTGGTCTGATCTTGGTCAGACCAGTAGGCTAACCAGCGCGTCGGCGTCAAGAGCCTTGGTTAATTGCGGGTGTCGCAGGCGTGGCCAATCCGATCAGTTCCCCGGCCGGATCCTTCAAATTTGAGGCTTATTGATCGGAGCGCTCACTCAAAGAACTTGAGGTCCGCGATGCCCGATCATCATTCTTTCTCCGCCCTCGACCGCCATGCGGCGCTCAGCGGATCCGATAACGGTTTTCCCTGGTATGCGGGCGCGATGCTCGCGGTCGAAGCGAGCGAGGTGGTGCGGCTGCGGTGCGAGAAGCTGAGCCATGGCGACGAGGCCGCCGGGCAGGAGGCCGTGCTGATGGTCAGCGAGAAGATCGCCGCGGCTTTCGAGGCGGCCGCGAGCCTGCTTGCGGGAGCAACGCCGGCCGCGATCGTCCAGCGCTATCGCGAGCACGTGGCCGCGAACGCCAGGCGGTTGTCCGCGAATGAGGCTCCGTGACGGAGTCGCGCTGCTGACAGCATGTTGGCAGCAGGGGCAGGCTACGACCATCTCCTGACAAAACGGGGAGCGGGTCGATGCCGATCGAGGCAAGCTGTCATTGCGGTGAGACGGTGTTCGAGGTGACGGAGGCGCCGGCGAGCGTGACGCGCTGCACCTGCTCACTCTGCGCCAAGCGTGGCGCGTTGTGGGCCTATTACAAGCCCGCGCAATTTCGCCTGCTGTCGCCGCCGGAAAACGTCACGACCTATCTCTGGGGCAGCCGCACGGTCAAACATCATTTCTGCGCGAGCTGCGGCTGCGGCACCTATTCGGAGTCGCCGGACTGGTCGACCGGCAAGCCCGATTTCGACAATCCCAAGGTTGCCGTGAACGCGCGCCTGTTCGACGATTTCGATCTCGATGCCGTGCCGGTGAACATGATCGACGGCAGGAATTTGTGGTGAGCATGCAGGGCGCGCGCATGTCCGCTGCGCGTCTGTGACCTTGAGGCGATTTTGAAAAGCTGATTTGGTCCGGCCCCAGAGAAAAAGGGGGGAAGCCATGATGCGTCTTTTTGCGCGAGTGATGCTCGCAATGTGTCTGGCCGTTGCAGCCGGCTTCAACGCGCAGGCGCAGACCAAACCGAAGGTCACGACATCAGGACCTGACTTCCCCAAGGCCGCGCTGTTCGTCGGCAACAGCTTCTTCTACTACAACAACGGCATGCCCGGGCATCTCTCCTTCATGGAGCGCGCGGCTGATGCTGACAACAAGGCGGCGTACCGCAACACCATGGCCACGATCGGCGGCTCCGGCCTCGATTGGCACGACATGGACAATCTGCTGCGACCGGGCGGCATCGGCGCCTATTCCTTCGACGAGCAGAACAACGTCGTCTTCAACAAGCCGGGCAGGCAGTTCGACGCCGTCGTCATGATGGATTGCAGCCAGTGCCCGATCCATCCGCAATTGAAGGACGCGTTCGCGACCTTCGCCAAGAAGGACAGCGAGATCGTCCGTGCCCACGGCATGCGGCCGGTGTTCTTTATGTCCTGGGCCTATGCCGACAAGCCGGAGATGACGGAAGCCTTGGCCGAGGCCTATACGCTCGCCGGCAATGCCAATGATGCGCTCGTGATCCCCGCAGGTCTCGCCTTCGCGCGCGTGCGCAAGCTCCAGCCGGAACTCAGTCTGTATGCGCCGGACAAGCGGCACCCGAGTCCGGCGGGCACGTACCTCGCAACCTGCGTAACACTCGCCGCGCTGACCGGGCGCTCGCCGGTCGGCAATTCCTACAACATGGGCCTCGATCCCGAGACGACGCAGCTGTTGCAGAAGGCGGCGTGGGACACGGTGCAGGACTATTACGGGCGTTGATCTCGTAGGGTGGGCAAAGGCGCGCTCGCGCCGTGCCCACCATTTCTCCCCAAGTCCAAGCGGCTTTGGTGGGCACGCTTCGCTTTGCCCACCCTACGGCACCTTCAACGCTCCTTCAGCACCACCCACGCCGGCGCGTGATCGCTTGCGCCATCCTCGCCACGCACCTTCTTGTCGACACCCGCCTTGGCCAGCCGCGAGACGAGGGCGGGGCTGAGCAGGAGATGATCCAGCCGCAGGCCCGCATCGCGCGGCCAGCGGTTTCGCTTGTAGTCCCAGAACGTGTAGATGCGCTTGTCCGGATGCAACTCACGGATCGCATCGCACCAGCCTTGTTCGACCAGCGAGGCAAAGGCTGCGCGGCTCCTCGGCTGGATTAGCGCATCCTTGTCCCATGACCGCGTCGGATAGATGTCGATCTCATCAGGCGCGACGTTGTAGTCGCCGGCGAGCACCACGGGCAGATCCTGCTTGATGAAGGTCTTGGCGTGGCGCTTGAGGCGCGCGAACCAGTCGAGCTTGAAGTCGAATTTCGGCCCCGGCTGCGGATTGCCGTTCGGCAGATAAATGCTGGTAACGATGATTCCGCGCACGGCGGCCTCGATGTAGCGGGCTTCGCGATCATCAGGCTTTCCCGGCAAGCGATCGCGCGTGAGAATGGGCTCGGCATTGCGGGCGAGGATGGCGACGCCGTTCCACGTTTTCTGTCCACACCACACCGCGCCGTAGCCGGCCTTTTCGATGGCTGCCGCCGGAAATTCGCCGTCGGCTGCCTTCAGTTCCTGGAGCGCGACGACATCAGGCTTCGCCGCGCTCAGCCAACGCAACAGGTTGGGCAGGCGGCGGTTGACATTGTTGATGTTGAACGTCGCGATCCTCATGGGCCCAACGACTGGAAATCTTCAGAAATGACTCGCAACCGTTGTCATCGGCGTTCCACGATGTATGCTTACAACCCAAAATTGCCGATCGACACGATGGAGGTTTGACGATGACCAAGCTTTGCCTTGCCGTAGTCGTGGCCGCAACCGCATTTTCCGGAGTGGCTCTTGCTGCCGAGAAAATGGAAATCGCCTGTAGGGTGGAATATTTCAAATACTGCCCCAGTGTCGTGCCGGGGGGCGGGCGCATTGTTGCTTGCCTGAACAGGTACAGGAGCCATATCGGCAACGCGTGCAAAGAGAGCATGGATGCGTGGGTTATCGATAACAAGGTGCGCGGATAATAGAGCGCGATGAGATCGATGAAGCATCATCGCCCCTAGGACCACGGGCGAGGCAGCGACATCAGGCTTCGCCGCGCGGTCGTAGGACAGATTCGGTTGACGTTGAGTGCCGCAATCTTCATGTAGAGATTGCGGCCGCGGTCGTTTGCGCCGCCACCGGAGATCCAAATCCATGTTGAAGTCCAGTCTGAGCCTCGCCATCGTCGCATTCGTCGTCGCGTTCTCCGGTGTCTCGTCGGCACAATCGTCCGATCCACGCGGCGCGTGCAAGGCGGACTATGACAAATTCTGCGCCGGCATCGCGCCCGGTGGCGGCAAGATCATCGCCTGCCTCAACGCCAAGCGTGACCAGCTCAGCGCGTCCTGCAAGACGGCGCTCGACAGCCGGAAGAAGTAAAGCGCCACTGTCGTGTTCCGGACGCGCTGCAACGCGTGAGCGTTGCTGCGCTGAGCCGGGACCCCAGATAGCTACACGGTACGATGTTGAGAGATGGCCCCGGCTCTGCAGCGCACCGCTGAAAGAGCGCTGCGCTGCGTGCGGGGAACGAGAGTGTCGATTAAGACGGCAGCGGCGGCGGGCTCGCGGGCTGCTCGATCGGCGGCGGGGAGGGCGGCTGCTCGGCCGTCGGCGCGGGCTCCGGCTTGACCAGCGGCTCCACCTCATTGCCGCCCTTGTAGACGCGGGCGTAGCGGCGGCCGAGGCTGGTCAGCACCTCGTAGCCAATGGTGCCGAAATGATGCGCGAGCTCGTCGACGGTGATGCCCTCGCCGAGTAGCGTCACCATGTGGCCGCGCCGCGCCGCATTCGGGGCCAAGTCGGTGATGTCGATCGCGATCAGGTCCATTGAAACGCGGCCCGCGACCGGGCAGCGCTTGCCGGCGACAACGACCTCGGCGCCGCGGGTGCCGTCATTGGAGCTGGCGGCGCGGAAATAGCCGTCGGCATAGCCGACTGCGATGATTGCGAGTTTTGTCGGCCGCCGCGCAGTCCAGGTGCCGCCATAGCCGACGCTCTCGCCGCGTTCGACATTGCGGGTCTGCACGATGCGCGCCTTGAGGTCGACCACCGGCTGCATCGGGTTGTCGGCCTCAGGCGTCGGGTTGACGCCGTAGAGCGCTGCGCCCGGCCGCACCAGGTCGAACTGGAAGGGCGCGCCGAGGAAGATTCCGGAGGAATTGGCAAGCGCAGCCGGCACGCCGGAAAATTCGCTGGCGATACTGCGGAAGGTTGCCAGCTGTTTTGCATTCACGGGACTGTTGAGCTGCTCGGCCGAGACCAGATGGCTCATCACCAGCGTGATGCCGTGATCGCCGGCGTTGATGCGGGGGATGATGGCCTGCGCGTCCGCAAGCGTCAGCCCGAGCCGGTTCATGCCGGTGTCGATGTGAACAGCGGCGCCTCCGGTCCAGCCGGTGCGGCGGCAGAACACGTCCCATTCGGCAAGCTCGTTGAGATCGCCGATCACCGGCCGGCAATTGATCCTGGCGTAGTGCTCGCCGGTGTTCTGGAAATAGCCGCCGAGCACGTAGATCGCGGCTTCCGGCACGGCTTCGCGCACAGTGCGCGCTTCCTCGATGGTGGCGACGAAGAAGGTCTTGCAACCGGCCTTGCTCAGGGCCCGCGAGACCTGCGCGGCGCCGCAGCCATAGGCATCGGCCTTGATCACGGCCGAGCATTCGGCCGGCACGGCCGTCTTCTCGAGCTTGCGCCAATTGGCGATGATGGCGTCGAGATCGACGGTGAGCACGCCGCCATAGGCTGCGAGCGCGGCAGCCTGATTGGCCTCCGCGGAGAGGAGGCCGGATTGCGGGATCATTTTCGGGTCGGACGCCATTGTCATGGCGCCGTTTTACGCAAGAGGCCGGTCTGGTTCAAGGAACTCAGTAGTCGTTGCCGCTGCGAACCGGCAACTGACTGTCAGGCGCGAGGTCGCCGAACCTGGTGACCGAGGCTTCGAACGCCAAATCGACGGTGCCGGTCGGGCCGTGGCGCTGCTTGCCGATGATGACCTCGGCTTTTCCGTGCGCAAGACTCATGTCAAGCTGCCACTTCTCGTGTTCAGGCGTGCCTGGGCGGGGCTCCTTCATCGCGAGGTAATATTCCTCGCGGTAAACGAACAGGACGACGTCGGCGTCCTGCTCGATTGATCCGGATTCACGCAAGTCGGAGAGCTGCGGCCGTTTGTCGTCGCGGGATTCGACTTGGCGTGAGAGCTGGGACAGCGCGATCACGGGAACGTTGAGCTCCTTGGCCAGCGCCTTCAGGCTGGTCGTGATCTCCGTGATTTCCTGTACTCGGTTGTCACTCCGCTTGCCGGATCCGGAGAGCAACTGGATGTAGTCGATCACGAGGAGATCGAGGCCCTTCTGCCGCTTCAGCCGGCGCGCGCGTGCCATCAGCTGCGCGATCGACAGGCCGCCGGTCGCGTCGACATAGAACGGCAGCGACTGCAGCTCGATCGAGACTTCCCGGATCTTGTCGAAATCGGCTTCCGAGATGCCGCCGCGGCGGATGTGGGAGGAGGGAATGCCGGTGCGCTCGGCGACGATACGCGTGGCGAGCTGGTCGGCCGACATTTCGCAGGAGAAGAAGCCGATCACGCCGCCATTGGCGGCCTTCATGGTGCCGTCAGCCTGGACCTCGCCGACATAGGCCTTGGCGACGTTGTAGGCGACGTTGGTCGCCAGCGAAGTCTTGCCCATGCCCGGGCGTCCGGCCACAATGATGAGGTCGGAGTGCTGGAGGCCGCCCATCTTGGTGTCGAGGTCGCGCATGCCGGTCGAGATGCCGGACAGCTTTCCATCGCGCTGGAACGCTTTGGCCGCGAGATCGACCGCGACCGCCAACGCCTGCGAGAATTTCTGGAAGCCGCCGTCATAACGGCCGGATTCGGCGAGTTCGTACAGGCGGCGCTCGGCGTCCTCGATCTGCGCCCGCGGCGCGAAGTCGACCGGCGCGTCATAGGCGACATTGACCATGTCCTCGCCGATGCCGATCAGGTCGCGTCGCAGCGCCAGATCATAGATGGTGCGGCCGTAGTCCTGGGCGTTGATGATGGTGGTCGCTTCCGCCGCGAGCCGCGCCAGATATTGCCCGATGGTCATGCCGCCGACATCGGTGTCGGCCGGGAGGAACGTCTTCAGCGTGACGGGCGTGGCGATCTTGCCCATCCGGATCAGGCTGCTGGCCGTCTCGTAGATGGTCTGATGCAGCGGCTCGAAATAATGCTTCGGCTCGAGGAAGTCGGAGACGCGGTAGAAGGCGTCGTTGTTGACCAGGATCGCGCCGAGAAGGCTCTGTTCCGCCTCGATATTATGCGGCGCGCTCCGATACGCCGGAGTTCCGGGCTCGGGCGCGAGTTTGAGGACGTTCGAATCAGTCAGGGCCATGGTCGAGCGTTAGCAATTTTCTGGGGCGGATACGGGGCCGGGATAAAGCGCCGCCTCAGGCCAAAGCGGAAGCAAAAGCTGACCGCTATCAACCGCTCAGTTAAAATGGTGGATGATTGGCAGCCGCGGCACGCGCCGCGCTTGACGGTTTTTGCGGAACTCGCCCGTCCCGGAAGCGGCCGTGACCGCGCCACGGAAAACTCCGGGTGACATGAACCTAATGGATTGGCGCGCAGACGTATCAAGAAGCGCGCGAAATGACGCACGCCGGGAGCTTTGGGCTCGGATTCAGACCAGCAGGAGGTAGACCAGCGCAACCAAGGCCGCTCCGACGCCGGTGGCGATCAGAGCGTAATCGGTGCGGAGGTCGTCCTGCACGTCGAATGAGGTTTGGGTCCGCTTGCTCATGGCGACGGTCTAAGCCGGGCCCGACGAGACTTATGTGAAACAGATCACATCTCCCCGGATTCTTTCGGGGTACGACCCGGAACAGGAAGGCGGTCGGGGGGTTGTCTCCCGCCACCAGGGAACGAGGCGAGCGATGCGGCCAGAACGGCAGCACCAGAATTGGCGAAGCGAGGCGGCCAGCCGGCTTTGGTTGTCGGGGCTGATCGCGGCCATGCAGCACGCCGAGCGGCCCGAAGTGCGGCGCGAGCCGGTCTCGCCCGAGACCCTCGCGGACCTGCGGGCGCAACTGGCGTTAACAGCCTCTTTCCGATCGTCCCAGATCTCGACCCTGCGTCATTAGGATTCATTCACCAACCAGCGTCAGGTCCGGGTTCGGCGCCGCCTTCGCGCGCACGATGACGGGTGTCTGCGGCGTCGTGACTTTGCGACGATGTGCCGCTTCCGACAGGCGACGCGTCGTCTCACGAGGCCACCGGCACTCGAACAAGCTGCAGCGCTATTGCGCTGTGATCACAGCCGATATTCCAAAAGCGCTTAATCACATCCTTGCGTGTGGAGGCTGCTTCCATTCGCGGCTCAATCCGCTAAAAGGTGACCCGCCGCCGCGCCTTATGCCGGCTGCATTCGCGTAAATTCAATGGAGATGATGGGAATGTCGAGCCGAGCGCTCAGCCTCGCGACGGTATTTCTTCTGATCGGCTTCGGCGCGACCGATACCGTCCTTGCGCAGGCGACGAACCTCGAGGCCGGCAAGGCCCCATCCCAGCTTTTCGCGCAGACCTGCAGTGCCTGCCACAAGAGCCCGCGCGGTCTGTTGAAGACGGTGGCGCCGGGCTCGCTGCCGGGCTTCCTGCGCCAGCACTACACGACCAGCTCCGACATGGCCGGCGTGCTCGCGTCCTACCTCGTCTCCAACGGTGCCACCGACACCCGCTACCAGGCCAAGGACGGCAAGGACAAAAAGGACGGCGCCAAGGAGAAGGAAGCCAATACCGCGCCCGGCCAGGCGCCGGACCATCAGGGGCGCCGCCAGCGCTCCCAGGACGCCGCCAAGCCGGACGGCGAGGCTGCCGCGCCCGAGGGCGCCCGTCAGAAGCGCGCGGCACGGCCACCCGAGGAGGGATCGAAGGAAGGTGCGAAGCCCGAGGGCCAGGCCGCGCCCGAGGGACGCAAAGCTAAGCGTCGCGCCAAGCCCGGGACCGAGGAAGCACCGAAGGTCGACGCCGCCGCGCCGGCCATTGAAGACAAGAAGAGCGAGCCGAAGGCCGAGACCAAGCCTGACACGACCAGGCCCGACTCGGCCAAGGTCGAGCCCGGCCGTGACGAGGCGAAGCCCGAGAACAAGCCGGCAGAGAAGCCCGCTGAGGCCAGGCCGGATAGTGCCAAGGTCGAGCCGCGCGGCAGCGATACTCCGGCGCTGCGGCCCGATCCGGTACCGCAGGTCACGCCGGCTGCACCGTCTGCCGCCGCGAAGCCCGCCGAGGCCAAGCCGGCGGAGGAGGCTGCTAAGCCGGCCGCGCCTGCCGTGAGCTCCGAGCCGGCAGCCAAGCCGCAGGAGCCTGCACCGCCCGCGACCGCTGCGGCCCCGCCCGCGGCGCCAGCCGACTCGTCCGGTCCGCCCACACCGCCGATTTCGCGCTAAGCGAGCCAGATTTTCCGTCGATTTGCGAAGGCCGCACGCATCGCGGCCTTCGCATCGTCTTGACCGCAATTAGAGCGTTACTCTAGAGTGATGCTCTAGGAGGCGTCGATGACGACGAGCGTGCGTGACGACCTGTTGGCGGCCGGGCTTTTCGTATTCGACCGCGTCGGCTTCGAAGCCGCGACGGTGGCAGCGATCCGCGCCCGGGCACGCGCCTCCAACGGCAGCTTCTTTCATGTCTTCGGATCGAAGAAGGAACTGGCGGGCGCGCTGTTCCTGGAGGTGCTGCGGCACTATCACGCCGCGGTGCTGGCCGCGCTCGATCCGATGCCGAGGGCCGGGCAGGGCATCGATCGGTTGATCCGGGCCCATCTCGACTGGGTGGTGTCGAGCCGGCGCGAGGCCCGCTATCTCTTCGAGATATCGCGCAGCGAATGGAGCGAGGACGTCCGCGACGCTCAGCGCGCGCAGAATGCGCGCCTTGCCGAAGGCATCGAGCGCTGGCGCGCGCCGTTGGTTGCCGGCGGCGAGCTCTTGCCGATGACGCCGGTGATGTTCGTCAGCCAGCTCATCGGCCCTGCCCAGATCTTCTGCCGCGCCTTTCTCTCGGGACGTGACCGCGCCGATCCGCGCAGCGAAGCCGACACGCTTGTCGCCTGTGCCATCCGTGCGCTGCGGCCGCCCGATCGGATCCACAAGCAATAGGAGAAGCCGCATGCGAGCCGAAGCAGATCCCGAATTCGCAGCTGTAGCCGAGCGCATCCACGCCAATGTCGGCCGTCAGGGGTTTATGAACCTGGTGGGCGCCGAGCTCTCGGAATTGTCGCGCGGCACTTGCACGATTGCGGTCGCGCGCCGGCCCGAGCTGCTCCAGCAGCACGGCTTCTTCCACGGCGGCGTCACCGCCTTCCTGGTCGACAACGCCACGACGATCGCGGCGGCGACCTCGCGCGGCCAGCCGGCGTTGACGGCGGAATACAAGCTCAATCTGTTGTCGCCGGCGGTCGGCGAGAAACTGATCTGCCGGGCCAGGGTGATCAAGCCGGGCCGCCAGGTCTCGGTGGTCGCGGCCGACGTGTTTTGCGTCAACGACGGTGTCGAGAAGCACACGGCAACTGCGCTCGCTTCGATCGCGATGCTGAGCGAGGACGTCGCCGCGAAAACGAAAAGCCCGGCCGCCTGAGGCGGCCGGGCGTCGCAACCTGCGCGAACGCGGGTCTTACTTCTCGGTCTCGTCCGCAGCCGGCGCCGGCTCGTCGTCCTGCTGGGCTTCCGGATCGAAGAACTCGCCGGCGGCGGCGATCGCTTCGGCGGCCGCATCGCGGTCCTCGTTGCGGGTCGAGATGTCCTCGCCGCGGTTGATGCGCTCGGCCTCGTCCTGGCTGCGCGCAACCGTGACGGAAACCTCGACCTCGACCTCGGGGTGAACGGCGACGGTGATGGTGTGCTTGCCGATGGTCTTGATCGGCGCGTCGAGCTGCACTTGCGGGCGCTCAAGCGAGACACCGTCGGCTTCGAACGCAATGACGACGTCGCGCACCGTGACCGAGCCGAACAGCTGGCCGGCTTCGGAAGCCTGACGGATCACGATGATGTTCTTGCCTTGGATCTTCTCGGCGACCTTGGACGCCTCGCCCTTGGACTGGAGGTTGCGAGCCTCGAGATCGGCCTTCATGCCGTCGTACTTGGCGCGGTTGTCGGCGGTGGCGCGCAGCGCCTTGCCGCGCTTGAGCAGGAAATTGCGGGCATAGCCGTCGCGAACCTTCACGACTTCGCCCATCTGGCCGAGCTTGCTCACGCGTTCCAGCAAAATGACTTCCATATTCGTTCTCCTTTGAAGTGTTGAGTGAGTTGGGTTTTGGGGTTGAACTTAAGAGGTTGGCAGCGGCGGTGGCTGGCGGCTGCGCAGGAAGCGCTCGCGGAAGCCGAACACGGCATCCGCGAGGCCGAGGATCACCATCGCGATGACGGGCCAGCCGAACACCACGACGACGGCATAGGTCGAACCGAGCCAGAAGGTGCGGCTCTTCAGCGCCAGCGTCAGCGTATGCAGCACGGCAAATCCGGTCAGCGCATAGCCCATCATCAGCGCCGCCGTCGTGATCTGCGCGACCATCGCGAGCAACCCGCCGGTGAAGCAGAACGCGAGCGCGATGCAGAGCGCCACCAGCGTCATCGGCGGCAGCTCGGCCGTCATCATGTCCGGCCACGGACGCAGCAGGCGGCCCGATGTCGCCGTTATCTTGCCGCTGAGCCAGAGATTGAGGGTGAGCGTCATCATCGCGACGATGGTGGCGGCGGCCGGAGCGATCAGCACCAGCGCGTCGACGAACTGACCGGCTTCGCCTGACGTCTGCGGGTCGGCGGTGCGGAGCAGGCGCATCAAGCCGCGCCGCAGCGTGCCGGTGATGGTCTCGGCGTCGGTGCCGAGGGTGAGCAGGGCGGCGATCGTGGTCAGCGCGGCGAAGCCCGCGATCCACAGCAGGATGCGACCGACCGGATACCATTCGAGCTCGGGCTCGGCCGGCGGCTCGGTGGTGGCTTCCGGCGCGACGGGTCCAACCCGCCGGCTGAGCAGGACGAGATGGCCGAGCCACCACGCGGGCAGCGCGACGGTCACGGCAAAGGCGATGCAGTAGGGCAGGCCGAACAGGGCCCCGAGGCCGATCGCAGCTGCGATGCCGCCGAGGCTCGCGCAAAGCGGGCCCCAGCCGATCGAGGCGACCATCAGCGGCAGCGGTGCGAGATAGAACAGGACGAGCGAGATCAGCGCGCCCGATACGATCGAGGCGAACATCAGGGCCGACGCAGCGCCGGCGATCAGAGCTATCAGTCCAAGAGTCATCATCAGCTGTCCCGCTCCCTTCGAGCGGTTAGAGGCATCTTGCCCCAACCATCGGCGACCGGACGACCCGGAAGCCTTATGAAACCAAAAAAGCGCGGCCGGCGGCGATGTCGCCGCCGGCCGAATTCGTCTTAGCGAATGACGTAGGGCAGCAGGCCCAGGAAGCGCGCGCGCTTGATGGCGCGGGCGAGCTCACGCTGCTTCTTGGCCGACACCGCGGTGATGCGGCTCGGCACGATCTTGCCGCGCTCGGAAACGTAGCGCATCAAGAGCTTGGAGTCCTTGTAGTCGATCTTCGGAGCATTTGCGCCCGTGAACGGGCAGCTCTTGCGACGACGGAAAAACGGACGGCGTGCACCAGCTTCAGCCATTGATCTTACTCCGCATCCGGCGTTGTCGTTTCAGCTTCGTCGCGCGGACGGCGCGGACCGCGGTCACCGCGGAAGCCACCACCGTCGCGATCGCCGCCACGGAAACCACCCTCGCGGTCGCCACGGAAGCCACCGCCTTCACGATCGCCGCGGAAGCCGCCGCCACGGTCGTCACGCTCGCGGTCACGGTCAGCCTTGCGCATCATCGCCGACGGGCCTTCCTCGAGCTCCTCGACGCGGACGCTGAGATAGCGGATCACGTCTTCGCTGATGCGCTCCTGGCGCTCGATCTCGGCGATCGCCGCGGACGGCGCGTCGATGTTGAGCAGCACGAAGTGCGCCTTGCGGTTCTTGTTCATGCGGTAGGTGAGGGAGCGAACGCCCCAATTCTCGGTCTTGGTGACCTTGCCGCCGAGACCCTCGACGATGCCGGTCATCTGCGCAGTCAGCTCTTCGACCTGCTGCGTGCTCGCGTCTTGGCGCGCGAGAAAAACATGCTCATAGAGAGCCATAATGGTCCTTTCCTCATGTTGGCGCATCGCCCGGCGTCAAGCCCTTAAGAGGCCTTCGGAAAGGACTCTGGGATTAAGCTCAGAAGGCGGAAACACGGGACGACGGGCCGACTGGCCCTGCCACACCAAAATCACGAATGATTTGCTGAGACCGTCCGTTCAGCTCCCGGCCGGGGTCTGCGGATGGCGCGCTTATACGGATTTTGGCCGGCTTTGCAAGGTTGGAGGCCGTGCTTTCGGCCCCGGATGGTTCCGGTGCGGGCAGCGGGACCGGTCCTCGCGGACCATACCAGCTTGATTTATTTGTTTGTATAGCATACAAATAAATCAACGCAGAGGACCCCAATGGCGGAAAAGTCGGTCCATGAGCCGTTAGAGGCGGCTGGCGACCCCAAGCATGCGGCACGGGCCACACGTTCGGCCGGCCGCAAGATGCGGTCGCTGCTGCTGGATGCGGCGAGCCCGCTGTTCAGGGAGCGGGGGCTGTCCGGCACGGCCATCACCGACATCGCCGCCGCCGCGGACGCGTTCCCGAGCCAGATCACCTATTACTTCCGCACCAAGGAGGCGCTGTTCGTCGAATGCGCTTGCCGAGAGCTGCTGTATCTGGCGCGGGCGACGGAGCAGGCAGCGCTGAAAGCGCGCACGCCGCGGGACTATACCCGCGCGCTAGCCGAGACCGTGACGGCGAGCGATTCGGTCGCCTTCTTCGCAGAGGCGCTGACGCTGACCCGGCGGCGCCAGGATCTTGCGCCGCTGGTCGAGCGCACCATCGAGCGCCTGCACGGTGAAGGCGCACGCGCCTATGCGAGCCAGGTCGCGCGGCACGGCTGGCGCTCCCTGCGTGCGCCCGACGAAAGCTCGCGGCGGTTCTGGGCCGTCGCCATCGGCGTCATTCTCGAGGGGTACGCCATGGGCCGGTCGCCGGATGAATTGTGCGCCGAGATGCTGCGTGTGCTTGGCGAGCAGGCGAAATCAGCCAGCGACACGGCGCGCCTCCGTCTGGTCGACGAGCGCGACGCATCTGGCAATTCGAATGAGGAGGGTTAGGCCATGACTGCACTTCGCATGCGTGCCCGCGATTTCCTGACCGACGACCAGCTCGCCGACGTGCGCCAGCGCGTGACCTGGAAAGGCGTCGCGCTGATCGCCCACGCCTGGGCACTCATTGTCGCAGCGATCGCTTTGGTGGCGTGGTGGCCCAACCCGATCACCTACATTCTCGCCGTTGCCATCATCGGTTCGCGCCAGCTCGGGCTCGCGATCCTGATGCATGACGGCGCGCATGGCTGCCTGTCCGCTGACGAGAAGACCAATCTGACCCTGAGCCAATGGTTCTGCGCCTATCCTCTCTTCGCGGAGACGCGCAGCTATCGGCGCTACCACCTTCAGCATCACGCGCGCACCCAGCAGGAGGACGACCCCGATCTCGTGCTGTCGGCGCCGTTTCCGATCACCAAGCTGAGCTATCGCCGCAAGTTCATTCGCGACATCACCGGGCAGACCGGCTACCAGCAGCGCAAGGCGCAACTGCTCAATGCGCTCGGGCCGAAGGACTGGACGTTGCGGCAGCGCGCTGCGCATTTCTGGGAGAAGCTCGGCCCGCAATGCCTCGCCAATGCCGCGATGTTCGCAGCGCTTGCGGCAGCCGGCGTGTGGTGGGCCTATCCGCTGCTATGGCTGGTGCCGCTGTTGACCTGGATGATGGTCATCACCCGCATCCGCAACATCGCCGAGCACGCTGTCGTGCCCGACAGCAGCGATCCCTTGCGCAACACCCGCACCACGCATGCGAATTTCCTCGAGCGGCTGTTCATCGCGCCGTACTACGTGAACTATCACCTCGAGCATCATCTCTTGTTCTACGTGCCCTGCTACAATCTGCCGAAGGTGCATCGCCTGCTGAGTGCGAGCCGGCACGCAGATCGCATGGAGGTGCAGCCGGGCTACGCCGCGGTGCTGCGGCTGGCGACCGCGAAGCCGGACCGGGACGACCGGCCGGGGCAGCTCGTGAACAGCGCGCGCCGCGCGCAGGCAGGGGCGGCGGTCGACGCCAATCAGACCAATGGTGGATTCTAGGGCCAGCATTCCCCGTTGAATCCCGGGCGAAGTTCCTATCTTGGCTTGACATTCCGGCCCCGGACAGTGTCTACGGCCCCCTTTGGAGCATGATCCGGAACCATGGCCTAAGGCCGTGCGTCATCGGCTGCCGGTTCTCGCAGGGATCACGCCCGACAAGCAGGGAGCGCCGATGACGGCAGCATTCACATTTCCAGGGCAGGGGTCCCAGGCGGTTGGCATGGGCAAGGCCTTGGCCGACGCCTTTCCGGTGGCGCGCGCCGTGTTCGACGAGGTCGATGCCGCGCTTGGGGAGAAGCTGACGGCGATCATCTGGGATGGTCCTGCAGAAACGCTCCAGCTTACAGAGAACGCCCAGCCGGCGCTGATGGCGGTATCTGTCGCCACGCTGCGTGTGCTGGAGGCCGAAGCCGGGTTTTCCGTGGGGCGGGATGCGGCCTTCGTCGCCGGCCACTCGCTCGGTGAATATTCGGCGCTGGCCGCGGCCGGCAGCCTGACGATCTCGGATACCGCGCGGTTGCTTCGCACCCGCGGTCTCGCAATGCAAAAAGCCGTGCCGGTCGGCGCCGGTGCGATGGCCGCTCTTCTTGGTCTCGACTACGAGGCCGCCATGGAGGTCGCAGGCGAGGCGGCACAGGGCCAGGTCTGCCAGGCTGCCAACGACAATGGCGGCGGGCAGGTGGTCGTCTCCGGCGACAAGGCTGCGGTCGATCGCGCCGTCGAGATTGCCAAGACCAAGGGTGCCAAGCGCGCAATGCTGCTGCCGGTGTCCGCACCGTTCCATTGCAAGTTGATGCAGCCCGCCGCCGACGCCATGGCGGAGGCGCTGGCGAAGGTCACGATCAAGGCGCCGGCGGCGCCGCTGGTGTCGAACGTGCTGGCGAGCGCCATCAGCGATCCCGACGAGATCCGTCGCCGCCTGGTCGAGCAAGTCACCGGCACGGTGCGCTGGCGCGAGTCGGTTGCCTATATGGCAGGGCAGGGCGTCAACCGCTTCTTCGAGATCGGCGCCGGCAAGGTGCTGTCTGGTCTCGTCAAGCGCATTGCGGACGGCGCCGTCGGCGTGTCGGTCGGTGGTCCCAACGACATTGCCGCTGCCAAGGATGCATTGGCCGCTGCGAAGCAGGCCTGAAGGAGTTTTTCAATGTTCGACCTGACTGGCAAAAAGGCGCTCGTCACCGGCGCGACCGGCGGCATCGGCGGCGCGATCGCGCAGGCGCTGCACGCGCAGGGTGCTACCGTTGCGATTTCCGGAACGCGCAAGGAAGTGCTGGATGAGCTTGCCGGCAAGCTCGGCGAGCGTACCCATGTGCTGCCCTGCAATCTCTCCAAGGCCGACGAGGTCGAGGCGCTGGTGCCCGCCGCGGAAGCCGCGATGGGGCAGGTCGACATTCTCGTCGCCAACGCCGGCATCACCCGCGACAATCTCTTCGTCCAGCTCCGTGACGAGGACTGGGAGGAGGTCATCAACATCAATCTGACCTCGACCTTCCGCCTGGCGCGCGCCGCGACCAAGCTGATGATGCGCAAGCGCTTCGGCCGTATCATTGCCATCACGTCGATCGTCGGCGTCACCGGCAATCCCGGGCAGGGCAACTACACGGCATCGAAGGCCGGCCTGATCGGCATGATCAAGACGCTCGGTGCCGAATACGCCAAGCGCGGCGTGACCGCGAACTGCATCGCGCCGGGCTTCATCAAGACGCCGATGACCGATGCGCTCAACGACAAGCAGCGCGAGACGATTCTGGCCAAGGTTCCGGCTGCCCGCCTGGGGACGCCGGAGGACATCGCAGCCGCCGCCGTCTACCTGAGTTCGAACGAAGCGGCCTACGTCACGGGACAAACCATCCACGTCAACGGCGGCATGGCCATGATCTGACGTCTCCTTCCGCACTGCCCACATGGGCGGTGCGGGATGCGGCAAACGGCCGTTTCCGGTGCGAAATGAGGCTTGTAGTCAAGGCAGTTGAAGTATGATAACCGGACGCTCAACGGATGGGCAAAGAACGCCATTGCAGGTTTTTGAAACCCTGTATATTGGCGATGCGGAGCCTTGGCCGTCTCGCCGGGCCTGCATCGGTTAAGATGGGGCCAATCAAAGTTCGTAAGCGAAGGCAGTCAACGACCACGACGGCTCGTATCGTCCCGGGGGGTCGGGTCTACAGGGAACAACACGAGGTTATGCAATGAGTGACATTGGCGAGCGGGTTAAGAAGATCGTGGTCGAACACCTTGGTGTTGAACCCGAGAAGGTTGTCGACGCTGCGAGCTTCATCGACGACCTCGGCGCCGACAGTCTGGACACCGTCGAGCTGGTGATGGCGTTCGAAGAAGAATTCGGTTGCGAGATTCCGGACGACGCCGCGGAAACGATTCTCACCGTCGGCGACGCCACGAAGTTTCTCGAGAAGAACGCGAAGAGCTAAGGCTCTTCATTTTCGCGGGGACAACATTGAAACCGGACGGGCCGCTGACCAGCGGTCAGCCGGTTTCTTGTTATTGGCCGTGAATCTTTCGATGCGGAGTTTTCGAATATGAGGCGGGTTGTCGTCACTGGTCTCGGCATGGTGTCGCCGCTCGGCTGCGGCGTCGAACCGACCTGGAAACGCATCCTCAACGGCGAAAGCGGCGCACGCAGGATCGAGAGCTTCGATGTCTCCGATCTTCAGACCAAATACGCCTGCACCGTCGTGCGCGGCGACGGCACGAACGATACTTTCAATCCCGATACCTGGATGGAGCCGAAGGACCAGCGCAAGGTCGACGACTTCATCATCTTCGGCATGGCCGCAGCCGGCCAGGCGCTCGATGATGCCAACTGGCATCCCGAGACCGAAGAGGACAAGTGTGCGACCGGCACCATGATCGGTTCCGGCATCGGCGGCCTCACCGGCATTGCCGAAACCGCGATCCTCCTGAAGGAGCGCGGACCGCGCCGGGTGTCGCCGTTCTTCATTCCGGGCCGTCTCATCAATCTTGCCTCCGGCTACGTCTCGATCGCGCACGGCCTGAAGGGGCCCAACCATTCGGTGGTCACGGCCTGTTCGACCGGTGCACATGCGGTCGGCGACGCCGCCCGCCTGATTGCGCTGGGCGATGCCGACGTCATGGTTGCCGGCGGCGCCGAGTCGCCGATCAGCCGGATCGGCATTGCCGGCTTCAATGCCGCGCGCGCGCTCTCGACCGGCTTCAACGAAACGCCCGAGAAGGCATCGCGCCCCTACGACAAGGACCGCGACGGCTTCGTGATGGGCGAGGGCGCCGGCGTCCTCGTCCTGGAAGAACTCGAGCACGCTCAGCGTCGCAGCGCCAAGATCTACGCCGAGGTGATCGGCTACGGTCTTTCGGGCGATGCCTATCACATCACCTCGCCGTCGCCCGATGGCGATGGCGGCTTCCGCAGCATGGCGGCAGCGCTCAAGCGCGCCGGCCTCACGGCATCCGATCTCGACTACATCAACGCCCACGGCACCTCGACACCGCTCGGCGACGAGATCGAGCTCGGTGCGGTCGAGCGGCTGCTCGGCAACGCCGCTTCCAAGGTCGCGATGTCCTCGACCAAATCCTCGACCGGCCATCTCCTCGGTGCCGCCGGCGCGATCGAGGCGATCTTCGCCATTCTCGCGATTCGCGATAATGTCGTGCCGCCGACCATCAATCTGGACAATCCGTCGGTGGAGACTGCGATCGATCTCGTGCCGCACATTGCGAAGCAGCGCGAGGTCAACGTCGCGTTGTCGAATTCTTTTGGTTTTGGCGGTACCAACGCGTCGGTGATCTTCCGCCGCCTGGTTCATTAGTTTGCGTTTGAAACGAATCCACCGTTTTGCCGTATTCAGCGATAGTCATACCCCGTGGGCGCGTGCATTGGCTCGACAAGCGATTGTCTGGCCGCGATTGAACCGGCAGGATTCAGGTTGCTTCGATGAGTGAAAGGCCGCCCATTTCGCCCCGGAGTCCGCGGGCAGCGCTGGAGCCCGAGCAGGTTCCGCCGCCGCCGAGGCGATCGGACCGGGCGCGCAATCCCTTCGTGATCGTCGGCAACGCCATCATCACCCTTCTGCTGATCGCCATGCTCGGCGCCGGCGGCGTCTACTATTACGGCCGGCAATTGCTCGAGGCGCCGGGGCCGCTGAAGGAAGACAAGATCGTCAACATCCCGCAGCGGGCCGGTAAGCGCGACATCGCCGAGACGTTGAACCGGGAAGGCGTGGCCGACGTCAATCCGTGGGTGTTCATCGCCAGCGTCGCCGCGCTGAAGGCGAGCTCGGACCTGAAGCCGGGTGAGTATTCGTTCCAGAAGAACGCCTCCTTGCGCGACGTCATCGCCACCATCGTCGAGGGCAAGGTGGTGCAGCATTCCGTCACGATCCCGGAAGGCCTGACCTCCGAGCAGATCGTGGCGCGGCTGTCCGACAACGACATCTTCACCGGCAGCGTCCGCGAGTTGCCGCGTGAAGGCACGCTGCTGCCAGAGACCTACAAGTTCCCGCGCGGGACCCCGCGCGATCAGGTGATCCAGCGCATGCAACAGGCGCACAAGCGCGTGCTGGCCGAGATCTGGGAGCGCCGCAGCCAGGACATTCCGGTGAAATCGCCGGAGCAACTGGTGACGCTGGCCTCGATCGTCGAGAAGGAGACCGGCAAGCCGGACGAGCGCAGCCGTGTCGCTGCCGTATTCGCCAACCGGCTCAAGCAGAAAATCAAGCTGCAGTCCGATCCGACCATCATCTACGGCCTGGTCGGCGGCAAGGGTACGCTCGGCCGTCCGATCAAGCGCAGCGAGATCACGCAGCCTTCGCCCTACAACACCTATGTGATCGAGGGACTGCCGCCCGGCCCGATCTCCAACCCCGGCCGCGCCTCGCTGGAAGCCACCGCCAACCCGGCCCGCACCCGCGACCTCTATTTCGTCGCCGACGGCACCGGCGGGCATGCCTTCACCGAGACCTACGACGCGCACCAGAAGAACGTCGCCAAGCTCCGCGCGATGGAGAAGCAGATCCAGAACGACACGGTCGAGCCGGCCGAGGATGCGCAGCCGCCGGCGGCCGCCGCGCCCGGCGCGGCCGCGGATCCGCCGACCGCGACCACGCCGGCGCGGCCCAATCAGCAGAAAAAGCCGCCAGCCGCTCGCCCCGCCAATCCCGCGCCCGCCCGCCAGGGCGCGGTGCAGCCGTCGCCGCCGGTGGTCCAGCGCTAGGTTCGCGCAGATCTGCCTGCCGGACTTTGCGGATTCCACTTTCCCGCAAAATAGTCTTAAGATTCGCGTGGCCTGATGGGCCTCGCGAATCCTGAGTTTCCGGAGAAATTGACCTGATGGCGCTGTCGTCCATGACCGGCTTTGCCCGAAGCCACGGCGCTAGCGGGCCGTATACGTTCGAATGGGAATTGAAGTCGGTCAACGCCAAGGGCTTTGACCTCAGGGTGCGGTTGCCGCAGGGGTTCGACGAGCTTGAGGCCCACGCCAAGAAGCGCGCCGGCGAGCTTTTGTCGCGCGGGACCGTCTACGCCAATCTCAACGTCAAGCGCGCCAACGCCGCAGCTTCCGTCCGCGTCAACGAGGACGTGCTCAATGCCGTCCTGAAGGCGGCCGCGATGATCGCCGGCAAGGTCGATGCGGTCGCGCCGAGCGTCGACGGCCTGCTCGCCATCAAGGGCGTCGTCGAGGTTGCCGAGCCCGAGGGTGACGAGGAGGAGGACAAGGCCGCGCGTGCCGCCGCCGCGGAGGCCTTCGACAAGGCGCTCGCCGATCTCGTCGAGATGCGCAAGCGCGAGGGCACGTCGCTCGGGCAGATCCTGACCCAGCGGGTCGACGAGGTCGAAGTGCTGGCGAGGAAGGCGGAAGCTGCGCCGGGCCGCAAGCCCGAGGCGATCAAGGCGAGGCTCGCCGAGCAGATCGCGACCCTGCTCGACACCTCCGACCGGTTCGATTCCGACCGCCTGATGCAGGAGGCGATCCTGATCGCCACCAGGGCCGACATCCGCGAGGAGCTCGACCGCATCGCCTCGCACATCGCGCAGGCGCGCGAGCTGATTGGCAAGGGCGGCCCAATCGGCCGCAAGCTCGACTTCCTGGCGCAGGAGTTTCACCGCGAGGTCAACACCTGCTGCTCGAAGTCGAACGACATCGAGCTGACCAATACGGGCCTGGCCATGAAGAACGTGGTCGAGCAATTCCGCGAACAGGTCCAGAATCTGGAGTGATCGATGACGACGGGCGGTCACGGAACTGACGGTGTCGAGCGGCGTGGATTGATGTTCGTGCTGTCCTCGCCGTCGGGCGCGGGCAAGACGACGCTGTCGCGTCTGCTGATCGACCGCATGCCCGGCCTGCGGATGTCGGTCTCCGCGACCACGCGGGCGATGCGGCCGGGCGAGGTCGACGGCCGCGACTACCTGTTCGTCGACAAGGCCAGGTTCGGCGCGATGGTGAAGGGCGACGAGTTGCTGGAATGGGCGACGGTGTTCGACAACAGCTACGGCACGCCGCGTGCGCCGGTCGAGGCGGCGCTGTCGGCCGGGCAGGACGTGCTGTTCGACATCGATTGGCAGGGCACGCAGCAGCTCCGCGAGAAGGCGCGCGCGGACGTCGTTAGCGTGTTCATTTTACCGCCCTCGGCCGCCGATCTCGAGAAGCGGCTGCATTCGCGCGCGCAGGATTCCGACGAGGTGATCCGCAAGCGCATGAGCCGCGCCAGCCACGAGATGAGCCACTGGGCCGAGTACGACTACATCGTCATCAACCACGCGGTCGACGAGGCGTTTGCCGAAGTGCAGTCGATCCTGAAGGCCGAGCGCCTCAAGCGCGAGCGGCGGACTGGCCTCGTTGGTTTCGTACGAGGTTTGCAAGGCCAGCTTCAAGGTTAGGCTTCGCGAGGCGCGGTCCTTCCTGCGCCAGCCGTTCCAGCATCGCCGTGATCACGTCGACGTCGACGGCGTCCTCGATCTGCACGTCGTCATCGCGATCGGCCGCCCCCTTGTCATTGATGTCGTTGGCCGCGAGCCGGGGGGCCGATGCCTCGATCTCGAACTCTCCGTTGAACATGTTGGCCTCGTCGAGCTCTGCGACCTCGTTGCGGGCTTGGGGCGCCCGCTGATCGACGGCATCGATCGCGTGATCGATCGCCTTGAGCTGCGCGGCCTTGGGCTGCGCGGCTTCGCGCTGGGCAGCTTGGGGACGCGCGGCCGCCTGGGGACGGGCGGCATCGAAATCCACCGGGCGCGGCTGCTGCGCGCGCGGCGCGGCAGTCGGCATCGCCTCGAGCCAGGGTGCGCGGCCGTCGTCGTGCGGCTCCCGATTGTCCCAATTGACGCGACGATCCTGGACGCGGACGCGTCGTCCGCCTGCGAAGCGATAGATGATGCTGGCGAGGAGGCCGGCGAGCGCCAGCGCGCCACCGATCACGAGCAGCAGCGTCTGGAGCGAGCCGGTCGCTTTATCGGTGGTGGCATCTGCCGCGGCAAGCGCGACCGGGGCGGGGGATTTTGACGGCTTCGCGCTCGGCGGTGCGGGCGAGGCGACAGGAGCGGGCGCAGCCTGCGGTGCGGGCGACGGAGCCGCGGCGGAGGCATCGGGCCAGCGCGTGGCGACCGGGGGCTGCTGCGCGTTGCTGTCGGCGGAGGGAGTGGCAGCTTGTTGCATCGGCGCCGGTTTCGCTGGTGCGGGCGCATTCGGCGGCGTCGGCGCGGTATTGCCCTGCGGCGTCAGATATTCGGCGCGTGCGTCCTGCACTGGGTGCTGCTGCTGCGGCGCTGCTGAATCTGCCGTCGGTGCATCGGGCGCAGCCTGCGCGGTCTGCACGGCCTTGGCGCTGTCCTTGCTGCCTTCGGCGCGCAGATACCAGCATTGCCGCTTGCTCCCGCGCTCCAGGCGATAGTACCAATGCTGCCCCTGCGGCGCGACGCCCTTTGGCGAGGCGAGGCAGTCGCTGGCGGCATTTGCCGAGCTCGTTGCCTCCGGCGCATTCTGCGACACGGCGGCCAGTGGTGCGCCGGCGATGATGCTGCCGACAAGCGCAGATATGAACTTCGCGGTGCGGTTGCCCATCCTGGTCTCCCGATTACGCATAACGCAACTCTTTACCTTCCCTTTGTCATCAAAGACTTGGGTGGCAATGAGCCGCAAATCCGGAGAGGATGTGGCTTGAATCGGGCCTGCGCGGCGTTCGTTCCGCCGCGAATTCAGGCGTTTTCGAGGGCTATTGCTTCGCCGAACTCCAGGTTCCGCCGCAGCCGTCGGAGCGTCGCCACGTTCCGGAACCACTGCGGCCCGCGAGCCGGCCCGTGCTGGTAAAGGTCACGCCCTGGCCCTGGCCGAACGTGCTGACCGAGCCGCCCGGGCTGACGGTTCCGCGAACGCCTTCGCCGATGATTTTGCCCGAGCTCACGACGACAGCGCCGCTCGTGCTGCCGCCGCAACCAATGCTGACGACCGCCCAGGCACCGTCGAAACCACCGCCGCCACCTCCACCGCCACCTCCGCTTCGCCGAGGCGACGAGCGTTCCTCGGTCGCCGGCTTGCTCCGGCGTGAGGGCGCCGCCGGTTCGGCCGAGCGGCCTGAAGAAGTATCCTGGCGCGAGCCGGACAACGACTTTTCGTCGTTGCCGATTGAGCCGCCGGCGCTGCCAGACTGCGCGAAGGCGGACGACGAGGCGAGGGCGAGGTTGAGGAGGGACGCAAGGGTGATCGTACGGACAACGGCATTGGGCATGAGGAAACAATCCGAAATGAAAAAGGTATCAGCGGCCGGAGCCGTCGGCGCAGACGGATCCGATAATGCGGCAAGCTTTGCCAGCCTTGCCGCATTCGTCAAGCGCGGCATCCCTGGCGTGCGGGATGCTGTCGCGCTGGACCAGCGACCAGGACTTGTCTGATATCGCGAACGCGCCGCAGCGGTTGCCGTAGAAGGAGAGCTCGATCGGACATTTGGCACCGGCGCAATTGCCGCGCGCATCCGCCACCGCCGCGCGCCGCGAGGCGTGGTTCCACGATATGCCCCATTTGCTGCTGTCGGGCCCGTACACGATCGAGCCCCACGGCTTCAGATCCTCCATCTTGCGCATCCGCAGCAGCAGGCCTTCGGTTGCCTCGCCCGTCGGCGCCATCGAGATCCTCTGCTGGAGCTTGGTGATCGCACGGGTCAGTCCATCGGGCGTGTCAGGATCGAAATTGAGCTCGTAGAGCCGCTCGCTCAATTCGCTCAGCAGTGCGGCATCGCGCAGCGGCACGCGATCGGGATCGGCGCGCAGCCGATCCGCCGGCAGCGGATCGGGTTGCATCGCCGCGACCTGCGGCGGCGGGCTTTGCGTCGGCGGTACGAAATAGAAGGTGCCGTCGATCGGCGAGGATGACACCCAGGGCTGCTGCGCGCCTGACGTGGCGCGCTTCACGGCGAGGCCGACCTGGTTGAAGGTCTGGAACACGTCGAGGCCCGCGGTCCGGACCGTCGCCGCCAGCGCCTTGGTGTAGGGGCTGTGGCCGTCGCTGCCGTCCTGCGCGACGTTGCCGGGCTGCGTCGCGTAGGAGATCAGCGTGCCCTCCGGCGCGCGCATCTGCGCAAGGCCGCCGTCGGAGGATCGCAGGCCGCGCGAGCCAAACGGGTTGTTGCGGCAGGCGTCGAGGATCACGAGGTTGAGGCGCGTGCCCGATCCCTGCATCTGCCGCAGCACGAGGTTGACGTCGGTCATCTGGAAATCGACATCGGCCTCGCGCGTCGGATTGGCGCCGACAGGCACGAGATAGTTGGAGCCGGCGACCTGCACGCCGTGACCGGCATAATAGAACAGCGCGACGTCGGCGCCCTGGACCTGCCGGCCAAAGCTCTGCACCGCGATGTCCATCGCGCCCTTGTCGAGATCGAGCTGGGCGCGCCCGCCGACCAGTGTGAAGCCGAGCGCGGCAAGCGTCTCCGACATCAGGCTCGCGTCCTTGGACGGGTTGTCGAGCGGTGTGATGTTCTTGTAGGCGGAGTTGCCGACGACCAGCGCAATGCGCTTCTCGGCCGAGGCCGGCGCCGCCCCGGCGATAAGCAGGGCTGCGGCCAGCGCCGCCAGCCCCACGACGCGATTGAAAATCCTCGCGCGCATGAAAACCCCCAAAGCGAAAACTCTTCAAGGCAATGACGCCAATCTACCAGCCCGGCGCCCCGGCGAAAAGCGGTGCGACATTCTGTGCAGGGCAATCGCATGGGAGCGTTACAGGCCGTCATGCCCGGGCTTGTCCCGGGCATCCACCCCGGGCCACGCACGCCGGAATGATGAGGGATGGATCGGTGTTTACTTCCAGACCGCCAGCGTCAGCGCTAGACACCCCAGCGCAGTGCCGATCAGCCCCACCATCGCGTAGGACTGCGCGAACACGCCGGTCTGGATGAAGACCTGACAGGCGATGGCGATGCAGATCGCGGCCAGCAGCAGGCAGGCGCAGCCGACGATGGTCGACAGATAGCGCATCGCGGTTGCGACGGGCCCTGCGGGTGATGCGGGATCGTTCATGCGGGGATACAACGGCGCGGCCGGCGGCGGTTACTCCGCCGCGGCGTGCACGCAAGAGCATCAGTCGCGGGCGCAGCAATCGACAAGTGCGCGCCAGATGCGCTGAACTTCGATGGTTCGCTGCAGCTCAAGGACGTGGTTCTCGCGTGCATGAGAGGATTTTTCCTCCAATCGTGATTCACGTGGTGCGATCCAGCGCTCGGATATCGGATCGTACCATTTGCCGATATTGACCAAGTTCGTGTCTCCTCTCTTCGATCCCCCTGGTCCTGACTATCCCATGCGCCTGTTCGTGGTGTTCTGGGTGATGTTGCCGTGCTCGGCCTGTTCGCGAATGTTCTGCTTCTCGTCGTCGCGATGGCCCTTGGTGGTGTCGAGCGGAATTGACGGCGTGCTGCCGGGACCCTTGTGGCTCTGGTTCTCCGCGGGAACAGGCTTGACCGTTTTCGTCAGCGGCTTCGTCATGGGCTTTGACTCCGTCGTTGCCTCACGAGATGCCAACGCATGGGACATTCGCGGCGTTCCAATTGGTGGTCTGATGTGATTGGTGCGGAGGCGACGGGAAGGGCTGTCAGCGAAACCGCCGTGTCACCATTGCAAGCACGAAGACAGGCTCGCTTCCGTCAAACACGCTGAGCGTCCAGCTGTCGCCGGGGCGCAGCGCATGCTCTACGTCGCGGGAGAGGCGGACGGCTTCGCGCCAGGCGGCATCGTCGTCGAGGAGCGTTTCACCGGTCGTGTCGGTGTGAGGTTGCTGGCCCTCGAAATGAAAGAAGTACCGCGCCATGTCGGGCAATGCAGGCCACGCGAATATGTTCCGGCTGCGTGGATCGTTCTAGCCCGCCGCGCGTCCCAGCACTTCGCGAAAGTGCTTCTTCACCGCACCGTTGCAGGTGCAGGCGCTTGTCTCGAGCGCTGGCGCATCGAGGATCAGGATGGCGCCGCGGCGGGTCGCGAGGATGCGCCTGGCCTTGAACGTCTGGATGACGCGGCTGGCATAGCTGCGGGAGACGCCGAGCATGCCGGCGAGCTGCTCATGGGTGAGGCGGATTTCGTCGCTGCCGATATGCTCTCGGGCCGCGATGATCCATTTCGCCGCGCGTTGTTCGATCGAATGCGCCGCGTTGCAGGCCGCTGTCTGGAGCAGCTGTGCGAACTGGCAGGCTGCGTAGCGCGAAAAGATCTCATGCATGCTGGGCGATCGCTGCTGCGCCTGCTCGAGCGCGCGCAGCGGCAGGCGGACCAGCGTGCCGCCGACCTTCACGACGACGCGGGAAAAGGCCGGGGACGGGCTGCGGCCTGCGGAAAGACCGACCCCGCCCTCGCGGCCCACCAGGAGACTTTCGACCTCGCGGTCATCCTCAACCGGCACCGCGAACGACACGAACGCAGGGCCGCAGGGGAAGTGGACCACGGAGATGCCGTCGCCGGCGTGATGCAGAACGTGGTTCGCGGCGACCTCGACCGATTGCAGGTGCGGCGCGAGCAGCTCGAAATCCTGGGCGCTGAGCGTTCGCAACAGATCGTTCCTGGGCCGGCCGGTCACTCTTCTTGTCTCTGGGCTCTTCGTTGGCCGGGAATCGGCGTCTCCAGGAAAAACCCTACGTTTCCGCGCAGGAACCGACAGTTCCAAAGTGAACACAAGTGTTTGCGGGAAACCGAAAAGTTCGCAGCAGCGAGGCGTCGCGCCGTCCAGCGTTGCCCGCAGGACACGCTGCGAACTTTGTTCTCATCCGGAGAACTACGGAATTTCCAAATGAGCCAGCGCTTGTGGGGCGCCGCGGGCTCTTATCCGAGACGGATCTGGCGTTCGGCCAAGAGGCGGCTTTGGGCCACCTGCTTGCGGTAGGCGCCGATCGCCTTGTTGGCGAGCATCAACTGCCGCCGCTCACCGGTCCTGAGCTGCGCTTCGATGGCATCCAGAATGGTGTTCGCGGTCTCGTCCGGAGGTCCGAGCTCGCCGCTCTGCTCCAGGAAACTCCAGGCGATGAAGAATGCGCTTTCGACGGTGCAACGAATGGACATGCGCTGCCAACGCCGTGTGGCCGCAGCCGTTCCGCGCGGCGACGTGCCTTCAGCGCGCGGGCTGGATTCTCGCTACTTCAGCGAGGTGCTGATCGAGCCGAACTTCAACTTCAACGACGAGCCGAGATTGTTGACCACGGCGATGATCGCGAGCGCGATGCCGGCTGCGATCAGGCCGTACTCGATCGCAGTGGCGCCGGTTTCATCGGCCAGGAAGCGGCGGATGGTCTGTATGGCCTCACCAGAATTCCAAAGAGAAAGCTGGCGAGGACTTTAGTTCGCGACGTGCCGGTTCCCCTGTTTGGAACCGGGGCTTGCGTCAATTCCGGGTTAATTCGGCCGAGGAAAACGCGGCGGCGAGATCTCATCTCGCCGCCAAGCCTGCCTGGATTTTCCTGCGCGTCAGTTCTTCAGCACAATGCGGCCGACGACCTTGCCGGCGCGCAACTCGTCGATCCATTTCTGGACGTCGCCCATCGGCTCCTCGCGCATCGGCGTCGGCTTGATCTTGCCGGCGCGGGCGAGCGCCATCAGCTCCTGGGCTTCCGCGAGCGTGCCGACCATGAAGCCCTCGACGGTCAGGCGCTTGTAGACCCATTGCACCATCGGCAGGGTGAACTGGCCGCCCATCAGGCCGGAGACGACGACCTTGCCGCCGCGCGCGGCGACCGCCACGGCAAAGGCCATCGACTTCTCATTGCCGGCGAAATCGACCACCTCGTCGAAGCCGCCCTCGGTTTCCTTCAGGATGCGCTTGATCACGTCGGGCTCGGACGGATCGTAGGCGACGGCTGCGCCGTTCTTCAGCGCGGTCTCACGTGCGGCCGGCGAGAGATCGGCCACCGTGATCGGCTGCTTGAACATCGCCTGCGCGAACGACAGGCCCATCATGCCGACGCCACCGAGACCGATCAGCAGCAGATTGCGCTGGCGCGGGCGGTCGACCAGGCGCTTGAGCGCGCCGTAGGCGGTCACGCCGGAGCACATCAGGGTCGCGGCCTGGTTGACGGGCAGGGGATCGTAGTCGAGCAGGTACTTTGCGTCGGGCACCAGCACGTGGGTGGCGAAGCCGCCGTCGATGGAGACGCCGAGGAAGCGCTGTTTCGCGCAAAGGTTCTCGTCGCCATTGGCGCAGTCGCGGCACTGGCCGCAGCCGATCCACGGGAACACCGCCTTCTTGGCTCCGACAAGGTTCGCCGGCACGTCCGAGCCGACTTCGTCGACCACGCCCGCGATCTCGTGGCCGAGCGTGAAGGGCAGCGTCATGCCGCGCGTAGTGTCGAGCTTCTTGCCGCCGCCGAGATCGGCATAGCCGTCCTGGATGTGCAGGTCGGAATGGCAGAGGCCGCAGCGCTCGATGCGCACCAGCACCTCGCGGCCTTTCGGCTTCGGCGTGTCGACGATGGTCTCGCACAAGGGCGCATCGAACTTGACCAGGGACTGCCGACGCATCAACGCCATATTCCTTCCTCCGAAATTCCTGTTATCCAGCTTGCTTTCGTATATCCGCCAATTCACGTGCCATGGCAACAAAGCCTGATATCGGAATGGTCTCGGCACGGCGCGTCGCATCGACACCTGCGGCGGCGGCAAGGCGAGCGGGATCCGCTTGAAGCGATTTCAGGCTTTGTCGCAGCATTTTTCGGCGCTGCCCGAAAGCGGCGGCTGCGACCTGTTCGAGCAGCTTGCGATCGCAAGGCAGGGGCTCTGCGCGCGGCACCAGCCGCACGACGGAGGAGGTGACCTTCGGCGGCGGCACGAAGGCCGACGGCGAAATGTCGAACAGGATCTTCGTCTCGCAGCGCCAGTTGGCGAGCACGCCGAGGCGGCCATAGGCCTCCTCGTCCTCGCGCGCCACGATGCGCTCACCGACCTCGCGCTGGAACATCAGGACCATCATGTCGTACCAGGGCGGCCAGGGGTCGGTCGTGAGCCAGCCGATCAGGAGCTGGGTCGCGATGTTGTAAGGCAGGTTCGCGACGATCTTTGCTCTTTCGCCATTGAGCAGCGGACGCGGGTCGAAGGTCATGGCATCGCCATGCACGATCTCGAGCCGGCCGGGATAGTGCGCGGAAATGTCCTCCAACGCAGGGATCGCGCGCTCGTCATGCTCGATGGCGATGACGCGTTTGGCGCCGAGCGCGAGCAACGCGCGCGTCAACCCGCCCGGGCCGGGACCGATCTCGACGATCGTGGAGTCCTCGAGCGGCGCGGCGGCACGCGCGATGCGCGCGGTGAGATTGAGGTCGAGCAGGAAGTTCTGCCCCAGCGATTTGCGTGCCGACAGTGCGTGCTGGCGAATGACCTCGCGAAGCGGCGGGAGGTCGTCGATCGCGCTCATCAGCTTTGCGCAGCCGCCATGCGGCTTGCGAGCTTGAGCGCGGCGATCAGGCTTGCCGGATTGGCCTTGGCCGTGCCGGCGATGTCGAAGGCGGTGCCGTGATCGGGCGAGGTGCGAATGAAGGGCAGGCCGAGCGTGACATTGACCGCGTCGTCGAAGGCGACCGTCTTGATCGGGATCAGCGCCTGGTCGTGGTACATGCAGACGGCGCAGTCATAGGTGCTGCGTGCGGCCTCGTGGAACATAGTGTCGGCAGGGAGCGGTCCCTTCGCCTCGATGCCGTCGCTACGCAACGCTTTGAGCGCTGGTGCAATCACGGTCTGCTCCTCGTGGCCGAGCGAGCCGTCCTCTCCGGCATGCGGGTTGAGGCCGGAGATCGCGATGCGCG
Source organism: Bradyrhizobium sp. LA6.1 (assembly GCF_040547805.1). Taxonomy (NCBI): domain Bacteria; kingdom Pseudomonadati; phylum Pseudomonadota; class Alphaproteobacteria; order Hyphomicrobiales; family Nitrobacteraceae; genus Bradyrhizobium; species Bradyrhizobium sp. LA6.1. Next base: position 101,687 of record NZ_JBEPQK010000018.1, on the reverse strand, counting down.
GCCTTTCGATGCCGAAGCGGGATTTCAGCTCGGTCGCGACGATGCGCACGGTCGAGACAATGAGCTCGCTGGTGAGCTGGGCCAGCGCATCGCGCAAGGAGACGTGGATGGTCACGGGCACCACGGCGAGCCGCGGCGACCACAGCATCATCACCGGCTGCGGCACGCGGCCGTTCTTTGCGGTGAGCTCGGCGAGGTATTCGGTGTGGCCGGGATGGCGGAAGCCTGAGCGGTAGAGCACGCTCTTGGCGATCGGGTTGGTGACGACGGCGCCGGCGCGGCCTTCACGGACGTCGGCGACCGCTTGCCGGATCGAAGCGAGCGCGGCCGGCGCGCTCGCTTCATCGGGCTTGCCGGGCTCGGCTGTTGCACTCTCGCCCGTTGCGACCACGGGCAGGGCCTCGGTGAACGCGGCTGCGGCCTCGCCGGCGCTTACCGAGGCAATCCGGATATCGGCGCCGAGGGCCTTGGCGCGGCGAGCGACGAAGGCCTCGTCGCCGAGCAGATAGAAGGCGGGCAGGTTCAGTTCGCGGCGTCTGAGCCAGGCTGCGATCGTGATGTCGGGGCCGATGCCGGCGGGCTCTCCCAGGGTCAGGGCGAGGGGCTTCGAAGGCTTGATGGAAGGTTCTAAGGCGAAGTTGGCCATCAGCGGTTGCGATATTCGATCATCGCCGCTTTCCGGAGATCATCGAGATAGGCCTTCTGGGTCTTCTCGTATTTCTCCGAATACATCTTCTCGCGGACCTCGCGCTTTTTCGGCGTGTCGATCATGGTCGGCTTGCGCGAGCACAGCACGACCATCTCGATGCCCGCCTTGGTGACCTCCGGCGCGGTCAGGTGGCCGATCTGGGTGTCGTCGAGCACCTTGCGAAGCGCGTCGGGCAGTTCCGCGGTGGTCTTGGTGACGGTGTCGCGGATGGTGGCGTTCGGCGTTGAGCGGAACAGCGAATTGGCTTCCTCGCAGCTTCCGACACGCGAGCGATAGGTCTCGGCTTCCTTCTGCCGCGTCTCCAGGAACGCCGGGGACGAGCCGCGCGGCACGATCAGCACGATCGGCTGCATCTTGTACTCGGTGCCCTCGATCTGGAGCTTGTCGCCGGTCTGGGCCTGCACGGCCTGCGCGACGTCGCGCTCGCCGACCATCAGCTTCTCCTTGAAGCGGCCGCGTACGAGGCTGGTCCAGACCATCTCGGCCTTCATGCGGCCCTTCAGCGTCTCGGGGCGGACGCCCTTGACCTCGAGCGACTTGGTGAGCTGATCCGGCGTGATGCGCATGCGCTGCGCCATGCCCTCGTAGGACTGGTTGATGTCGGAGATGCCGGGGTCGACGCCGTATTTCTTGCCTTCCTTGAGCTTCACCTTGTCGTCGATCAGCTCGTTGATGACCTCCTGCCGGCTCGGGGTCTTCTGGGTCGTCAGCTGGTCGAGCTTGGAGCGCTGCTCGATGTCGAAATCGGTGATCGGGTCGCCGTTGACCATCACGACGATGTTCTGCGCGCGCGACGGCGCGGGCAGGCCGGTTAGGATCAACCCGGCACCGATGGCGAGGAGGAGGCGAAAAACAGGCAATTGGGTCGTCATGATTATCGCTCGCATGTCAGCCGGGATGAGCTCGCGATCGGGAGAGCCCGGCCGTCATTTCAGACGGTTCATTGGTAGCCGGCGGACGAGCTGGACCCGGTCGAGGTCGCCAGCGTGCGCAGGCCGATCTGGAACATGAACGCGTGGTTCAGCACGGGCGGCGCCGTGCCCGCAGAGTAACTATACGAAGTTACATAGTTCACGCCGAGCACGAAGCAATCGTCGACATAGCCCGCTCCGAGCACATACTGGTTGATCTTGTTGGCCTCGAGGTCCCAGCGCGCCGAGCCGGTCACCACCCAATTGGCCGCGACCTTGATCGAGCCCGAGGTCAGGATGCCCTCGCGCCGCGTCAGATAGCCGAGCTCCGGCTGCTCGGCGTAATTGCCGTACATCATGCTGACCGACCAGCGATTGAAGTTGGCGCGGCCTTCCGCCTCGAAGCGCTGCACGTTCCAGGTCTGCTCGTCCATGCGGGAGCGGACGCTGAACGTGTAGGTGCTGTTGGGTGAGTAGCTGGCGCTCGCCACGTAATCCGAGCGCGGCTTGTCGAGGCCGGAATCAAGGCCGGTGTTGATGGTGTCCTGGACCGTGTAGGAGTTCAGGCCGAACAGCTGGTAGGACTGGCCGAACAGCACCTTGACGGCGCCGCCCTTGTCGAACTGCGTGGTGGACTGCACGCCGACATTGGCGCGGCCGCCGCCCTCGACGCGGTCGTAACCGGAGAACTTGTCGACGCTGAACAGGTTCGAGGTGTCGAACACCATGCTCTGGGCGTCCTCGTTCGGGAACTTGCCGGCATAGGTCTCGTTCGGCCGGATGATGACCTGCGCGATCGGCTCGATGGTGGTCGAGCCCCAGGGCTGAACGTTGATGAAGGGATAGCGGTATTCGAGGCCGACGGTCGGCATCAGGCGGAACGCCTGGGTGTCGCCGACCGGCAGGTAGTTCGACACGCCCGGCTGGTTGGAGATCGAGGCGTTGATCGCGTCGGCGCGGAGGATGGCGAACGGCGTCCAGATCTCGCCGAACGGGTCGGTGTAGGACTTGCGCCACTGCGCTTCCGCCGTGAGGCGGGTGTAGGTGCCGGGGACGCCGCGCAGCAGGCACTGCGACGGCGTGCGCGCGAGCGGATCGGCCGACGTCGTCGTGCACAGGCTGTTGGTATTGGCGAGCGTGGTGATGGGATCGAACACCGCCGTGTCACGCGACAGGTTCGTGAAGTTGGTCTTGTAGCTGAACTCGCCGCCGAACACGGGATAGTTGAGCACGTTCGAATAGTCGATCACGGGATAGACGATCGGCACCTGGCTCTGGTTGCCCGAGTAGCTCAGCCAGTACATCGTGCGCGCATCGAAGAAGCTGCGATTGCCGACGCCGGTCAGATAGAGCTGCGACAATGCGTCGGTCGGCAGATACAGGAACGAGCCCAGCGGATCGCGGTATTGCGACAGGCGGTAGTCCGAGAAGAAGTAGTAGTCGGACATGACGACGCCGTCCCAGCCCCAGACCCACTTGTCGTTCAGCGCGAACTGACCCTTGGTGTCGACGGCGCCGCGGAACTGGCGGTCGCCGGGCTGGCCGGCGAGTGCGCCGGGGTCGAGTTGGTCGATGCCGTAGACTCGGATCTGGTAGGCGCCGTCCATCAGGCGCTGGCGGTACTCGGCCTGGAACAGCACGCCCTGCCTGGAGGTGATGCGCGGGCTGAAGGTCATGTCCATATCGGGCGCGATCGCCCAGTAGAACGGAACTTCGACGCCGTAGCCGAACGGCGTGTTCGACGTGAAGCCCGGCATCAGGAAGCCGGTCTTGCGCTTCACGGTCGGGTCGGGCGTCGAGAAATAGGGCATGTAGGCGATCGGCACGCCGAAGAATTCGAGCTGCGCCGTCTCGAAATACAGCATCTTCTCCTGCTGGTCGTGGATGATGCGCGCACCCTTGACCTGCCACAGCGGCGGCTTCTTCGGATCGTCCTTACACGGCGCGCAGGCCGTGTAGACGCCGTTCTCGAACACCGTGTAGTTGCCGCTGGAGCGGTCGGCGCGGCTCGCGGCCATGCGGGTCTGGTCGGCGGTGTCGACGCGCAGCGAATCGACGAAACCGTCGCGATAGTCGTCGGAGAGATCCAGGATCTCGGCATAGGTGATCTTGCCGTCGGCATCCGTCATGCGGACGTTGCCTTCGGCGTGCAGCCGCTTGGTCTTCTGGTCGTAGATGACCTTGTCGGCCTCGACGCTGGTGCCGTTGTAGAACAGCTGGACGTTACCGACCGCGGAGACGCGCGAATTGTTGTAGTCGTAGTCGACCTCGGTCGCCTGAACCAGCATCTGGTTGTCGTTGGCGACCTTCGGCGGCTTCGCACGCGGCGGCAGCGGATTGTAGGTGAAGCTCTGAGCCGAGGCCGGCGTCACGGCCGCAACGTCCATCAGCCCGCCGAGCGACGCCACGGCGGCGACAGCCAGCAGGAGCCGGCGAATGGACAAGCCGTATCCGTTCGCGCGCACCACAGTACGCTGCGTCAAACGAGACACGAGCCCTCGATGGACGGCAGTCACTAACCGTCCTCCTGATACAACAAGGCCAAAAAGCCGGTGAGGCCGCCCACCACCGCGGGCAACCACGCCGCAGCGATCGGATGCATCAACTCAGCCTTGCTCAAGTCTTCAGTCACTTTCGACAAAACGTAGAGCAGAAAGCCTGCGCCCACGCCACTCAAAACCATCTTCTGCACGCCGCCCATCCGGAAGAAACGCAACGACACGGAAGCCGCCAGCATCACCATGGCGGCCAGCAAAAACGGCTGTGCCAGGAGCTTGTGATACTGGAGTCGATAGCCGGCTGTCGCGAAGCCCGAGCTCTCCGAGGAGCGGATGTAGCTCGGTAGTTGCCAAAAGGACACAGTCTCGGGTGTGGAAAAGCTGTTGCGGATCTGGGCTTCGGTCAGCGTCGTCGGAATCTCCAACGTCGCCTGGTCGATCGGCGGCGAATCCAGCGAGAAGCGGCGCACCGATTTGAACAGCCAGTGACCGGACTCCAGCGCCGCCTCGCGCGCCTCGATCCGCTCCTTGAAATGCCAGTCCGTATCGAATCGGAACAGGGTCAGGCCGGTCAGCCGGACGCCCTGCTGCTCGCTGCGCGCCGCGTTGATGATGACCTGGCCGTCATTGGTGACCTGGTTGAGCCAGAAGCCGGAGGCGTCCTGGATGCCGCCGCCGGGGGCCGAGCCGAACAGCTCGGCTTCCATGCGCTTGGACAGCTCGCGCAGGTTCGCCGACATCGGATTGTAGGCGACGGTGGCGATCACCCCGATCAGGAGCGCGCTGCCGAGAGCCGGCGAGATGAATTGCCACGCGGAGATTCCGGCGGCGCGCGCGACCACGAGCTCGAGCCGGCGGGAGAGGGCGAGATAGCAGGTCATGGCGCCGATCAGCATGCAGAACGGCGTCAGCTTCTCCAGCAATTGCGGGACCCGGAACAGCGAGGTCTCGGCCACCATGATCGCGGAGGCGGATGCGAGCCCTGAGGTCTTGCGCACCATCTCGATGTAGTCGACCAGCACCAGCAGCAGGAAGATGCCCGCGAACACGCCGAGCGCCGCGACGACGAAGCGTCCGGCGAAATAGCGCCCGAGGGTGTTGGTGAGCATGCTCATGCGGCGACCGGCCGCCCGAACAGCCGCGCGATGCGCGCGTTCGACCTGTTGATGGCCTCCATGAGGCGGGGCGGCGGCTCGACCACGATGCCGCCGATGATCAACCACAGCCCGACACCGATGGCGCCCAGGACCATCGCGTATTGGAACAGCACTGGGCCAGGCGACTTCACCGCCATCACCGAGCAGGCGAATCCCGCCATGCGCAGGCCGAACACGGCGATCACGGAGCCGCCGATCGAGAAGTTGCGGCTTTGGCGCGTGGTGCGCGGCGCGCCGAGGAAGGCGAAGGTCAGCACGGCAAAGGCGAAGGGATAGATCGGCGCCAGCAGGCTGTCGTGCAGAGCCGAGCGGAACTGGCCGGGAATCTGCTTGTAGACCGGATCGTCCTCGGACGGGGAGAACAGCTCCCAGAGATAGCGCTCGCGGATGCCGAGGGTGACGTCGTGACCTTGGCCCGAGAATTTCGACATGTCGAAGCCGTAGCGGCCGAACGCCACCAGCGCGGGATCGCGCTTGCCGGCCTCGAAGCGCTGGAGATTGCCGTCCTTGAGCACCAGGAACGAGCCGTTGTCGTTCTTCACGACCTCGCCATGCTCGGCGACGATCGAGACGCGCTCGTTAGGATCACGGCGATCGTCGATGAAGATCCCGGCGAGGATGCCGCCGGGCTGGCGTTCGCGGATCCGGATCGTGAGGTTCTTGTCGAGCTGGGCGAAGCGGCCGGGCTGGAGGATGTTGGTGAGCACGTCGGCGGTGATCTCGGCGTCCCACTGCTTGATCCGCCGCATGCCGTCGGGGGCGAGATAGGCCGCGATGAAGGCGACCAGCAGCGCCACGACACAGGTGGCGTAGAAGAACGGATAGAACAGCCGGAACGGCGAGAAGCCGGCGGCATTCATCACGATGATCTCCGAATCGGTCGCGAGCTTGTTCAGCGTGTGCGAGATCGCGATCATCAGCGCGATCGGCGAGATGATCAGGACCAGTGCCGGCACGACGAGGCTGGTGATGCCGAGGAAGGTCAGGATGGTCTGACCCTGGCTCGTCATCAGGTCGATGCCGCGCAACGCCTGCGTAATCCAGATCACGCCGGTGAGGCTGACCAGGACCAGCGCAAACGACGCCAGCGTCGTGCGGAAGATATACCTATCGATTGACCCCATGCGCTACCGCACGAATCCCCACCAGCGCCCCAATGCAGGCCGGAAGTTCGGCTGCCCAACCAATCCCCGATCAGGAGATCCCCAAGGTCGGCCAACCACCTCTTCCACCGGCTTACTCTCTCACTACCATCCCTTTGATCCATCAACAAAATGGCTGCCCCGTGGCGCCGTCAATATATGGTTAATATTTCCCTCGTTGTGGCCCGGCGGCCACGGGGGTGCTTGGCAGCCACCGCGCCGGTGGCCCATAGTGGGGAAAGTCCAGTGAATCGTCGTTCAGCTCCGGCCCGTGGCCGGGTCCGCCCAGCGACGAAAAGCCCGATGTTTTGAAGGAGTTACCCATGTCCGATGCCATCAAGGTCGGCTTTGTCCCGCTGTCTGCTGCCGCCCGTGGCATTCTGGTCGTGTTCTGCGACGACACTCTGAAGCTCGGTCCGGCGACGGCCAAGGCACTCGGTGGCGCCACTGAGCTGGTCAAGCGGGCGGCCTCCGCCGCCGGCTTCAAGGGCAAAAGCGGCGCCGCGCTGGACATCCTGGCGCCGGAGGGGGTGAAGGCCACCCGCCTGGTCGTGATCGGCGCCGGCAAGGCGGCGAGCCTGAAGGCGAACGACTTCCTCAAATTCGGCGGCGTGGCGGCGAGCAAGCTTTCGGCCGCGGCCGCTGCCATGACCATCATCGCGGAACTTCCTGATGGCGCCATGACCAGCGAGCAGGCGGTTGCGATCGCCTCGGGCCTGCGGCTGCGCGCCTACAAGTTCGATCGCTACAAGACGAAAAAGAAAGACGGCGAGGAGGGCGGCTTGCGCGCCGACGTCTCGCTTGCGGTCGGCGATGCCACCGCGGCGAAGAAGGCGTTTGCCTCGGCCGGCCATGTCGTCGACGGCGTGATCATCGCGCGCGACCTCGTCAACGAGCCGCCGAACGTGCTTTTCCCCGAGGAGTTCGCGCGCCGCGCAGGCCTGCTCCGCAAGCTCGGCGTCAAGGTCGAGGTGCTCGACGTCAGGGCGATGGACAAGCTCGGCATGGGCGCGCTGCTCGGTGTCGGCCAGGGTTCGTCGCGGCCGAGCCGCACCGTGATCATGCGCTGGGACGGCGGCAAGAAGGGCGAGGCACCGGTCGCCTTCGTCGGCAAGGGCGTCTGCTTCGACACCGGCGGCATCTCGATCAAGCCGGCCGGCAGCATGGAGGACATGAAGGGCGACATGGGCGGTGCCGCCTGCGTCGTCGGCCTGATGCACGCGCTCGCCGCGCGCAAGGCCAAGGCCAACGTGGTCGGCGCCATTGGCCTCGTCGAGAACATGCCCGACGGCAATGCGCAGCGGCCGGGTGACATCGTCACTTCGATGTCGGGCCAGACCATCGAGATCATCAACACCGACGCCGAAGGCCGCCTCGTGCTGGCGGACGTGCTCTGGTACGTCGCGAAAAAGACCAAGCCGAAATTCATGGTGGATCTGGCGACGCTGACCGGCGCGATCATGGTCGCGCTCGGCACCGAGCATGCCGGCATGTTCTCCAACAATGACGAGCTCGCCGACCGTCTGCTCGCGGCCGGCATCGAGAGCGGAGAGAAAGTCTGGCGCATGCCGCTCGGCCCCGAATACGACAAGCTGATCGATTCCCAGTTCGCCGACATGAAGAACACCGGCGGCCGCCATGGCGGCTCGATCACCGCGGCGCAGTTCCTCCAGCGCTTCGTCGACGGCACGCCCTGGGCGCATCTCGACATCGCCGGCACCGCGATGGGCGCGCCGAAGACCGATATCAACCAGAGCTGGGGAAGCGGTTACGGTGTGCGTTTGCTCGACCGTCTGGTCGCCGACCACTACGAGCGCAAATGATCTGAGATGACCGAAGTCCTTTTCTACCATCTGCAAAACATGACGGTGGAGAACGTGTTGCCGCCGCTTCTCGAGAAATCGCTCGAGCGCGGCTGGCGCGTCGTGGTGCAGTCGACCTCGCCGGAGCGCGCCGACGCGCTCGACGCGCACCTATGGACCTACCGCGACGATTCCTTCTTGCCGCACGCGACATGGCGCGTGAACGATGCCGCCGATCAGCCGATCGTGCTGGCGATCGAGGAGGACAATCCCAACGGCGCCAATGTCCGCTTCCTGGTCGACAATGCCGCGCTGCCGCAGGACGCGCAGGGCTATGAACGCATGGTGCTGCTGTTCAACGGCGACGATCCGGATGCGCTGGCGTTTGCCCGGAGCGCCTGGACGGATTGCAAGGCGCGGGGATTTGATGTCACCTATTGGCAGGCCGACGAACGGGGCCGTTGGCAGCGCCGGAATTAGCGGTCGTCTGCAATTAATGATAATTTGCACTTTTCGGGCGATGCTGGCTTTTGTCACCTTCGTGCCGCAAAGTGATGTTGGGACAATCGCTTAGGGCCGGTCCTTCATGCGGGGAATTTAGTTTATCGTGCGACATCAAAAGCTTCCCAGCTCGCTCATAGTTGCGTTGGCTGCCGTAGCACCGCTGCTCGCGGGCTGCTCGGGGACCGACCTGTTGTCCAAGGATGCCCAGTGGTTCAACACGCCGAGCCGCCTGTTCATCAAGAGCATCTCAATCGAATCGCCACCACTGACCCCCGACAAGCCCGTGACGGCCGAGGATCTGGTCAGCGCCGACGGCGCCTGTCCCGGCATGACGCCGCCCCCTGGGCCGGCTGACGCCAATGCTTCGACGACGGCGCCGGCGCCCATGGGCGGCACGGTCGCGCTCGGTCACACCGAATGCGATGTGGTGCGCGGCATCGGGGCGCCCTCGACCGTCAATCTCTCCAGTGATGCCGCCGGTCGGCGCGTTGCCGTGGTCACCTGGAGCACCGGTCCGCGCGCAGGCATCTACACCTTCACGTCCGGCCGTCTGTCCTCGATCGAGGGCACGCCGGAAGCGCCTGTCATGCCGAAGGCGACCAAGCCGAAGCCGAAGAAGAAGTCGGCGTAAGGCGAACTCTCGCGTCCCGGACGCGCTGCAGCGCCATCAGCGCGTTCACGCGCGTCTTCGACGCGCTATGGGCTGCTGCGCAGAGCCGGGACCAGGTCTCTCTCGATCAAGTCTCTCTCGATCCAGTCTCTCTCGATCCAGTCTCTCTCGATCATGAGCCCCGGCTCAGCAGCGCACCACTATCGTGCTGCGCTGTGTCCGGCGCACGAGAGCACCGATCGAATTCGCCATCTCATCAAAACGAATGCGTCGTCGCTTCGAGCTGTGGCTTCTGCGCGCGCATCAATGTGTTGGTGGGACTCGCGCGCGCCTTCGAAAGTCACGCTGCCGTTATAAGTGATCGGCAATTCGTGATGTGAGAGCGTTTGCATCCGCTGTCGAAACCAGCCCGGAGGAAAACTGGAGGAAATCTCCAGAATAATCACGCGTGTCTAAAGCAGTGCTTCAAGTAAGACATCCGCACCACTGCTACGCATCGAGGGGAGGGGCTAGATCGATCGAAGGAATATTTGGATGTCTACTACCTCTGTTTTCTCCCCGGTTACGGGCCAGCTCACCATTTTCGGCGACAGCGCCAATAACGGCGTCGTGATCAGCCGCGACAAGTCGGGCCGCATTCTCATCAATAACGGGCAGGTGAAGACGATCGGTGGCGATCCCACCGTGGCCAACACCAATGAGATCGACATCTTCGGTCAGGGCGGCGACGACACGATCACCGTTAACGAATCCAACGGCCCAATGCCCGCGGTGCACATTTTCGGCGGCGACGGCAATGACAGGATCACGGGCGGCTCAGGTGCCGATTTGCTGTTTGGGCAGGCCGGCGACGATACGATCAAGGGCGGCGGCGGCAACGATCTGCTGTTCGGCGGCGCGGGCAACGACACGCTGGACGGCGGCAGCGGCGACAACCAGTTGTTCGGCGAAGCGGGCAACGACCTCATGATCTGGAATCCGGGGGGCGGCACCAACCTGTTCGAGGGCGGTGACGGCAACGACACCGCGCAGGTCAACGGAAGCAATGACCCGGAGACGTTCACGATCACGGCGAACGGCACGCGCGTGCGATTCGATGGGACAGGCGCCGCGCCATTTTCGCTCGACATCGGCACGACGGAGAATCTCGTGCTGCACGCCGGCGGCGGCGACGACGTCATCACCGCAAGCAATGGACTCGCCAGCCTGATCTCGCTGACGCTCGATGGCGGCGCCGGCAACGACAGGATCACCGGCGGCGACGGCAATGACCTCCTGATCGGCGGCAGCGGCGACGACATCGTCAATGGCGGGCGCGGCAACGACGTCGCGCAACTAGGGACGGGCGACGACACCTTCATCTGGAATCCCGGCGACGGCAGCGACACGGTCGAAGGCGGATCGGGCAACGACAAGCTGCTGTTCAACGGCGTCAACATCAACGAGACCATCAACATCTCGGCCAATGGCGGCCGGGTGCGCTTCACCCGCGACGTCGCCAACATCACGATGGACCTCAACAGCATCGAGCAGATCGAATTCGATGCACGCGGCGGCGCCGACAACATCACCGTCGGCGATCTCTCCGGGACCGGCGTCAAGCAGGTGCTGGTCGATCTCGGAGCCGTTCCCGGCGGCACGCAAGGCGACGGCGCGGCCGACACGGTGACCGTCAACGGCACTAACGGCGGCCAGCACATCGAGGTCACGTCCAACGGGACGACCGTGACGGTGACGGGCCTGCCCGAAGTCGTGACGATCGCGAATGCGGAAGCTGCCAACGACCGGCTGGTGATCCAGGCGCTCGGCGGCAACGACGTCATCGATGCATCGCTACTTGCTGCGGCGATTGGGCTGACCATCGACGGCGGCGCGGGCAACGATACCATCACCGGCAGTCAGGGCGCCGACACCCTGATCGGCGGCGACGGAAACGATAAGGTCACCGGTGGCAGCGGCAACGACGTCGCTCTTCTCGGCGCAGGCGACGACCTCTTCACGTGGAATCCCGGTGACGGTAGCGACACCGTCGAAGGTGGCGCGGGAACGGATACGCTGGTGTTCAACGGCTCCAATGTCGCGGAGAACATGTCGATCTCGGCGAATGGCGGCCGCGCGCTTCTCACCCGCGACGTCGGTGCCATCACCATGGATCTCAACGACGTAGAGCATGTGCAGATCGCTGCCGCCGGCGGCGCCGACAACATCACCGTCAACGATCTCTCCGGCACCGGCGTCACGCAGGTGGCGATCGACCTCAGTGCCGGCCCCGGCAGCCAGAGTGGTGACGGTGCGGCAGATCGTGTGACCGTGAACGGCACCGCAGGCGATGACAACATCTCGGTCACGACCGCTGGCGGATCGATCGTTGTCAACGGCCTTGCGGCGCAGGTGACCATCGCTCACGCCGATGCCGGTGACGTCCTGACCGTCAACGGCGGAGGCGGTAACGACGTCATCAATGCCTCGTCCATCAAGGCGGGGCAGCCGTTCAGCCTCAACATCAACGGCGGTGACGGCAACGACACCATCACCGGCAGTGCCGGCAATGACATTGTGAACGGCGGCCGCGGCAACGACGTCGCTCTTCTCGGCGCTGGCGATGATACCTTCGTCTGGAATCCCGGCGACGGCAGCGACATTGTCGAAGGCGGCAAGGGTACCGATACGCTGCTGTTCAACGGCGCCAACATCAACGAGAACATCAACATCTCGGCCAATGGCGGCCGGGTGCTGTTCACCCGCGATGTTGCTGCCATCGCGATGGACCTCAACGGCGTCGAGCATATCAACTTCAACGCCCTCGGTGGTGCCGACAACATCACGGTCGGCGACCTCTCCGGGACCGGCGTGAATCAGGTCAACCTCGACCTCGGCGCCAATGACGGCGCCGCGGATACCGTGACGATCAACGGAACCAGCGGCAGCGACGTCATCACGGTGACCGAGCACGACGGCATCATTACGGTGTCGGGGCTTGGCCAGGACATCAACATCACCGATGCCGGCACAGGTGACAGGATCGTGATCAACGGCCTCGATGGCGACGACGTCATCACGGCCTCCGGTCTGCACGGCGGCATCCAGCTCGTCGCCAATGGCGGCAATGGCGATGACGTCCTGATCGGCAGCCCCGGCAACGACACGCTCGCGGGCGGGGCGGGTGACGACGTGCTGATCGGTGGCGGCGGACAGGACGTCCTCGACGGTGGCCCCGGCAACAACGTCGTCATCAACGGGGGCGGGGCGATGGCGGCCGCGATGCTGCTCAACCAGGCCATGGCGGCAAACCTCGTTCCGGCAGGTGACGGTCACGGCGAGATGCCGTTGCCCGATCCACACGCGGCGCAGAGCCAGACCCTCGCACCGCCGCAGCACGCCTGACACTAGGCTCCGGCCCGGAGAACGCCCATGACCACGAACGCGGTCTCGACCGATACGGGGTTGGACGCGCTGCTCACCCTGCTGCATTTGCAGGGTGTTGCGGCCGACCGCGACCAGCTCAGGCACCGGACCGGAACGGCTATCTTTGGCGCAGCGGAGATCATCCGCTGCGCCAAATCTCTCGGCCTCAAGGCACGAACCTATCGAACGCAGTGGAGTCGTCTGTCGGGCAGCCCGCTGCCGGCGATCGCAGTGCTGCGCGATGGCAGCTTCATGGTCATCGCAAAGGCCTCCGCTGACAAGGTGCTGGTGCAATCGCCGCAGGCCCAGCGCCCGGTGCTGATGGAGCGCGACGAGCTGTGCGCGATCTGGGACGGCGGACTGATCCTGATGGCCCGGCGCGCCGGGCTCTCCGACCTCGGGCGCCATTTCGATATCACCTGGTTCATCGGCGCGATCGGCAAATACCGGCGGCTGTTCGGCGAGGTGCTGGCCGCCTCGTTCTTTCTGCAGTTCTTCGCGCTGGTCTCACCGCTGTTCTTCCAGGTCGTGATCGACAAGGTGCTGGTCCACCGCTCGCTGTCCACGCTCGACGTGCTCGTCATCGGTCTCGTCGTCGTCTCGCTGTTCGACACGGTGCTGGGTATCCTGCGTAATTATCTGTTTGCGCATACGACCAACCGCATCGACGTGGAGCTGGGGGCGCGGTTGTTCCATCACCTTCTGGCATTGCCGATGGCATGGTTTCAGGCGCGGCGTGTCGGCGATTCCGTGGCGCGGGTTCGCGAGCTCGAGAACATCCGCAACTTCATCACCAGCTCGTCGCTGACGCTGCTCATCGACCTGTTCTTCACCTCGGTATTCCTGGCGGTGATGTTCGCCTATTCGCCGTTGATGAGCTGCATCGTGCTGGCATCGTTCCCGTTCTACATCGCGATCTCGGCGGTGGCGACGCCGCTGTTTCGCCGCAGGCTGGACGAGAAATTCCGCCGCGGCGCCGAGAACCAGGCTTTTCTGGTCGAGAGCGTCAGCGGCATCGAGACGCTGAAGGCGATGGCGGTCGAGCCGCAGATGCAACGCCGCTGGGAAGAGCAGCTCGCCGGCTATGTCTCGGCGAGCTTCGGCGTCACCAGCCTCGGCAACACCGCAAGCCAACTCGTCCAGTTCGTCAGCAAGGTCGTGACCGCCGCCATTCTCTATGTCGGCGCGCGCCTCGTGATCGGCGATGCATTGACCGTCGGCGAGCTCGTAGCCTTCAACATTTTTGCGGGGCGCGTTTCGGCGCCCGTGCTGCGGCTGGCACAGGTCTGGCAGGATTTTCATCAGGCGCGGCTCTCGATCGCGCGGCTTGGCGACATCCTCAACAGCGCGGCTGAGCCGGCTTATTCGGCGGCGCGTGCGGGGCTGCCGCCGATCCGGGGCAATATCCGGTTCGAGCACGTGTCGTTCCGCTACCGGCTCGATGGGCCGGAAATCCTGCATGACGTCTCGTTCGATGTTCCGGCCGGGCAAACCGTCGGCATCGTCGGATCGTCGGGCTCGGGCAAGAGCACGTTCGCCAAGCTGGTGCAGCGGCTCTACGTTCCGCAAGGCGGCCGCGTGCTGATCGACGGAATGGATCTGGTGATGACCGATCCGGCCTGGCTCCGCCGCCAGATCGGCGTGGTGCTCCAGGACAACATGCTGTTCAACCGCTCGGTGCGCGACAACATCGCGCTGGCCGATCCGACCCTGCCAATGGACCGCGTCATGGACGCAGCAAAACTTGCTGGCGCGCATGAGTTTATTCTGGAGCTTCCCGAAGGCTACGACACTGTCGTCGGCGAGCGCGGCTCGACGCTCTCGGGCGGGCAGCGCCAGCGCATCGCGATCGCCCGCGCATTGGTGACCAATCCCCGCATCCTGATCTTCGATGAAGCGACCAGCGCGCTCGACTATGAAAGCGAGCGGATCATCCATGAGAACATGAAGGAGATCGCCAGGGGCCGCACCGTTCTGATCATCGCGCATCGGCTGTCCACCGTCCGCGGCGCCGATCGCATCTTCACGCTCGAGCGCGGCCGTCTGGTCGAGGACGGCACGCATGACGCGTTGATCAAGACCGGCGGCCGATACGCGGCCCTGCATCGTCTCCAGGGAGGGATCTATGAGGTTGGCTAGCGCGGCGCCGGCCCCGCGGCCGGAGCAGACCGTCGTTCCCTTCCGGAAAGCGAAGGGGCGGCGCACTGAAGAGATCGCCTTCCTGCCCGCGGCGCTGGAGATTGCCGAGGCAGCACCGTCACCGATCGGCCGGGCCATCGCGATCGCCCTGATGCTCCTTGTCTGCGCGGCACTCGCGTGGTCGGCATGGGGCACGATCGACATCGTGGCGTCCGCAACCGGGAAGGTGGTGTCGAGCGGGCGAAGCAAGGTGGTCCAGCCGTTCGAGACCGGGGTGGTGCGCGCCATCCACGTACAGGACGGGCAGGCGGTCAAATCGGGCGACGTGCTGATCGAGCTCGATCCGACCGTGAATGCCGCGGAGCGCGATCACCTGCATGACGATCTCATGGCCGAACGGCTCAATATGGCGCGTCTCCGCGCCGCATTGGCAAGCGGCGAAGATGCCTCCACCGATCTCGTCCCGCCTGCGGATGCCGATCCCTCGCTGGTCGCGACACAGCGGCAGCTTCTTGCCAATCAGGTCAGCGAGCATCGCGCCAAATTGGCGTCGCTTGCGCGCCAGCAGGCGCAGAAGGAGGCCGAGCATCAGACCATTGCGGCGACGATCCACAAGCTGGATGCGTTGCTCCCCGTCACCCAGCAGCGCGTCGATATCCGCAAGATTCTGATGGAGAAGGAAATCGGCTCGAAGCTGACCTATTACGAGACCCTTCAGCTTCTGATCGAGCAGCAGGAGGAGCTTCGCGTCCAGAGCAGCCATCTGAAGGAAGCCGAGGCGGCCGTCGCCGCGATCCGGGAGACCCGCACCCAGGCCGTGGCTGAGTATCGCAAGAGCCTGTCCGACGAACTCGCCAAGAGCGAGCAGAAAGCCAATGGCGTCGCGCGCGATCTGATCAAGGCGCAGCAGCGGACCCGGCTGCAGCAGCTGACCTCGCCGGTCGACGGCGTCGTGCAGCAGCTTGCGGTCCACACCGTGGGCGGCGTGGTCACGCCCGCGCAATCGCTGCTGGTGATCGTGCCATCGGATACGCGGCTCGAGGTCGAGGCGATGATCTCCAACCGCGACATCGGCTTCGTCGAGGCCGGGCAGGATGCCGCCGTCAAGATCGACACCTTCAACTTCACCCGCTACGGCCTGCTGGAGGGACGGGTGCTGAGCGTCTCGCAGGACGCCATCATCCGCGACCGTCCGCCGGGAAGCGACCGCGCGCTCGGGACGCCGCGCGACAGCAGCGAGCCTAACGGGCAGGAGCTGAGCTACAGCGCACGCATCTCGCTCGATCGTACGCAAATGCAGGTGGACGATCGCCTCGTCAGCCTGTCACCGGGAATGGCCGTGACGGTGGAGATCAGGACCGGCTCGCGCACCATTTTGAGCTACCTGTTGTCTCCGCTTCAGCGCTACCGACAGGAGATCATGCGGGAGCGGTAGATCCCATTTTGCTCCAGCGGAGCTGTATCACGCCTGCCCACCATTCGTCTCGCCGGCGACGTCGCCATTCTCGGCGCGGATCATCGTGATTGCGACACTTTTGCAGAGGTCGCTTTCCTGATGGCCGTGCGGCCGGGGATGCGCTTTTATGGCGCGATAAAGAATCTTGGAGGGAACATGCGTTTCATCACGATCGTGTCGGCTCTGCTTCTGTCGCTCGGCGCGGCGGTCGCCCAGGACTATCCGTCCAGGCCCATCACCGTGCTGGTGCCGTACGCCGCGGGTGGACCGACGGACACCATCGCGCGTCTGACCGCAGCAAGCATGGCGAAATCCCTCGGGCAGCAGATCATCGTCGAGAACGCGACGGGCGCCGGCGGCACGATCGGCACGACGCGCGCCGCGCGCGCCCAGCCGGACGGCTACACGCTGCTGGTCCATCATGTCGGCATTTCGACCGCGGCCACACTGTATCGCAACCTGAGCTACGACACGAAGACGGCCTTTGCGCCGATCGGGCTCGTGACCAATGCGCCGATGACCATCATCGCGCGTCCGGACTTCCCGGCCGACACGCTCAAGGAACTGGTCGTCTACGCCCAGCAGCAGGGCGACAAGCTGACTTACGCCAATGCCGGGTTAGGTGCGGCATCGCATCTGTGCGGCATGCTGTTCATGACGGCGATCCAGAAGCAGCTCACCACGGTGCCCTACAAGGGCAATGGGCCGATCATGAACGATCTGCTCGGCAAGCAGATCGATCTCACCTGCGACCAGGCGACGAACACGACCGGGCCGATCACGGCCAAGCAGGTCAAGGCCTACGCTGTCACCACAAAAGAGCGGCTGAAGAGCCTGCCCGATCTGCCGACCGCCGACGAGGCCGGCCTCAAGGGGTTCGAGCTCGGCGTCTGGCATGGCCTCTATGCCCCTAAGGGCACGCCGCCCGCGGTCGTTCAGAAGCTGACGGCGGTGCTCCAGGCCGCGCTCAGGGATCCCGCGTTGATCGCCCGGTTCAACGACATCAACACCGAGCCGGTCCCTCAGGACAAGGCGACGCCGGAGGCGCTCGGGGCGATGCTGACCAGCGAAGTCGACCGCTGGGCGCCGATCATCAAGGCAGCGGGGCAGTATGCCGATTGAGTAAAGGGCCAACTGCTCAGCGGCTTGCATGCAGGTAATTTATTACCCGTACTGTGCATGGGGTTGTTTTTCAGATTTTGAGTCTAGCCCGCCGCCTCGTCGAACTGCGTGCTCGCCTCCAGCCACAGTTCCTCCGCGCGCGCCAGCGCGTCGGCGGCGTTGGCGCGCGCCTTCGACAGTTGCGCGGCCTGCTTGGGATCCCGGGTGAAGATGTCGGGCAGGGCGAGCGCGGTGTCGATCTTGGTGATGATCTCGCTGACGCGGGCGATCTCGCTCTCGGCTTCCGCGATGCGCTTCTTCAGCGAGCCACGATTGTCCGATCTCGGGCGCTGCGGCTTCTCGCTCGCGGCGCTACGCTCGCGCGGGACGGGCTCGCCATTGCGCGCCGACAGCACCAGGCGGCGATACTCGTCGAGGTCGCCGTCGTAATTGGTCACGGTCCGGTCGGCGACGATCCAGAGTTGGTCGGCGCAGGACTCAATCAGATAGCGGTCGTGCGAAACCATGATGACGGCGCCGGGGAATTCGTTGATCGCCTCCGCAAGCGCAGCGCGGCTGTCGATGTCGAGATGGTTGGTCGGCTCGTCCAGAATGATCATGTTGGGGCCGAAGAAGGTCGCCAGCCCCAGCAGCAAGCGCGCCTTCTCGCCGCCAGACAATTTCCCGACCTTGGTATCGGCCGCCTTGCCGGAGAATCCGATGGCGCCGGCGCGTGCGCGCACCTTGGCCTCGGGCGCTTCACCCATAAGCTTGCGGACGTGGTCGTAGGTCGAGGCATCCTCGTTCAATTCGTCGAGCTGGTGCTGGGCGAAATAGGCAATCGAGAGCTTGTCGGCACGCGTCACCTTGCCCGAGAACGGTGCGAGGCGGCCCGCGAGCAGTTTCACCAGCGTCGACTTGCCGTTGCCGTTGGAACCAAGGAGCGCGATGCGGTCGTCATTGTCGACGCGCAAGGTGACGCGGTTAAGCACGGGCGTGTTCGGATCGTAGCCGACCACGACGTTGTCGGCGGCGATGATCGGCGGCGACAGGATTTTCTCCGGCGCGGGAAAGCTGATTTCGCGCACGTCCTGGGTGACCAGCGCCGTGATCGGCTTCAGCCGCTCCAGCATTTTTACGCGAGATTGCGCCTGGCGCGCTTTCGAGGCCTTGGCCTTGAAGCGGTCGACGAAGGCCTGCAGCCGCGCGCGCTCGGCCTCCTGGCGCTTCACCGCCTTGGCATCGAGCAGCTCGCGCATGGCCCGTTGCTCCTCGAAGGAGGAATAGGTGCCTTTGTAGAGCGTGAGCTTGCCGCGCTCCAGATGCAGGATCTGGTCGACCGAGCTTTCCAGCAGGTCGCGGTCATGGCTGATCACGATCACCGTGCGCGGATAATGCGCAAGGTGATCCTCGAGCCACAGCGTGCCTTCGAGGTCGAGATAGTTGGTGGGCTCGTCGAGCAGCAGGAGGTCAGGGGCGGCGAACAGCGTGGCGGCGAGCGCGACGCGCATGCGCCAGCCGCCGGAGAATTCGGCGCAGGGGCGGAGCTGGTCGGTGGCGGAGAAGCCGAGGCCGGAGAGGATCGCGGCCGCGCGGCTCGGCGCCGAATGGGCGTCGATGTCGACGAGGCGGGTCTGGATCTCGGCGATCCGGTGCGGGTCGGTCGCGCTCTCCGCTTCGTGAAGCAGCGCGTCGCGTTCGAGGTCGGCCTTGAGCACGACGGAGATCAGGCTTTCGGGGCCGTTCGGGGCCTCCTGCGCGAGGCTGCCGACGCGCCAGCGTGGCGGCAGGGTGACCGTGCCGTGCTCGGCCGCCAGCTCGCCGCGGATCACCTTGAACAGGGTCGACTTGCCGGTGCCGTTGCGCCCGACCATGCCGACGCGCGCGCCGGGCGTGATCTGCACGGAACTCTGGTCAATCAGAAGGCGTCCGGCAAGGCGGATGGAGAGGTCGGTGATAGCAAGCATGCGGCCTTGTCACCGCAAGGCGCGTCGAACGCAACCCGTTTTTGCGTGAGCCTCACGTCAGTGCGAATCGCGGTCGCGCTGCTTCAACTCGTCGAGGAGCTGTTCGAGATGCGTCGGGAGCCGTGGTTCGGGGCGCAGGCTCTGCTGAAGCCGTTCGCCCACCGCATCGCAGATCGAGCGGCTGGTGCGCCGGTCGATCTGTTCGCTGTCATTGGCAAAAAGGCCAGCCATTGTGGGGTTCCGTCTTCTCAAGGTGATGACACGTTACCAAGTCCTTGGCCCCCCAAATGGTTTCGCCGCTCGCGGACATTGCCCGGCACTCTAGTAAAAATTGCATGAAGCCGGGCAATATCCGCCGAAATACAAAGCCCCGGCGCAGGGGAACGCCGGGGCTTCGCTTGGAAGGTACCTGGGGGGCCTAGGTACCTCAGGAAGGTGCTGTCGGGCTCAGTAGCAGCGGTTGATCAGCCGCCAGCGGGGTCCCCAGGGGGTCGGGACCAGCCGGCGCGCGTAGCAGCCGCCATAACCGTAGGAGACGGGGCCGCCGGCATAGAAGCGCGGTCCACCCCAGCCGTGATGCCAGCCACCGCCGCCGCCGTGCCAGCCCCAGCCGCCATGCCAGTGAGCGGAGGCGGAGGTCGGCGCCAGCGCGGCACCCAGCGCAACCGCGGCGACAGCGGCAAGCGAAAGTTTCCTCAACATGGTGATCTCCTAAAGACTGCCGGCGCGGGGCTATCGCGTCGATGGAAAGGCCGCCGAAACGGTCTGCCTGATGATCGGGCCTTCGGTTTCGATAGGCCCGACCTTACGCCGGCGAAGCTGAACCGAACCCTGACGGGGGTTTCAGATTGGGTTCATCTGGATGAAATCGTTGTAATCCATGCTGGAATCCGGGGCGGGCCCTGCGGCGAAGCGCCTGTGAGGCCGTTTTTGCGGTCGCTTGCCGTCCGGCGATGGCGCCGATATAAGCCCGGCAACTCCGAACCACCGCTTTCTTCTCAAGGACAAGATTATGGCCATCGAACGCACTTTCTCGATCATCAAGCCCGATGCGACCGCGCGTAACCTGACCGGTGCGGTCAATGCCGTGATCGAGAAGGCGGGCCTGCGCATCGTCGCGCAGAAGCGCATCCGCATGACCAAGGAACAGGCCGAGACCTTCTATGCCGTGCACAAGGCGCGCCCGTTCTTCGGCGAGCTCGTCGAGTTCATGACCTCGGGCCCCGTGGTGGTCCAGGTGCTGGAAGCCGAGGGCGCCATTGCCAAGTACCGCGACGCGATGGGTGCGACCGATCCGTCCAAGGCCGCCGACGGCACCATCCGCAAGCTCTACGCAAAGTCGATCGGCGAGAATTCCGCTCACGGCTCGGATGCGCCGGAGACCGCTGCGATCGAAATCGCGCAGTTCTTCTCGGGCAACGAGATCGTCGGCTGATCAGCCGATAGGTTAATATCGACGGGGCGAAAGGACGTATTGTGAACTGGCTCTGGCAGATCTTCGATCCCGCAACGATCGGGGCATTCTTCACCCAGTTTCGCAACGAGATGGCCGAACCGACCTTCTGGGTTGCGGTCGCCAAGATCATCTGGATCAACATCCTGCTCTCCGGCGACAACGCGCTGGTGATCGCGCTCGCCTGCCGCGGCCTCAAGCCGCGGCACCGGCTGTGGGGCATGATCTTCGGCGCCGGCGCAGCCGTGCTGCTGCGGATCATCTTCACCGGCATCGTCGC
This sequence comes from Bradyrhizobium sp. LA6.1, assembly GCF_040547805.1. NCBI lineage: Bacteria > Pseudomonadati > Pseudomonadota > Alphaproteobacteria > Hyphomicrobiales > Nitrobacteraceae > Bradyrhizobium > Bradyrhizobium sp. LA6.1. Next base: position 80,553 of record NZ_JBEPQK010000018.1, on the reverse strand, counting down.
GAGCCTGATGGAGCTACCGTATCTCAAGCTCGTCGGCGGTCTCGCGCTGATCGTGATCGCGGCGAAGCTCCTGGTGCCGGAGAACGAGGACGAGGACGGCGTCGAGTCCGCCTCGCATCTGTGGCAAGCGGTGCAGATCGTCGTCGTCGCCGACATCGTCATGAGTCTCGACAACGTCATTGCGGTGGCCGCCGCCGCCAATGGCAGCGTGCCGCTGCTGATCCTCGGTCTCGCCATCAGCGTGCCGCTGATCGTCGCCGGTGCGGCGCTGATCATGGCGCTGCTCGCAAAGCTGCCGGTCCTGGTCTGGGCGGGTGCAGCGCTGCTCGGCTGGATCTCGGGCGAGGTGATCGCGACCGATCCCGGCATCGCGCCGAAGCTGCACACGCTGTTCGACGGCCCGCTCGGTGCCTCGCTGGACAGCATGCTCGGCGCACTTCGCATCCCGCCCCAATTCGCCCATGGCGGCGGAGGCGGCGAATATCTCTGCGCAGCTCTCGGCGTCGTCGTCGTGCTGGTCGTCGGCAGCATCTGGCGCCGGCGCAGCCTGAGCGCGGCCGCGCTGGAATCCTCCGAGCGCCACGCCAAGGCTTCGGCAGAGTAATCTCTGCGGCATGATCTGGTTTTGCTTGCCTCTTCCCGGCGGGGAGAGGTGTTGCGCGCGATCATTCCGGCAGTCGCCGTCCCCACTGAACCGGTCATCATAGCTCCGCACGCCGGCGAGCATTGCCGCCTCATGGCGGACTCGCGCGTCAAGCGGTCACGCACAGTGCGGTCCGGCACTTCGTGGGTGACCCACAGCGCTCTCAACCTCTGCGCGATTTAGACTTTGACTTATTATAAACTACTGAAAATAAAGGCGTTTTTATTGACTTGGCGGCTCGTGCCGCGGCACGTCGCTCCGGTATTTATTCCTGTCAAACCGGAAGCTGTTGAGAAATGTCTTCGAGTGCCACCTGCCGCCCTGTTGCTATTCTTGCCGCTACCGTCAAATCCCATCCGAAGTTCTCCAGACCGACGGCTTTCGCGGCCTCTCTGGTCTCCATCGCCTTGTTCGGCGACGGCTTCCTTCACCGCACCAGCGCGCAAAGCGCTGCGCCGGAGACGGCGACAGCCTTGCCGGCGGTGACCGTCACTGCCGACGTGCCGAAGCAGCGTGCACGCCCGCGTTTGAACCCAAGTCGAAGGGCGGGCCGTCAAAGCGCGCCCGCGAATGAGCGGGCCAGGATGCAGGCGGAAGCGAAGCCCGCTGCCGCAAGGCCCGGCGCACTCCCGCCCTCCTACTCAGGCGGGCAGGTCGCCCGCGGAGGCCAGATCGGCTTGCTGGGCAACAGGGATTTCATGGACACGCCGTTCAACATCACCAGTTACACGGCGAAGAAAATCGAAGATCAACAGGCCAGCACGATAGCCGACGTCGTCAGCAACGACCCTTCGGTCCGTTTCACCGGTCAGACCGGCGGCATTCTCGACTCCTTCTTCATCCGCGGCTTTCCGATCGGCGAGGGGAATGTCGGAGAAATTGCCTTCAACGGTGTCTACGGTGTTGCGCCGAACTACCGTGTCTTCACCGACTACGTCGAACGGATCGAGATCATCAAGGGCCCGACCGCGCTGCTTTACGGGATGGCCCCGAACAGCAGCGTCGGGGGCACCATCAATATCGTCCCGAAGCGTGCCTCTGATGTCGATCTCACACGGGTTACGACCGACTACGCGACGAACAGCCAGTTCGGCACGCATCTCGACGTCAGCCGACGGTTCGGCGAGAACCGCGAATTCGGAATTCGCGTCAATGGCAGCTATCACAATGGTGATACGCCGCTGGACAACCAGAACCGGGAGGCGCATGTCGGCGCCGCCGCATTCGATTATCGCGGTGAGAAATTCAGAGCATCGCTCGACTTCATCGATCAGGAAGAAAAGTTCGACGCGCCCACGAGACCGTTTCTGGTCGCAACAGGCGTAGCTGTCCCGACCGCGCCGGTCGGGAGGCGCAATGTCACGCAGGCCTGGGAATGGGCTAAGGTTCATGACAACTCGCTGCTGGCGCGCGCCGAATACGATGTGACGGATTCCGTGACGGTGTTCGCCGACGGCGGTGGCGGCAGGACCCAGGTCGATCGCTTGTTCGGCACGCCGACGATCCTGAACGCGGCCGGCAACACCACGTCGACACCGGGACGCTTCAAATTCGATATCGACAGGAATGTCGCTGACGCCGGTGTGCGCGCCCGGTTTGAAACCGGCGCGATCAGTCACGCCGTGAGTTTCCAGGGCAGCTACTACACGGATCAGATCTCACGGGGCTCTGTGTCCGGGACGCCGGTTCTGTCCAACATCTATGCGCCGATCGCCCGTCCTGAGCAGCTCGTTGCTGCTCCTTCGACTGTTCCGAAGCTTTCGGATACCGAATTGACCGGCCTTGCGCTGGCTGACACTTTGTCGGTTTTTCAGGAGCGCCTTCAGCTGACCGTCGGCGTGCGCCAGCAGGGGGTGAAGTCCAACAACTTCAATACCAACACGGGAGCGGTCACGTCCTCCTATGACCAGACGGCGCTCACGCCGATGGTCGGCCTCGTCGTCAAGCCCTGGAGCAACGTTTCGCTCTACACCAACTACATCGAAGGGCTCAGCAAGGGCGACGTCGCACCGACGACCGCGAGCAATCAGGGGGAAGTTCTTGCGCCTTACTTCAGCAAGCAGCACGAGGCAGGCGTCAAGGTCGACTTCGGAATGCTGGCCACCACGATCAGCGTGTTCCAGATCACCAAGCCGTCGGGACAATTGGGCGTCGACAAGATCTTCCGGGCGGACGCCGAACAGCGCAATCGCGGCCTGGAGTTCACCGTATTCGGAGAGGTGCAGCCGGGCATACGGGTCCTTGGCGGCGTGACGTTGATCGATGCGGAGCTGACAAAGACAAGCACGCCAACCAATCTCGGCAAGACGCCGATCGGTGTGCCTCAGGTGCAGGCAAACCTGTCCGCTGAATGGGACACCCCGTTCGCGCCCGGACTGACGCTGGTCGCAAACACCATCTATACGGGACACCAATATCTGGATGCGGCGAACATGCAGGTCGTTCCGGCCTGGACGAGGCTCGACCTGGGTGCCCGCTACAACACGCGGATCAACAACCGGCCGGTGACGCTTCGGGCCCTGGTTCAGAACGTGTTCGATACCAATTACTGGGCTGGCGTGGCGAGCTTCTCCGCATTGTCGCAAGGTGTACCCAGAACCCTGCTATTGTCGATGTCGACGGATTTCTGAGGCGGGTCGGCTTTGACGCGTGCAACGGCGATGTTGCCGGCCCCGAACCTCACCGGACGCGCACGGCGTGGGCTTCTGTGGGCTCATCGATGGCTCGGATTGCTCGGCGGCATCGTCGTGGTGCTGATCGGCCTCACGGGTAGCTTCATCGTCTTCTATCGGGAAATCGACGCCGCCCTGAACCCGGCGCTTTACACTCCCGCAGGTCGGGAACGAGAGGCTACGTTGAGCGAGGTGATGCGCGCGGCCGCGGCAGCGGATCCCGCGCCGATTGCCACGATCCTCGCGCCGGATCGGACCTGGCCGGTCTGGGTCGTGATACATGCGCATGAAACTGCGAAAGGCCGCTACCCGAATCGCTGGACGACCATGGTCGATCCTTCGAACGGGAAGGTGCTCGGGCGGCGTGACTACGTCAACGCGTTCTCCCTCAAGGTTTATCGTCTGCACTACACGCTGCTGCTCTACGAGTGGTGGGGCAAAGAGCTGGTCGGCGTTGTCGGGTTCATGCTGCTCGGCCTGGCCATGTCAGGCGTCATCTTGTGGTGGCCGAGGCCGGGTCGATTCTGGCGATCAGTGTCGGTCCGGAAGGACGTTTCGCTGCTTCGATTTGTTTTCGACGTCCACGGCACGGCCGGCTTTTGGGCGCTGCTCGCGCTCACGGTGATCTCGATGACCGGCGTCGGGATTATTTTTCCCGACGTCGTGCGTCCCATCGTTGGCCTTGTGTCGCAACCGACAGCCGATCCGTCGCCGCGGATCGAAGCGCCGCCCCCCACGGGGACACCGCCGCTATCACCCGATGCGATCATGCGGAGCGCGCAAGCGGCCAAGCCGGGCATGGCGGTTGCCATGCTGAGCCCGCCCACCGAAACGCGCAACACGTGGCGGGTGCAGTTCCGGGCCGCGGGTGCTGATCCCGCGGTACGTGCCCGGGGGGCGATCTGGCTCGATCCATGGAGTGGCGCAGTGGTGCACGATCGCACTTCGGCCGCGATGTCGATGGGGGATCGCTATCTGGCCGAACAGCTCTGGATCCATAACGGCGCGACGTTCGGGCTGATCGGGCGCCTGTTCGTGTTCGCAACCGGCTTCGCACCTCTCGCCCTGTTCATCAGCGGCGCGATCATGTGGCTCAAGAAGCGTCCAGGGAGGATTAGGACCGGCTGGCGAGTCTAGCGCCGCACGATCGAGCCGGAGCGGCCGATCAGGCGGGCGAGGGCGCGGAAGCGGCTGCCGACGCGGTCGGCGACGAGGTCGACGAGCCGGTGCTCGAACACCAGCATCAGATTGCGGCCCTGGCTGCGGAAATGCGTGGCCGGCAGCACACCCGGACGTGCCGCCGAGATCAGATGGGCGACGCGGAACGCCGCGCCCAGCAGACGGGCGCGTTCGAGCTGGGCAGGTGTCAGCAGCTCCTGCATGGTCACCGGCGGCTGGTTCTCCTCGCTCAGGCCCGCATAGCGGTAGAACACGGACAGGCCGACGAAGGCGCGCTCGGTGTGGGTGATTGCGCCGAAATTGCCGTTGACGACCAAGCTCAGCGTCTGCTCGCCGCGATGGTCGGGATGCACGCGCCAGCCGATGTCGGAGAGCAGGCACGCGGTGTGGCGCAAGCGGCGGTCCTCTTCGGTCTCGCGCAGCTTCACCACGCGCGCGAGGCGGTCGGTCCAGGCGATCAGCTCGCGGGCGTGCTTTGCCGAACGCGACAGCAGCTGATTGAGCTCTTCCGCGGCGCAGATCAGCCCGTCCTTGTTGCGCTCGGATTCCGACAGCTTCTCGTGCAAGAGGCCCTCGCGCACGCCGAAGGTCGAGAACACGATGGACTTGGGTTTCGCCACGCGGATGATGTGCTCGAGCACCAGCGCCGCATAGGTAAGGAGCGGGCGCCTGGCATCCGCGACGATCTCGATGTCGGCCAGCATGTCGGCGGCCGCAAGCCGGCGGAGACGACGCGAAAAGTCGAGCGCTTCAGCTGCGGAAATGGAGTAGCCGTGCATCACCTGGAGCGGATAGCCGCTCTGGATGATGTGGATGCGCGCGAGCGCGCGCCAGGTGCCGCCGACGGCGTAGAAGGTGCGGCCGCGGCCGGCGGTGAGCTGCGGCACCTCGTCGAGCTCCTCGCGCACGATACGGTCGGCGCGCTTGAGCGATTTGTGCGCGAGGTCCTGGAGCGCGAGGCCGCCGAGCGGCAGCGTCACGCCGCTGCGCACGCTGTTCTTGCGCACGTCGATCAGCTCGAGCGAGCCGCCGCCGAGATCGCCGACGATGCCGTCGGGATGATGGATGCCGGAGATCACGCCGAGCGCCGACAGCCGCGCCTCGCGCGGGCCCGACAGGATCTCGATCTTCACGGCGCAGATGCGCTCGGCTTTCGCGATGAAGTCGGGGCCGTTGGAGGCATCGCGGCAGGCTGCGGTCGCAATCGCAAACACGCGACCGACCTGCATGACGCGGCACAGCGCCCGGAACCGCTTCAGCGAGGTCAGCGCCTTGTCGACGGCATCGGGAGCAAGCAGGCCCGTGCTCTGCACCTCGCGCCCGAGGCCGCACAGCGTCTTCTCGTTGAAGATCGGAATGAGGCTCCGCGTCAGTCCCTCGTAGACGACGAGACGGACAGAGTTGGAACCGATATCGATGACCGCGACGCTCGAGCCGCGCTTACGCGGCCGCTTCACGTCCTCGATCCCGGATCAAGATTGATGACGTTCATTACGGCGCGTGAGACGGCGCGGCGAGGATTCCTTGAGCGACTTTCCACGGCCAGATAGACTCGGATTTGTCATGAAGTAGTTGTGGACGTTGAAAGGCTCCTCGCCCTTCGCGGTCTTCATACGCGTCGAGGACCCGTCCGGCAACAATTGCCAGCTCTGCTCATTGTCCTTCAGATTCGCGACCATGATCTGTTCGAGAACCTGCTGATGCACCGTGGGATTTTGCAGCGGACACAGCACCTCGACGCGGCGGTCGAGGTTGCGTGGCATCATGTCGGCCGAGGAGATATACACAGCCGCTTTCGCGCTCGGCAGGCCCTGGCCCATGCCGAAACAGTAGATTCGGCCGTGTTCCAGGAAGCGCCCGATGATCGACTTGACGCGGATGTTCTCCGACAGGCCTGGAATGCCGGGCCTGAGGCAGCAGATGCCGCGCACGACGAGCTCGACCTGGACGCCGGCTTGTGAGGCCTCGTAGAGCGCGTCGATGATGTCGGGGTCGACCAGCGCATTCATCTTCATCCAGACCGCGCCGGGGCGGCCATGCCGCGCATGCGCGGTCTCGCCTTGGATGTGCTCGATGATGCGCTTGCGCAACGTCAGCGGCGACACCGCCATCTTTTCCAGATCGCTCGGCGCGGCATAACCGGTGATGAAATTGAACACGCGCGCGGCGTCGCGGCCGATGGTCGGATCCGAGGTGAAGTAGGAGAGGTCGGTGTAGATACGTGCGGTGACGGGGTGATAATTGCCGGTGCCGGTGTGGACGTAGGTGGTGAGGCCGCCGCCCTCGCGGCGCACCACCATCGAGAGCTTCGCGTGCGTCTTCAGTTCGAGGAAGCCGTAGACGACCTGCACGCCGGCGCGTTCGAGGTCGCGGGCCCAGCGGATGTTGGCCTCCTCGTCGAAGCGCGCCTTCAATTCGATCAGCGCGGTGACGGACTTGCCGGCTTCGGCGGCTTCCGCCAGCGTGCGCACAATCGGGGAGTTGTTGGAGGTGCGGTAGAGCGTCTGCTTGATCGCGACGACATCGGGATCGCGGGCGGCCTGCTGCAGGAACTGCACCACCACGTCGAAGGATTCGTAGGGATGATGGACGACGAGGTCCTTCTGCCGGATCGCGGCAAAGATGTCGCCGCCATGCTCGCGCACGCGCTCGGGATGGCGCGGTACGTAAGGGGTGAATTCGAGATCGGGCCGGTCGAGGCGGGTGAGCTGCGAGAGCTCGTTCATGGCGAGCACGCCGTCGACCAGGAAGACCTCGTCGTCGGCGGCCGACAGCGCATGCTGCACGAAGCTGCGCAGCTCCTCCGGCATCTTGCCGTCGATCTCGAGCCGGATCACCGACCCGCGGCGGCGGCGCTTCAGAGCGGTCTCGAACAGGCGGACGAGGTCTTCGGCCTCTTCCTCGATTTCGAGCTCGGAGTCGCGGATGATGCGGAAGGCGCCCTGGCCGTGGAGATTGTAGCCGGGGAACAGGCGGTTGATGAACAGCCCGGTCGCCTGCTCGAGCGAGATCAGCCGCACGACCTTGCCCTCGGCCGGCAACCGGATGAAGCGGTCGATCTTGCCGGGCATACGAATCAGCGCGTTCATCTGCTTGCCGTCGGCGGCGCGCGTCAGCTGGAGCGCGATGGTGAAGCCGAGGCTCGGAATGAACGGGAAGGGGTGAGCCGGGTCGATCGCGAGCGGGGTCAGCAGCGGAAACACGTTGTTGAGGAAGTAGTCCTCGATCCAGGTCCGTTCCGCCTTGGTGACGTCCTTGCCGTCGACCAGCACGATGCCGACGTCGGCCAGCGTGCCGCGCAGGTCGCGCCAGATCGCCTGCTGGTCGGAGGCAAGCTGCGAGACGGTGCGGTTGATCAGCGCGAGCTGCTCGGACGGCGTCAGGCCGTCGGGGCTGCGCTCGGCGATGCCCTCGCGGATCTGGGCCTTGATGCCGGCGACGCGGACCATGAAGAACTCGTCGAGGTTATTCGCTGAAATCGACAGGAATCGCACCCGCTCCAGCATGGGGTGGCTGGGATTGACCGCTTCCTCGAGGACGCGGCGGTTGAAGTGCAGCCAGGAGAGCTCGCGATTGATGAAGCGCTCGGGACTTGAGGCAATCGCCGGCAGGCCCTCGGTCTCCGGGGCTTTTTCTTTAATTTCAACAGCTTGCGCAGAGTCCATCAGAAGTCGATCCATCCAGTTCGCCCCAATTTGCGACTTATGCGCAAAACCGGCGGGAGCATGTGTTAGTCCGATGACGTTTCGATGACATTGATGTTCCGCCGCTGCGCCGCGTCAAGCGGCCTTGGAGCCAGGGCGGAAGGGTCAGGCGTCCCGAAGCAGCTCGGCGGCCAGCGCCCGCGTGACGGGGCGACCGAGGCGCAGGGCCTCGCTGTCGAGCAGCTCAACGGCCTCCCGTGCGGCCGCCGAAGAGCGCTCCAGGCGGGTAGCGAGGTAGCTGACCACGCTCTCATCCACGGCGAGCTGGCGGTCGGCGCAGAACTTGACGATCAGGCCGCGGAAGAGCTGGTCGTCGGGCGGCAGCAGCGAGATCACAGGCACCGCGCGCAGCCGCGAGCGCAGGTCGCGCAGCTCGATCTCGAGCGACGCCGGTACCTCGCGGCCGGTGAAGAGCAGGTAGGCCCCATCCTCGCGGGCGAGGTTCATCAGATGAAACAGGGCCCGCTCGTCGAGCTCTTTTGCCCTGAGATCCTCGACCACCAGCGCGCCGGTGGCGAGCGCGCCCGGGACGTTTTCGGCGGTCAGCCCATTGGCTGTGGTCGAGCGGGCGCCGGAAGCCTCGGCCCAGATCGCGGCGAGATGGCTCTTGCCGCTTCCTTCCGGGCCGGCCAGCCACATGATCCGGTTCGGCCATTCAGGCCAGGCGTCGATGAGGGCAAGACCGGCTTCGTTGGCGGGGCCTTCGAGGAAATTATCCCGGCTGAGGCTTTCCGCGTGCGGAAGCGAGAATGCCAATTGTCGGGGATGAACGCGGCCTGCCACGCTTGCTGTGCTCCGTGCCGGCACGCCGGCTTCGTTTGAAGAGATTCGACGTCATCGAGCGGGAGTTGGCCTTTTGCGGGGCCGCATCCCGGCTCATTTGGCCTCGATCGTGCTACTTGGCTCCGATCGTACTCATGTGCCGCAGCCACTCGACGAGATAGAGCGACACGGAAGAGAGCGTGAAGACCGTGACGAGGCCCATCAGGATCATATCATAAGGCGCCGGTTTGAAGCCGAAGGCCAGGGAGGCCAGCACCAGCGCCGCATAGGCCACCTGGGCGGCGGTGTTGAGCTTCGACACCTTCGACGGCTTCATCTCGACCGGCTTGTCGAACAGCCAGGACACGATCACGGCGGCGACGATCATGATGTCGCGCGACACCACCAGGATCACGATCCAGCGCGGGATGTCGCCCCAGATCCCCAGTGCCAGATAGATCGAGACCAGCAGCGCCTTGTCCGCGAGCGGATCGAGCAGGGCGCCGAGCTCGCTCGTCATGTTGAAGCGCTTGGCGAGGAAGCCGTCGACCGCGTCGCTGACGCCGGCAATGAGGAAGACGGCGAACGCAACCTCCATTTGGCTCGACACGATGGCCCAGACGATGATTGGGACCAGCATGATGCGGCCCAGGGTAATGATATTCGGAATACTCACGCGGCGCTTCCTGGCACCCGGCCTGACCTCGAATCCGGCCCGTTTGAAGGCTGAACCGGTTGATATCTACATAGTATAGGGCGGGGCGCCACGCTTGCCATTGCGCGTCCCCGGAATTCGACGTAACCAGCCGCAAACCCACTGGAAATCGGGCATGACCGACCGCAAAAACGGCCTCACTTACGCCGATTCAGGCGTCGATATCGACGCGGGCAACCGCCTAGTCGATCTGATCAAGCCGATGGTGCGCGCCACCGCGCGGCCCGGCGCCGACGCCGAGATCGGCGGATTCGGCGGCCTGTTCGACCTCAAGGCGGCCGGTTTCAAGGACCCCGTCCTGGTCGCCGCGACCGACGGCGTCGGCACCAAGGTCAAGATCGCGATCGAGACCGGCCTGCATGGCGGGATAGGCATCGACCTCGTCGCCATGAGCGTCAACGACCTCGTGGTGCAGGGCGCCGAGCCGTTGTTCTTCCTCGACTATTTCGCCTGCGGCAAGCTCGACCCGGAGGCGACCGCCTCGATCGTCGCCGGTGTCGCCGAAGGCTGCCGCGAATCCGGCTGCGCCCTGATCGGGGGCGAGACCGCCGAGATGCCCGGCCTCTACAAGGACGGTGACTACGACCTCGGCGGCTTTGCCGTCGGCGCCGCCGAGCGCGGTACCTTGTTGCCGCGCAAGGACATCGCCGCGGGCGATGCCGTGATCGGCCTTGCTTCGTCCGGCGTGCACTCCAACGGCTTCTCGCTGGTGCGCAAGATCGTCGAGCAGTCCGGCCTCAGCTTCGAGGCGCCGGCCCCGTTCGCGCCGGTCATGACGCTCGGCGGCGCGCTGCTGACGCCGACACGGCTCTACGTCAAATCCTGCCTGCGCGCGATCCGCGAGACCGGCGCGGTAAAGGGGCTCGCCCACATCACCGGCGGCGGTTTCACCGACAACATTCCACGCGTGCTGCCGAAAGATCTCGGCGTCGGCATCGATCTGGCGCGCCTGCCGGTGCTGCCGGTGTTCAAATGGCTGGCCGCTCAAGCCGGCATCGCCGAGCTCGAGATGCTGCGCACCTTCAACTGCGGCATCGGCATGATCGCGATCGTCGAGCCCGACAAGGTCGATCAGGTCGTGCAGGTCTTCAGCGATGCCGGTGAGACGGTGGCGCAGCTTGGTACCGTGATTCCGGCCGAGGGCGAGCATCGCGTCGTCTATAACGGCCACCTCGACCTGGCACCGTGATGACTGGCGCTGTGATGAAGCGGCGCGTCGCCATCCTGATCTCCGGCCGCGGCTCCAACATGTCCGCGCTGATCAGGGCCGCTGCTGCACCGGATTTTCCGGCGGAAATCTCGCTCGTCATCTCGAACAAGGCCGACGCTCTGGGGCTCGAACGCGCCAAGGCGAGCGGCGTCAACACGCTGGTGATCGAGAGCAAACCGTTCGGCAAGGACCGGGCCGGCTTCGAAAGGCTGCTGCAGGCCGCGCTCGATGAGCACGGCATCGAGCTGATCTGTCTCGGCGGCTTCATGCGCCTGTTCACGGCCGAGTTCACCAAGGCCTGGTACGGGCGGATGCTCAACATCCATCCCTCGCTGCTGCCGTCGTTCCCGGGTTTGGACCCGCATGGTCAGGCTTTGCGCGCCGGCGTCAAACTGTCTGGCGCGACAGTGCACTTCGTGATCCCCGAGACCGACGCAGGCCCGATCGTGATGCAGGGCGCGGTTCCCGTCAGCGACCACGACACGGGCGCTACGCTGTCGGAGCGCATTCTCGAGGTGGAGCACCGCATCTATCCGGAAGCGCTGCGGCTGCTTGCGACCGGCAAGGTCCGGATCGAGGGCGATGTGTGCAAGACGGCGGGTAGCGGGCCGTCGGAGAACTTCCTGGTTTCGCCAGTGGTGCGCTGAAGCGCCGTCGCACCGTGTTTCGTCTTCGCAAACAAAATCCCCCGGCAGAGCCGGGGGCATCGTCATGATCTCTCGCGCGAAGCTTTGAGAGAAATCAGGAGACCTTGAGGTTCTCCGCGGATGCTTTGCCGCGGTTCTCCACGAGGTCGTATTCAACCACCTGGTTCTCATTAAGGGTCGAGAGTCCGGCACGCTCGACGGCCGAGATATGGACGAACACGTCCTTATCGCTGCCGTTCGGCTTGATGAACCCATAGCCCTTGGTCGGGTTGAACCATTTGACGGTGCCCTTTTGCGGCATCGCTCATCTCCTCCACTAGATACAAAAAAGACGCGGCCGCAGTTTCGCGTGCCACGCCACAAACGGGCTTCCGATAGTCTGTTCGAGTCTCAATGTCGCGAAACGCACAGCCGAGCGGCCAATTCCGATTGTGTCCAATATTGCAACATGAAATTCGCGCGTTAGCAAGCGGCGCACGGCTTTCAAGATCGCGGCGGGTGTCGCTCTCTGCAATTTGCGACCTGTGGCAAGGGAACCACAATCGAGGCAATAGCCCCGCTCCAGCGCGCCAACCGGTTGACCCTGCGTGGCAGTTCGGCACAAATCGCCGCAAGCGCGCGCCGTTCGTGTTGCATTTTTGCGCTCCGCCACTTTGCTTCGGGATTAGTCGTCATGCGCTGCGCCCTGCAGCTCTCCGGGACACGGCAGACGGTTGGGCTGGGCCGTGTCCGCCGGATCGCGGCTGCGCTCGTCACGGCGCTTGGACTCGTCGTGACCATGTCGGCGACATCAGCCTTCGCGCAGAGTCCGACGCCCACGCCGACCCCGACCCCGACACCCACGGCGTCACCGACCCCCATGCCGACCGCGACCAATTACGACCAGTCGGCCGGCAACAGTGCGCTCAATCTTGGCTCCAATTTCCTGGAGCGGCTCGGCAACCAGGCCTCTAGCGGCGTCAACCGTGCATCGCGCACCAATCCCGGTGGGGGCGGCGCCTCGGCGAGCACGGAGGATCCGCTCTACCGCACCTGGTTCGAAGGCTATGGCATCTCGGTCCGGACCGACGCGCAAGGCGACTTCGTCGGCGACAAGCGCAAGACCTTTGGCGGCGTCGCCGGCTTCGGCGCGCGGGTCGCGCCGGGCGTCAACCTCGGCTTCTCCGTCGACCAGAGCCATACCGACATCGACGTGCCGCTGGCGCTCCAGTCGGCGACGCTCGACCTGACGCAAATCGGTTTCAACGGCTCGGTCGACAAGGGACCGTGGACCTGGGCATTCGCGGTGGTGCACGGTTTCGGCAAGGTCCGTTCCAGCAGGGACACCGGCGTTGGTCTTGCGACCGCGGGTTATCGTGCTGCGATCGACGGTGGCCTGACCGAGATCAGCTACTACTGGACCCAGGACCAGATGCGCGTCGTACCCAAGGGCGCGCTCGAATATGTGCGCGCCACCAGCGCTGCGTTCCAGGAGGCTGGAGGGCTCGATCCATTGAACGTCGGCTCCACGGCACTCTCTCGCGCACGCGTGATGATCGGCGCGGAGATCGGGCGCTACTTCATCTACGACCAGAAGATCCTGGACCTGTCGGCCTACGGCAAGTTCGTCGACAATTTCTACCAGAACCTGGGATCGGTGCAGGTCAGCCTGGGAACCCAGAGCATCGTCGTTCCCGGCATCGGGGAGAGCCGTTACGGCATGGATGCCGGCGCCTCGGCCTCGCTCAGCCTCACCAGCGTCGCGCGGCTCTACATCAACTATGACGGCAAGTTCCGCAACGAGCTGACGTCGCATCAGGGCACGGTCGGCTTCGAATACAGATGGTGAGGGCGAAGCGCGCCCTGCGTCTACGTCGGCGTTGCCGCGACATAACCCGTTAGCCCAAAGCCCTCGCGCGCGGCCGTCATCATTGGCACCAGCGCATTCGGATGGATGAACTCGTCGCGGAAGCAGGGATAGGTCTTGGCATCGAAGATCTTCTTCAGCCAGTCGACCACGATCTTGTGGCGCTCGGAGTTGCGGAATTCCTTGTGATAGGTGAGCCAGAGATCGGCGTGGTGGCTGACGCCCAGATCGACGGCAACGAGCGGTGCGCCGAGCGCGATCGACACGGTCGGCAGGAAGCCGATGCCGGCGCCGCGCTCCACCGCATAGAGCACGCCGACCGAAGAGTTGGTCTTGATCCCGACGATGCCTTCGAGCGACTTCAGTCCAAGCACGCGCGCGTAGGCGCCGTCGTCGACCTGCGGCGCGCTCTGCTTGATGATGCGATGGTTCTTCAACTCGGCGAGGGACGCCGGCACGCCGTAGAGGCTCTCGTATTCCCTGGAGACGAAGGGATAGATGTGCAGGCGGCCGAGCTTGGCGACGATCAGGTCGGGATTGGTCGGCGGCTCGAGCTGGATCGCGATGTCGGATTCAAGCCGGGCGACGTCGGCCTGCTCCATCGCGCAGCGCAGATCGACGGTGATCTTGCGATAGGTCTTCTGGAAATCGATCAGCCGCGGCAGGATCCAGAAATTGCCGGGGCCTTCCGTCACCGCGACACGCACGGTGCCTGACGTGTCGTTCGACGATCGCGAGGCACGCCGGAAGACGTTGAAGGCATGACGCTCCATATGCGCGACGTCGGCGATCATCGCAGCGCCTTCATCGCTGAGCGTCAGTCCGCTCTGGTCGCGCAGGAACAGCTTGCAGTCGATGCTCTCTTCGAGCCGGTCGATCCTGCGCATCAGCGTGGTGGAGGTGAGGCCGAGTTCTTCGGCCGCGTTGCGGAAACTTTTATATTTTGCGCACGCTAAAAAGAGTTTCAAATCGTCCCAGGACGCGTCCAGGGCTTCTTCACGGTGCTGCATCAAAGCAGCACCCCGGTGCAATAACTGCTGCATACGCCAGATCCCCAACCGCTAAGGTCATCGTCATAGCGGGGCACTAAATCCTCGAACGATAGAGGGGTGACATGAGTATGGAAAGGGGCTCCTTTGCCGCAAGGCATGATTTCGATGCATTGCCGCTCAGTCCGGACGTCGATGTCCGATGTGCGCAATCTTCCGAAATTGCTGCGCTTTCTGAAATGGCGCACCGGCTGGTACCGGGTGTGCAGATCGGAACGGCAGAGCTTGCGCGATATTTCACGTTCGATCCTCAGAGCATCCTGACGTTCAGTCGCAAGGGCAATCTGGTCGGCGGCATGGCCTTCTTGTTCCTCAACGACCGCGGACACGATGCGCTGCTGCTCGACGAGATCTGCCTGACCGCACCCGAGACGCGCTATCTCGCTTCCGCGAAGGAAGACGTTGCAGCGATCTACATCTGGGCGATCGCGGCGACAGGCCGGGGTATCGCTGGTCTCGGCAAGGCCGCGGCTCATCTACGTCAGGTAAGGTTTCGCGGCGCGGATTGCTATGCGCAGCCGTCAACCGTGGCCGGACGCGACATCATGAAGGCGACGGGATTCGACCCCGTCCCGAGCTTCCAGCCCGATCTCTGGTGTTACGAGCGGCCCTGGCATCGGCAACCGATGCAGATGCCGGGCGCGATCATCCAAACAAGGAGTTTTGCAGATGCACGGCACTAGGATGCCCCTCGCCAAGCCCGACTCCCGCGCCATCACCATTCGCCTCGCGCGCGATCCCAACGACCTCATGCTGGTCACCGCCATTCGCGCGGCGGTCTATCTCGCTGAGCAGGATTGTCCGTTCGACGAGGAGTTCGACGGCAACGACATGGTCGCAGCGCACTTCATCGGCTACGTCGGCAACGAGCCTGCGGGTTGCCTGCGGGTACGCTTCTTCGGGGATTTCGCCAAGGTGGAGCGGCTCGCGGTGCGTCATCAATATCGGCGCTCGCGCGTCTCGTTCAAGCTGGTTCAGGCGAGCGTCGACTATGTGAAGCGCAAGGGCTTTCGCAAGATCTACGGCCAGGCGCAGGACCGGCTGGTCGATTTCTGGGCTCATTTCGGCGCCAAGCCGCTCGGTCACAACCGCAAGATCACCTTCTCGGATTTCTCCTACACGGAGATGCTGCTGGAGATCGAGCCGGGGCCGGACGCCATCACGCTGGACAGCGATCCCTATGTGATCATCCGTCCCGAGGGCGATTGGGACCGGCCCGGCGTGCTCGACGCATCCGCGGGGCGGGCGGTGACCTCGCCGCTACGGGACCTCGCACTCGCCGATCACTGAAATTGGTGCAGCTCTGCGCAAGACAATGCTGGCTTCCATTACCGATGATCCGTCGATCCTGGTCTGTGCGGATCTCCAGGTCGAATATCTGACCCCCGGGCGTCGCCATGTCATCCTCGACGGCGAAGCCGCCACCGTGCACTGCCTGGAGCTCCTGACACTGTGGCGCACCAATCTCTGGCCGGTGATGCATCTGAAGCGCATCGCCCAGGCGGCGTGGTTCAATCCGGCATCCAGGCTGACCGATTGGATCGCGGAGGCGAAGCCGCGACCCGGCGAAATGACTTTCGAGCACCCGCTGCCGTCGGCCTACAGCTCTTCGCGGTTCGTGGACTACATGTCCAATATCCGCAATGTGCGCTGCATTCTGGTCGGCTTTTCCCTGGACGAAACCATCCTGGCCACCGCCGTCGACGGGTTTCACCGCAGCCATCGCTACCAGATCGTCACTGACGCCGTGGCCTGCCGGCAGCCGGGCACGGGCGATGCCGCCGTCTACAAACAGTCGGTGGTGAATGTGATCGGGAATTTTGCTACAGTCCATGCCAGCGCCGAACTGATCAGAACCAGCGGCGCCATCGCGGTCTAGGCGGCCGTGGTCGGCGGATGGATGGGGTGGGACATTGTCACGGGGGGACGAGCTCAAGGAGCTGGCGAGCGATTTGTCGCGTGCCGTGGAGACGGCGCGCCGCGTCGGCTTGCCCACGACCGTCTATCTGCTCTCGATGGCGCTGGTGGAGGTGAGGGAAGCCGCTCGCGCTGCCGACGAAGAGGATGACGACGGCGCGGCGTAGGGTTGTGGGCCTGCGGCGAAAGCGTTTCTCTCAGGATCGGCCGATGGCGCGCATCAGGATATCGGATGCGTCATCAGCGCTGTCGCCCGCGTAGGCGACGAATTGATCGGGCCGCACCAGGATCAGCCGCGCCTCGTATTTCTCGCGTCCGCCTGATGCGGTGTCCCTGATCACCCTCAGCGGGATGCCAAGCCGCGCGGCGGCTTGCTCGAGAGCTGTTGCCGCGGCGCCGTCCGTCAGATCGATCAAGGTGAAGCCGTCGCCCAATTCCTCGAACACGTTGTTGCCTGACGACAGAGGTTGCGGGGTGAGATGATGACCTGCGCGCGCCGGATAGGCGTGCGAGCCGATCGCGCTGCAGACAGCGCCGGCCGGACCAAAGACGATTGGTGACCCCTCGTAATTCGGCTCGAAGGCGTTGACCTCGGCGCGCGCGCCGGAGTGCCGCTCGTGCCAGGCGGCCTCGAAATCCGCCCGATCGCGCGCCGGATCGTGCCGGCGAAGAAAATCGCGGTCGCGGAAGATCGGAGTCTCGATGAAATCGCGCGCAGTGGACGCAAACACCGGACGCCGCTCGGCATCGTAGCTGTCGAGCAGACCGGCTGGCGCCCAGCCTTGCAGCGTCGCGGCGAGCTTCCACGCCAGATTTGCGGCGTCCTCGAAGCCGGTGTTGATGCCATAGCCGCCGTAGGGCGGATGGCTGTGCGCGGCATCTCCGGCGACGAAGACGCGGCCGGCGCGGTAGCTGTCCGCGACCGTGAAGCGAAGATCCCAGAATCCGATGTGCTCGAATTCGATGTCGAATTGTGCGCCGGCGGCATCGTGCAGCAAGCGTCGGAAATCGAAATTGTCGGCGGTGGTGTCCGCGGGAACGGGGGCATGGAAGAACCAGGTGCTGCCGAGATCGACCCGGCCGAAGAACTTCCAATAGCCCTCGAGGTCCGGATGCAACACGCTGTAGAACGACTTGCCTGGAAAGGCCTCGAGCAGTCGATGCAATTCGACGGAGCGAAACACCAGCAGCACCATCAGCCGATCGTGGTCGGAGCGGGTCTGGGTGATGCCGGCGCGCTCGCGCACGATCGATCGGCTGCCATCGCAGCCGATCACGTAGTCGGCGCGAAGGCTCTGCATCATCCCGTCGCGATTTTCGATGTCGAGGCCCACGCCCTCGGCGTCAGGCCGGACATCCCGGCAGGTCCAGCCGTATTGCAGGTCAATGGAGGGAAGCTGTGCCGCCCGTTGCCGCAACACGGCTTCGGTCGCGTATTGCGGCAGGCGTTCGTTGTCGGTGAAATAGAAGGGGCGGACGAGCTCGCGCTGCAGCCAGTTGTAATTGTAGCCGCTGAGCAGCGTCTCGTAGCTGGTCATTCCGCCGATGCCGTAGTCGGGAGGAATGGTGCGGGCCGCGCGCAGCGCTGCCTCCGCGCCCCAGAAATGGAAATGCTCCATCGTCCGCTGCGTGAGGTTCTGTCCCTTGGGGATCGGCTGCGGCTGTTCGTGGCGTTCCACGACGATGGTCTTGATGCCGCGCTGGCCAAGGCCGATCGCCAGACCCATCCCGACCGGTCCGCCGCCGACGATCACGACGGGCGCGTTGCTATCCGCTGAAGCCTGCCTCACATCGCTTCCCCACGATTGTCATCGCGCGAGGCGCGATCGCTCGTCCTCATGAGATGTCGCACAGATCTCGTCAAGTGAAATCTCAAATAATGAGATTATTCTGTCGAAGCCTCGGAGATCTGCCGGGCCGCTTCGCGGACCTCCGCGCTGATGCGATCGATCAACTCGCCCTTGGCATGTGGTCCGGCGATCGTGATGCAGAGGCTTGCGATCGGGTAGCCCGCATCGAGGATCGGCGCGGCGATCCCGACCGCGCCCGGTGTCACTTCGCCAAAGGCAACGGCGACGCCGGCGCGCCGCACGCGTTTCAGCGCTGCCAGGATTTCGTCGGAGGTGTCGCCGACGCCGACACTACGCAGATCGGCGGCATAGCGCGTCACCAGTGGCATCACGCGCTGCTTGGGCAGAAAGGCCATGATCGAGCGCGCGATTGCGCCGCGTCCCATCGCCATCGGTCGGCCGCGCGGATAGCTGCTCACGGGATTCACGACGGAGGCGATTGAAGCCACGCACAGCATCTTTTCGCCGTACCAGCGCACGACCAGGGCCGTACAGGGGTGCGCGGCCGACAGCCGCTCCAGATGCGGGGTGGCCGCTGCGATCAGCGGATCGGAACGGCGGCTGAGATAGTCCATCTCCACCACGCGCGGGCCAAGCGCGAACCGGCCGCCGCGCGTCGGCATCACGAAGCCGCTGTCCTTCAAGCTCTTCAGATAGCGATACAGCGTCGGCCTTGTGTAGCCGAGCTCCTTCATGAGCTCTTCGGGCGACCATTGCGGCCGTGCCTCGGTGAAGAGATCGAGCACGGCAAGAACCCGATCCTGACTGTTTGCTTTGACCAAGTGAGATTCGATCCAGCTTCGCGTATTCGCCGTGATACCCGCATTCGCGTCGGCCGCAAAACGGCGGCACGGCAGTGGCTTGCCTTCGTTATAATCTCACTATAAGAGATTTTAAGAAGAATAATAGTGCATGAGCTGCCGGGGAGGGGTTGGGCATGGCCGTCACAGCTACGGATGGGATCGTGTCGGGCACGGTCGACGTTCCCGCCTATGTCGATCGTCAGCGGGTCGGCGCCTTTCAGATCCGGGTTCTGCTCGTCTGCGCCGCGGTGCTGTTCATCGACGGCTTCGACACCCAGGCCATCGGTTATGTCGCGCCTGCAGTCGCGCAGGAATGGAAGCTGGCACGCGGGAGCCTCGGACCGGTGTTCAGCGCGGGGCTTCTGGGTCTCATGATCGGCGCCCTGATCTTCGGTCCGATGGCCGACAGGATCGGTCGCCGCCGCATCATCCTCGCAAGCGTGCTGGTGTTCGGCATCGGGACGCTGCTCACCGTGTTCGCGGTGGACACGACCTGGCTGATCGCGTTGCGCGTTCTGACCGGTCTTGGTCTCGGCGGTGCAATGCCCAATGCGATTGCGCTGACCTCCGAGTTCAGCCCGCATCGCCGCCGCGCCACCATGGTCATGATCATGTTCGCAGGCTTTTCGATCGGTGCGGCCCTGGGCGGGCTGCTGGCAGCCGCCATGATCCCCGCTTTCGGCTGGCGCTCGGTGTTCCTCGTCGGCGGCCTCGTGCCGCTGCTGCTTCTGCCTTTCCTCTTCAAGGCGTTGCCCGAGTCGATCCGGTTCCTGGCGATGATGGGCGGCCGCGACCGCGAGGTGGCGAACCTCCTGCAAAAGATGGCCCCGGGGGGTATCCTTCGCCGGCAATGCCAAATTCGTAGTCCAGGAGCCCAAATTGTCGGGATTGCCCGTCGCGCATTTGTTTGCAGAGGGCCGCGCATCGGTGACGGTTCTGCTCTGGGTCGTGTTCTTCATGAGCCTGCTCGACCTGTATTTGCTGTCGAACTGGCTGCCCACCGTGCTGAACGATCTCGGCGTGTCGGTTTCGGGGGCGGCCGCGATTGGTGCGATGCTCCAGGTCGGCGGCGTGGTCGGCACGTTCACGCTCGGCCAGTTCATCGACCGCTTCTCGTTTCGCGCGTTGTCGCTGACCTATCTCGGGGCGGCGGTCGCGGTTGCGGCCGTCGGCATGGCCAGCCATTCGATCGTGCTGGTCACGATCGCGATCTTCGCGTCGGGATTTTGCATCGTCGGGGGACAGATCGCCTCGAACGCGCTGACGGCGACCTTCTATCCGACGGCGATCAGATCGACCGGCGTGGGCTGGGCGCTGGGCATCGGCCGCATCGGCTCGATCGTGGGGCCTCTGATCGGCGGCGTCATGCTGGCCCGCGACATGGGACCGCAGCCGCTGTTTGGCGCTGCGGCCGTCCCGGCATTGATCGCCGCGGGGGCGGCCTTCGTGCTGGCACGGCGAGGCTAGCCGAGGCGATATCTCCTGTGCCGAAGTGCCAGCGCTGCTTTCCTGCAACGCTCGTGTGCGCTTGTTGCCAACGAAATGACGTTGCAAGTTGCGGCCTGCCGCAATAGCCAAGATGTCGACGTTTTCTTTGGACAAGCTCGTCGTTTGGACAGGTCTGCGTCATGACCTCCAATGACGCACCGTTGAGGAATCCCGCAATGTCCATGCTGCCCAATTCGCAAGAGGCCCGGGATGTGGCCTACCAACTCCATTCCTATACCAACGCGCGCGCGCATCAGCAGGCCGGTCCGCTGGTGATCGAGCGCGGCGAGGGTCCTTACGTGTTCGACGCGTCGGGCAAGCGCTATTTCGAGGCCATGGCCGGCCTGTGGAGCGTCGGGCTCGGCTTCAACGAGAAGCGGCTGGTCGAGGCGGCGCACAAGCAGATGCTGGCGCTGCCGTTCTACCATACGTTCTCCGCCAAATCGCACGGGCCCTCGATCGACCTCGCCGAGAAGCTGGTGGCGCTCGCGCCGGTGCCGATGAGCAAGGTGTTCTTCACCAATTCCGGCTCGGAGGCGAACGACACCGTCCTCAAGCTGATCGCCTATCGCTCCAATTCGCTTGGCCAGCCGCAGCGCAAGAAGATCATCAGCCGGATGCGCGCCTATCACGGCGTCACCATTGCGTCCGCCAGCCTCACCGGCCTGCCGAACAACCACCGCTCGTTCGATCTGCCGCTGCCCAACATCCTGCACACGGGCTCGCCGCATTTCTACAAGGACGGCGCCCCCGGTGAGAGCGAGGAGGCGTTCGCGACGCGCCGGGCCGAGGAACTCGACGCGCTGATCCAGAAGGAAGGCCCGGATACGATCGCGGCCTTCTTCGGCGAGCCGGTGATGGGCGCGGGCGGCGTCGTCGTGCCGCCGGCGACCTATTGGGAGAAGATCCAGGCCGTCCTGAAGAAGTACGACATCCTGCTGGTCGCAGATGAGGTCATCTGCGGCTTCGGCCGCACCGGCAAGATGTTCGGCTGCGAGACCTACGGCATCAAGCCGGACGTGATGGTGGTCTCCAAGCAGATCACCTCGAGCTATTTCCCGCTGTCGGCGATCATCCTGAACGATCGCATGTTCGAGCCGATCGCGGACGAGAGCAACAAGATCGGCGTGCTCGGCCACGGTTTCACTGCGGGCGGCCATCCCGTCGGTTCGGCCATTGCGCTGGAGAATCTCAAGATCATCGAGGAGCGCGGCCTGGTCGCGCACGCCGCCGAGCTCGGCGGCTACATGCAGGGCAAGCTGCGCGAGCTCACCAGCGATCCGCTGGTCGGCGAGGTCCGCGGCGTCGGCATGATCGCGGCGATCGAGCTCGTGCTCGACAAGGGACGCAAGACCGCCGCCAGCACGCCCGGCGCCGTCGGCGGCATCGCCAGCCGCATGCTCCAGGAGCGCGGCGTGATCTCGCGCAACATGCTGGATGCCATCGCCATCTGCCCGCCGCTGATCGTCACCAAGGCCCAGATCGACGAGCTGATCGCGGCGATCACGGGCGTGCTGAACGACATGAAGCCGGAAGTGGCGAAGCTGACGCCGGCGTAGAGCGGCATCGGAGTTAGCTGACCCTCACCCTGAGGAGCGCGCTCTTTGCGCGCGTCTCGAAGGGCGAGGCCAAGGGCCGGGCCTTCATCCTTCGAGACGCGCGTTCCGCGCTCCTCAGGATGAGGGTTTGGCTCCGTCGGCGCTCGGGATGATCTCGCTGGCCGCCTACGTCCGCTGAACCCCGATCACGCGGCCCTTCTCGATCGCCAGCGCCAGCTCGCCGCGCTTCAATTTCAGCGCGGCATCGCCGAACAGCTCGCGGCGCCAGCCGCGCAAGGCGGGGACGTCGGCCTCGTCGTCAGCTGCGATCTCTTCGAGATCGTCGACGGTGGCGATCACCTTGCTGGCGACCGCGTGGCGCTCCGCGGTCATGCGCAGCAGCACCTTCAACAGCTCGACGATGGCGGCGCCGTTGTTGTTGTTGCGCGGCTTCTCCAGCTTCGGCAGCGTCGCGAAATCCCGCGCCAGCCCGCGCTCGACCGCGGCGACGATGTCCGCGCCCCATTTGGATTTCTCGAACCCCTTCGGCACCGAGCGCAGATGGGCGAGCTTCTCCAGCGTGTTCGGCGCGTGGGTCGCGATGTCGCTGATGGCTTCATCGCGCAGCACGCGGCCGCGCGGCACGTCGCGGCTCTGCGCTTCCTGCTCGCGCCAGGCCGCGACCTCCATCAAGACCGCGAGGTCCTTGGGCTTGCGGACCCGCGTCTTCAGCCGTTCCCAGGCGCGCTCGGGATGGAAGTCGTAGGTCCTGGGCGAGGTGAGGACCTCCATCTCGATGGAGACCCATTCGCTGCGGCGCCGCTTCTTGAGGTCGGCATCGAGCGCGGCGAACACGTCGCGCAGGTGCGTGACGTCGGACACCGCGTAGTGCATCTGCTCTTTCGTCAGCGGCCGGCGCGACCAGTCGGTGAAGCGGTGGGTCTTGTCCGGGCGGTGGCCCGTGACCTTCTCGACCAGCGCGTCATAGGCGATGCTGTCGCCGTAGCCGAGCACCATGGCCGCGACCTGGGTGTCGAACACCGGGTGCGGGATGATGTTGGCCTGGTGCCAGATGATCTCGATGTCCTGGCGGGCGGCATGGAATACCTTCAGCACGCCCTCGTTGCCCATCAGGTCGAAGAACGGCTTGAGGTCGATCCCCTCGGCCAGGGTGTCGATGACGATCGCTTCCTCGGGGCTGGCCATCTGCACCACGCACAGCAGCGGGTAGTAGGTGGTTTCGCGCAGGAACTCGGTATCGACTGTAATAACGGGGTGCTTGGCCAGCCGGCTGCAGGCAGCCGCGAGGTCAGCGGTGGTGGTAATCAAATCCATGAACGGCCCATGACACTTGGTATCAGCCGTTCTGCCGAAAGCGCTGTGATGTCAAGGGGCTCTAAGCGAATTCGAGCCTTGCATCGGGCCGGAATCGCCTGTTTCCGACGAAATTCCTATTCGTAACGGATCCGGTGCGAGGATTTGCGCGCGCAGGGCAGCGCCACCACGACCACGCACATGGCGACCAGCGCCAGCCCCAGGAACTCGAAAACCAACAGATCCACGGCGAAATCTCCAGAAACATTGATAGATTTGTCGGGGGTACGTTGAGGGTCTGTTAATGCTCGTGGTTACCGGCCGCACGGCAAGCCGGATGGTGGACAGGGGGTTAACGATCACCCCATGAGCTTCGGCAAGGCGGCGGCGAGCGCGTCCACAGCGACACGGACTTTTGGCGGAATCCGGGGCGAACGGGGCCACAGCGCGTGGCAGTCGTAGAGGAATTCGGGTTGGCCTTCGAGGAGGCCGACCAGCGCGCCGCTGTTGAGACGCTCGCGGACCAGCCAATAAGGTAGCCAGGCGAGTCCCATGCCCTGTGCGGCGGCGTCCGCGATCGCCTCCATATCGTCGAGCCTCAGCCTGCCTGAAGGCATGATCTCGCGTGCCGGCTGGTCGGCTTGCGGAAACAGCCACGGCCGGACGCGTCCAGAGCGGCGATAGATGATCGCCTGATGCGCGGCGAGATCGTCGAGCGATTTCGGTTTGCCGTTGGCGCGCAAATAGGACCGCGCGCCGCACACCACCATGCGCTGGCTTGCGATGCGCCGCGTGATCAGACCGGATTGGTCGTCGAGATCGCCGGTCCGGATCGCAAGATCATAGCCGGCCTCGATGATGTCAGCGATCGGATCGCCAAAGGAGAGGTCGAGATCGAGATGCGGATATTTTCGCGCGAGCTTCATCAACAGAGGGGCGATGCAGTGCCGTCCGAGCAGGGCAGGCATGGTCACGCGCAGCCTGCCACGCGGCGCGGAGAGTTCATCGGCCACGACGGCGTCGGCGGCTTCGGCCTCGCTGAGCACCGCGCGGCAGCGCTCGTAATAGGCCTGGCCAGCCTCGGTCAGGCTCTGGCGCCGCGTGGTGCGGTTGAGGAGGCGGATTCCGAGGCGTTCTTCGAGGAAGCGCACATGCTTGCCGACCATCGGCCCCGACATCTCCAGGGCGTCGGCCGCGGCCGCGAACGAGCCGAGTTCGACGGCCCGGACGAATACGGCCATGCTGGTCAGGCGGTCCATGATTGAAAACTCCTGGTTTCGACTGTTCGCGTATTTGGGCCATTTATCCACTTCGGTGGGATCGGCATAGCTCCATTCAGTTCAACTGTTTTGGAGTGTTCCATGGCGCGCGTCGTTCGCTTTCACCGGCATGGCGGTCCCGAAGTGCTGCGCATCGAGACGGTTGACGTTCCACCGCCGGCGAAGGGCGAGGTTCAGATCCGGGTCAGGGCGCTCGGTCTCAACCGTGCGGAGGCGCTGTTGCGGACGGGCAGCTATATCGAGACCGCGACATTTCCGTCCGGCCTTGGCCTGGAGGCGGCGGGTATCGTCGAGGCCATCGGCGAAGGCGTGGCCGGCTTTGCGCCGGGAGGGGCGGTCAGCATTGTGCCGCCGCTGTCGATGGTGCGATGGCCGGCCTATGCCGAGCTCGCGACGTTTCCGGCCGAGCTCGTCGTGAAGCATCCCCCCGAGCTTGGCTTCGAGGTCGCGGCCGCGGTGTGGATGCAGTATCTGACGGCCTACGGCGCGCTGGTCGACATCGCCGGACTTGGGCGAGGGGATGTCGTCGCCATCACGGCGGCGTCGAGCAGCGTCGGGCTTGCGGCCATCCAGATCGCGAACCGGATCGGCGCTGTCCCGGTCGCCCTGACGCGGACCTCGGCCAAGCGGCGCGCCCTGCGCAGTGCCGGCGCCGCCCACGTGATCGCCTCGCAGGAGGAGGACATCGAAGCGCGGCTCGCGGAGATCGCCGGTGCGAGCGGCGTCCGCGTGGTGTTTGACGCCGTCGGCGGTCCGGCATTCGAGCCGCTGACTGCGGCGATGTCATCGGGCGGTATCCTGATCGAGTATGGCGGGCTGAGCCCCGCGCCGACGCCGTTCCCGCTCTTCAACGTGTTGACCAAGAGTCTGGTCCTGCGCGGCTACCTCGTGCACGAGATCATCCGCGATCCCGTGCGCCTTGCGCGGGCAAAGGCGTTCATCCTCGACGGCCTAACAGACGGCCGCTTGAAGCCGGTGATCGCCAGGACGTTCCGGTTCGAGGAGATCGTCGAGGCGCATCGCTTCCTGGAGTCGAACAATCAGTTCGGCAAGATCGTGGTGACGATCTAACCGCGCGCGGCGCGTGGCTCACGTCGCGGCGATCAGCCTCCCTCGAATATTCTCTTGCGGGCATTTTCGACATGCGTGCGCATGGCGCGGCGGGCGCCGTCCTCGTCTTGTGCCTCGATGGCCTCGAACACGCGGCGATGCTCCTGCTGTCCCCTCAGAATGCGACCGCGCGGCTGAATGAGCGACAGGTTGCGGTTGAGATTGACGCCAATGGCGATCTGCTCCCTCAACGACGTCAGCGTCTCGACAAAGAACCGGTTGCCGCTCGCCTCCGCAATCGTGCGGTGGAAGAGGAGATCTTCCTCGACACCAAGGCCGCCCTCGCGCCCTTGGGCGACCATCGTATCCAGCCTGGTCAGGACCTGCTGAATGCGGCGCAGGCTTTGCCGGTCCCGGTTGCGTGCGGCGAGGGCCGCGGCATCGCCCTCGACGGCCATCCGGAACACGAAGCAGCGCTGGATGTCGGGGATGCTGCTGACAGGCGCGAAGTCGAAGGCATTGGCGGCCGGGCGCCGCGTCACGAACCAGCCCGCGCCCTGGCGTGATGCGATCAGCCCGTCGTCGCGCAATCGCGTCAGCGCCTCGCGAACGACGGGCCGCGAAACGCCGAGGAGTTCGGCAAGGCCATTCTCGGGCGGTAGCCGGCAGTTCACGGGAAGGATGCCGATCGCGATCTGACCGAGCACATGGTCGTAGATCCGGTCGCTCAATCGTCCCGTCGAGGACGACAGCGGCAACTCCGCGGATTTCATCGCAGGCTTTTTCAAGTCCGGCTCCGCCCGGTTTTGCGTTCGGCTTCCAAACAAATTTTTGACATTTCAGTCCGTGCACAAGGCGCTCGGCCGGCAGTTCGAAACAGCTGAAGAACAGACCGCTTGACAACCAGCGAAGATTTCGTCGATGCTTGCCTTACAAATAAATAACAAGTTGCGCAAAAAATAAAGCGCGTGGGAGGCGAGAATGAAACCGAGGTCAGCAACCCCAATGGTCGCCGCCCTGTTGGGGGCGTGTCTTTGCAGCGGAGCCCTGGCCGCTCCGGTCAGTCTTTCGATCATCGATACCGGCGGTGACCTGGCCTCGGTGCAGACCATCATCGAGAACTACAAGAAGGCGAATCCGGACAAGGTCAGCGAGATCAGAATCCAGCGCGCGCCCGCGCCGGAGCTTCCGGCCAAGATCAAGGCGCAGCAGGACGCCGGACGCCTCGATATCAATCTGGTGCTGACCGGGCAGGATGGCGGCGCACTGCTGGCCCAGAACGGCCAGCTCATCGCCATCCCCGATTATCAGAAGAGCTTTCCGCGCGACGGCCTCACCGATGCGGGCAAGGCGCTTTACGACGAGGGCAAGGGCGTCCTGATTCCGTCAGTCGGCAATGCCGGTGGACCGGTGCTGATCTACAATCCGGCGAAGGTGCCGAGCCCGCCGAAGACCGCGCAGGAATTGCTGACTTGGGTGAAGGCGAACCCGGGCAAATTCATGTATGCGCGTCCGGCGAACAGCGGGCCGGGCCGCGCGATCCTCCAGGGCTTTGCCTTCATTCTTGGGGACTCCAAGCCGCTCGACCCCGAAAAGGGCTGGGACAAGAGCTGGGATTTCCTGAAAGAGCTCGGCAAGTCCGTCGAATATTATCCGACCGGTACCGCGATCACGTTGAAGGAATTCGCCCAGGGGCAACGCTGGATGATCGCCGGGATCATGGAATGGGACATGAAGCCGCGCGCGCAGAGCGTGATCCCGCCGGACTCGAAGATCGCAATTTTGGAGAACACGACGTTCGTGGTGGACGGCCATTATTGGTGCATCCCGAAGGGCGTGCCGCAGGAACAGGTCGATGTCATCGTCGACCTCATGAAGTTCATGTGGAAGCCGGAGCAGCAGGCGCTCACCTGGAGGGCCTTCATCGGGCCGGTCGTGAAGGCCGCAGCCCTCGCATCGGCGCCCAAGGATATCCAGGACGAGGTGAAGGAGTTCTGGCGTCCTGAATATGATCAGATCGGGACCAAATGGAAGGTATCGCCTCCGCTGGGCGTGACCGAGCTGAGCTACGCGATGGAACGGTGGGACCGTGAGGTCGGCGCCGATCAGGTCAAGAAATAACAACAACCGGGACCAAGATGCGAGGGCGCGCAGGTGCGGCCCTCGCGCGCGTATGCGGGGCGGGGAATGGCCGACTCTATCGATAAGCTGCAGATGTCGATCACCAAGCGTTATGGCGGCAAGGTGGTGCTCGACCACTTTCCGCTGGAGGTCGGCGGCCGCGAGTTCGTCACCTTCCTGGGGCCGAGCGGGTGCGGAAAGTCCACGGCACTCGGCATCATCGCAGGCCTGGTGCCGCCGAGCGACGGCGAGATCCATCTCAACGGACGACGGATTGACGATGTCTCGCCCGAAAAGCGCGGGTTCGGCATGGTGTTCCAGAACTACGCGCTGTTTCCGCATCTGACTGTGTTCGGCAACGTCGCCTTCGGCCTCTCTCTCCAGAAGCGGCCGTCTGCGGAAATCGAGCAGCGCGTGCGGGACATGCTCGGTCTGGTGCGTCTTGCCGGTTATGAAGACCGCTATCCCGGTCAGCTCTCGGGCGGACAGCAGCAGCGTGTCGCCATCGCGCGCGCTCTTGTGCTGCACCCTCGGTTGATGCTGTTCGACGAGCCGTTGTCCAACCTTGACGCAAAGCTCCGCGTCGAGATGCGCGCCGAGATCAAGCAGCTGCACGCACAGCTGGGCCTGACCTCTATCTACGTCACCCACGACCAGGCCGAAGCTCTCTCGCTCTCCGACCGCATCGTCGTGCTGCGCGAAGGTGTGCTCATGCAGGTCGGGACGCCGCAGGAAATCCACGACCGTCCCAAGAACGTCTTCGTGGCGGATTTCATGGGCTTTCGAAATTTCCTCGATGTGACGCTCGGCAAGGAAGCGGGCGGTATGATCGAAGCCGGTTTCAAGGGACAAATCCTGCAGGCCAGGGCCAGGGATAGCTTCCGCCCGGGCGAGCACGCCGTTCTGGCCATCCGGCCGGAAGATGTGCGTCTCGGCAAGTCTGGTGATGGCGTCAATGTGCTGCGCGGCAAGGTCGAGCTGGTCGAGTATCTCGGACGCGAGCAGGAGGCCGAGATCGCGCTCAATGGCGACGCAAGGCTCTGGGTCCGCTCGCACGAGAAGCTCGTATTGGGCGAGATGCTGGATCTGACCTTGCCGGCGGACAAATTCGTCCTGCTGCGTCGCGAGTGAGGGGACAGATCGTGGCCCGCATCCGCTCTGATTCTCGCAGCGAACTGGACCTCGTCGCGATCCTCTGTCTTGCGCCGTCGCTGCTCTACGTGCTCGCGATGTTCGTCTACCCGTTCCTCTACGGGATCTACATCAGCCTGCAGCCGAAGAAGCGCGACGCCGGGATATTCTCGAACTATGTCGCGTTCTTCAACGACGCCTACCAGTACAATACGATCAAGACGACCTTCATGTTGGCGTTGCCGACGACGGTCGCGGTCGTGTCGGTTGCGCTGTTCCTCGCATACGGCATGCGGCGTGGCATCTGGTTCGAGCGCACCATCACGACCATTCTCGTGCTTCCGATCTCGCTCGGTGTCGTCTTCCTGTCGGAAGGGATCCTCGGCTTCTACGGCCACAATGGCTGGCTCAACCAGTTGCTGCTTGCGGTCGGATTGATCCAGAACCCGCTCGAGCTGACGCATAATTCGATCGGCGTCACCTTCTCGCTGTTCATGCAGAACTTTCCGTTCTGCTTCCTGATGTTGCTCGGTTACATCTCCGGCATCGACCCGAGCCTGGAAAGCTCCGCACGCATGCTGGGCGCCGGGCCCTGGACCATCTTCCGGCGCGTCATGTTCCCGTTGATCGCACCGGGCCTGATCATCGCGTTTGCCCTCGTCTTCGTGATGAGCTTTGCCGTGTTTCCATCCGCGGTGATGGTTGGCCAGCCGGCCGGTTCGACGCGGACGATCTCGATCGCGGCCTACCAGCAGGCCTTCGAGCAATATGACATGTCCTACGCATCCGCGATCGCGGTCATCATGGGGCTCTGCCAGCTCGCGGCGCTGGTGGTCATCGTGCTGGTGCGCCGCCGGATGACGATTGCAACAACCATGGGCGTCGGCAAACGCTGAGGGGAAGCAGATGCGCGGACGGATGTGGAAATTGGCGATCTACCTGTTCCTGCTGGGGTTCATCCTGAACCTGCTCGGCATCGTGACGCATGTCGTGGTGAGCTCGTTCGCCAAACGCTGGTTCGGCAAGCCGTTGCCGCCGGCGTTCACGACGGATTGGTTTACCTACGCCTGGCGGGAGTTCGAGCTCTCCCATGTTCTCTTCATCACGCTGTTCATCGCGCTGGCCGTGGTCTTCATCGCGCTCGCGATCGGATTTCCGGCCGCCTACGTGCTGGCGCGGCGGAATTTCAACGCCAAGCCGGTCCTGCTGCTGCTCTACTTCCTGCCGCTGCTGATCCCGCAGATGACCTACGGCATTCCGCTTGCCACGACGCTTTATGGGTTTGGTGTCGGCGGGACGGTCATTGGCGTCATTCTCGCCGTGCTCGTCCCCATGGTTCCTCTTGCGGTCTTCATCCTGTTGCCGTTCTTCGAGCAGATCAGCTTGAACCTTGAATGGTCGGCCCAGATGCTCGGCGCGAGCCGGCTGCAGATATTCCGCCGCATCCTGTTGCCGCTGATGCTGCCCGGCATTTTGACAGCGGGCCTGCTGGTTCTCGTGAATACGATCTCGAACTTCGAGCTGGCGTTTCTGCTCGCGGGCGGGGGATCACAGACCCTGGTCGTCGCGCTGTATTACAACGTCTTCGCTGGCGGTGTGCGGCCGGTCTATTCGATCGATGCGATGGCTGTCATCTACATGTGCACCGTCATGGCCGTGCTGCTGGTTGCATTGCGGTTCGTGCGTCCGACGCAGATGGTGTTCAGGCTCGACGGCAGGCGCAACTGACGCAATCACGGCCCCTGAAATGATTTCGGCGCCCCACACCGTGGAGCGCCGAGCTTGTTTGGCTGATCGCTGGCCTTACGGTAGCTTCAGCGAGGTCTCCGCATTGTACGGCTTCAGCGTCTCGTCGGCGGCCTTCTGGGCGGCGACGAGGGCTTCCTTCGGCTGCTTCTTGCCGTTGAGGACCAGCATCACCTCGTCCTCGAGCGTCTTGCGGACGGGGACAGTCTTGTAGGTCGCAAACCACGGCTTGGCGACCTCGAGCTGTTCGACGGCGGTCTTGGCGTCCGGGTTCTTGTTGAGGAAGTCGACCATGTCGGGCGTCTTGTAGGCGGCCATGTTGGGCGCGAAATAGCCGGTGGCGCGGCTCCACCAGGCGCTCTTCTCGGGCGAGGTCATCCACTTGATCAGGGTCCAGGCGGCCTTCTGCTTGTCGGCTTCGAGACCGGCCGGAACGATCAGCGAGGCGCCGCCGATCGGCACGGCGTTGCGGACGTTGCGCGGGATGAACGCGACCTTGTAGTTGAACTTGGCGTTGTCGCGCACATAGGTCAGCGAGCCCGTCGAGAGCATCATCATCGCGGCATTGCCGGAGATGAAGGAGGTGCTGACGGCCGGGCCGGGCGTCGCGCCGGGGGCGTGGACCTTGTGCTTGTAGACGAGGTCGCTCCACCAGGTCAGCGCGCCCAGCATCGAGGGCGTGTCGTAATAGACCTCGCCGCCGAATTCCTCGTTGTAGTAGCGCCCGCCATTGGTCATGGTGAGCGTTTCCATCATCCAGCCGCAATAGTCATAGGCGCAGGGGATCGCGATGCCCCATTGGGTCACCTTGTCGCCTTCGCGCTTGGTGAGCTTCTTGGCCCAGTCGGTGAGCTCGGCCCAGGTCTGCGGCGGCTTGCTCGGATCGAGGCCGGCTTCCTTGGCCTTGTCGGCGTTGATGTAGAGCAGCGGCGTCGAATTGTGGAAGGGCACGCCGTAGACCGAGCGGTTGATCACCGCGTTGCCTTGCAGCGCGGGGAAGAACTGGCCGAGGAACTGGTCCTTGGTGGTGCCGTCGGCGGCGATCAGGCTGTCGAGATTGGTGAGCTCGTTCTCGATCTGCATGTCGAGCAGGAAGTTCGCGGACATGATCACGGCTGACGGCGGCTTGCCGGCCTTGATGGCGGCGCGCGTCTTGATCAGCGTGTCGTCATAGGAGCCGGTGTAGACCGCGGTCGCCTTGATCGCCGGATGGGTCTCGTTGAACTCCTTGATCAAGGTGCCCATGTCGCGGGCGAGCTTGCCGTCGACGGGAACGGGGAAGAACAGGTCGATCTCGGTCGGACCTTCGGCCATTGCCGGGAAGGCGAGGGCGCCTGCCATAGCAAGGCCGAGCATGAGCCTGCGGGAAAACAGCATCGAAAAATCTCCTATTTGATGCCTGAGGTGACGAAAGAACTGATGAAGCGTTTCTGGAAGATCAGGAAGGTGATCAGCAGCGGTGCGATCACCATGAGCGTGCCGGCGGCGATCGTGCCCCAGGCCTGCGTGCCTTCGGCCGTTGCGGTGAAGACGGACAGGCCGACCGTGAGCGGCCGCTTGTCCGGCGAATTGATCACCATCAGCGGCCACAGGAAGTCGTTCCAGTGGCTGGTGACGGAGATGATGGCGAAGGCCGAGAAGCTCGGCATCGACAGCGGCACGTAGATGTGGCGGATGCGCTGGAGAAGGCTGGCGCCGTCGATCAGGGCGGCGTCTTCCAGCTCGGTCGGAATCGCTTCAAAAGCCTGCCGCATGAGGAAGGTGCCGAAGGCCGAGGCGAAGAACGGCATCATCACGCCGGCGAGCGTGTCGTAGAGCCCGAGCTGCGCCACCAGGCTTAAATTCGGCACGATCAGCAGCACCGGCACCAGCATCAGCTGCATCAGGAACAGGTAGAAGATCAGCGTCTTGCCGGCGAATTCGAGCCGCGCAAAGGCAAAGCCGGCCAGCGTGATCGTGACGAACTGCACCAGCAGGATGCCGGTGCAGATGATCGTGGTGTTGAGGGTGTAGCGCGGGAAATCGCCGATCTCCCAGGCATCCCTGACATTGTCGAGCGTGGGCTTGAGGCTCGGGATCAGCTCGGCCATCACGTTGATGCCGTCCGACGCCGGGCGCAGCGTCGCCACGCCCATCCACAGGAACGGGATCAGCCAAACGATCGCGAGCAGCACGGTCAGCAGAAAGCCGAGCTTTGGCGTGATCTCGCGGCGCGTGGCGAGCGGGGCGTCCCTAAGCAGCCAGTCGATCAGCGTCATGCTCCGCCCTCACGATTGGCCATCGTCCGGAAGGAGAGCGCGGTGAGGCCCATCAGCGCCGCAAGCGTCAGCAGCGTTGCCGCCGAGGCCTTGCCGATGTCGTAATGCTCGACCGCCTGCTGGTAGATGTAGAACAACACGAGATTGGTCGAGTTCGACGGTCCGCCCTTGGTCATGACGAAGACGTGGTCGACCTGCGTGACCGCGTTGAGCGTGGCGATGACGATGACGAACAGGAAGGTGGGCTTGAGCTCTGGCAGGATGATGTAGCGCAGCCGCATGAACGGGCCGGCACCGTCGAGATGCGCGGCTTCCATGACATCCTCGGGCACGGCCTGGAGGCCGGCGAGGAAGAACAGCATGTAGTAGCCGGCGTTCTTCCAGATGGTGATCACCATGATCGCATAAAGTGCGATGTCGGGGTCGCCGAGCCAGTTCGGCACCACCGGAAGCAGGCGGCCGATGTAATAGTCGAGCAGGCCGACATTGGGCAGGAAGATAAACAGGAACAGCGCGGAGGCCGCGACCATCGGGATCAGCACCGGCAGGAACAGCGCGGCGCGCAGCGCGCTGCTCACCGCATTGGTGCGCGACAGCGCCAGCGCGAACAGCAGTGCAAGTCCGATGCTCGGGATCGCCGTGCCGATGGCGTAGACGAGATTGTTGACGACCGCGCCGGTGAAGGCGGGATCGGCAAGCACGGCACTGACATTGTCGAGGCCGACGAAGCGGACCGGTGCCTTCGGCGTCGCGCGCTGGTAGAGCGCGTCGATCAGCACGCGACCCATCGCGCCATAGGTGAACAGTGCGAGGAAGACCAGCGATGGCAGAAGCAACAGATAGGCAGGCAGCGAGGCGTTGAAGCGGCCTACAAACCGCTTCAGGACGTGCAGACGCGGTGCCGCCGAAGTCGCGACCGGGAGAGCCGCGGGTTCAGCGAGGCTCATCTCATCGCGCCGGGAAATTGAGCGCATAGTCGCGGTCGTTCATTCCCGTCGGTGCGGCGAATGGAAAGCGCAGACTGGTGTCGAGGAAGTCGTGGCTGTGCACGACCAGGTTCTCGCCGTCGATCAGCACCACGCCATAGGCCGGCGGCTCATGGCTGGCGAGATGGTCGGTCGCGGCAGCGTCAAGCTCGAACCAGACCTGGTGGTTGGTGCCGCGGAGCGTCGAGAACGGGATATTGCCGTAGCTGCCGAAGATCGGCCGGTGCACGTGGCCGAAGAAGAGGTGACGGATGCGCGAGCGATAGGGCGCGATCACCTCGGCGAATTCGGCGCTCTGCGCCAGTGCGATCTCGTCCATCGCGTGGACGCCGACCGGGAAGGGCGGATGATGCATGAAGACGACGAACGGCATGTCGGCGGGCGCGGCCGCCAGCGTGCTTGCGAGCCAGCCGAGGCGCTTGGCGCACATCTCGCCGGCGTGGCTGGTCTCGTCCAGCGTGTCGAGGAAGACGAACAGGCCGTGCTCGGTGGTGCGGGTGCCCTGCACGAAGCCGTTCGGGTCGCGCGGGGCGGCCTTCAGGCCGTCGAGGCAGGCCACGCGCTTGTCGTGATTGCCGACCATGGCGATGTACGGAATTTTCAGCGCGGCCATCGCGTCGGCGAAATTGGCGTAGGATTCAGGCTCGCCCCAATGGGTGAGGTCGCCGGTCACGACCGCGAAGGCAGCATCGGACTGGTGCTTGTTGATGTCGGCAACCGCCGCGTCCAGCCGGGCGCGCGGATCGAGGCCATACAGCTTCAGGCCGGGGTTCGCGAGATGCGTATCGGTGATGTGGATGAATTTGAAGGGCATGGCGCGTCAGGACTGTTGGAGGATGGGCGCCTCCGGCAGGACGTCCCTGACAGGCCGTTAGAGCGCCAGTGTTTCAGTTTGATGACAGCGGTTCCTACGGCGCGTGGAAGGTGTGGACATGCTTGGGACGACCGGGCGAGCGTACTCTGGGGTCGAATGACCTCTCACGATTGAGGCGCAAGATGCGGTCTACCTTGCCGCGAAGATGCGGTCGTGGTTTGCTCATACTGCTCACCGAATTTGCATCACGAGACCTCCAAATGTTGCCGCCGCGTGGCCTCCCCAAGCTGGGTTTGCTTGCCGTCTCCCTGCTGCTTGTCGTCCTCTCCGCCGTCCCCGATGCGGCGCGCGCCGAATTCAATTTCGCCCGTTACAAGGAGACCGATCTCGACGAGTTCCTGGCACGGCGGCGACCGGCCACCGGCCTCGACGTCTACCCGATGTCGCCGCTGAAGCTCGACGTCACGCTGGCCTCCCACGGGGAGCCGTGCGCAAGTGGCGCGCTCAAGCGATCGCTGATCATGAGCGGCATGCCCAAGACCGACGCCGACGCCTTGCAGGCGACCAACTGCATCACGGTCCGCTCCGCCAAGGGGCGCGAGCTGAAGGTCTTCATCCAGGATGTGGTCTACGGCTTCTTGCCGGCGGAGGTGCCGGTTGGGGACAAGCTCGCTCTATGCGATCCATGCCTTCACGTCCCCCGAAGGGCCGGGACTGCTGGTCAATGAATTCCTCACCCCGCGCAGCTTTCCGCGCGCCGACAAGCCTGCAGACAAGACGATGACCTCCTGTGGATGCTGGACCCAGGACGAGCATCCCGGTGTCGATTTCACCTCCGACAAGGCAGTCGGCCCGGTGGCGGCGATGGCGGACGGCGTCGTCGTCAAGATCGAGACCAGCGAGCAGGCGCCGGCCGACCTGCCCGTGATCGGCGGTTGCGGCCGCTATGTCGTGCTCAAGCACACCTATCCCAATGGCGGCGTCGTCTACACGCGCTACGTCCAGCTTGGCCGCATCGTCGGGCCGAAGGGAGAGGCGCTTGCGGTGGGCGCGAGCGTCAAGGCAAAGGACACGATCGGCGAGATCGGCCCGAACAAAGTGCTGCATTTCGAGATCCGCCCCGTCGCGCCCGGCACGACGACGACGAACAAGGCCTGGGCCGAGCGGTATGCCAACGTGCCCGACATGGAGTGGTCCCGTTACGATCCCGTCGATCCGCAGAAGTTCGACGCGGCGTCGTTCGGCGGGATCAGGCAGGCGACGAAGTAAGAAGGTGCGTAGGGTGGATTAGCCGAAGGCGTAATCCACCACTGTGAGCCAACTTCAAGCTGTGTTATCGATGGTCTATGTCCGACTACCGCCGCGCATTCATCCCCGGAGGGGGCTGGTTCTTCACCGTGAACCTGCTCGATCGGCGGAAAGCTCTTTTGACCCACCACATCGAAATCTTACGGGACGCGGTCGCCGCAACGCGCCGGAGCCATCCTTTCGAGATCGATGCTTTCGTAGTTTTACCGGATCATCTCCACGCGATCTGGAAGCTGCCACCGGACGATGCCAATTTTTCGGTCCGCTGGAGGCTGATCAAGACGCGATTTGCCGAAGCACTCCCAGCGAATGAGCGGCTGAGCGTTGTCCGTGCAGCGCGAAACGAACGCGGCATCTGGCAACGCCGGTTCTGGGAGCATCTGATCCGAGACGAAGCCGACTACGCTCGCCACGTCGAGTATTGCTATTACAATCCCGTCAAGCACGGTCATGTCTCGAAGGCTTGCGATTGGCGGTACTCGTCATTTCACCGCGATGTGCGGGCTGGCTTATTTCCCGAGGATTGGGGCGGTGACGCCAAGATCGCGGGCGAATTCGGTGAGCGGGCGTGACGATCGCGTTAGCTCGTAGGGTGGATTAGCGAAGCGTAATCCACCTCTGTACTCTCGTCTGGTTGAGAGAAGCGGTGGATTACGCCTTCGGCTAATCCACCCTACGCACCTACGTCCCGCAGAACGTCTGCAGCACCCGCTGGTCCGGCAGCGGCGGATCGGCGTAGGCGGCATAGTCCGGCTGGTCCTCGAACGGCTTGGCCAGCACCGTCACCAGCTCTTCGAACGGCGCGTAGTCGTCGTTGTTCACCGCGGCCTGGATCACGGCCTCGACGCGGTGGTTGCGCGGGATGAAGATCGGGTCGACGGCGTGCATGGCGGCCTGCCGCTCGGCTGCGGCCTGCGGCTCCAGCGCGGTGCGCTCGCGCCAGCGTTTGGCCCAGTCGTCGAAGGTTGAGGGGTCCATGAACTGCGCGCGGACGTCGGCGATTCCCGCCTCGTTGCCTGCGGCGTCACCGAGCTTGCGGAAGGTGAGGGTGAAGTCGGCCTGGTTCTTGGCCATGGCGTCCAGCAGGTCCTGGATCAGCGCCTCGTCGCCGTCGCGTTCCGTGAACAGGCCGACCTTCTTGCGCAGGCCTGCTTGATAGGCGTTGCTGAACGTCTCTGAGAAGGCGCCGAGAATGTCCTGGGCTTCGGCGACTGCCTTTTCCTGGTCGTCGGAGAACAGCGGCAGCAGGCATTCGGCGAGCCGGGTCAGATTCCACAGCGCGATGCGCGGCTGGTTGGCATAGGCATAGCGGCCCATCTCGTCGATCGACGAAAACACCTGCGCGGGGTTGTAGGCATCCATGAAGGCGCAGGGGCCGTAATCGATGGTCTCGCCGGAGATGGAGCTGTTGTCGGTGTTCATCACGCCGTGGATGAAGCCGACCAGCAGCCAGCGCGCGATGAGATCGGCCTGACGCGCGACGACGCCGGCGAGCAGGGCGTGATAGGGGTGCTCTGCATGGAGCAGGTCCGGATAGTGACGAGCGATGACGTGGTCGGCGAGCCGGCGGATCGCGCCGGTGTCGCGGCGGACGGCAAAGAACTGGAAGGTGCCGACACGGATGTGGCTCGCGGCAACACGCGTCAGCACCGCGCCGGGCAGCGCGGTCTCGCGGATGACGTGCTCGCCGGTGACGACCGCGGCGAGCGAGCGCGTGGTCGGGATGCCGAGCGCAAACATGGCTTCGCTGACGATGTATTCACGCAGCACCGGCCCGAGCGCGGCGCGGCCATCGCCGCGGCGGGAGAACGGGGTGGGACCCGAGCCCTTGAGCTGGATGTCGCGGCGGACGCCGTCTCTGTCGATGACCTCGCCGAGCAGGATCGCCCGGCCGTCGCCGAGCTGGGGCACGAATTGCCCGAACTGGTGGCCGGCATAGGCCATGGCAATGGGATCGGCGCCGACGGGAACCGTCTTGCCGGCCAGGATTTCGGCACCCTCAGGGGTCTCCAGCAGGTCAGGGTCGAGCCCGAGCTGGACCGCCAGCGGGCGGTTCAGCTTAATCAGCCGGGGGGCGGCCACAGGGGTCGGCGCGACCCGGGCAAAGAAGCTGTCCGGCAGTGCCGAATACGAGTTCTGGAAGGGGAAATGAACGGTCATGGAGGTAAAGATAGGCGGGGAACGCCTGATGGCAAAGGCTTGGGGCCCAATCGGCCAAAAATGGGAGCTTCGGCCCCAAAACAGCCCGTTCCCTTGGTTGCCGCCTCCGGCCTCGTCGGGTAAACCCTGCCGCAACTTCGGACCGGTCGTCTCAGGCCGTCCGATTCGACCCCTCCGACATTGATTTTGGGACGACCATGCATCGCTACCGGTCACATACATGCGGCGC
The DNA here is from genome assembly GCF_040547805.1 of Bradyrhizobium sp. LA6.1. NCBI lineage: Bacteria > Pseudomonadati > Pseudomonadota > Alphaproteobacteria > Hyphomicrobiales > Nitrobacteraceae > Bradyrhizobium > Bradyrhizobium sp. LA6.1. The sequence continues at coordinate 42,133 of NZ_JBEPQK010000018.1, read as the reverse complement.
GCTCCGCGAGAGCAACATCGGCGAAACAGTTCGCCTCTCGGGCTGGGTCCATCGCGTTCGCGACCATGGCGGCGTGCTGTTCATCGACCTGCGCGACCATTACGGCCTGACCCAGTGCGTGGTCGATCCGGACTCGCCGGCGTTCGCGCTGGCCGAAAAGCTCCGCTCGGAATTCGTGGTCAAGATGGACGGCAAGGTCCGCCGCCGCCCCGAGGGGACCGACAATGACGATCTGCCGACCGGCAAGATCGAGATCTATGTCAGCGAGATCGAGGTGCTCGGTCCGGCCGGCGACCTGCCGCTGCCGGTGTTCGGCGATCAGGAATATCCCGAAGACATCCGCCTGAAGTATCGCTTCCTCGATTTGCGCCGCGAGAAGCTGCACCAGAACATCATGACGCGCGTCGAAATTATCAAGTCGATGCGTCGGCGCATGGAGGGGCAGGGGTTCTTCGAGTTCAACACCCCGATCCTGACTGCGTCCTCGCCGGAAGGCGCGCGCGACTTCCTGGTGCCGTCGCGCATCCATCCCGGCAAGTTCTATGCGCTGCCGCAAGCGCCGCAGCAGTACAAGCAGCTGCTGATGATGTCGGGCTTCGACCGCTACTTCCAGATCGCGCCCTGCTTCCGCGACGAGGACCCGCGTGCCGACCGCCTGCCGGGCGAGTTCTACCAGCTCGACGTCGAGATGAGCTTTGTCACGCAGGAAGACGTCTTCGCGGCGATGGAGCCCGTGATCACCGGCGTGTTCGAGGAGTTCGCCAAGGGCAAGCCGGTGAGCAAGAACTGGCGCCGCATCCCGTTCGCCGAAGCGCTGCGCAAATACGGCAGCGACAAGCCGGATCTGCGCAACCCGATCGAGATGCAGGACGTCTCCGAGCATTTCCGCGGCTCCGGCTTCAAGGTCTTTGCGCGCATGCTCGAAGACCCCAAGAACCAGGTCTGGGCGATCCCGGCGCCGGGCGGTGGCAGCCGCGCGTTCTGCGACCGCATGAACTCGTGGGCGCAGGGTGAAGGCCAACCCGGTCTCGGCTACATCATGTGGCGCGAGGGCGGCGAGGGCGCTGGCCCGCTTGCCAACAACATCGGGCCTGAGCGCACCGCTGCGATCCGCGCGCAGATCGGCACCAAGGAAGGCGATGCCGCCTTCTTCGTCGCCGGCGACCCCGACAAGTTCTGGAAATTCTCAGGTCTCGCCCGCAACAAGGTCGGCGAGGAATTGAACCTCACCGACAAGGAGCGGTTCGAGCTCGCCTGGATCGTCGACTTCCCGATGTACGAGTACAACGAGGACGACAAGAAGGTCGACTTCTCGCACAACCCGTTCTCGATGCCGCAGGGTGGTCTCGACGCGCTGAAGGGCCAGGACCCGCTGACCATCAAGGCGTTCCAGTACGACATCACCTGTAACGGCTACGAGATCGCCTCGGGCGGCATCCGCAACCACGTGCCGGAAGCGATGGTGAAGGCGTTCGAGATCGCAGGTTACGGCGAGCAGGAAGTGGTCGACCGGTTCGGCGGCATGTACCGCGCCTTCCAGTACGGCGCGCCGCCGCATGGCGGCATGGCCGCGGGCGTCGACCGCATCGTGATGCTTCTGTGCGGCACCAACAATCTGCGCGAGATCTCGCTGTTCCCGATGAACCAGCAGGCCATGGATCTGCTGATGGGTGCACCGTCCGAACCCAGCACCAAGCAGCTCCGCGAGCTGCATGTGCGGGTGAACCTGCCGCAGAAGTGATCCCTCTTCGCCTCTCCCCGCGTGCGGGGAGAGGCCGCATCGCATCGAAGATGCGAGGCGGGTGAGGGGGACTCTCCACGAGTCACTTTGTTACCTTCTTCGCGGAAGCAGCCCCTCACTCCAACCCTCTCCCCGTAAGAACGGGGCGAGGGAGCGCACCGCCGCTCGCCCCTACAGCCCCGTCGACGCCTCGATCCTGAACTGGGCCAGCGCGACGATCGGCTCGCCGTTCAGCGCGTCCATGAGCTGAAGCACCGGCAGCTTGCCGAGCGGCGTGAGCTTGATGGTGAGCGTCTGACCTGAGGTCTCGACGAAGCCGGCGAGTGCATCGACCGCCGCTTTGGCATCGAGATTGGCGGCTGTGACCTTCTCACCCTGCGCCCGGATCATCTCGGCGATGGCGCTGCGGGCGGCGTCGCGGCTGACATTCTGCATGCGCGAGAACTGCGCCACGACGAGATCGACGACGCCGCTGTCACGCAGGGAGAGCTCGATCGCACCGGTCTCGACCTGCGCCGCCTGCTCCACGGCCTGCACCGGATCGGCCGTGAACACGCCGCGCGGCACGTTGGCGAGTGCGAAGCGGGCCTGAGCTTTCGCAAGGTTGCCGAGATCGATCGTGGCAGGCGCGAGCGCAAAAGCGCCCGAGGACTCCGTCCAGGCGGCACCAAGATCGAGGTCGATCGCGAGCTTGTCCACGCCCGCCATGATCAGCGGCCGTTGCGCCGGACTGGAGGGATCGGTCGGCGTGACCATCTTCACGACGAGATTGGCCTTGCTCGGGATCGATCCGACCAGCTGGCCCCAGTTCAGGCTGATCGTGTCGATGGTGATGAGCTGCCGCGTGTTCTTGTAGGGCGAGACCACGCCCTTGATCTCGGCGCCTTCGAGCACCCGGAACAGGCCCAGCATCTGGTCGGGCGAGGGCGCCTGCCCGGGATTGCTAAGGCCAGCGGCCCAGCGCATCAGGTTCGTAATGCTGAACGATTTGAGCGCGAAGCGCTCCATCTTGAACTGCCCTTGCGGCGACGGCGTATCGACGCCCTCGACGGCGAACTCGCCCTCGCGGTACCTGACCGCATTGATCTTGGCCGTTCCCTGCGGCGTCCCGATCGACGTCTTGCCCATCTCGGCCTTGCCGATGCGAACACCCTCGTAGACCCCGGCGAGCTTCTCCAGCAGCTCGCGCGCCTGCGCCGGCGTCTGGGGCGCCGATTGATCCTGCGGCAGCGCGGCGAGCACGTCGGCCAGCCGGAATTTCGACGGCTGCACGGCGATGTCCTCGATGGCGAAGCCGTCGATATCGACGCGCATCGCCTGTGCCGATTTGAGCGTGTACGGGCCTGCCGAGACTTGCCGGTAGACCCGGCGATAGTTGTCGTCGCCGCTCGTCTGCGGATCGAGCGCCGCGAGGATCGCGGTGGCATCGAAATCGTTGACGATGATGTTCGAAAGCTCGCCTGTCAGCTTGTCCGGCTTGCCTGGCTGCTTCACCTCGACCGAGATGACGGCGCGGTCGGCCTTCATCGCATCGATCTTGCCGTGCTTGAGGTTCTGGATCGCCAGCCCGGAATAGGTGAACTCGCCGCTGCCGGCGGCAGCGTTGCCGGAATCGAAGCTCATCGTCAGTGTCGGGGCCGTAAGCGACGAGGCCGTGACGCCCGTGTACTGGCTGAGCGCATAGCGGTACATCTCGATCAGGGAGTTGTCCGCTGGCGCAGCCGCGGCGTGAACGGGACCGGCGTAGTCGCGCATCGTCAATTGCGGGATCTTGTAGGAGACTTTCAGTTTTGCCGGGGGAGCCTGGTCCAGTGCGACCTCAACACCGGTGATGTCGATGCTGTCGGCCGAAAACCTGATATCGTCGACTAGGCGAACGCCCGTCCCTTTGATGCCGGCGATCTTGATCTGCGCCTGCGGCAGGTTGCCGGGAGTGACCGCGATATCCTCGATCGTCAGCGTCCGGGTCGCGAGCTCGAACGTGATCTTGCCGTGGCTCGCCTTGCCGCCCTGTTGGCGCATCTGCTCGAACGCCGCCTCGACCTCGCTGGTCGCGCGGTGCTGGGCATAGAAGTTGAAGCCGAACCATCCGCCCGCGGCAAGCACGGCTGCCACGATCAGGCCGATCAGGATCCGCTTCATTCCCAGCTCCAGTTGCCCGTTTTGCACTGCGCAACCTGCCATATTCGGGAAATGCCGCGCGGTCTAGGGAAAGCTAGCGCTATCAGGTATTTGACCATGCGCCCTGTTGATGGGGCCGTAATCGGATGTTGCCACCGGGGCGCCCGCCGTGCTTCATCCCGTTTCCATGACCCGGAAATACCGTCCGCTTGGGCGACGGCTCCGGATGAGGCATTTTGAAGCCGGTAACGCGAGGCGAGACACCGCATGTCGTCTTATTCTGATGATCTCCACCAGGCGGCGCTGGCCTATCACCGTCTGCCGCGCCCCGGAAAGCTCGAGATCCAGGCGAGCAAGCCGCTCGCCAACCAGCGCGACCTCGCGCTTGCCTATTCTCCGGGCGTTGCTGCCGCCTGCACCGAGATCGCCAAGAACCCGGCGGAGGCCGCCACGCTCACCACCCGCGCCAATCTGGTCGCGGTGGTCTCCAACGGCACCGCGGTGCTCGGCCTCGGCAATATCGGCCCGCTGGCCTCCAAGCCGGTGATGGAGGGCAAGGCGGTCCTGTTCAAGAAGTTCGCCGGTATCGACGTGTTCGACATCGAGATCGCCGCCGACACCATCGAGCGCGTGGTCGAGACCGTGGCGGCGCTCGAGCCGACCTTCGGCGGCATCAATCTCGAGGACATCCGCGGACCGGAATGCTTCGAGATCGAGGCGCAGCTGAAGGAGCGCATGAAGATCCCGGTCTTTCATGACGACCAGCACGGCACCGCCATCATCGTCGCCGCCGCCATCACCAATGGTCTCAGGCTGAACGGCAAGAAGCTGTCCGACGTCAAGATCGTCGCGTCGGGGGCAGGGGCCGCCGCGATCGCGACGCTCAACCTTCTGGTGTCGATGGGCGCGCAGCGCAAGAACATCTGGGTCTGCGACATCGACGGTCTCGTGCATGAAGGCCGCAACACCACGATGGACCGCTGGAAGGCGGTCTACGCGCAGAAGACCGACAAGCGCACGCTGGGCGACGTCATCGGCGGCGCCGACATCTTCATCGGGCTGTCGGCACCAGGGGTGCTCAAGCCGGAGATGGCCAAGGCGATGGGCGACAAGCCCCTGATTATGGCGCTCGCCAATCCGACCCCGGAGATCATGCCGGAGGAGGCGCGGAAGGTGCGCCCCGACGCCATGATCTGCACCGGCCGCTCCGACTATCCGAACCAGGTCAACAACGTCCTCTGCTTCCCCTTCATCTTCCGCGGCGCGCTCGACGTCGGCGCCAGCGCCATCAACGAGGAGATGAAGCACGCCGCCGTCGAGGCCATCGCGCAGCTCGCGCGCGAGGCGCCGTCGGATGCGGTCGCGCAGGGCTTTGACACCGGCGAAACGCAGGGCTTTGGCCCCGGCTCGCTGATCCCGAGCCCCTTTGATCCCAGGTTGATTCTGCGCATCGCGCCCGCCGTCGCCAAGGCGGCGATGGAGTCGGGCGTCGCGACGCGCCCCATCACCAACTTTGACGAATACACCGCGCTGCTCGAGCGCTTCGCCTTCCGCTCCGGCCTCGTCATGAAGCCGATGTTCGCCAAGGCCAAGACCCAGCCGGTGCGCGTGATCTACGCCGAAGGCGAGGACGAGCGCGTGCTGCGCGCCACGCAAGTGGTGCTGGAGGAGAAGCTGGCGACGCCGATCCTGGTCGGGCGTCCGTCGGTCGTCGAGGCGCGCATCAAGCGCTTCGGCCTGTCGATCAAGGCAGGCAAGGATTTCGACCTCGTCAATCCCGAAGACGATCCGCGCTATCGCTCCTATGTGCAATCCTATGTCGAGGTCGCCGGCCGCCGCGGCGTGACGCCGGATGCGGCGCGCACGGTGGTGCGCACCAACAACACGGTGATCGCCGCGCTCGCGGTCATGCGCGGGGAGGCGGATGCCATGCTCTGCGGCGTCGAAGGCCGCTACATGCACCACCTCCGCCATGTCCGCGAGATCATCGGCTTCTCCGCGGGGATCATCGACTATGCGGCGCTGGCGCTGCTGATCACCAGCAAGGGCGCCTTCTTCATCGCCGACACCCAAGTTCGGCCCAATCCGAGCGCCGAGGAGCTCGCCGAGATCGCCTCGCTGGCGGCGGTCCACGTCCAGCGCTTCAACATCAAGCCGAAGATCGCCTTCGTCTCGCACTCGGATTTCGGCAGCTACGACACCGAATCCTCGCGCAAGATGCGCCGAGCGACCCAGCTGTTGAAGGAGAAGCATCCGGAGATCGAGGCCGACGGCGAGATGCAGGGCGACACGGCACTTTCAGCTGCTGCGCGGAAAATGGTGCTGCCGCACTCCAAGCTGGAGGGCGAGGCCAACATCATGATCATGCCGAGCCTCGACACCGCCAACGTCGCCTATCAGATGATCAAGTCGCTGGCGGATGCGCTCCCCGTCGGCCCGATCCTGATCGGCCCGGCGCGCCCCGCCCATATCCTCACGCCCTCGGTGACCGCGCGCGGCATCCTAAACATGACGGCCGTTGCGGTCGTGGAAGCGCAGGAGCGCGCTGCACGGCAGCAGCCGACGTTGTTTACGTAAGATGCCGTCTTACCCTCTCCCCCTGTGGGAGAGGGTGGATCGCGGCGTTAGCGGCGAGACGGGTGAGGGGCTCTATCCACGAGTCCCACCGCTATTGAGCTCGCGGAGATACCCCTCATCCGGCGCCATAGCCGAAGCTTCGCTTCGGCGTTCTTAAGAACGGCGGCCGCAGGCCGCCTATGCCACCTTCTCCCGCAAGGGGAGAAGGCGCACCGCCCGCGTCGCCAACTTTGAATTGCTCGCAGTTCGCCATTTCCCCGTTTGTAAACCGGCGCACGACTCTTCATAATCGCCCGGTGCTCTCGTCAAGACGCCTTTTTCAAAAAGCCTGAGCCAAGAGGCCGATCATGCCAGCGTTCGTGACTTTCGGGCGAATCCTGTTCGCCGTGCTGTTCATCTACACGGGCGCGACCAAGTTCTTTCCCCTCCAGGCGACGGCCGATTTCATCGCCACCAAGGTGGTGGTGCCGGAAGTCATAGAGTCCTACACCAAGCAGATCGAGACGGCGACCGCCATGACCACGCCGCAACTGCTGGCGATCGCGGGCGGCGGGCTTGAGATCATTGCAGGCCTGATGATTGCGCTGAACTTCGGCGCGCGCTTTTTCGCATTGCTCATGATCATCTACATCGCGGTTTCGACCGTCCTGTTCTCCGATTTCTGGAATCAGGCCGCGCCCGACAACGCCAGGATGGTGGTCGATGCGCTGAAGAATCTCTCGATCATCGGCGCGCTGTTCATGATCATGGGCTACGGCCGCGCTACGCGCTCAGCCGAGACGGCCTACGGCGACGTGTAAAGCGAGTTGATGGCTCGTCCGACAGCATCTCCACCCGCGCCGAATATCGCGTCACTCATCTCGGGGCGCGAGACGATCTGGCGTCTGATTTCATGACCAGCCTGAGCGCGGGCGGCACGGTGCACACGCTGCGCGGCGTGCTGGCCTATCACCTTCCGACGCCGTAGCGCAGATCGCCTGCGCTAGACTCGACGCCACGGCGTCACCGTGACGTCATGCGCCGCGTCGAGCAGATACGGCGCCCCCGGCTTCATCCCGTGTGACGCCAGCACCTCATGCGGCGTCCGCTCCGGCACGCCGACAAAGCAGCCTTCGCCGCCGGGCAACCGCACATGCGGTGCTTCCGACAGCCAGAACGTGTCGTAGCGGTCCATGAACATGTCGAACACGACGGGGCCGCCGATGATTGCGACCGTGCCGGAGGCGACATCGGCGAAAGCGCAGGCCTCCTCGAAGCTCGCATGCTCGGGATTCCACAGCGTCGCGTTCGGCATCTCCGGGTCGACGGTGAGTGCCTTGATCTTGCGGGTGAGGATCAGCCGCTTGCGCTTCGGCGAATTCTGCTGCTGCTCGTGCGAGTGTCCGCCGTGCACGACGACCGCGGCTCGATCGAGCGCTTGCTCGAAAAAGCGCTTGTCGCCTTCGAACACCAACGTTGAGGGCATGATGTGCGACGGATCGGCAAGCATGCCGTCCGCCGATATGATGACGTAACCCTCAAACCGGAAAGACAATTGCGGTCTATTCCGAGACCGTCGTCACGACGGAATTGACCGGGCGCGTGCTCACCGTCGGCAGCTTGACGTCCTTGAGCAGCTCCTGGTCGTATTCGGGCAGCGTCGAGGCCGGGAACTTGGCGCGCATCGCCACGACCTTGTAGCCGCCGGCCTTCAGGCGCTTGAGCAGCTCGGGCAGGGCTTCCGCCGTGTGCTTCTGGAAGTCGTGCATCAGGATGATGCCCTTGCCCTTGGTGTCGAGCTTCTTCATCACGGTCTCGATCACCTTCTCGGGCTTCGACGCCTTGAAGTCGAACGAGTCGATGTCGCAGGAGAAGATCGCGACGTTGCGGTTGCCGAGATAGGTGACCATCTCCGGCGGGTGCTGGAGCGCCGGGAAGCGGAAGAACGGCGAGGGCGAGATGCCGCCGAGCGCCCACTTCACCGCCGAGAAACCCTTCTCAATCTCTTCCTTGCGCTGCGCTTCCGTGAGCTTCTTGTTGTTGAGGTTGGCGTGCGACCAGGTGTGGGCGCCGACAGTGTGGCCGGCCGCATAGACCTGCTTCAGGATCTCCGGCTCATAGGTCGCGTGCTTGCCGATCGAGAAGAAGATGCCGGTGGTGCATTCGTCGGCGAGTGCCTTCAGCACCGCGGGCGTGTTCTTCGGCCAGGGGCCGTCGTCGAAGGTCAGCACGACCTCCTTGTCGCGCAGGAAGTCGAGCTCCTTGAAATGCTCGAAGCCGAAGCCCGGACCACCCGTGGTGTCGATCTCGACGGTGCGGGCGACGCCGAGCGCGCCGGGCGTGTTGCAGGCCGCGCGGGCGGGCTGGGGCGCCTGTTTCGGCGGGGGCGGGAAGGCCGCTTGCGTCGGCGCAGCGGCTGCCGCCGCGGGAGCGGGCGCCGGTGCCGCGGCGGGGGCTGCAGCCGGTGCCGCCTGGGTGGCGGCTGCGGGCTTTGCGGCCGGGGTCTGCGACCACGCTGCGCCTGCCATCGCAACCGACATCGCGCTTGCCAAAATCAGTCCTGCCGCCACACGCATGGTGTTGTCCTCGAGATTGATCCCGTTGTTCCGCCGCAGCTTTTCGCCTCTGGCAAAACCATCCTGCCCCTTGATCGTCCTAGCCTAGATGGTGGGCCCTCGTCATTGCAACGGCTGTTTGGCACCCCGCCACAATTGTGCCCAACCGGATGCGGGCTTGCGGGTGTCAGCTGTCGGCCAGCGCCTTCGCAATCGCTGTCTTGACCCGCGTGTCCGTCGGATCGACCGCAGACGGATACACCTCGGCAATGTAGCCGTCGCGCCCGATCAGGTATTTGTGGAAGTTCCAGCGCGGAACGTCGCGGGGGCGCGCCTCGGCCGCCCATTTGTAGAACGGATGCGCCTTGGCGCCGACCACCACGGCCTTGGCCGCGATCGGAAAGGTAACGCCGTATTGGTGGTGTGCGGTCTCCGTGATCTCGCTGGTGCCGCCTGGCTCCTGGCCGCCGAAATCATTGGAGGGTACGCCGATCACGGTGAGCCCGCGCTCGCGAAACTCGCTCCAGAGCTCTTGCAGGCCCGCGTATTGTGGAGTGTAGCCGCAGAGCGAAGCGGTGTTGACCACCAGCAGCGGCTTGCCAGTGAACGCGGCAAGGCGGATGTCGTCGCCTGATAATGCAGGGAAGGAGAACGCATAGGCCGAGATCCGGCTCATGCCGCCATCGGCGCGGCTGCGTCCAGCAGACGCGGTCGTCGCGACAAGCGCGGCGAGCATGGTCCTGCGGTTCAGCATGGCAACGTCCCCCGACGTGATCCGGGACGCACCTTACTGCGTCGGCGCGACGCGCCTGGTCAACACCGCGTTATCGGACGCGGCAAGGCGCCACTTCGCTCGAAAGCGCTCTAGTAGAGGCGGACGATGAAGTCGGTGCCTTCGCCGGTCTCGCCCTGGTTGATGCCCTGGTCGGAGACGATGATCGAGCCGCCCGATGTCAGCATCTCGTTGATCTTCGCCATGGTGTCCGCAGGGATCGAGATACGGTCGAGCGCCTCGGCCGGGCTGTCCGGCATGACCACGGGCTTGGCTGTAACGGGCTTGGCGGCGACGGGGATCACGGCGGCGCCACGCTGGCGGAGTGTCACGCGGCTGTCATCTTCGCGCGCGGCGGCGCGGGCGGAGACCGGCAGCGACACCACCGACCAACGCAGCGCGTTGGTGTCGGTCTTGTCGACCTCGGCGGTGAACACGTGGGTGCCGAGCGGCCGGTCGCTCGCAGCGATCGTGACGGGAACCTCGAACAGCGGCGCAAAGTTCTGCCGCACGTAGAGCTTGGAATCCTTGCGGCTGATGAACACCGCGATCTGGCCGGCCCGTTTGGGCGTCTCCGGCTTCGCCGCAGGCGCAGGATCAGCGACGCGGGTCTCGTCCTTCTTTGCGTCGGGCGAGGCGGCGAGCGCCGGTGCGGCAGCGGGCGCATCGGACTTCTTCGCGGGCTCGGCGGCTTCAGCCTTGGGCGCTTCTGCAGTCTTGGGCGCTTCTGCGGCCCCAACGGGCTTTGCGTCGGTGCTTGCGGGCTTGGCTGCTTCTTCCGACTGCGGCTTGACCGCGGCAGATGCCTCGGCGCTCCTTTCAGACTTGGCCTCAACCTTGTCCGCTGGAGCGGCTGCTTCCTCGCGCGCCGGTGCATTACCGGTGGTCGCATCCGACATCACGGTATGGCCGAGCGACGAACGCAGCTCGAGCGCGCTCTCGGCGCTGGCAGTCTTCGTCTCGACAGGCATTGCTTCGCTGACTTTGGTTGGTGGGGCGCCCTTGTCGGCCTTGTCGCCGACATTGGTTTGCGGCTCCAGGCTGACGGCAGGCTGCGGCGGCACGCGCACCGAGGCGAGCAGGGGATGCGAGAAACTTTGCGGCGACATCTGGCCGGGCGAGACGATCACGCGCGCGCCCATCCTGGTCCAATTCCACATCTTCACCGCGAACGCCATCGGCATGCGGATGCAACCGTGCGAGGCCGGATAGCCCGGCAGCACGCCGGCATGCATGGCGATGCCGGACCAGGTGATCCGCTGCATGTACGGCATCGGCGCGCCGCTATAGATGTTGGACTGGTGGAATTTGTGCTTCTGGATCACGCTGAAGACGCCCATCGGCGTCGAGTGGCCCTTCATGCCTGTCGACACCGCGGATTCCGCGAACACGCCGTTGGTGTCGTAGACCGTCACCTTCTGCCGATCGATCGACACGACGATCACGAGCGGACCTTGCGGCTTGGTGCCGGCTTCCTTCTCGGCGACGACCGCCTTCTTGCCAGCCGTACTGCGCTTCTGGGGCTTCTGCCGGGGAATGTCGGGATAGCGCTCCTGCCGGGCGGCGTAGGACCCGTCCGAGTAGTCGCTCCAGTAGTAGAACGCCGCGTCCGCCTGGCTGGTCAAGCCAATCGCACCCGCCGCCGTCAAAATGGCGACCTGCCACAGCCGGGCCGGCCTGGCAGAAAAACTGGCCCCGTTCACGCTATTCATTCCTCGAATCCACAATCCAACTCAGAAATTAGTCTCGCAGAGGGGATACGCGTTCACTAGCACGGCAGTTCTGCCATCAGCGAATTTTGTCCATGACGTAGCAAAAAAGCCTCACGGAGCGGTAAACGGCGGCCGCGACGGCTGCCGGTCGTCTTCCTGACCGGCTGTCGCGTGCCTACATTGCCGGGACTTGTTACCGGAGAACTTCATGTCATCTCGTTTCCCCGGTCTTTCCGGCATCCGCTTGAAAGGCCTTGCTTTATTCCTCCTGTTGCTGGCTGTCCCAGCGAGTTCTGCAATCGCCGCCGACGAGCCGGATCTGATCTTCCGTCGCTCGACGGTATTCAAATGGATGAGCCCGAATGACAAGCTCGCGACCTACGGCCTCGACGACCCCGAGGTCGAGGGCGTGGCCTGTCATTTCACGGTGCCGGAGAAGGGCGGCTTCAAGGGCTGGCTCGGCCTTGCCGAGGAGGTCTCGGATATCTCGTTGGCCTGCCGCCAGGTCGGTCCGATCAAGTTCAAGAACAAGATGGAGCAGGGCGACGACATGTTCCGCCAGCGCCGCTCACTGTTCTTCAAGAAGATGCAGATCGTGCGCGGCTGTGACGCCAAGCGGAATGTGCTGGTCTACATGGTCTATTCGGACCGGCTGATCGAAGGCTCGCCGAAGAACTCGACCTCGACGGTACCGGTCATGCCGTGGGGACCGGCTGACGCCAACGTCCAGAAGTGCGGCGAGTTCTTCACTCAGTGACGCGCGTGCGTTCACTCAGTGACGCTCTTGCGTTCACCCGGTGACGAGAGTGCGGCTGGCGCGCGGTTTTGCGAGATGCGAGCCGGTCAGCCGCACGAATGCTTGTGGCGCGGCCTCGTGGCCGCGGTCCGACTGCAGCGACATCGCCCCGATTGAAGCGACGCGGCTGGGTCGCTGGTCGGCGCGGTCCGTCCGCAGGTCCGCGTCGCGCGGCGTTGCGCGATCTTGCGCCGTCATGATGGCATCCCTCAACTGAACGCGCCCGGTGGTTCCGGGCTTCTCGGTTTCGATGGCTTGGGTCGCAGTCGAATCGCGCCCGGTTCGACGGAACCCAGCCCCCGTTCGGGCTTCTCTTCAGCAGAAAAACGTAAAATGCATGTGAAGTGCGGAAGGCGTGCGTGTGACGGCGCGCAGTGTGGGTCTGCTTCCAAGCAGGGACAGAGCCTGCAAGGCCACTTTCAGGCGCGGCGCGACCCATTTGAAAAGACTGGGATTTTCCGCTGAATGTTTCGTCGCCTGGCGCGTGACGAAACAATTCTCACAAAGACGAAACCATTTTCCGCTTTTGGCGCATCACGCGCGAAACGACGCATGGTTATCAGCTTCACAACGACGACGCACCGCCGGCCAAGGAATTGGGACACGAGATCATGCGCACGCTCAGCTTCATCCTTGCCTTCGCTTTCGTGCTCGCCGGCTCTTCGTTCGCGGGGGCGCCGGACGGCAATCTCCCGGGTGTCGGCACCTTCCAGTACAGCGGCTCGCCGGTCACCACCACGGCGCCGCAACCGATCGTGGTCGCTGCGCGTTTCTGATCGACAGCCAAGAAAATCAAAAGAAAAATCACAAGAAAAACCAGCCGATAAAGGCCATCATGATTGTCCGATTCTGCGCCGCAGCGTTCGTTTCGCTTCTGACGATCAGCGCTGCCCACGCGCAGGTTCGCGCTCCTTCGAGGCTACCGGATCCCCGCAGCGAGTTTATGCGTCAGTGTGCGCCGCGGATGCTCGGGCGCTGGGAGCATCCCGAGGAGGTCTGCGGCTGCCTGCATGATCACGCCGTTGCTGCCGTCGAGGACCGCGATCTGCGCGAGGCGCTGTTGCGCGGCATCAGCGAGACCGGCGTGCCAACGATCGAGACTGATTGGGTGCCCGCGTCCAAGCAGGGCGAGATCGGCTCGACCTTCACCAAGATCGCCAAACCGACCTTGCAGTGCATGTTCGACCCGGCGAAGTCGTAACCATCACTTCGATTTCGGACCGAAGCGCGGAACGCAGGCGATGGTCCGCGCGACGCCCTTGTCGGTCATTCTCGCACCGCGCACTTCCTTGACCTGCCCGGCGGGGCAGGTTCCGTCATCCACTTGCACGCGCTGGCCGAGCTTGAGATCGGTGATGTCCTGTTCACGTCCGACAGTGACGGCATGCGCCGCCGTCGCGAGGGCGACCGAGATCAGCAGCGAGAGGCAGGTCGCGCGGCGCAGCAGCATGATGTGAGGTCCCGGCATCGATGCCGCAATGTAGGGAGCGGCAGGCGATTCTCATAGTGAACGTTCGTCACGCCCGCCGGGCCGATTTGCTCCTCGCGCGCAAGGCGCCACGCGACTCCAGCGCGAGCCGTTCGGCGGAGGCCACGAGTTGCGGAACCGCGTGGCCGGAAAATCCCAGCACGAACCCGGGCAGGGGACGCGCGCGCGAATAGGTGTCGGCCAGTAGCCAGCCTTCCGCGCCTGCCGCCTGCTTCGCTTCTGCCGCCGCCGACAGCTCGACCGATGGATCGAACCGGGCGACGAGGTGCAGCCCTTGCGACGGCACAGGCACCGACAACGCGCCGTCGGATGCTGTTTCCAGGGTCTCAGCCAGCGCGTCGCGCGCCTCGCGATAGAGCTTTCGTACCCGCTTCAGGTTGGCGGCGAACGCGCCGGAATTGAGCATGTCGGCCACCGCGCCCTCCATCAGCGTGCCGGGAAAGCGGTCGAGCGCGGCGCGCGCGGCCGTGACGTCCGCGATCAGCCACTCGGGCAGCGCGCAATAGCCGATGCGCAGGCCCGGAAACAGCGTCTTGGCGAACGTGCCCATATAGATCACGCGCTGGAGATGATCGATGCCGGCAAGCGACATCAACGGCGCGCCGTCATAGCGGAACTCGCTGTCGTAATCGTCCTCCAGCACGAAGGCGCCGGCCTGCTTCGCCCAATCCAGCAGCTCCAGCCGTCGCGGCATCGACATCTGCACGCCCAGCGGAAACTGGTGCGACGGCGTCACATAGGCCGCGCGTGCGGACGATGCGGCGGTGCGGCCCTTGGCGACACGTATCCCGTGCTCGTCGACGGGGACGGGCACGGCGCGATAACCGCAATGCCAAATGGTGTTTCGCGCGGCGGGGTAACCCGGGTCCTCGCACCAGACCTGGTCGTTGGGCTTCAGGATCGCGCTCAGCACGATGCGCAGCGCGTGCAGCGTGCCCGAGGTCAGCATGATCTGATCCGGGTCGCAGCGCAGGCCACGCGCCGACAGCAGGTGATCGGCGATCGCCGCGCGCAGCTCGCGGCTGCCGCGCGGATCGCCATAATGCAGATGCTCGGGCCCGAACGCGCGCATGCGCCGCCCGACGAAGGCACGGAAGCGCTGCAGCGCGCGCTCGTCGATATGGGTACAGCCGAGCGAGAATGCGCCCTGTCGCGGCGCTTCGACCACGGCCTTCGGCTTCTTCGGTTCGGCGGCGCGCGCCGGTATCCGCGCTGCAACGAAGGTGCCGGAGCCGACGGTCGCAGCGGCAAAGCCGTCAGCGATCAGCCGTTCATAGGCCGTGACGACGGCGTTGCGGCGGAAGCCGGTCTGCTTGGCCAGCGTCCGCGACGGCGGCAGCGGCTCACCGGGTTTGACGAGGCCAGAGACGATCATGTCGCACAACGCCTGGTACAGCCGGTGCGCCGATGACGCGCCCGCGGTGATATGCGGGCCGGTGAGGTCGAGCGGCAGTTCGGCCTTGGCCGGCGAGGGGGCAAAATTGGTCGGAATTTTTCGCATGGAATTGGCACTATCGCAGACCAAATCCGCGGCTACAACTCTCCTGGAATTGTTCCAATCCCGACAGGAGCGGCCGTGAGCCAAGCTGAAAGCCAAAATTCCTATCCGACGTCAGCGCGCAATCAGGTCAAGCGCCGTCACGACCGCGGCTTCTACGACCACGACACCGTTCACCGCATCCTGGATTCCTCGATGCTCTGCCAGGTCTCCTATGTGATCGACGGCCAGCCCTATTGCACGCCGACCTTCTTCTGGCGCGAAGGAACGAAGCTGTACTGGCATGGCTCGAGCGCCAGCCGCATGCTGCGCAACCAGACCAGGGGCGAGCGCGTCTGCCTGACGGTCGCTCATCTCGACAGCCTCGTGCTGGCGCGTTGCGGCTTCAACCATTCCGCCGACTACCGCGCCGTGATGGCGTTCGGCACTGCCTATCTCGTCACCGATTCCGAGGAGAAGGAGCGGGCGGTGATTGCCATGGTCGATCGCTTCTTCCCGGACCGCACCGCAAGCCTGCGTCAGAGCAGCACGCAGGAGATCAAGGCGACCTCCTTCATTGCGATGGAGATCGAGGAGGCCTCGGCCAAAGTCCGCGCCAAGGGTGTGGCTGACGACGACGAGGACTACGAATTGCCGATCTATGCCGAGCGCATCCCCGTGCGCACCGTCTTGGGCGCGCCGGAGCCGTGCCCGCGCCTGCTGGATGGTGTAACCCGGCCTGCGACGCTGAATGGCTATTCGGAAGGCCGGCTGCTCGAAGATGCATTGCGGGATGCTTATTTTGTGGAGTACCCGAACGGCTGAAATCGGCTAGCTTGCGCGCACCATTGACCAATTGGATGCCTGGAGTTGCCTGATGAATGCCGAAACGCAGCAGAGGATTCTTGACGCCGTCGATGTCGGCTTCGAAGCCCAGCTTGCGACCACAAGCGATTTCGTTGCGATCCCTTCGACCCGCGGGGCCGAGGGGCCGTGCCAGGACATGATCGGCGACCTCCTGCGCGAACGCGGCTACGAGGTCGACGACTGGCACATCGATGTCGATGACCTCAAGGATCTGCGTGGTTTCGGTCCGATCGAGCACGATTTCTCCAAGGCGCGCACGGTGGTGGGCACCTACCGCCCGCAAACGAATGGCGGCAAATCGCTGATCCTCCAGGGGCACTGCGACGTTGTGCCCGCGGGGCCGCTGGAACTGTGGGACACGCCGCCATTCTCGCCCGTCATCAAGGACGGCAAGATGTTCGGCCGCGGCGCCTGCGACATGAAGTCGGGCACGATCGGCGCGCTCTACGCGCTGGACGCGATCAAGGCGGCGGGTTTCAAGCCGACGGCGCGGATCCACTTCCAGTCCGTGATCGAGGAGGAGAGCACCGGCGTCGGCGCGCTCTCGACATTGCAGCGCGGCTATCGTGCCGACGCCTGCTTCATCCCGGAGCCGACCGGCGGCAAGATGGTGCGCTCGCAGGTCGGCGTGATCTGGTTTCGCCTGCGCGTGAAGGGCCATCCGACCCACGTTGCCTTCGCCGGCTCCGGCGCCAACGCCATCATGGCGGCCTATCATTTGATCCAGGCGCTGCAAAAACTCGAGATCGAATGGAACGAGCGCGCGAAAGCCGATCGGCATTTCAAGACGCTGAACCATCCCATCAACTTCAACCCCGGCATCATCAAGGGCGGCGACTGGGCCTCCAGCGTGCCGGCATGGTGCGACGTCGATTGCCGTATCGCGGTCCTGCCGGGCTGGTCGATCGCCGATCACCAGAAGGAGATCATGGCCTGCGTTGCGGCTGCTGCGCGCAACCACCGCTTCCTTGCCAACAATCCGCCGGAGGTCGAATGGTCGGGTTTCCTGTCGGAGGGGTATGAACTGACCGACGCCGCGGCGCCCGAGGCCGCGTTCGGCAAGGCCTTCAACACCGTCTATGGCAGCGAAATCCAAGACCTCGTCTTCACCGCGCTCACCGACACCCGCTTCTACGGTCTCAATCACGGTATCCCCAGCCTCTGCTTCGGCGCGAGCGGCGGCGAGATGCACGGCTTCAACGAGTTCGTCGACCTGGAGTCGCTGAAGAAGTCGACCAAGGCGATGGCCCTGTTCATCGCGGATTGGTGCGGGGTGGAGAAGGCGTAGGTCTCTCCGCCGTCATTGCGAGGAGCCCTTGCGACGAAGCAATCCAGACCGTCGCTGCGGAAGCAGACTGGATTGCTTCGCTGCGCTCGCAATGCGGGCGGACGGTTCTGTAGGGTGGGCAAAGGCGCTCTTGCGCCGTGCCCACCAACTCTCTTCTACTCCGAACGAAGGGGTGGGCACGCTTCCGCCTTCGCTCTTCGAGCTACGGCGGACAAGTCGCTTGGCCCACCCTACGGCACCTCGGTTGGAGCGCCCACTGCCCGAAACACGGGTGCGATCAAATACTTTAAGCTTAAAAGAAAGACTAGGACGCCGTCCTGACTGGTGGCAGACTGGCGCCCAGTTCGACGGCCGAATCCTTGGGTGTCACGATGCGCGATTGGGATGATGCTTACGCCAATTCGGCCCATATCCCGGGCTCGGACAAGATGCCGGCCCAATGGGCGGAGCGGGCGGCGGCTTACCGCGCCGGCCTGAAAGACTTCCGCGCGGACGTCGCCTACGGCCCGGGCGAACGCCAGCGTCTCGACCTGATCCTGCCAGACGGCGACAGCAAGGGCCTCGTCGTCTTCGTGCACGGCGGCTACTGGATGCGCTTCGACAAGTCGACCTGGACCGATCTTGCCGAAGGCGCGCGGCATCACGGCTGGACAGTGGCGCTGCCGAGCTACACGCTGACGCCGGCCGCCCGCATCTCCGACATCACCACAGAGATCACCGCCGCGATCGCCAAGGCGGCTTCGCTCGTTTCCGGCCCGATCCGGCTCGCCGGCCATTCCGCGGGCGGCCATCTCGTCACGCGCATGCTGTGCAACGACAGCCGGCTCGAGCCCGCCGTCTACAACCGCATCGCCGGCACGCTCTCGATCAGCGGGCTGCATGATTTGCGACCGCTGCTCAAGACGAAGATGAACGAGACGCTGCGCATGACCATGGAGGAGGCGACGCTTGAAAGCGCGGCGCTGCACCTGCCGCGGGGACATTCGCCGGTCACGGCCTGGGTCGGCGGCGGCGAGCGGCCCGAATTCATGCGGCAGTCCGATCTGATCGCCAATGTCTGGACCGGCTTCGACGTGCCGACGCGCCTCGTCGTCGATCCAGGGCTCAACCATTTTACGGTGATCGACGGACTGAAGGATCCGTCGTCCCCGATCACCGCGCGCCTGATCGGCCTCGACTGACGCGGCGAGGATCGATCGATCGAAAGGGCCTGCCATGACGTCCAGCGATTACGATCCCACGAGCGAAGGCGCCGAGACCGATTTCGCCCGGCGTATGTCCTACGGCGACTATCTGGCGCTGGATGCGATCCTCGGCGCGCAGCATCCGCTCTCGGAGGCCCATGACGAGATGCTGTTCATCATCCAGCATCAGACCACGGAGCTGTGGATGCGGCTCGCCATCCACGAGCTCAGCGCCGCGCGCCGCGCCATCGCCAGGGACGAAGTGCAGCCCGCGATGAAGATGCTGGCGCGGATGTCGCGCATCTTCGAGCAGCTCAACGGCGCCTGGGACGTACTGCGCACCATGACTCCCAGCGAGTATACGCGTTTCCGCTCGCAGCTTGGCCAGTCCTCGGGCTTCCAGTCGCGTCAGTACCGGCTGATCGAATTTCTGGTCGGCAACCGCAACCACGCCATGCTCAAGCCGCACGCGCACGATGTGGAAACGACCAGGCTGCTCGAGGGCGAGCTTGCCACGCCGAGCCTGTACGACGAGGTGCTGCGGCTCGCCGACCGCAACGGGCTCAAGATGCCCGCGTCCGTGCTGGCGCGCGACGTTCGCGAAACCCACAGCTTCAACGAGGGCGTGCTCCAGGCCTGGCGTATCGTCTATGAAGCGCCGGAGACGCATTGGATGCTCTACGAGCTTGCCGAGAAGCTGGTCGACTTCGAGGACTACTTCCGGCGCTGGCGCTTCAACCACGTCACGACGGTCGAGCGCGTCATCGGCTTCAAGCGCGGCACCGGCGGCACCGGCGGCGTCAGCTATCTCAAGCGCATGTTGGAGGTCGAGCTGTTCCCCGAGCTCTGGCGCGTCCGCACGATTCTGTAGAGATCCCATGACCAAGCTCCGCGTCTACGACGACACCAGGGCCTTGTTCCATTTGCCTGAGGGCGTGATCTATCTCGACGGCAATTCGCTCGGCGCGCTGCCGCTGGGCGTTGCCGAGCGCGTCGGCAACGTCATCACGGCCGAGTGGGGCAACGAGCTGATCCGCGCCTGGAACACGGCTGGCTGGTATGCCCAGCCGCGCCGTGTCGGCGATCGCATCGCGCGATTGGTCGGTGCGGAAGCCGGCTCCGTGATGGTCGGAGACACGCTGTCGCTCAAGGTCTACCAGGCACTCGCCGCCGCGCTCGACATGAACGCCGCGCGCAAGGTCGTGCTATCGGACACCGGAAACTTTCCGACCGATCTCTACATGGCCGAGGGGCTGATCGCGACGCTCGGCCGCGGCCATCAATTGCGCCTGGTGGCGCCGGAAGAGATCGAGGCCGCGTTGTCGGAGGAGATCGCTGTCCTCTACATCACCGAGGTCGACTACCGCACCGGACGGCGCCATGACATGGCGACGCTGACCGCGAAGGCGCATGCGCTCGGCATCGTCACGGTCTGGGACCTCGCGCATTCGGCCGGCGCGCTGCCGGTCGATCTCGCTGGCTGCGGTGCCGATTTCGCCGCCGGCTGCACCTATAAATACGTCAACGCCGGCCCCGGGGCGCCGGCCTTCCTCTACGTCGCGCCGCGCCACGCCGACGGAGTGCGCGCCGCGCTGTCGGGGTGGATGGGCCACGCCAAGCCGTTTGCGTTCGAGCTTGCCTACGCGGCGGCCGGCGGCGTCGAGCGCATGCGCGTCGGTACCCCGCCGGTGCTTGCAATGGCGGCGCTGGAGGCCTCGCTCGACATCTGGGACAGGGTCGACATTCGTGAGGTCCGTGCGCGTTCGCTGGCGCTTGGCGATCTCCTGATCGCCGAGGTCGAACGCCGCTGCCCCGAGCTCAAGCTCGTCACCCCGCGCGCGCACGAGCACCGCGGCTCACAAGTCTCCTTCGCCTTCGCCGGCGGCTACGCCGCCATGCAGGCCCTGATCGCCCGTGGCCTCATCGGCGATTTCCGCGCGCCTGACATCATGAGGTTCGGGATTACACCGCTCTACATTGGGGAGAGCGAGATCATGCGAGCAGCCGAGATCATCGAGGAGGTGATCGCAGGCGAGGTCTGGCGTCGGCCGGAATATCAGGTCGTGAACGCGGTGACCTGAAGAAGGTCTCGTGCCCCGGACGCGGCGCAGCGCCCCCGGCGATGCGAAGCATCGTCCGGTGCGGTGCGCCGGAGAGCCGGGGCCCACGCTGCACTGAACTCCGTATCGAGATGGGTCCCGGCTCTGCGCAGCAACGCTGACGCGTTGCAGCGCGTCCGGGACACGAAAGCTGCGATCAAGCTATTTGAGTCCACCCCACAACGCCGTCACGATCGCATCTAGCCCATCCGTCAGCGCCGCCGGCCCCGGCTGCAAGATGATCGGCGACTTGATCTCGACGATGCGACCATCCCGCACGGCGGGGATCTCGTTCCAGCAATCGCGCGCGCGGATGCGGGCAGGGACGACCTTCTTGCCGCACCAGGAGGCAAGGATCACGTCGGGCGCTGCCTCGCGCACCGCCTCCGCCGAGACGATGCGATCCTTTGCCGCCTGCCGATGTCGCAGCTCCGGAAACACATCCTCACCGCCGGCGATCTCGATCAACTCGGACACCCAGCCGATGCCCGAGATCAACGGATCGTCCCATTCCTCGAAATAGACCTTTGGCCGCGCCGAGGGGCGAGGTGTTGCCGCTATCTCTGCGAGGCGCCGTTCGAGATCACGGGCAAGGCCTTCGGCGCGTTCAGCGGCGCCCACCAGCGCACCAAGTGTCCGGACCATCGCCAAAATCCCGGCGATGTCGCGCTGATTGAAAACATGGACGTCCACGCCCGCGCGCACGAGATCGGCGACGATGCCGGCCTGGAGGTCGGAGAAGGCCAGCACCAGATCCGGTTCCAGCGCCAGGATCTTCGGAATGTCCGCGGAGACGAAGGCGGACACCCGCGGCTTCTCCCGCCGCACCTGAGGCGGGCGGACGGCGTAGCCGGAGACGCCGACGATGCGGTCCTGCTCGCCGAGCAGGTACAGCGTTTCGACGGTCTCTTCGGTCAGGCAGACGATGCGGCGGGGCGGGAAGTGGCGCATGGGAAGAGCATATGCGCAAATGCCGTCGCCGATGTCAGCAGGGCCATTACCTCGGACGTCATTGCTTTGCCGCCCGAAGCAATTCACGCTGAAACAACAATGAATTGGGAGGAGATCCGATGACGCCGCTCGAGAAACTTAAAGCGATGAAGATGCCGTTTGCCGAGCTCAAGGGCGTCGAGTTCGTCGAGGCCGAGAAGGACCGCGTGGTGGCGCGGATGACGGTCAGGCCCGACCTCTGCACACTCCACCACACCATCCACGGCGGCGCGGTGATGGCGCTCGCCGATTCCGTCGGTGCCGCCGCGACCGTGATCAATCTGCCGGAGGATGCCAAGGGCACCACGACGCTCGAGAGCAAGACCAACTTCATCGGCGGGGCGAAGGAGGGAACCACGGTTATCGCCACGGCTACACCGGTCCATCGGGGACGGCGGACCCAGGTCTGGAGCACCCGGCTGGAGACCGAGGACGGCAAGCTGGTTGCCGTGGTGACCCAGACCCAGCTGGTCCTCGTATGACTACGGGGGCTTGATTTTGTTAACGAATTGGTCGCCTTCGATGCCTGAAACTTGGGCAGGTTCCCGTCTTGAAAAATATGCTGCGACGCACAATATTGGGGGCCTAGGGATTCGAACGCCTCCTCGAGGGACACCAAGAGGAGTTTTGACGTGGTACTTGAAGACACGACCCGCACGACGCCCGTTCCGGGCTATGTGCGGACCTTGAGCCAGCAGGAAGAATTGCCGCTTCTGCGCGATCACCTCCTGCGGCTTGATTCCGCAAGTCGGCACGACCGTTTCAACGGCTTTCTCAACGACAGCTTCATCGAGCGATACGCCGCCCGCTGCGCCGAGGACGGCACCGTGATTGTCGCCTACATCGTCGACGGCGTGGTCCGCGGTGCGGCCGAGCTGCATCCGCCGGAGGACGATTCGCTGCCCGAGGTCGCCTTCAGCGTGGAAGCCTCGGCGCGGCGCCAGAACGTCGGCACCATCTTGTTCAGCCGGCTGATCGCGGAAGCGCGCTGGAAAGGCTACAAGCGCCTGCGCATCACCACCGGCGCCGAGAATCACGCCATGCGGGCGCTCGCCAGGAAGTTCGGGGCGAATCTGCAATTCCGTCATGGCGAATCGACCGGCACGATCGATCTCGCCAAGACGCCCGAGGCCGAGCTCGCTGAACTCGCGGCCTCGCCCTTCACGGCTGGCCGCGCGCTTCTCAGCTTCAACTCGACCTGCTGGAAGATCATCTCCAGCATGTACGGCAATCGCGCCGCCTAAATCCAAAAGCGGGCTGGAATCAAAAAGCGGACCGGCAAAACCGGTCCGCTTTCGTATTGGGGATAGGAAATTGAGCGCTCAGGTACCGGTGCGCTTGTCGTTGCCGAAGCGGCGGACGACACGGCGTTCGACCACCACCGAGCGCTGCGCACCCTGTTCGCCTGCGATCACGCGCGTGGCGGTGATGCGGCCGTTGGTGCGGGCCTGCTTCTTCACCTCGGCCTGCACGATTTCGAGCGGCATCCCCATCAGCGCTGCCGCGATCTCGGCCTGCTGCTCATGATCATCGGTGATGCCGACGGCGGCGAAGATCGCCTCGTCCAGGGTCGGCGGATCGTGGCGCACGCGCCGCGTGCCATATTTGGTGTTCCAGTCTGCGCTCATAACGGCCTCGGTTTGATGCCGGGATACCTAGTGCCGGAGATGTTGCATTGCAATATGAATTTGGTGTGGCATCACAGCTATGCGCTCACAGCTTTTCGAGCCTGTCGGCCTCATAGAGGTCGAGCGTGGTCGGCCCCGTGGCCAGCGAGCGCAAGGTGCGCACGAACTCGCCGGATGCAGGTACCGCAAAGTGAGCGACGAGCGCGGCGCGGTCGGCCCATTGCTCGAAGAACACCAGCCTGAGCGGGTTCTCGCAGTCGACGTGCACTGCATGTGAGATGCAGCCGGGCTCCTGTCGTGACCGATGAACATGCTCGAGGCTCAGGCGGCGTGCCTCCTCGAACGTCTCGGTGCGGACCGTTACGCTGCCAGTCACAACGATCATGCGATGTCTCCCGACGTGATTTCCGCTAGGGGGGCGATGCCTCGCGGGGCGCTTCTTTCATCGGTGCCTGCGGCCAGCGTTTCAGCGCCGCGTGTCCGGCCTCGGTGAGCCCGTAGATTCCCCGGTCCGCACGTTCGAACCAGCCATACACATTGTTCAGCAAGATCTTGCCGGCATCGGGACAGCGCTTGCGCAATTCGCGCACCTTTCGTGGCCCACCGACGAGTTCCGACGCACAGGCCAGCGCCTGCTGGCGATAGGCCGTCATGATCGGCGCGCGGGTGCTGCCACCGAGCACGGGATCGCCCTGGCGGCGCTGATGTTCGGCGACGAGGCGAGAGCGCTTTTTCGGCTCGCGGCGCGGCGCTGCCGTCGGTGGCTTCACCAGCACCTCGACCTGGCCACGCTCAGTCACCCCAAGCATACCGAAGCCGAGGCGGCGGCACAGATTGCGATAACGCGCATCGCTCTCGCGTCCCTTGCCGCGGATCGACATCTTTGCAGCGATCCAGACGTCGTCGCCGGCCGGTGCGCGGTCAACCGCCTGGAGGATCAGCTCGAGATTGAAGGCGAGCTTGAGCTCACCAATCACCACGACAGGCGGATCGCCCGCGCTGAGGCCGACGAGGTCGCAGCCGCCGATCTCGCCCTTGACCGTGAAGCCGAGCTCTTCGAGGAAGCGTTTGACGGGCAGATAAAGCGCGGTTTCCAAGGAAAGCGTCCGGGTCTTGCGTTCCGATCCGAGAATCAGTTGCGGCCAGTTTAGCCCGGAACGCAGTTGTGGCTCTGCGCCATTTGATCGGGAACCGATGGTGCGGTTATCCTGCGACCGGGACAGTCGGGCGCTTTACGAAGATGACGATCAGGAATGGCCTCTATCACATTCGCATCGAGATGCTGGATGCCGTCCAGGGCGGCAATCAGGGCGTCATGGTGCTGCGCGACGGCACCATGCGAGGCGGCGATTCATTCTTCTTCGCCTATGGCAGCTACACCTCGGCCGACGGCAAGTGGAAGGGCGAGTTGACCAACGAGGAGCATTCGCCCTCGTTCGACGAGCGCCCGGTGTGGGGCCGCAAGGTCGTGACTATCGGCTTCAGCGGCACCTACACAGGCGAGACCGCCTATGGCGAAGGCATCGCGCTCGCCGGCAAGCAGAGCATCCGCTTCAAAGGCGATCTGCGGCTATTGGTGCCGGACTAAACCCGGCCGCTCACCGGGATCAGCGCGCCGGTGACGCCGCTCGCGGCATCGCTGACGAGGAACAGGATCACTTCGGCGAGTTCCTGCGGCGTCACCCATTTGGAAAAATCCGCCTTCGGCATGTCGGCGCGGTTGGCCTTGGTGTCGATGATCGATGGCAGCACCGCGTTCACGGTCACCTTGCCCTTCCACTCGTTGGCAAGCGCCTCGGTGAGGCGATGCACGCCGGCTTTCGACGCCGCATAGGGGCCCATGCCGGAACCTGCCTGAAGCGCGCCCATGGCGCCGATATTGACGATGCGGCCAGCCCCGGACGCGGCGAGATGCGGCAGCGCCGCGTGCGAGGTGTTGAGGGCCGTCAGCACGTTGAGCGCATGCATGCGCTGCCACGTCTTGATGTCGCCGTCGCCCACGGTCTCGAACGCGAAGCCGCCGGCGATGTTGATCAGCGCATCCAGCCTGCCGAAGTGCTTTGCCGCCGCCTCGACCGCCGTCTTCGCTTGTGCTGGGTCGGACAGATCAACGCCGCCGATCTCGATGCGTTCGGGCGTTGCCGACATCTGCGAGGGCGCGTGATCGATGCCGGCCACACGCGCGCCGCGCGCCAACGCTGTCTCGGCGACAACCTTGCCAAGGGCGCCGAGCGCGCCCGTCACGATCAGAACCTTGCCTTGCATCGTCGTTCTCCCGGCACGGCCGCTTACGATTGCAGATAACGCGCCTTCAGCGCGGTTTGCTCCGGTGTGCCGAGCTTGAGGCCGTCGCGCAAGTAGGTTTCGAGACCGCCATATTCGTTGGAGACGGCCTCGAAGGCAGCACCAAGATATGAGGCTTCGACGCCGCCGATCGCATCAAGGACGTCGGCGGGAAGATCGGAAGCGTTCGATGCGTCGCGCCTGTAGTGTTGGTTGGTCAACAGGTAGTCCTCGGCAATGACCTCGTCGGCCACGCCGAGCGCATGCAAGATCAGCGCGCTTGCAAAGCCAGTGCGGTCCTTGCCGGCGGTGCAGTGGATCACCAGCGGCGCGCGGTCTTCCAGGAGATGGCCGAACAGCGCGCGAAAGCTGTGCGTGTTGTGGCGGACATAGTTGCGGTAGGACTCCCGCATGAGTTCGAGCGCGACCGGCGCGGTGAGCCTGCCCTCGGCAAGCTCGGCGCGCAGCGCGGCCACCACGGTCGGCTCGATCGGCAGCGAATGCACCGTGATCTCGTTCACGACGCAGACGCCGGCCGCGCGCTCCTCGACGCCGCGAAAATCGAAGGCGCTGCGCACGCCCAGCGCGCGGACGATTTCGACGTCGGCGGCCGTGAGCTGGCCGAGATGGTTGGAGCGGAAGATGTGGCGCCAGCGCGTGGCGCGGCCATCCGAAGTCGGATAGCCGCCGAGGTCGCGAAAATTGCTGGCGCCTTGCAGGGCGAGGTGGCGGGCAGGGGAATCTGGCATGAGATCAGCTTGGGTTATGTTTCCACTGGACGCACTGCGGCGTCTTTGAGTGCATTCAGGGGGCAATCATGGGCCGGCACAAGGCCATTGTTTTGGCGATCACCATGCTGTCGGGCGGAATTATCGGTGCGGGACAGGCGGATGCGCAGACGTTCCGGACCTATCGCTGTGCCGATGGTACGCAGTTCATCGTGGGATTTTATGACGATGACAAACGCGCCTTCCTCCAAATCGACGGCGAACCTGTCACGCTGAAGAAGCGGCTGGCGCTTTCTGGCACCCGCTATTCGGGGGCAGGGATCACGCTGAGGATCGGCAAGACCGGAGCGACCACGGTCCAGCATCTGAAGCGGCCGGTCACTTCCTGCACGGTGATCGAAAAGCCCGCCCTCTAGCCGGGAGTCCAGCAGGAATCAAAAAGGGCCGAAACCTCGTTGTTTCGACCCTTTTTCAAACTTCCGTCGGACGCTTGCGCGCGCGCGGCGGTATCATACCAAACACAAACATTAGCGTTCCCATTTGGGCTTTGCTTCGTCGACCGCATCCTGGTGGTACCAGCTGTCGCTGCAGATCGAGACGTTCGCGGGAAGCGAAGCATGATCGGCGGGAAGGCGGGTGTCGCCATAGCGGCGTCCGGCGAGAGCCGCGCGGCCCCCGACAGGGAATTGGTAGATCGTTGCAGATCCGTGATTCAGACCATTATTCATCATTGCGATTGCTCCTGGGTCGAAGCGCCTTGGCCTCCATGGTGCGCCCGACTCGTTCGATTGTGGTTACTGGATTCTCCATATCGGCCGCGCATCCCGAATTGGAAAGTGCTGAAAAGGAAATCAGTTGCTGCCTAATCTGTAGGCATGTGACCCTCTGCATCCCCTAAGGCACCGTGTCGGTGGCTAACGCCTGGGCCATTCCAAAGGTTGCTAGGCAGGGCGCAGGACTTTGCGAAAGTTGCCGGACGTTGATGCGCGTTTCATCGGCAACCTCCGGCAACGGTGCGTCTGCTCCAGAATCAGGCGTTTTCCGCAGGATTTTTGCGGTGCAGCTTCACGCGAAGGTGCGCGGCTATGACGCACGCCGCCGGGGATGGTTTGCCGTCGGCGGGCCGACCCCGGCAGCGGTGGAAAACCTCCCGCGCTGCGGCCTTTTGGCACGCAAAATGCTTGTAGAGGGTCGGCCGATGATGGCCGGGTACAAACGTGCGGGGGCTCTCAACCCCACCTTTCGCATCATCTACAGAGAGGCTCAATGACCAAGTATAAGCTCGAGTACATTTGGCTCGACGGATATACGCCGACTCCGAACTTGCGCGGCAAAACACAGATCAAGGAATTCGCGTCGTTCCCGACGCTCGAGCAGCTTCCGCTCTGGGGCTTCGATGGCTCCTCCACGCAGCAGGCCGAAGGCCACAGCTCCGATTGCGTGCTGAAGCCGGTCGCCGTGTTCCCGGACGCCGCGCGCACCAACGGCGTGCTCGTGATGTGCGAAGTCATGATGCCCGATGGCAAGACCCCGCACGCGTCCAACAAGCGCGCCACCATCCTCGATGACGCCGGCGCATGGTTCGGCTTCGAGCAGGAATACTTCTTCTACAAGGACGGCCGTCCGCTCGGCTTCCCGGCCTCCGGCTATCCGGCCCCGCAGGGTCCGTACTACACCGGCGTCGGCTTCTCGAACGTCGGCGACGTTGCCCGCAAGATCGTCGAAGAGCATCTCGACCTCTGCCTGGCTGCCGGCATCAACCATGAAGGCATCAACGCGGAAGTCGCGAAGGGCCAGTGGGAATTCCAGATCTTCGGCAAGGGCTCCAAGAAGGCCGCTGACGAAATGTGGATGGCCCGCTACCTGATGCTGCGCCTGACCGAGAAGTACGGCATCGACATCGAGTTCCACTGCAAGCCGCTCGGCGACACCGACTGGAACGGCTCCGGCATGCACGCCAACTTCTCGACCGAGTACATGCGTACGGTCGGCGGCAAGGAGTACTTCGAGGCGCTGATGGCGGCCTTCGACAAGAACCTGATGGACCACATCGCCGTCTACGGCCCGGACAACGACAAGCGTCTGACCGGCAAGCACGAGACCGCGCCGTGGAACAAGTTCAGCTACGGCGTTGCCGATCGCGGCGCGTCGATCCGCGTTCCGCACTCGTTCGCCAACAACGGCTACAAGGGCTATCTGGAAGACCGCCGTCCGAACTCGCAGGGCGACCCATACCAGATCGCTTCGCAGATCCTGAAGACGATCGCGTCCGTGCCGGCCGACAAGAAGGCCGCGGCCTAAGATCCTCCCGGCCCGGGCCGGGGGGCTGGCCCGGGTTGCTCTTCAATCCGCCGGAGCCGAAAAGGCTCCGGCGGATTTTTGCATTCCGATGACAGCCGTTGTTGTGGGTCTGCCGGCCATGCCGGCTTGAAGTCTGTCCATCGCCGGCGAAACCGGGATAGAATGCCCCGGGATGCGCGGGGCCGGGGACACGGCTGGTGTTTGAAGGCTTCTACAAGGTGCGATTTCAGCTCGGCGACGCGGTCGGCCGGAGCGTGATGCATGCCGGCAATGGCAAGATGCTTGGTGGCAATTCGGCCTTCGCTCATATCGGCACCTATGAGAGGACCGAAGCCGGCGTCGACATCGTCATCAAGACGGTCCGCCACAACCCGGACCCCAACTACCGCGCCATGGCCGGCACCGACGATGCGACCTTGCTTGCGAAAGGCTGGGCCGACGGCGATCTCTATCGCTTCAAGGGCGAGCTGAAAGAGCTGCCCGGCGTGCCGTTCCAGTCGGTGATGACGCCGATCACCGAAGACGAGGTGCCGATCGCGGGCGGCGTCGGCGAGGCAGGCATCGCCGATGGTCTCTACTCGATCCACCTTCGCATGCTCGACGGCGTCGATGGCGGGCTCACCGGCGTGATGCTGCTCAATCAGGGCCGCATCCTCGGCGGCGATGCCTCGTTCTACTATCTCGGCAGCTATACTGCTGCGAATGGCCGCTGGAAGGGCCAGATCCTCAATCAGGAGCACACGCCGGCCAAGGACGATCCGATCTTCGGCGGCCACGAGGTCGGCATCGGTTTCTCCGGCACCTATGACGCGGAGCAGGCGGTGCTGGAGGCAACGGCGCTCGCCGGCAAGCGCAGCCTGCGCCTGACCGCCGCGCTCAAGCTGATGCACCGCGCCTGATCGCGACAGGAATAGCCCATGGAAAACATTCGCATGCTCTCGACGCTCGGCCTGATGGGCGCGATGCGCAGCCTGTCCTCCGCCTTCGAGGCCGCTCATGGCATCCATGTCGATGCCGACTTCGCGCCAACCCTGGCATTGCTGAAACGGCTACGCGACGGCGAGGCCGCCGATCTCGTGATCCTGACCCGTGAGGGGCTCGACGAGATGATCGGCGAGGGCCGCGTGGCCGCGGGTAGCGCGGCCGATCTGGCGCGCTCCTTCGTCGGCATGGCCGTGCGGGCAGGGCGCGTGCATCCCGACATCTCCAGCGAAGCTGCATTGCGCAAAACGCTGCTCGCGGCGCGATCCGTCGCCTATTCGCGGCTGGGCGCGAGCGGTGTCTATTTCGCCCAGTTGATCCAGCGATGGGGCATCGCAGCCGAGATCAACGCCAAGGCCACCATCGTCGAGCAGGGCTTTACGGCGGAGCGGCTCGTCAGCGGCGAGGCTGACCTCGCCGTGCAGCAGATCAGTGAGCTGAAGCAGGTCGAGGGCATCGAGGTCGTCGGCCCGATCCCGCACGATTTGCAGACACCGGCCGTGTTTTCCGCGGGCCGCATGGCCAACGCCAGACATGCCGAAGCGGCCGATCGGCTGCTGCGCTATCTGGCATCGCCGGAGGTCGTCCCGGTGCTGCGCCGATCGGGACTCGAGCCTTGAATTTGCCGGAGCAGAGACGCAACGTGGCGCCCATGCGGACTTGTCTCCTTGCCATTCTCCTCTCGCTTGCAGCGCCGTTATCGGCGCATGCCCAATCGGCCGATCTCGTCCTGTGCGACCGGCTGGCCGCCGATCCCAGCGATCCCGACAAGCCGGCGGATGTGAAGGGCGTGACGGAGCTTGCTGCATCCGACATTGCGACCGCCGTCAAATTCTGCAAGCAGGCCGCACCGTCGTCGCGGCGGGCGATGTTCGCGCTTGGCCGCGCCTATGCCGCCAACCGGCAGACGGCGGAGGCGATCGCCGCCTGGCGCAAGGCGGCCGACAAGGGATCGAGCGCGGCGATGGTCGAGCTCGGCGTCGCCTACGGTACCGGCTCCGGTGTTGCGAAAGACGAAGCACAAGCGCGCAAGCTGTTCGAGCGGGCGGCGCAGGCCGGCAATCCTCGCGGTGTCAGCAATCTTGCCGCGCTCGGCGGCGCCGGCGGTGCTGCGCCGGCCGACCCCGCACAGGCGCGCGCGCTGCTCGGCAGGGCGGCAGAGACCAATGCGGAGGCGCAGTACCAGCTCGGCCTGATGCTCTCCAACGGCAACGGCGGCGAGAGGGACGACGTCGCGGCGCGCGCGATGTTCGAGAAGGCGGCGGCGCAAAACCATCCCGGCGCGCTGGAGCGGATGGGCGCCTTCGCGCAGGAAGGCCGCGGCGGTGCCAAGGACAAGGACGCCGCAAAGACCTACTACGAACGTGCCGCCGCGCTCGGCGACGAGGACGCCAAGAAGGCGCTGGAGCGGCTGCGCTGCCCCTATGCGATCAAGGACAAGCAGGGCAAGCTCGTCACCACGCTGTGCTTCTAGCTCACTTGTAGTAGTAGGCGACGTTGTTGCGGGCGTCGCGATAAGTCGTCTCGAGAAAGTCCGGATATTGAGCGGCCGCGCGCGCGACGGCGCGCACGACGCACTCCCAGAAATCGCCGTTCCAGTTGAAGTGCTCGAAGGTGGCATCTTCGAACTTCACGGCGATGATGATGGCCTGCCGGATTGCTGCGTCATCGGCGCGTGGATGGGCGCGCTTCACATAACCGAACATCGGCCCTTCATGGGCGTGGTCGCGGTCGTAGCGGTACTTCGCGCGGAACTGCTCCGGCGTGAGCGTGCGATTGACGCGAACCTCTTCGTCGCTCGGGCGTCCGTCGAGTGAGTCGAGCCGGTAGCGCCGGCACCAGAGCTCGAAGGCCGCATCGAGCAGCGGCTGCTTTGCAGCGCTGGCGATGATCGCTGCGATCTGCGCTTCGGCTGAAGGCTCTGTCTGGTTCATGCCGCTTTGTCGTGCGCTCACTCCGGCGGGTTCGAAGGGGCCTCAAGGATGAACCAGCTCCGGCACGGGCCGTTGAATCACAACATGAGGAGGGCCGCCCGGGATCGCACGAAACAAAAAAGTCAAAAACAACCCCATGCACAGTAGCCAAGTCGTCGAAATCACTAAGTTCGTATTTTACGAAAATCAATTGACCCGTCGGGCAAAACAGGGGCATGATGGCATCATGCGGCGAGTGGGCTCCGCTCCCGGCCCTGCGCTGAAAAGCCGGATGACCTCGGTGCGTCTGAGTTCGTAGCGCATGATTCGAGGCTCCAGTTTCGGAGCTTGAATCATGTCCGCGGTGATACCATCAAGCCGCATTGGCCCTGCGAGGCGCCGCTAATGCTCTGAATCTACCTCCGCTTTCGGTGGCATAGCGGACATGGCCGGACTTGCAACTGGTTCGACCCGGTCGCGAATGACCCGCAACGGACCTCGCCTCTTAGGCAACTGGTGACGTTCATATCCTGTCCGCGTTCCTCCTGTGATATTAATGACGCAATCGGCCAAATATGGCGCGCGCTTTGTCGGATGACCGATATTGGTCGGACTCCGCGATGTTCCCCCGCTAAACCTGATACCGCAGAGCCCCGCTTAACGGGTCCATGCGCGACGGGCGCCGCAAAGGCGCAACGGAATTTCAAACGTCGCTATCTGGGCTGCGGGGAGATTTGGGTTGTCTTATTTTGTAGCGTCTGAAGGCGCGCTGGAAACCGGCGCGGCCGTTGTTGGGCGCAAGCGATCGATTAGCCGCTTTGCGGCGCTGACCTTGGCCGCGTTGTCCCGTCGCCTGCTGGGCACCAGCTCCACGGTGGCGCTCGGACTGGTCCTGGCGACATCGACGCCATCGCGCGCCACCGACTGGACCGGCGCCACCTCAACCGACTGGTTCACCGCCGGCAACTGGTCGGCCGGCGTTCCAACCAGCGCGGTCGACGTGAATATCGACACGGTCGCGCCCAATGCCACAGTGGTCGGAGCGGCCGGCGCGCAAGCGAACACTGTCTTTGTCGGCATTTCCGGCACCGGCACGCTGACAATCCAGAGCGGCGGCAACTTGAGCGACTTCAACGGCTATGTCGGCTTCAATGCCGGCTCGACCGGCACCGCGACGATTGATGGCGCCGGCTCGGCCTGGACCGCTTCCAACTTGTTCGCTGTCGGCTATTACGGCACCGGCACGCTGACGATCCAGAACGGCGGCACGGTAAGCAACACCAACATCGGCTTGATCGGGTCCAATGTCGGCTCGACCGGTACCGTGACGGTCGATGGCGCTGGCTCGGCCTGGACCAATTCCACCAACCTCGCTGTCGGCAATTCCGGCACCGGCACGCTGACGATCCGGAACGGCGGCACGGTGAGCAGCGCCTCCGGCGTTCTCGGCCAAAATTTCGGTTCGACCGGTACCGTAACGGTGGATGGCGCCGGCTCGTCCTGGACCAATTCCAGCGACCTCGAGGTCGGCTATGTCGGCGCCGGCACGCTGACGATCCGGAACGGCGGCAAGGTGAGCAACGTCACCGGCGGTCTCGGCATCAATACCGGCTCGACCGGCACCGTGACGGTCGATGGCGTCGGCTCGTCCTGGACCAATTCCGGCGATCTTTCTGTCGGCAATTCCGGCACCGGCACGCTGACGATCCGGAACGGCGGCACGGTGAGCAGCAACACCGGCTATCTCGGCAACAATGTCGGCTCGACCGGAACCGTGACGGTTGACGGTGCCGGCTCCTCCTGGACCAATTCCGGCCTCGTGGTCGGCGGGTCCGGCACCGGCACGCTGGCGATCCGGAACGGCGGCAAGGTGAGCAACGTCACCGGCGTTCTCGGCTTCAATGCCGGCTCGACCGGCGCAGCGACGGTTGATGGCGTCGGCTCGGCCTGGACCAATTCCGGCTCGCTCTTTGTTGGCTATT
Organism: Bradyrhizobium sp. LA6.1; assembly: GCF_040547805.1. NCBI lineage: Bacteria > Pseudomonadati > Pseudomonadota > Alphaproteobacteria > Hyphomicrobiales > Nitrobacteraceae > Bradyrhizobium > Bradyrhizobium sp. LA6.1. The sequence continues at coordinate 8,670 of NZ_JBEPQK010000018.1, read as the reverse complement.
CCGGCGCCGGCACGCTGACGATCCAGAACGGCGGCACGGTGAGCAACAACTACGGCTTCCTCGGCTACTATTCGACCGGCACCGTGACGGTTGATGGCGCCGGCTCGTCCTGGACCAATTCCGGCGACCTCTGGGTCGGCGGTTCCGGTATCGGCAAGCTGACGATCCGGAACGGCGGCAAGGTGAGCAACGCCAACATCGTCTATCTCGGGCTCTTTGCCGGCACCGGCACCGTGACGGTTGATGGCGCCGGCTCGTCCTGGACCAATTCCGGCTCGCTCTTTGTTGGCTATTCCGGCACCGGCACGCTGACGATCGCCAATGGCGGCGCCGTCTCGGCGGCTTCGGGCATGCAAATCGCCCTTAACCTCGGCTCGACCGGCACGCTCAATATCGGCGCCGCCTCCGGTCAGGCCGCGGCCGCGCCGGGCACGCTGACCACGCCCTCGGTCGTGTTCGGGGCAGGCACCGGCAGCATCGTCTTCAACCACACCGCCTCGAACTACACATTCGCCCCGGTCATTTCTGGCGCGGGGTCGGTGACGGTGGAGAACGGCACCACCATCCTGACCGCGACCAACACCTATAGCGGGCCGACCACGGTCAATGGCGGCACGCTGGCGGTCAACGGCTCCATCGCCAATTCGGCGGTGACGGTCAATGCCGGTGGCACGCTCGGCGGCAACGGCACCGTCGGCAATACCACCGTCAACGCCGGCGGCGTGCTCGCGCCCGGCAACTCGATCGGCACGCTGACGGTCGGCGGCGATCTGGCGTTCGGCGCCGGCAGCATCTACCGCGTCGAGGTCTCGCCATCGGCCGCCGACCGCGCCAATGTCACGGGCATCGCGAGCCTGACCGGCGGCACCGTGCAGACGAGCTTCCTGCCCGGAACCTATGTCCGCAAGAGCTACACCATCCTGTCGGCGGCCGGCGGCCTCGGCGGCACCACCTTCAGCGGCGTGAGCAGCAGCCTGCCCGGTTTCACTGTCGGCCTGAGCTACACGCTGTCCGATGTGTTGCTGAACCTCACGGCCTCGCTCGGCGCCGGCACCTCGCTGCCGGGCAATGGGCAGACCGTCACATCCACGCTCAACAACTTCTTCAACAATGGCGGCGCGCTGCCGCCGGGCTTTGTCGCGCTGTTTGGTCTCACCGGCAGCAATCTTTCAGCCGCGCTGTCGCAAACCTCCGGCGAGACCGCGACCGGCTCGCAGCAGACGACCTTCAACGCAATGAACCAGTTCATGGGGGTGCTGACCGATCCCTTCATCGACGGTCGCGGCGATGGCGTTTCAGCGGGATCATCCGCGGGCGCGTCGGCCTACGCCTCGCCGGACAGACCGCGTTCCGGTGCGGCGCGGGACGCCAATGCGATGTTCACCAAGGCGCCCGTCATGGCCGATCCGTTCGCGCAGCGCTGGAGCGTGTGGGCGGCAGGCTATGGCGGCTCGCAGACCACGGACGGCAACACGACACTCGGCTCCAACAACACGACCAGCCGCATCGCAGGCATCGCGGTCGGCGCCGATTACCGTATCTCGCCGAATACGCTGGCGGGCTTTGCGCTCGCCGGCGGTGGTACGAACTTCAGCGTCGTCAATAGCGGCTCTGGCCGATCCGATATGTTCCAGGCCGGCGCCTTCATCCGGCACAATGCCGGTGCGGCGTATCTCTCCGGCGCACTGGCCTATGGCTGGCAGGACATCACCACCAACCGCACCGTGACGGTGGCCGGCATCGACCAGTTGCGCGCGCAGTTCAACGCCAATGCGTGGTCCGGTCGCGTCGAAGGCGGCTATCGTTTTGTCAGCCCATGGATGGGCGGGGTGGGCATCACGCCTTATGCCGCAGGACAGTTCACCACCTTCGACCTGCCTGCCTATGCCGAGCAGGCGGTAACCGGCGTCAACACCTTTGCGCTCGCCTACGCCTCGAAGAGTGTCACTGATACGCGCAGCGAGCTCGGCCTTCGCAGCGACAAATCATATGCGATGGCGGACGGAATCTTCACGCTGCGAGGGCGCCTGGCATGGGCGCATGATTTCAACCCCGGCCGCAATATCGGTGCGACGTTCCAGACATTGCCGGGCGCATCCTTTGTCGTTGGCGGCGCCGCGCAAGCCAGCGACTCCGCGCTCGTCACCGCCTCCGTCGAGAAGAAATGGCTGAACGGCTGGTCCGCCGCCGCCACCTTCGAAGGCGAGTTCTCCGACGTCACCACCAGCTACGCCGGCAAGGGCGTGGTGCGGTATTCCTGGTAAGTTGACGATTTCCGGTTTTGGCCCTTCGCATCATTTCGCTGTGCTGCGGAATTTGGTAGCTATCGGGGGCATAGCGGACTCTGGCAAGCCGACCGATCGGCTGATTTATGGGATCACGGCCTAGGTAGCCCGCGATTCTTTTCTGATTTTGTGGGCTTATTGAATTGCTGGACGGACTCTACAAGGTTGAATACGGCGTCAACGATGCGTTCGGCCGCAGCATCATGTGCCTGCATGACGGTAAGATGCTGGGCGGCAATTCGGCCTTCGCGCACCTTGGAACCTATGTCGAGCGCGACGGCGAGATCGTCGCCGAGGTGATCACCGAACGGCACAACGAGGATCCCAATCACAAGCCGCTGATGGGAGCCGATATCGCCTCGATCGGTGCGCGCGGGCGGCTGCACGGTAACCAGATCCGTCTCGAGGGTGGCGCGGACACCATGCCGGGCGCCAAATTCTGGGCCAATCTCACCCGGCTCGACGACGAGGGGTTGCCTCCGAGTGGTGCGGTCGGTCCGGGCGGCATCGCCAACGGACTCTATGGGATGAGCCTGCGCGCGCTTGACGGTGTCGATGCCGGATTATCGGGCGTGATGCTCCTGATCGACGGCCGCATCCTCGGCGGCGATGCGTTCTTCTACTATCTCGGCTCCTATTCCTCGGCGGACGGCCGCTGGAAGGGCGAGATGCTGAACCAGGAGCATACGCCGGCGAAGGGCGAAAACCCCGTGTTTGGCGGCTATGAGGTCGGGATCGGCTTCTCCGGGACCTGCACGGCGGAGAGCGGCGAGATCGAAGGCATCGCGCTCGCCGGCAAGCGCAGCCTGCGCCTTGCAGCCTCGCTCAAGCTGATGCGGCGGGCCTAGGACGTGCACTCATAGAAGCCGCGTCGGCTTACGCCAAAAGAGTGACATCGAAGCGGGGCTGGACGAACGTCGTCCTTGGGCGAGAGGTGGGAAGGCCAGTTCTTCTACCGCTCCCGCTTCACTTCATTGCAACATCGCGGTCGATGTCTTGCAGGTGCACGAAAGTCGCCCAGGCTTTTCGATATTCGCTGTCTGTGGGATCGATCCCAAGCAAGGTGCGACACGCCTCTTTGATTTCTTCCGACGAGGGACGCATCGCGACGTTTCCGGACAACTTGGCTTGGTTCCAGCGTTCCTCGACGCCGTTCGCCAAGGCGAGTGCTTCGGAGGGGCTCCGTTTCCGGGTTGACCTCGCCAAAGGGTGATCCGGAGGGAATTTGGGCCATGCGACGGGAGGCTGATCGGCTTGCCACTCACTCTCCTTGCCGGTCCCACGCTCTCCCGGCAAGTTTGCCTGGGCTCCATTGGCCGATTGAGGCGGGACAGTCCGTGCGCCCAGCTCGCGGAGCTGCTGCTCCATGGTCCCGCCGGACGCCGTTGCGCCTGCCGCAGGTGCACGCGTCGTCAGACCTGACACAGTTGAGGTGCCGGCCTGCGGAGCAACCTTCTGAACGGTTTGCGCAACGGACAGCATGCCAGGCGAAAGAGCAGGCTTCTGCTGCGCGACCTTGTCATTTTCAGTGGGGCAAGGCCGAAATCCCGAGCGCAGCTGCGTGATCCGGCCGTCGTCGTCGATGCGGGCAAAGTCAACGGCCACAGTGTAGACGAAAGCGGCATCGATGGATTGGCCGGATTTGTCTCTCGCGTTGACGGCGCCGCAGACATATCGCGCCGCGTCGGCCTCGACTGAACGCAATGCGCTGAATTTGGCCGAGTCCGGATCGATCAGCACGTGCCGAACTGCTGCGCGAGCTTTCATGTGCTCGTTAGAGAAGATGCTGAGCGCGACATCCGGATTGAACATGTCGGGCAGCAAGGAATGCTGCGCCAAAGGCCGTCGCGATCAGGAGGGCAGATGCATTCATGGATTTGGTCGGGTAATGGAACCCGGTATGGTTGTTGTTATCTTCTTGAACCATTTACGATAGAATCTACTAACAATCCGTAAATTGGTTGCTCCCGCGATTTTCAACAACCGGTGGAAGAGCTACAGCTGGTTTTGCTCAAGGGGGCAGTTGCCGGTGCGGGAAACACACTGAGCAAGGTCAACCAAGGGGGCACAGGCTGACGCCTGACGGGTGGCAGCGGCAGGTCCGCTGTGGGCCATAACCGGACATCAACCAGCGAAGGACCGTGGGTCTCACAGCACTGGCGTACACTGCATGTCTGCTCCGACGATGAGCGGCCCGTTGTAGGCAGTTCGCAAATCAGCGAAGGCCGCATCGAGTTCAAACAGACCGAAATGACTGACGATGAGCTGCTTGACCGCAGCCTCTTGGGCAACGCGTCCGACGACTGCCGGTGTTGCGTGCAAGGGAACATTCGCACCGGGCGCGATTGCAAGATGCATGATCAGGAGGTTCGCGCCCTTTGCGAATTCGACGAAGCCTGGATCGGTGCCGTTTTGGTCGGAGCTAAACACGATCGACACATTTCCGGTCTGCACGCGATAGGCCAAGGTTGGCATATTTCCATGCGGGATTTTCCGTGCCGTGACTGTCGTTCCCTCGCGCTGCAAAACCACGGATGGATCGCTTTTGACAGCGTCAATCACTCCGACATCAAGTCGAACGCCACCCGCCACAACGCGCCCCATATCGGGCCGCACGCCGCTGCCCCCGTATGAGCCGCCTAACGCCGATCCGAGCACTGGAAATGCGCCACTCTTCTCGTCAAAAAGCCTCTTGAGGAAAATCGCAAAGTCAGGGGCCGCATCGTTGCCTGTAGGACCGAAAACCTTGAGAGGTTCCTTGCGGACCTCGTGGCTCAGCCAAAGGAACGCTGGCAAGTCGGAAACGTGATCTGGATGAAGATGGCTTATTCCGACCATCCACAAGTCTTCGAGTTTGGCTTGCGATTCACCAAAGCGGTGTTGAGCACCACCGCCCATGTCGATGAGTATTCTTGCGCGCCCCTCGATCCAGACCAGATAACTCGTCGATGCCCGAGTGGGATTCATTCTGGGGCCACCAGAACCGAGGATTTGCACGTCGAGCGGCGTTGTACCGCAACTCTGTCCGAAAGCGCTCAAACTGCTCAGTGACGCACAGAAAATTCCCAGCAAGAAAATAACCGGAAGCCGAACCATGAAGACACCCATGTTGTTCAAACAGAGTCTATCAAATCGGTCTTGCAAATTTCACGACAGGGCATTTTGCCAGCAGCTAAGCTAGTCAACGGGGGTAACTGCGGCAAGTCATGATCGCTAGGGATCGACGTCTGCCCCGGGTCACAAGTCGACATCTGAGCAAAGACTACAAAGCGTCCGCTTTGGGCCATTAGCGGAAGTTGCGCTTATTCGATCACCTCGTTGCCAAGGCGAGTACCTTGGCCGAGATGGTCATTCGGGCAGCCCTGCTTGCCGCAATCCTTCCTCATATCGCGCGACGTCCTCAGCACGTCGATAAGGGCCAAGCACATCTTTGAGATTGGAGAGGCGCAGCGTGGGGCTCAGTTCTCGCAGCCGAGCCACGGCCTTGTGTGCTTGCTCCGGCCGACCGGCCATTGCGTTGCTTGCGGCGGTGATACGTAATCCAGGTCGATAGTCCGGACTGCACTGCAATGCCATTGCCGCCCATGATGCCGCTTCGTCATAGCGGTCCAAAAAGAAATGTGCATACGCGGTCCCGGCTCGCATGCCCATCAGCCACGGATCAAGTGGGCTCAGGCGAATGGCTCGTGCGAAGCGCTCGATCGCCGATTCCGGCTCGCCGAGCCAGAGTTTTACCCAGCCGCCGAAATTCCATGCTTCAGCCAAATTGGAATTAAGCGCGATCGCGCGATCAACTAAGCCGGCACCTACCCCGAGATCCCCAACAACAAACGCTAACGCATTCCCGCCAGCGGAGAGCGCGTTCGCGTCATCCTTGCCCAACTCAACTGCCCGTTGGGTGAGCTTCTTCACTTCGGCAATCGCGTTCGCCGTGTCCGGAATCCAGCCATTGATCCTGGCAATGAGGTAGCAAAAGGCTGCGCGACCGTAGGCGGTGGCAAATTCCGGGTCGAGCTCTATCGCGCGGTTGAACAGACGCAATGCCTCGTCGTTCGCTTGCCGGTTACCAAACTGATGAAGCCGGGCCAGACCGCGCAAATAGTGGGCATAGGCGTCGAGACTAGCGGTCGGCTTGCGTTTGGCGCGCTCGATCTCAGCTTTCTCCACCGCAGGCGCGATCGCCCCGACAACGCTTTCAGTCACCTGGTCCTGCAAATCGAAGATGTCGCCGAGCTCGCCATCAAACCGATCGGCCCAAATATGTGCTCCAGTAGCGGTATCGACGAGTTGTCCCGTAATGCGCACTCGGTTTGCCGCCTTGCGAACGCTCCCTTCCAACACGTAGCGCACCCCAAGCTCGCGCCCCACCTGCTTCACGTCGACAGCGCGCGCCTTGTAGGTGAAGCTGGAGTTTCGGGCGATGACAAATGGCGCCTTGAAACGGGACAGCGCCGTGATGATGTCCTCGGCCATTCCATCGGCAAAGTATTCCTGTTCGACATCGCCAGACATATTCTGAAACGGAAGCACCGCAATGGAAGGCCTGTCGGGCAGCGGAGGCGGACTCCCGGCCTCAGCAGCAAAAACTGGCGCAGCCTCTCGCGTTTCCGTCGGCGCATCGACCTCAAAGGCCCTGATTGGCTCCTGAATGTTCTTTACATGTTGAACGCCAAGATCCGTACCTGGGTCTGTGACCGAGGCTCGCGCGGGCAATTCTTCCTCGGTGATCTCGCCAACAAACCGGAAGCCTCTGCGAGAAACCGTCCGGATCAGGCGTTGCTCCTTGCCGGTATCCCCGATTGCCTTGCGCACGGCATTGACGTGGCTGGTCAGCGTGGATTCGGACACGATCCGTCCTTCCCACACCGCCTTCAGAAGATCGTCCCTTGTCACGACCTGTTCCCGGTTTCGGACCAGGAAGAGCAGCAGGTCGAACACCTTCGGTCCGATGGGGATGAGCTCGGAGCCTCGCTTGAGCTCGCGCCGGTTGGCATCGAGACAATAATCTTCGAATAGAAACGACACTTGTGATCCTTCCTGGACAAGAAGCCAAGGAAAACTCGATCGCAATTCAGGCCGGCTGCAAGGTCTTTTCCGTTCGAAACAGTACACATTTTCTCACCCTTCGGGAACGAGGGTTCGAGAAATGGTTGGCCCGCCTGCACTCGACGCGCACTGACGTTCGCAATCAACGCAACAAACCTGGCCGAGCCGAGGCACGGCTTACCACCTGCATCGCCTCCCGAGTGCGAGGATACGTTCATGAACAAGCATATCTTGCGCGCTTCCCTGGAGGACGCGTCAGTTGCGCCTGATGCGTGCCAAGTCACTCCGGCTCATGCCGAGCGCCCTCCCGCCGGTGCAGAAATGGCGCGGGTGCTCGGGACCACGCCATTTCAAATGGCTTTGGATTCCTCCGGCGCCGGAATCGCCCACTGGAAGCATGACCCGTTGCACGACGTCGTCGCGCCCATGAGCCATCACGTCATCATGGCTTACAACGGCACGGTGCAGCGCATGGAGCGGCGGATGGGAAGCGCGGTTGCGATCGGTACGTTTCGTCCCGGAGTCGTGATCATCATCCCCGAAGGATCGAGCTCCCGGTGGGATATTCCGAAACCTGTCGATGTCATCCAACTCTATCTTCCGCACGCCATGCTCGAGCGGGTTGCAGGCGAGGTCGACAGCGCCACCTCGACCGATCTGCTGGAGCGAACGGCGCATCCCGACCCCATTACATCCCGATTGCTCCTGACCGCGACCGACGCCGTGGTCGGCAATGTCGTCGTGGATACACTGTTCAGGCATCAACTGATGGACCTCTTGGCCACGCGCCTGCTGGCGGCGCATGTCGGCGCGCCGTCCACGTTCCAGCCGACGCGGGGCGGCCTCTCACCGGTCGTATTGCGCCGCGCCATCGAGCGCCTGCACTCGGACATCGACGCTGACGTATCGCTCGCGGCGCTCGCTTCTGATGCCGGTCTTTCGCGATTCCACTTCTGCCGCGCCTTCAAGGAAAGCACCGGGCTTTCCCCACATGCCTGGCGGCGCCAGCAACGGCTCGAGGAGGCCAAAAACATGCTGCGCGGCACCGACGCGTCGGTCCTCTCGATCGCGGTCGCGCTCGGCTATTCTTCCCAGACCGCGTTCGCCGCCGCCTTCAGGAAGCTGACCGGGGACACCCCGAGCAATTGGCGACGGCGTGCACGTTGACAGCATTGCCTATGCTGGGAACAGCATCATTGCGAGAAAGGCTCCCGGATGCAGGCGGGCAAAAGAAGGTCCCATGACCGCTATGGGTCTTGGCCGTGTAAAAAGCAGTTTCACGGGAGGTCGGTTCTGAGAGTTAGGTGCCGAGGACGTTTCAGGCCGCGATCGCAGCGAT
>NZ_JBEPQK010000017.1:0-210031 GCF_040547805.1 Bradyrhizobium sp. LA6.1 | reverse complement strand
TCAATGAAGCGCTTCATCCGAGACCCCCGCAAATCGTGCGGGAATCATACCGCGAGAATCACGTCAAGCGCCGCGTTTTTACACAGCCAGGGTCACAAGCCGACGCCTGACGGGCGGTAGCGGCAAGTCCGCTATATGGGACATTGGCGGACGTCACGCCTTGCCGCCCGGACAGCGCGCTTCGGCTGGAAGCGGACAGCGAGACGGCAGGCAGCGGGCGCGAAGCGTCGCGTCGGGATGAATTACAGGAAGCTGGCGTCTGGCGGGGTGGAATCCGGGCTCGGCCGGGCTTCCCCTGGCGGCCCGTATGGCCTATGACGCTGCAACGCAACATTCCCCCCAAAAAGACCCCATGATCCGCCTCGACAACGTCAGCAAGCAAGCCGGCCACCAGATCCTGTTCATCGAAGCTTCCGCCGCCCTCAACAAGGGCGAGAAGATCGGCCTCGTCGGCCCGAACGGCGCGGGAAAGACCACGCTGTTCCGGATGATCGCCGGCGAGGAACTGCCCGATGAAGGGCAGGTTTCGACCGATCGCGGCATTACCATCGGCTATTTCAACCAGGACGTCGGCGAGATGAGCGGCCGCAGCGCCGTGGCCGAGGTGATGGATGGCGCAGGTCCCGTGAGCGAGGTCGCAGCCGAGTTGCGCGAGCTCGAGGCCGCGATGGCCGACCCCGACAAGGCCGACCAGATGGACGAGATCATCGCGCGCTATGGCGAGGTGCAGCACGCGTTCGAGGAACTCGACGGCTATGCGCTCGACGGCCGCGCGCGCGAGGCGCTGTCCGGCCTCGGCTTCAGCCAGGAGATGATGGACGGCGATGTCGGCAAGCTTTCCGGCGGCTGGAAGATGCGCGTGGCGCTGGCGCGTATTCTCTTGATGCGCCCCGACGTCATGCTGCTCGACGAGCCGAGCAACCATCTCGATCTCGAAAGCCTGATCTGGCTGGAAAAATTCCTGCACGATTTCGAAGGCACGCTGCTGATGACCTCGCATGATCGCGAGTTCATCAACCGCGTGATCTCCAAGGTGATCGAGATCGATTCCGGATCGCTCACGACCTATACCGGCGATTACGAGTTCTACGAGCAGCAACGGGCGCAGAACGAGAAGCAGCAGCAGGCGCAGTTCGAGCGCCAGCAGGCCATGCTCGCCAAGGAGATCAAGTTTATCGAGCGTTTCAAGGCGCGCGCGTCTCATGCGGCCCAGGTGCAGAGCCGGGTGAAGAAGCTCGACAAGATCGAGCGGGTCGAGCCGCCGCGCCGCCGCCAGACTGTGGCGTTCGATTTCCCGCCGGCGCCGCGCTCGGGCGAGGACGTCGTGGCGCTCAAGAACGTCCACAAGGGTTACGGCAGCAAGCGCATCTATGACGGGCTCGATTTCATGATCCGCCGCAGGGAGCGCTGGTGCGTGATGGGCGTCAACGGCGCCGGCAAGTCGACGCTGCTCAAGCTCATCGCCGGTGCGAGCGAGCCGGACGAGGGCACGGTGGCAGTCGGCGGCAGCGTCAAGATGGGCTATTTCGCCCAGCACGCGATGGACCTGCTCGATGGCGAACGCACTGTGTTTCAGTCGCTGGAGGATCAGTTTCCGACCGCGGGGCAGGGCTCGTTGCGCGCGCTTGCCGGCTGTTTCGGCTTCTCCGGCGACGACGTCGAGAAGCGCTGCCGCGTGCTGTCGGGCGGCGAGAAGGCGCGCCTCGTGATGGCCAAGATGCTGTTCGACCCGCCGAACTTCCTGGTGCTGGACGAGCCGACCAACCATCTCGACCTCGCCACCAAGGAGATGCTGATCACGGCGCTGGCGGATTTCGAGGGCACCATGCTGTTCGTCTCGCATGACCGCCACTTCCTGGCGACGCTGTCGAACCGCGTGCTGGAGTTGACGCCGGAGGGCATCCACCAGTTCGGCGGCGGCTACACCGAATATGTCGCGCGCACCGGGCAGGAAGCGCCGGGGCTGCGGAGCTAGTTTTTGCTCTTGCGCGAGATCGTGGCGATCGCCTCGATCTCGTTGGTCCAGATCCCGCCGGAATAGGCTTGCGGCAGCCGGGCGAACAATTCGGGCGTATCGATGCCGGTGGAGAACTCGCCGCCGCTGTAGGGGCCGAGCACGAAGACCGCGCTGTTGGCGTCGGTCATGCGATTGAGGAAGCGATCGGGCCAGCCCCATAGCCAGGGCGCGGCGTTGATCGGTACCAGCACCATCGCGTTGCGGCAGGCGGCTGGCATCAGGCCGGTCCAGCCATAGCCGATATAGCGGATCAGGCAGCTCCGGATGGCCCCGCGCGAAATGGTGCGGACATCAGGGGTGAGGCCACGGATCACGTCGATGGGCTCGTCGCCGCCATAGACCATGATCGTCCGGCGCCGCTCGGCCGGGAGCGCGTTCAGCACGGCGGCAAGTTTCTCGCCTTCGTTTGGGTCTCGGCTCTTCACGTTGATCAGGAGTTTCTTGTCAGGGAAGGCGGCGAACACCTCCGACAATGTCGGCATCATCCCGATGCCTTTACCGCGAAACGGGAATGTCTTGCCGCCGTCGGCCGTGTAGCCGTAGCCGATGTCAAGCATTTTCAGTTTCGCCATGCTCTGTTCGCGCGTGACGCCTTGGCCGTCGGTACGGCAGTCGAGAGTCCAGTCATGGAAAACGGCGAATTCGCCGTCGGTCGTCGGGTGCACGTCGAGCTCGACCGCATCGGCGCCGGCGTCGAAGCTCGCATGCATCGAACGGAGGGTGTTCTCGAGGTAGTCATGCGCCGGCGGCAACATTCGCGCGGCGGTGCAGGTGTCGTTCCTCACATCGCGCTCGTCAAACCGTTGTGCCATACCGCGATGCGCGAGCAGCACCGGTTTGCCGTCGCGATGCGGCGCCAGCAGATCGGTGTTGTTGATGTAGACGCCCGCAGCCACGGCAATCAGGACTGCCGTGACGACTCTGAGTTTCCTGCCCACCAGATATTCCCCATTCCAGGGTTATCGTCGGCGGCGTTTGAGGTTGATTTGCGGCAATCGGGGTGCATGGGAGGCCTGTACGCCTCGCGGCTTGAACGGTCCTATGTCGCCCGCTACGCTTCCTCAAAAAGGGAGCGAACAACCATGAAGCAACTGCGGATCGGTGACATCACCATCGATGCGGTGATCGAGCGGGAAGGGCCGTGGCGGCGGCCGCAGGATTTCTTCCCGGCCTATGACGAGGGCGTGTTCGCCCGTCATCTGCCGACGATGGAGCCGGAGGTGTTCGATGCCGCGCGCGGCATGATGGTCATCACCTACCAGACGTTTGTCGTGCGCACGCCGCGCTACACCATCCTCGTCGACACCTGCACCGGCGAGGACAAGGGCCATCCGCCGCCGTTCGACTTTCCCGGCAAGGAGCGCTGGCGCAACGAATTGTTCGCGCTCGGCATCTCTTTCGAGCAGATCGACTACGTCTTCTGCACCCATCTGCACATCGATCACACCGGCTGGAATACGACCTTGCGCGATGGGCGCTGGGTGCCGACGTTTCCGAATGCAAAGTACGTCTTTCACAAGGGCGAGTACGCGGCCTGGGAGGCGGAGAATGCCAAAGGCAACAACCCGCCCGGCACCGTCTTCCGCGACAACTGCCTGCCGATCGTCGAGGCCGGGCAGGCGCTGCTGGTGGACGACGACTACGCGCTCGATGACACCGTCACGCTGACGCCGACGCCGGGGCACTCACCCTGTCATTGCTGCGTGAATATCTTTTCGAAGGGGAGCCGCGCGGTGGTCGCGGGCGATCTCATGCATCACCAGATCCAGTGCCGCGAGCCGGACTGGTCGGCGAAGCCGGATTGGGATGCCAGGCAGTCGGCGGTCTCGCGGCGAAAGTTCTTCGCCTCCGTTGCGGACACCGACACGCTGATCCTGCCGATCCATTTTCCGGCGCCGACGGTCGGGCTGATCAAGCCGCTGGGTGGGGCGTTCGACTATCGGTTCAAGCGGGACTAGGCCGTGTACTCCCAAATCAGTCCTTTCCCGCCGTTTTGATCACGGCCCGGCCGCCGTCGATATATGAAATGGGCGGCCATTATCGAACGATTTCAAGCGTGACATTGACCACGCCGATCTTGATCATTCCAAGGGCTTGGGCCGCACCCGATGTAACGTCGATGATGCGTCCATGAACAAATGGACCACGGTCATTGACTCTCACGATCACGGACTTTTTGTTCAAGACATTGGTCACGCGCAGGCGCGTTCCGAAAGGCAAGGACGGATGCGCCGCATGCAGCGCATGCTTGTTGAACCTCTCGCCGCTCGCGGTCATCCGATCTTCCGAGTAGAAACTCGCAAGCCCAAACAGTGGGGTTTCCCTTCTAGGATGTTTTTTATGAAATGCATGCTGATGGTTGCTCTTCCGATGCGTTGCTCGCCGAATGTCGCCGTGAGCTTTCGGGCCTTGCCCTGCTGCGCGCTGACGCCGTCGTGGTGATTTCGTGGCAAGCGAGGGGAGGTCGTTGGCGCTTGGCGAACCGTTTGCGTCGCGGGTATGGTCATGCACTTCCCGCGGCGTTGCGACAGGGACAATCGCCGACTTCGTTATTCGACTGAACTTCGCATGCGCAGATTCAATTCCACCATCGAATGCGATGCATGATGCAGCAATCGCGGTAGCAGCGAGCAGTGCAGGTTGACCGCTCCATCGTTTCATGATGGCCCCCCCAGCGCCTCAGCTGGTTGGAGTAGTTCGGTTCCAGGAATTGCCGGCTTTGACATATGTCAACGTTGCCGTGGAAGGCAGCGGAGTTGCCACTTCGGTCAGCGCCCAGCCGACGCGCAACGAGAATTTGCCCAACTGCCCGCACATCGCCGCAAAGACAAGCCGCTGGCCTTGGGGAAGCCAGCGGCTCTGGCATCCAGCAACCAATGGTGCAGGGCGCGTAGAGGTGGGCCGTGCGGCCCACCGAGATCAGATGCCAAGTGCGCTGGAGATTTCGCCGAGGGTTGCTTTCTCGGCGTCACTGACCTGAACACCCCCACCGAAAAACCCTCCGCCTTCCGATGCAGCCTCAGCCGTCTTTTGACTAATCTGACGCAGCCAGCCCTTGAAAGCCGCGGCATCACCCGGTGCTTTCGCAGCAAGCAGCGCCGTGACTTCATGCAACGATGCGATCGTCTTGGTCTTGATCTCGGCCGGCGTGCTCTTGCCGAGTTCTGCCTTCAACCCGTCATGAGCCGCCGCCCGGCCGTCGCTCGTCTGGAAGTCGGCGACCACAGCCTTGACCAAGGGGTTGGCATTGGGATCGGTGGCCGCCTGGGCGAGCGCGGTGCCGCCAGCAAATGATTCCTTTAGAAGGCCAAACAATCCGCTCGGTTCGGCAGCCGTAATGGCCATTCCAGCATTCATCGGGCTTCTCAGGAGGAGCGCCCATTCATCCTTGGTGAAATTGGTCTTGTCGGCCATGGAGTCTTCTCCTTTCATCTTGCAGGACGGGAGGCTGGGAAACACGTCCCGTCCTGAAGTGTGGCGAGTCTATTGCGTTTGACGTCTCTGGCTTTCAGGCTTTCGCCAACTGGTCGAGCTTGGCACGAAGATTGTCGATCACGGGCTTTGCGATCGTGCCGGCCGGTGTCGCCGAGACCTTGTCGCACATCTGATTGATGGCCGGCGCCGCCGCGACGATCAGCTTGGCAAGCGCGCGTCGTGCTTCCGGAGATAGCTTGGCGGCTCGCGCCGTAACGCCATCCAGCTGCGAGATGGCGTCGTTGATCTTCGGCAGGGCCGCCTGCGCGCTAGCTTCATCGGTGATGGTCGGCAGTTGAGCCTGCAGCGTACCAAGGGACGAATTGACCTGGTTCGCCAGATTCACGCCGTCAACGGTCAGATCCGCGGGCGCCATGCCCACAGTTCCGGTTGAGGGCCGCGCAACGTTTGTACTCTGAGCGACCGTCTGCTCGGTCGGACGCTGAAGCGCATATATGGCAAGTCCGGCAACGATAACGAGCGCGGCGAGCCAATATGGCCATTGCGTCCGGCCGGCGGCCATGGCGGCCTGGCTCGCGCCAGTAGCGCCGGAAACGCCGGCGATCCGGCTCCCTGTGGCGGCGGCCGTGGCCATTCCACTGCGTGCCTTGTCGATCAGGCCCGCGGCGCCGAGTTGATCACTGAGGCCCGATGGAATCGCCGCCATGATCTGATCTTTCTGCGAGCGCAGAAGCGATGCCAGTCCGTTTGCATCCATCCCGGCGTCATGCTGCTGCTTGCCGAGCATACCCAGGACTAGCGGCCCGACGACGGCGAGTAACGACTTGCCGCCGCCATCGCCCATTCCCGCGAAACTCCCGATCGCCTGGGCCATGGTATCCATGGTTCGGCCTCCAAGCAGTCCGGACAACATGCTCGAGCCCGTCTGAGCCAGGTCCGGGGCGCCGGCGTTGCGCAACATATCCATGGGATTGCTGCCTTGCTGTTGTGACAGCAGTTTTGACAGTTGATTGGCGCCGGCCGGGGTTCCGACCAGATCCGACAGGCTGGCCAGTATTGTCGGGATGGCCGCTATTGCGGCCTTCTGCGTCGCGCTTCGGTCCATCCCAAGAAAGGAGGAAATCTGCGCAATGACTTCAGGGGTCAGGAGCTGTTGTGCAGCTGAAATGAGATTGACGGCCATGGCGGTCTCTCCACTACGTTGCAGGTCTGTTGGTTGCCCCCTAATTCGCGAATTTGATGTGACAGGCGTCGATGGTTCCGAACGTCGCCTATCGCCCAAGTTGAGATTGCATCGATAGTTCGACTCCTTGATCCAGATCAAAGGTCTTGGGTGCAGGGCACATGCGAAGAGTTCGGCGCGAGAGATCCAGTGCGCTGCGGCCCATCAGGCGGACCTGGTTGAGAGGCATCGATGTTTCGCTGACGGGCCAGGATTGGCTATCGGCTCCGAGCACCGCAATGCCCGCTAGCGGGCATGATGACGCGCAGTGGGATTGTACCAGAAGACAATTGTTCGCCGCGCGGACATCCACGTTACTGGCAGTGCGCGGGTGGGCTGCGGTCCGCGCCTCGATGACGGTCCCGGAACCTCACACTCAACCCAAGTCCGGGGCCGTCGTTTGGATAATCCAAATTGATCAGAAGGATCGTCGACCGCGTATCGAACTTCGCCAGTTTCTTGCTCGCAAGCCCTGGATGCGGGTGCGCGGCGCTAGCTTGCCCGCGCTGCGGATGTGAAGCCTCCCGCGAGAACGTTCAGCGGGGACGAGCTAGGGGATGCTCTCACCTGAAATGCGAGCAATGCGGAAAGACCAGTGATATTGCAGGATGGCGGCTGCAGGGTCTTTCCGAGCAAGGCTCAGGGCCACTTATCGGATGAGTGATGTCCGCCGGCCCGGGGCGAGCGCTGAGGCGCCGATATGGGCGCGACGGAATCGTTCCCCGCTTTTGTCGAGCGACGACGCAGGAGCCATGAAGCGTCGCAAGGCGTCTCCTGTCTCCACATGAGCGGCGGTCGAACCGGAAAGCTGGATGATCCATTTGGTGGAGACGGCGATGCGGATGCTCCGTTGGCTAATTCTGGGCAGTGCGGCGATCCTGGCGATCGCCTCGGCTACAGCCCAAACTTACGATCCCGGCCATCCCGTCTGCCTTCAGAGATGGGAGTGGGGTGGCAGCACCTATTTCGAATGCGCTTATACGTCATGGGATCAGTGCCGAGCGTCGGCGATCGGACTTTCCGCGATGTGCGTGGAGAACCCGTATTGGCAGCAACCGCCGGCGAGGCGATCAGGCGGCCGCTTGCGTTCATCAACCCCATACTGATGCGCCCGACGACAGTCTGCCAAGCGCAATTTTCGCGCGCAGCATTTCCGTTGCTATTCGATCACCTCGTCGGCTCGGGCGGACAGCGTCATGGGAATGTCGAGACCGAGGGCCTTGGCGGTCTTGAGGTTGATATTCAGGGTCACATCCGTCGTCTGCTGGACGGGAAGCTCCGCCGGACGGGCCCCTTTCAGAATGCGATCAACATAGCCTGCAGCGCGTTGCCATAGTTTGAAAAGGTTGGCCGAGTACGACATCAGTCCTCCTCTCTGAGCCGAGTCGCGGAATGGATAGATCGCCGGCAAGCGCCGCTCTGCAGTGAACTCGATCAGGCGGGGAACGAGGGGTATCAGCGATGGATCGTCGGTGACGACGAGACCATCGAAGCCTCTCTCCCCAAGCGCGGCGAAGCTGTTGTCGATGTCCGCGCGCCGTATCGAGAGAGCCGTCAGCTCGATACCGAGACCGGGCGCCGCTTTCTGCATGAGTTCGACTTGGTTGGCGGTCGTCGGATTGTCAGGATTCCACAACACTGCGACACGGTGCACTTTCGGTGCCGCCTCCTTCAGCAGTTCCACCCACTTGACACCGTATTCGCCCGAGAGCTGCGACAGCCCGGTGATATTGCCGCCTGGTCGGGCAAGGCTTGCCACAAGACCGGCTCTGACCGGATCTCCGCTCATGCAGACGATCGGCACCGTGGACGTTGCACGTTGCGCAGCCTGCGAAATTGGTGTGCCTGGAGTCACGAGAACATCGACGTTGAGCGTGAGGAGTTCAGCGATCAATGCGGGAACGCGCTCCGGCTCTCCGTCGGCGTAGCGTTCTTCGAGCAGCAGGTTGCGCCCCACGACATATCCCAGGTCCGCAAGTCCCTGACGGAAGCCGGTCTGGTAGTACAAGTCCGTCCCGCGAACGCCACCCCAGACATAGCCAACCCGCGGCACCGCGGGTTGCTGCGCGTGGGCCGCGAGGGGCATGACGGTCACCGCAGCGCCGAGAAGCGCGACAAAATTGCGGCGTTTCATTCGGTCACCTCGCGACGCCCTACCGCTGCAATATGCACCCGCGCGGGCGAGGAGTCAGGTCGATACTTCCGGGCTAAAGACCCCGCCGCGGCACACGAGCCGGCGATCAAGTCGCACCACATTTGCGGGCGCGCCGGAATCGTTCGCTGCCTTTGGCGCGCGACGACGCAGGAGGAATAAAACGCCGCAGAGCGTCTCCTTTTTCCATACGACGCGGCAGTAGAAAATTCCGGAATGACCGTCGAACGACAACACAAACTCGTCGGCAAATACGTAGTACGGCGTGGAAATG
Organism: Bradyrhizobium sp. LA6.1; assembly: GCF_040547805.1. NCBI lineage: Bacteria > Pseudomonadati > Pseudomonadota > Alphaproteobacteria > Hyphomicrobiales > Nitrobacteraceae > Bradyrhizobium > Bradyrhizobium sp. LA6.1. Next base: position 200,931 of record NZ_JBEPQK010000017.1, on the reverse strand, counting down.
CGGGCACCCAAGGCGTTGATATCGCGCACCAGGCACGGATGAGTCCCGTGAATTTCACCAAACAATAGCCGCGCAGCCCGGTTGATCGGTATGCGCTTCATTGCACGACGTTCGATCATGGCGAGATGCTCCCAATGAAAGACGATCGCACTCGACGAAGTCACTTTCCCGGTCCCGCCGATATCCGGAAAACGGCAATTCCCGCACGTTGATCTGTGCGGCTCACGCTAACAAGCAGCGTTGTTGTCTTATTAAAATTGGATCGAATTGGTGGTTAATTCGAACGGCTTGACGACGACGTTACCAGAAGACGTTCGTGCTTTCGACTTGGCCCGGCCATCTGATCTGTGCCGCGCGGACACACATATGTGGATGCCCGGGACAGGCCCGGGCACGACGGAGTTGCAGAGTGTCCGTGCAGCAGTGGCGAACCAGCAGCGATCAGGCGCCGACCTCGCACTTCTTCATGAAGCTGTTCTTGGCGGCACCGGCAAGCGGCTTGCCGTCGGCGCTGACGGCCTTGGGCGTGCAAGCGTCGGCCTTGCACTTCTTCATGAACGAGGTCTTGGCGGCGCCGGCGAGCGCCTTGCCGTCCTTGCCGACCGCCTTGCTCTCGCAGGTGTCGTCCGCGAAGGCCGAGCCCGCTGCAAAGGTGGCGACGATCGCTGCGAGAAAAATCCGCTTCATCATGGGTGTCTCCCTAGGACAAAATTACCGAGCGGATTGGAGCCGCGAATCGTGGCGCAATCAAGCAGGATCGATGCGCGCCACGACCGATGTCGCGGATTTTTCCATTCATCTGCGGTTCAGATTCCGCGCGCGAGCAGTGTCTTGAAATCGGCCCGTGCGCGTTGCGCCTCGGCCTTCGCGGCCGCGGAAGCATCGCCAAGGCCGAAATAGCCGTGGATCAGGCCGGGGCCCTCATGGTGCTTGACGCGGACGCCGGCGGCCTCCAGCGCCCGTGCATAGGCCGCGCCTTCGTCGCGCAACGGATCGAACCATGCGGTGGTCACGATCGCGGGCGCGAGCCCTTTGAGCGAAGCGGCGCGGAGCGGCGAGACCCGCCAGTCGGCGGCATCCTTGGGATCGGCGAGATAGTGGCCGCAAAACCATTCCATCGTCGCGCGTGTCAGAAAATAGCCGTCGGCATTCTCGGTGCGTGACGGATAGGGCGCGTTCTCGCGCGCATCCGCGTAGCCCCCGACGACGTCGGTCACGGGATAGACCAGCAATTGTGCGGCCAGCTTGATGCCGGCATCGCGGCAGGCGATCGCGGTGGCGGCTGCGAGATTGCCGCCGGCGCTGTCGCCGGCAACGCCGAGACGCTTTGCATCGCCGCCAAATTCCGCGACGCGGTTGAAGATGTCACTTGCGGCGGCGAACGCGTCCTCGAAGGCGCCGGGAAAGCGCGTTTCCGGCGGGCGCCGATAATCGACGGAGACGACGACCGCGCCGGTTTCGATCGCGAGATTGCGCGCCTGCCGGTCGTGGGTTTCGAGATCGCCCGCGACCCAGCCGCCGCCGTGGAAGAAGACTACGGTTGGCGCAGGATTGGGGCCGGCGCGATAGACACGTGCATCGAGCGGCCCGGCGCCGCCTTTCACCTTGATATCCTGCACCGTGTCGACGGGGGGCGGCGGCACATCCGCACGCGAGGCAGCCAGTGCGCGCAAGGCATCGCGCGCGCTCTGTGGCGTCATCGTGGTGGGATCGCGCAGCGGCAGCAGCGGAATGATCTGGGCGATGACGGGATCGAGCGGTGCGGGCATTTGCAGGTCCTCGCTGGGTTCTTGGTCTTGCTTGCGGGGTAGCATAGATTTGGCGTACCGCATCGGCAACCGGTTACGCGTTACAATTGCAATGCCGCGGAATGAGCGGTCAGGGAGGTCAAGAGTTGGAATTCGAAACGCTGGTCCAGTCGCGCCGCAGCGTGCGCGGTTTCAAGCAGCAGCCGGTGCCGCGCGCGGTGATCGAGGCGATCATCGGGAGCGCCAAGCGCGCGCCGTCGTCGATGAACACCCAGCCGTGGCATGTGCATGTGCTCACAGGCCCTCCGCTTGAAGAGTTGCGCCGCCGCAACATGGAGGAGATGGTCGGCGGCGCCAAGGTCAAGCGCGATATCATCAGTCATGGCGAATACCAGGGCATTCATCGCACCCGGCAGGTCGACATCGCCAAGAAGCTGTTCGGCGCGATGGGGATCGAGCGCGACGACAAGCCGATGCGGCAGGACTGGGTGCTGCGCGGCTTCCGCCAGTTCGACGCGCCGGTCTCGCTGGTGCTGACCTATGACCGCGTGCTGGATCCCGGCGCGGTCTGCCATTTCGATCTCGGTGCGCTCTGCTACGGCATCGTGCTCGCGGCCTGGGACCGCGGTCTCGGTTCGGTGATCAACGGGCAGGGCATCATGCGCTCCGACATCGTGCGCGAGGTCGCGAAGATTCCGGAAGAAGAGGTCATCATGACCTGTGTGGCGATGGGGTATCCCGACGACAGCTTCGCCGCGAACGCCGTTCGCTCCGATCGCGAGGGCAACGACGATTTCGTGCGCTATGTCGGCTTTGCCGACTAGTGCGGGAAGTCACTGATGCGCACAGCCGGCTGACGCTGCGAGCCGACTAACGTGGAGAGCCGGCTGAGGTGGAGGAGAGGAGATTATTCTCTCGTCGATTTTTTTGATGCTGAGCCGTTGGTGGCCTCTTGCAATCTCGATCGCGCGGGAGGAACAATACGCGGAGTGAAAGGTTTGTTGCTGGCGCGAGGGAATCGACATGCGGCGGCTGGCTAGCCTGGTTCGACGGTTCTTCGGTCCGCGACCGCGGTATCCGATCGATGATGATCCAAATCTTCCCTTCACACCCGATGAGCTCGGTAAGCTGATCCGGAGTGGTAGACGCGAGGACATGAAGCTGCTTGCGGAAGGACTGGCCTCCCGGTCGATTCCGCACCGCGCCAAATACCGGGCCACGCACTAAGCGCGGTTCGTGACGAGGTCCTCGCTGCGGGATCGCCCAGCCTGCGCGGTCATCGCGTGAGCGCAACCTCCTTGAACGAGGTTACGAGGGCCTTCTCCAGCTTTCCGGTCATCCCGCAAAGAATGTTGTAGGCCTCGGTGCGCGGCATCGTCGGCTTGTAGTGCCGGTGTTCGATCAGCGCGGCGAAGATGTCCGAGATCGTCAGAATGCGGACGATGTCATTGATGCTCTCGCCGCACAGCGCGTCAGGATAACCACTCCCGTCGAGATATTCGTGATGATGCCGCACGGCGTCGAGAATCTCGGGCGAGATTTTCTCGTGATCCTTCAGAAACTCGTAACCCGCTGCCGGATGCTTCTCGATCATGGCGCGTTCGTCGGTATCGAGGCGGCCGGGCTTGTCGAGGATCGCAAGCGGAATCTGCGCCTTGCCGATGTCGTGGAACATGGCCGCGGAATACAGCCGCTCGAGATCGGCTCGCCCGACGCCGAGGCTCAGTCCGAAGTCGATCGCCACGCCGGTCACGAGCAGGCAATGCTGGTAGGTTCCCTCATGGTGACGCCGCACCGTGGCAAGCCATTCGGACAGGCCGTGCTCGGTGATGCGGTCGGCGATCCTGCGGCCCGCTTCCTTCGTGCTGTCGACGTCGAGGGGCTCGCCGAGCGTGACGGCCGTGAACATCGAAGCGATGGCGGTTGCCGCGGCTTCGACGGCGTTGTCCGGTTGCGGTGCGTCACTTGAGCCAGCAGAGGCCAGCTCGGCCGGGTCAGCCAGCGCTGCCAGCAGCTTGCTCTTGTTGAGCGCCCCGGGAAGAACGAGGGTGGCGCCGAGTGCGTAGGCCTGCGAAATGCCGACGTGAGACGAGTGCTCGACGAGGAAGATGCGCTTCGTGGCTTTCGCCAGCTTGCCGGCGCGTTTCTTGATGGCCGCGATGGTGCCGACGTCACGCAGCTCCGCGCGAACGACGACCGCGAATGGCACTTGTGACAGCCTGGCTTCCGCATCGAGTCGTTCGCCAGCGACGGTAAATTGCCGTTCGAGGGCCGAGCAGACGCCCGCCAGCTTGTCGGACGAATCGGCCAGCACATGCACAAACGGGCGAACCGCTTCCGTCGTTCGGACGCCGCCGTCATTTTTGGCGGGGCTGGATATGGTTCGGGCACTCTGCACGGCGGACCGGACTATGATGACATTGAATGAGCTCGATGAATTCTGGAGCCTATTTGCTCGGCGTGGAGTTTGGCGCGGCGGCCGCCTTTGCGCTCGCCGGCTTCTTCTTGCCGTCTGCGGTGATGAAGTGAACGCCGGCCATGGTGCCGTCGATCCACACCAGTTCGCACCGCCGGTAGGCAAGACCCGTCGATGACAGCAGCATGAAGAATTCCTTGGCCTGGAGCACGTCGAGCGTCCCTTCGACCTCGATCTTGGCGCCACTTTGCGACACGTCGAGCAGGAAGCAACTGCGTCGCCAGGTGCCGTCGGAGCCCATCAGATTGACAGCCTGCTTGTGATCCATCCGTACGCGAAGCGCCTTTCGACCGTCGAACCTCATCGGTAAACCCCCATTTTTGTGCCGCGATGTCCCGCATCGTTTGGGTTGGCACTCGCTGCAATTTCCCCCCAGCGCACTGTCCATTGGCTGGTCGACAAGAGAAGCGTTTCGAAAATCTGCTGCGCCCGTTCGCGCTCGACGAAGGAGAGCCGTGAGCCGCTGCGGTTGCTCAGGATCGCAAGCGTAGTGGCCCAGTTCAGCCGTGCGGCCCGGCAGGCCATGACGAGGCCCTCGCAATCGTCATCGGTCATGACATGCTCCACGATCTCGATCGGAGCGCCGGAGAGCACCGAGAGCGCCGTGAACAGATTGGCCGTCTCGCCGCGGATCGTGAAGCGGTTGACGGTGGAATCGTTGAGCTTGCCGACGCGGCTGAGGGCGACGATCTCCGGCCTCGCGCTCGCATAGTCGGCCGGGCAGGGCAGTTTGGGCGGAACAAGCGCGGCGCGTTGTGCGGGCGGAATGGTGGATGCGTTGGCCTTGGCCGGCGCCTTCGGGGCAGGCGACACGGAGAGCAGCTTCCGGACGACCAGGTCGGGCGTGCCGGGCCGCAGCACCAGCGCCTTTGCAATCTCGCCGTCCGGATCGGCCCTGGCGATCAGCGCGGCGTAAGCTGCCTCGGAGAATTGGGTTCCAGGGTTCTTGATCAGCGCAAGGCAGATCGGGCCGCCGCGCTTGATCAGCGCCTCGGCCACTTCAGGCTCGATCGAGTTGCGCGCGGCGATCGCGCGTTGATGCCGCTCGCCGCACGAGGCCGCGATCGTCGCGAGATCGGTGGCGGAGACTGCCTGCGATTTGAGGAGGACTGGACAGGCCACGTCCGGATCGTCGTGTGAGGCAAGGCGCTGCAATGTCTCGGGCGGGGCCACCTTGAGCTCGGCAAGCGCGGTGCTGAGTTGAACGAGCGCCTTGGCCTCGACGCGTTCCGCCAAGCGCAGTAGAACGCCGTCAACCACACCGGCGAGCAATTCCTGAGGCCGGTCGCGGCTACCGGTGAGCAACTGCACAATACCGGATAGGATGCGTGCACAGCGGTCCGGCGGGCACGTAGCGACCGCCTGTTCCAGCTCAACCAGAATATCAGCAGGCAAATTTGCCATCATGGCAGGGGCCTGACTCAAAAAAAATCGCGACTATCCAATGACCTTCATTCCGCCTGACAGGCGTTAATTTGAAATTTAGAGCTTGATCGATGGGGTATCAGCGCACCGCTGGCTGCGCTGGAAACGCTATCGAAATTCGGCGAGACTCGATGCGGCGACTTGTCCTTTGAACGGGACCCTCGCCAATTGAACGAGACGAATTAGGATGATTCTTTCGGTCGAACGGGACAACCGAAAGGGGGAAACTCGGGCCGGCATCGCCGCCGGACGCGCGTTGGTTGCGACGCGCCGTTTCACATTGTCATGAACGATATTGCGCCCAGGGTATTTCGCTTCTCCGACGTCGATGAATTTCGAAATGCCATACGAGGCCTGAATTTCGAGTTCACGCCCTTCGTACGGAGGATTTCGGCCGAGCAGACCATTCTGTCGCTGCCCGGTTGCGACGTGAATTTCACGCGGGCGTTTCCCCGCGTCGTTGACGCGCAGCTCGTCGAGAATTGCACCGCCATCGGATTCACGATGGATGAGCTCAACGTGCCCATCCGCTTCAACGGCTCGCAGCGGGCACGACCTGTCATCGTGATCGGCAGCGGCGGCGCCGCCTACACCACCATCGAGGAGGTGGAGCGGCAAATTGCCTCGGTGGTGTTCAGGCCGGAGGTGACGGATCGCGGCTGGCCGCACGCGACATCCAGCTTCAAGATATTTGAAACGACGGCCGCGAGCCTGAACCGGCTGCGCAGCCTGGTCCGCGAGGTGCTGGCTGCCGCGTCGGAGCCGATCGGAGCCGCGGACGTGCCGCTGAAGGCCGCAGCCATGAAGGAGTCCCTGCTTGGCGCCGTCGACGACGCATTCGAAAGCGTCGTTGCCGCGCGATGGACCCTGCGTCCTAATGACGAACGCAATTTCAGGATCTTCCGGGAGATCCGCGCGCTTCTGTCCGACGACCTCTCGCAGCCGATCTACAGCGAGGAGATTGCGCGCAAGCTCAACCTGTCCGTCCGCACCCTGCACGACGTCGTCCGCCGCTATCGCGGCATGAGCCTGCATCGCTATTTGCGCCTGCGCCGGTTGTGGCTGGTGCGTCAGCGCCTGCTTGCCGGTGCCGACAGCGTCAAGGCCGTCGCACTGGCGTTCGGCTTCTGGCATCTCAGCGACTTCTCCAGAAGCTATCGCGACCAGTTCGGCGAGACGCCGTCGCAAACGCTGGAGCTCGGACGGCAACGGTAGCGCGGCAAATCGGTTGAGGCCGTACCGCCGTTTCGTGCTAGCGTCCCGGCCATGAGCAATCGCATCCTCGTCCTCTACGGCTCCTACCGTTCCGACCGCATGGGCGTCCGCCTTGCGAATTTCGTCATCGATCGCCTGCGCCAGCGCGGCGAGGAGGTCGAGTTCATCGACGCCAAGGCGATCGGCCTGCCGATGCTCGATCGCATGTACAAGGAATATCCCAAGGGGGCAGCACCCGAGGCGCTCGAGAAGCTGGCGGGGCAGATCCGCGGCGCCGACGGTTTTGTCTTCGTCACCGGCGAATACAATTGGGGCATCCAGCCGGGATTGAAGAACCTCACCGATCACTTCCTGGAAGAGTGGTTCTGGCGCCCGGCCGCGATCGTGAGCTACTCCGCCGGCCGACTGTCCGGCGCACGCGCCTCCACCGCCTGGCATGGCACGCTGTCGGAGATGGGCATGGTCGTGGTGTCGAGCACCATCGGCGTCGGCCCGATCGGGCAGACGCTGTCGGCCGAGAGCGAGCCGATCGGCGAGGGCGGCAAGGCACTGGAGCGCTCGTTCCCGCGCTTTGCCGACGACCTGCTGTGGTGGATCGAGGCCGCCAAGGCGCAGCGGACGCGCAAGGCGCCGCCGTACTAAGCTGACTAGGCGGCCCTGACCTCGCCGAGGAAGCGGTCGAATTGGCCGGCGAGATCGCGCGACTGGGTCGAGAGCTGCTCGGCCGCGCCCAGCACTTCCCTTGCGGCTGCACCGGTGTCGTCGGCGGCACGCTGCACGCCCGATATGTTGCTGTTGACCTCCTGGGTGCCGCGCGCGGCTTCCTGCACGCTGCGGGAGATCTCCCGGGTCGCTGAGCCCTGTTCTTCGATCGCAGCCGCGATCGCGGTGCCGATCTGGTCGATCTCGGCGATGACGTCGGCGACGTTGCGGATCGCGTTCACGGTCTCGTCGCTTGCGGACTGGATCGCGGTGATCTGCTCGGAGATTTCGGTGGTGGCCTTGGCGGTCTGGCCCGCCAGCGACTTCACCTCGGATGCGACGACCGCAAAGCCGCGGCCGGCGTCGCCGGCGCGGGCGGCTTCGATGGTCGCGTTGAGCGCCAGCAGATTGGTCTGCTCGGCGATGCTCTGGATCAGCGTGACGACGTCGCCGATCTTCTGGGCACCCTCGGCGAGCGCGCGCGCGGTGTCGCCGGTGCGGCGGGCGTTGTCGACGGCGCGGGCCGCGATCTCGGTGCTTTGTGCCACCTGACGGCCGATCTCGGAGATCGAGGAGGTCAGCTCTTCGGTCGCGCTCGCAACCGTCTGCACGTTGGTCGAGGTCTGCTGCGAGGCGGCGGCGACGACCGCGGCCTGGCTGTTGGTCTGGGCCGCCGTCGAGGTCATCGACTGCGCGGTGCTCTCCATGGTGGAGGAGGCGCGGGACAGGCCGCCGACGAGCTCGGTGACCTTGGCTTCGAATGCGCGGGTGAGCCCGTCGAGCGCCTGGGCGCGGCGCATCTTGCCGTCGTTCTCGGCCTGCTTCTCGGCTGCGAGCCGGTCGGCCCGGATCATGTTGTCCTTGAACACCTGGACGGCGGAGGCCATCGCCCCGATCTCGTCGGAACGCTCGGCGCCGGGGATCTCGTCCGCAACCTCGCCGTCGGCAAGGCGCGACATCCGCGTCGTCAGGCTGACGATCGGAGCGCAGACGCGGCGGCGGACCATCACGATCAGGCCGGCGCTGGCGATCAGCACGGCGAGGAGGCCGGCCAGCGCGATGGTGAAGCTGGTGCGCGCGGCGGAGGAAGCGCCGGCGAGGATCTGTTCGGCATTGTCGTAGAAGGCGTCGCGGACGCCGATGATGGACCCGAGGCCCTTCTGGGACGCCACGTAGAAGGTCTCGACATCGTGCTCGTACTTGCCGCTGACGGCGCCGTCCTTGACGAGCTTCATCTCGCGGCCGAATTCCTCGACATAGTTCGAGTTCATCGTCTCCAGCGCCGCGGCGACGTTAGCCGGAGTTGCCGCATTGCCACGCAATTCCATCAGCGACATCACGATCTGGTCGTTGCGGCCCTGCATGCGGGCCATGTCGGCCTTCTCGGCGTCGTTGGCCACTTTCTTCGCGCCGACGAGGTTCTTGTGCACGCTGGAATTGAGGCCGCCGACGTCGCGCAGCGTCATGGCGATGTTGGCGTAGTTGGACTGGCGGTAGGCGTCGCCGTTCAGGATCGCCATGCGGCGGACCTGCTCGTTGAGCAGGGCGGTGACGCCGGCATTGAGCACGGCATTGTCGGCGACGACCTTTTTGGCCGCGTCCTTGCGGGCATCCGCAGGTCCTGCGATCGCCTTGTCGATGGCCTCGCGGAGCGCGGTGAATTTCGAATTGATCGCGTCGATGTTGCTGCCGATGGTGGCGCCGTCGTCGAACGGGCCGGGCAGCTCCTTGCGCAGCGCGTTCATCCTGTCGCGGGCGCCGTCGGTCTGCTTGCGCAGCTTGTCGTGCTCGGTGAGCTGCGCCGGATCGACCGTCGCGGGCCCGTAGAGGATGTTGGTGGCGAAGCCGCGCTCGGGATTGAGGTAGCGCGGGATGTCGCTGGCGGCGCGGACGATCGCGAGTCGTCCCTGCGCTTCGGCGATCCTGTCCATCGTCTGGTACTTCGTCACGGCGACGTAGACGGCGAGGCCGCCGCCGACTGTCGAGAGCGAGACGATGGCGGTGGTCAGGAGCGTACCGATTTTCATGATCTGTCCGGCAATTGGCGCGGGGAAGAAAATTATTCTGCGCAAACGATAGGCAGCCGGTGTTAATCCGGAGTTTACGCTGCCAGCCGCCATGCCCCGCCTGCATGCGTCCATTCGTCTAGGCGTAGGTCGTGCTAGCGCGCCGGCCGATCGAGCCTGGTGAGGATCTCCAGCGTCGCGCCATCGCGCTCGCCTGCGAAATATCGGGCGAGCGCCTGGTCGAAGACGGGTTCGTCGGAGACCGCGCCGAACAACGTCATCGACGAGCGGAATTTGGCGTCATCGGGCGCGCCGAGGATCGCGTTGATGGTTCGTCCCTCGACGGCAAGCACGAGCGTGGTGCATTCAATGAGTCGCGGACCGAGCGCGGGGTGGGCGAGGTAGGCTCTGGCCTCCGCGCGCGAGCCGATGGCGTAGCGCTGCGACATGGCGCTGAAGCCGAGGCCGGCGATCTGCGGGAAGACGAACCACATCCAGTGAGTCTGTTTCCGGCCCCGGGCCAGCTCCCCCCGGACGTCGCGAAAAACCGGGTCCTGGGCTCTGACGAAGCGCTCTAGATCGAAAGGATCGGTCATAGGATACCTCAAGGGGGGCTTGCCGGCCGCGATTATGCCTAAGTTTTGGCTCCCAATGCGATGGCTGGTATAGAGTCTCCGGACGGGGGTTGGGCCCTCCGGGGGTCGATTTGGGGATCTAATGGTTTCCGACCGCGCAAGCGCCGAAAGGCTGTTGTCGCGCCGCCGTATTGGGCGAGCGGAGACGATACTGCTGTCTTTGGCAGCGGTCGCGCTGGCACTGGGAGCCGCCGCCTGGGTCGCGGACATGGGCGATTCGACGCCGCTGGTCACCGCCTCACTGCCTCCGGCCACCGCACTGCCTCCGGCCAATGGCCCTTCGTTTGACGACCGTTTCGCTTCGGCAGCCAGCAGCCCGCCAACCCGTGACCTCGGCCTGCGGACGCTGGAGCGCTCCGCGGTGAGCGCGGTCCAGCTCAAGCTGCGCGACGCCAAGGCGATGCTGGCCCAAAAACTCCAGGGCGACGACTGGCGCTCGACCCTGACCGGCTCGACCCTGACCGATGACGACCGGCACGTGGTTGACGAGACGAGGCCGTCGCAGCGCGCCGACGCCATCCCGATGCCGCGCTCGCGCCCGACCCAGGCAGACCTCGCGTCCCAGATCGCCTCGAGCCAGGCCTATGCCGAGACCAATCCCCGGGTCGACAACCGCAACTTCTTCGAGAAGTTCACCGACAAGATCAAGCTGGCCTCGCTGACACCCGGCGACGGCCTGCTCAGCAGGGCGCCTGATCTCGCCGCGCTCGGCTACGATTCACGCACGGCGGTCTATGACATCAAGGCCAAGGCGCTTTACCTGCCGAGCGGCGTCGCGCTGGAAGCCCATTCGGGCATGGGCGCGTTGATGGACGACCCCAATCATGTCGACCAGCGCATGGTCGGCGCGACCCCGCCCGCGACCTACGATCTGAAGCCGCGTGAAAAGCTGTTCCACGGCATCCGCGCGCTGCGCCTGACGCCGACCGAGGGTACCAGCGCGCTTGGCCGCGTCGGGCTGCTCACCCACAGCTACATGCTCGGACCGCGCGGCGACTCCAACGGCTGCGTCTCGATCAAGGACTATGATCGTTTCCTCAAGGCCTGGGACAATGGCGAGTTCAACCGCCTGGTCGTGGTGCCGAGCCTGAGTGGATCGGCGATAGCCGCGCAGCGCGCGAGCACCGACTCCTGATATTTGATATTTGCTGGACGGCGGGGGTGCCGTTTCCCCTTCGTTAAGCCCACCTCGTCCAGAAGCAGCCCATGAGTGATCCCCAGAGTTCCGAGACCCCGCTGCGTACGACGTTCAAGATCAAGCTGAACGGCGACACGCTGGCGATTGCGACCGTCGGCCAAGCCTATCAATTCCTCACCAACTTCAAATCGGTCGAGTGGATGGAATTCCGCTCGCTCCATGAAGAGGCGGTCGCGGCGCTCGAAGGCGCCGCCGACAACGCCATGCTCGCGGTGCAGGCGACCAACGCCGTGCGCGCGTTGTTCGTGAGCGCGAAGCTGCTCTGAGCGGCCTTCCAACGCGCTCTCGTCGCCGGGATTGCGCTGCGCTCCATCCGGGCTATGGACGCCGGCAGGCCTTCCGCTCCCAGCTTGAACTCCGCTATAGGAACGGGCAAACGGTCCGCGAAGACCGTCGCCAGACGCCGATATGTTTGAAACTTACTTGCAGGGAGAGACCCCAACATGAAACGCCGTACATTCCTCAAGGGCGGCGCGGTCGCCGGCGCGACGACGCTGGTTGCTGCACCTGCGATTGCGCAAGGCGCGCCGGAGATCAAATGGCGCCTGACCTCGAGCTTCCCGAAGTCGCTCGACACCATCTACGGCACGGCGCAGACCTTTGCGAAATACGTTGCGGAAGCCACCGACAACAAATTCCAGATCCAGACCTTTGCGGCCGGCGAGCTCGTCCCCGGCCTCCAGGCGCTCGATGCCGTCAGCGTCGCGTCCGTCGAGATGGCGCAGACGCCGCTGTATTTCTACATCGGCAAGGAGCCGGCGCTGGCCTACGCGACCGGCGCGCCGTTCGGCATGAACCATCGCCACCAGGAATCCTGGTGGTATTTCGGCGGCGGCGCCGACCTCACCAACGAGGCGCTGAAGCCGTTCAAGACGCACGCCATCCTCTGCGGCAATTCCGGCACCCAGATGGGCGGCTGGTTCCGCAAGGAGATCAAGACCGTCGACGATCTCAAGGGTCTCAAATTCCGCATCGCCGGCATGGGCGGCCATGTGCTGGCCAGGCTCGGCATCGTGCCGCAGCAGCTCGCCGGTGGCGACGTCTATGCGGCGCTGGAGAAGGGCTCGATCGACGCCGCTGAGTTCGTCGGTCCCTATGACGACGAGAAGCTCGGTTTCCAGAAGGTCGCCAAGTACTATTACTTCCCCGGCTGGTGGGAAGGCGGTGCGATGCTGCACATGATCGTCAATGACGAGAAGTGGGCGAGCTTGCCGAAGCAGTACCAGGCGATCGTCAATCAGGCCGCCTCGGCGGCCGGCGCCTGGATGCTGGAGAAATACGACAGCGTGAATCCGGCGGCCCTGAAGCGGCTGATCGCCAACGGCGCGGAGCTGAAGGCGTTCCCGCAGCCTGTGCTGGAAGCCTGCTACAACGCCACCCAGGAGCATCTGAACGAGCTCGCCGCCAAGAGCGACCTGTTCAAGCGCACCAAGGAAAGCCACGACGCCTATATGAAGGAGCTGCTATTCTACACGCAGATCGCGGAGAACTTCTACGACAACTATTTGCTCAGCAAGATGCGGAATAAGACTTGATGACGAGCTGGGCGCGGTGACTACGCCGCGCCCCGCTCTCGTAGGGTGGGCAAAGGCGCACTTGCGCCGTGCCCACGTTCTTTGCGTCACGTGCAATGGTGGGCACGCTTCCGCCTTCGCTCTTCGAGCTACGGCGGACAAGTCGCTTTGCCCACCCTACGGCACTGCCGATCGGGACGGAGGCCTCGTCAGGGGAACGGTGCACAGAAGCATGGCGAAGCAGTATGTGCGCCGGAGCGGACGGATTCATCTGGCGCGGTCTTGACGATGGCGGGTCGTTGACCTGAGCGCGACCTCTTGGTCGCGCCAGGTTAGCTAGCTCAGGCAGCGCCCAGCCCCAGCCTGGCATAGATCCGCCTTGCATAGGCGCCGAACGCGTCGGTGGTCTTGAGCGGCAGGTCGCGCGGGAAGGGCAGGTCGATCGGAAAGTAGTCGGCCATCTTCGCCGGGCCCGCGGTCAGCACGGCGCAGTGCGAGGACAGGAACACGGCTTCCTGGATCGAGTGCGTGACGAAGATGATGGTCTTGCCGCTCTCGCGCCAGATCCGCAGCATCTCCAGATTCATCTGCTCGCGCGTCAGGGCGTCCAGCGCCCCAAACGGCTCGTCCATCAGGATCAGTTTTGGATCGTGAATGAAGGCCCGCGCGATTGCGGTGCGCTGCTGCATGCCGCCGGAGAGCTCTCGCGGATATTTCTGCTCGTAGCCGGCAAGCCCGACCAGGTTGAGCAGATCGCGCGCCCGCGCGCGCGCGGCCTTGATCGGCAGGCCAACGATCTCGGCCGGCAACAGCACGTTGTCCAGGATGGTGCGCCACTTCAGCAGCAGCGCCTGCTGGAACACCATGCCGATGTCGCGGGTCGGATCGAACGGGCTTTTGGCATTGCCAATTCTGACGGTGCCGCCGTCGGCGCCGTGCAAGCCGGCCAGGATCTTCATCACCGTGGTCTTGCCGCAGCCGGAGGGGCCGACCAGCGAGACGAGCTCACCTTCCTGCACGTCCATCGTGACGTCGGACACCGCCAGGAACTCGGCGCCGCCGCTGCGATAGACCTTTCGGACGCCGCTCAGGCTGATGAAGGGCTCGGCGCTCATGCCAGCCATTTGTCCAGATTGGAGGCCACGAAAGCATCGTCGCCGAGGTCGGCGTGCTCGCGATAGACGCGGTCGATCTCCTCTTTCTGGCCGGGGCTGAGGCCCTCGTTCGGGTCGAGGCACCACAGGCCCTGCATCAGGCCTTGGCGCCGCAACACTTCGTGGCAGCCAGCGATGCAGCCGTGAAAATTATTGGCGACGTCGAAGAAGGCGCTGTTGCAGTCGGTGACGCGGGCATCGAGGGCGAGCAGATCGGCCGGCACGGTCTCCTTGTGCCGCGCCGCTCTGCAGCGCTCGAACTGTTTGATGGCGCTCGCGGTCCACACCGACCAATGGCCGAGCAGACCGCCTTTGAAATAGGTGCGTGTGGTGATGCCGTTGTCGCGCAGGTCGAACGGCAGCATCAGGTCGAGCAGGATGTGGTCGTCGTTGCCGGTGTAGAGCGCGACGCGGTCGAGCGCACCCGCCGCCGCGACGCCGCGCAGCACGTCGAGCGTGCGATAGCGGTTGAACGGCGCGATCTTGATCGCGATCACATTGTCGATCGCGGCGAAGCGCTGCCAGAACCGGCTCGACAGGATGACCCCGCCGACGGCCGGCTGGAGATAGAAGCCGACCAGCGGGATCTCGGCGGCGACCGCCGTGCAATGCGCAATGATCTCGTCCTCGGAGGCGCTCTTCATCGCGGCGAGGCTGAGAAGTCCTGCGTGATAGCCGATATCGCGCGCGGTGCGGGCTTCAGCCGTTGCCTGCCGGGTCGGGCCGGCGAGGCCCGCGACCATCGCCAGCGGACGCTTGGTCCAGCTCGCAGCGGTCTCGGCGGCGAGCTCCAGCACCGGGCGATAGAGGCCGACGTCGCGGATCGCGAATTGCGTGGTGTGGACGCCGACCGCAAGGCCGCCCGAGCCGGCGTCGATGTAGTAGCGCGTCAGCGCGCGCTGATGCTTTTTGTCGAGCTGGCGCTCCGCCGTGAGCGCGAGGGGGTGAGCCGGCAGCACGGTGCCGTCGGCGATCAGCTTGCGGACGTCGCTGTTGATCTGGCTGTGGTGCATGATGTCCTATCCGAATTCAGGGCCGGCGACGGCGAATGGCGTATCCTTGGCAGCGGTGGTGGCGGGGCCGAACCGCATGCGCTGGAACGGCCGCTCGATGGTCCAGCCCGAGGCGGTCAATCCGTCCAGGAATGCGGCTTGCGACGCAACGGCATCGATCAGAATCGGGCCGGTCTCGGAGCGCGTGATCGCATGAACCAGGGCCAGCGCCGGCGCGGCATTGTTGGCAAACAACGGCCCGATATGGCGCGCGGTTCGGCCGTCGCGAACCAGCGCGATGGCGCCATGCGCTGCGACGATGCGCGAGCCGGAGCGCAGGGCGATAGCGGAGAGGAGCGCGGTGCGGTCGAAACCGGTGGCGCGCCGGTCCCGCGCCCGCAGCGCATCGATGGTCGCCGATGAAGACGGTGGGCCTTCGGCTCGCCCGGATTTCACCAGCTTCAGCCGGCGCAATTGCAGCGTCGGCGTGAAGCCGAGCGGGCTGTAGACGGCGGCGCCGTCGGGCGTCGCGTCGAGCCAGCTCGTCAGGCCGTTCTTGCGCGCGGTTTCCAGGCAGGCATCGACGAGACGGGTGGCGAGGCCGCGGCGGCGATGCGTGCCCGATACCAGCACCATGCTGATCCAGGCGTTGTTGCCGGAATAGGGCAGCAGCGCCGCGGTCGCGACCAGCCGTAGGCCGTCGCGAATACCGAACACCACGCCCTCGTGCAGGAAGATTCGCCAGTCCTCCTCGGTCTGGTTCCAGTGCGCTTCCGTCGACAGCACCAGCCCGGCGATCGCGTCGTCGACGCCGAGCTTGAGGATGGGCGAACCGTCAGTAGCGTCCATCGCGCACCTCGTATTTGGTGGGCTTGCCGAGGCTTGGCATGGCGCGGGACACCCAGTCCGCGGTCCAGGCGATCAACTGCTCGGTGTCGACCACCGGCAGGCCGAACAGCTCCACGGCTTTCGACGTGTCGGTCAGCCAGGCCGTCGGCTCTTCCTTGCCTGTCAGCACCGGCGCGCGGCCGAAGCGCGCGCCGAATTTTGCTGCGAGATCTCGCACCGCCAAAATCTCGTGGCCGCTGACATTGATCGGCGAGGTCGGCGCGGTGCAATGCGAAAGGCACCGCAGCGCCTGCGCGGAGGCATCGCCCTGCCAGATGAAATTGACGTGGCCGAGACTGACATCGATCGGCGTTCCCGTGAGCACCTTTGTGGCGATGTCGTGCAGCACGCCATAGCGCATGTCGATCGCGTAATTGAGCCGGAACAGACGGCCCGGCGTCGAAAACTTGCGCGAAAAATATTCGAACATGCGCTCGCGGCCGACGCAGGACTGGGCGTATTCGCCGGGCGGGTTCGGCGCCATGTCCTCGGTCGCGCCTTCGCCGTCGACGGGGACGAAGGGATAGATGCAGCCGGTCGAGAACGCCACGATGCGCGACGTCGGGAAGGCCTGTGCGACGAGGGCCGGCACATGCGCGTTCATCGCCCAGGTCAGCGACAGGTCGCCCTCGGCGCCGAACTTGCGGCCGGCCATGAAGACGATGTTGGGCGCCTTAGGCAGCGCTTGAATCGCCGTCTCGTCCATCAGGTCGCAATTGATCGTCTCGACGCCGCGCGCGTGCAGCCAGTCCTTGACGCTCGGATCGCTGAAGCGGGCGACGCCGATGACGCGGCGATCGGGGGCGGCGGCTTTCGCGAGCCCCGCCAGCGTCGGTCCCATCTTGCCGGCGACGCCGAGGATCATGATGTCGCCCTCGACCTTCTTGAGGTCGTCGATCAGCGCCTGGGTCGGCCGGCACAGAAGATCGTCGAGGGCTGCGATATCCGGGATCGTCTTCGGCAGCGTCTGGCGGGTGAGCAGCATGGATCGGTCCTTGTCGTTAGTTCTGCCTGGCATCGCCGACCACGAACCTGCGTTCGAGGGCGAGGACCAGGCCGTAGAGAGCGACGCCGAGCAGGGTCAGCAGCACGACGGCCATCACCATCGCGGGCGTGTCGAGCGACGACTGCACCTGGATCATGAGATAGCCGAGCCCGCGCTCGGAGGCGATGAACTCGCCGACGATGGCGCCGGCCACCGCGAGGATGGCGCCGACCTTCATGCCGGAGAACACGTAAGGCAGCGATCCCGGCAACTGGATCTTGCGGAACAGCGTCCAGCGCGAGCCCCGCAGCGATTTGACGAGGTCGAGCAGGTCCGGCTCGACCTCGCGCAGGCCGCGCGCGGTGGTCAGCAGGATCGGGAAGAAGCAGATGCTGAAGGCGATCAAAATGTTCGGCACGATGCCGTAGGAGAACCAGACGATGAAGAGCGGGCCGAGCGCGACCTTCGGGATCATGTTCATCGTCACGAACAGCGGCAGCAGCACGAGGCTCAGCAGCGGTGCCCAGCTGAAGATCACGGCCAGCGCGACGCCGACGAACGCGCCGAGCGCGAAGCCGCCGAGGATCTCGATCGCCGTGACCAGCGTGTTGGCGCCCCAGGCATAGCTCGCGGTGCCCAGCGTCTGCACCGTCGCGAGCGGGGAGGGCAGGATGAATTTCGGCACGTGGAAGGTATCGACCGCGACCTGCCAGAGCACGAGCACGGCGAGATGCACGATCAGGATGATCGCAAAGCTGCGCGAGGTGCGTGCGCCGTTTCCGGTCACCGGTTGCTCCCTGTTGCCAGCGGCCACCTTGCCGCCGTCCGTCAGCCTAACCGGCCTTGCGGGAAGTTTCAACCAGTTGGTTGATTACGGCCGGAGCGAATGCAGCAAGAGGTCGACGACATGCCTGCGGCGGGCGCGCCTTGCCGCCCGGCTCGAGAGGTCCTTGCCGAAGATCGCCGACAGCGTCGGCGTGTTGGAGAGATAGAAATAGCTGAGGCCCGCGATGGAGATATAGAGCTGGATCGGATCGATCCCCTTGCGGAACACGCCGGTGCGGACGCCCTCGTGGAGGATGTGGGAGACGCTCTTCACCAGCGGCGAATGCATTGCCTCCAGCCGCGTCGAGCCGCGGACGTGGCGGGCGCCGCCGCGGTTCTCGTCGTTCAGGAGCACGATGAAATCGGGGTTTGTTGCGAGGTAATCGAACGAGGCCTCGATCAGCTTCCGGATCGCCTTTTCCGGCGGCAGGCCTTCGAGGTTGAGCTGGCGCTCCTGCTCGCGGATATCGGCGTAGACCCATTCGAGCACGGCGAGATAGAGCGCGTCCTTGTCGCCGAAGTAGTGGTAGACGAGCTGCTTGTTGACCCCCGCGCGCTCGGCGATCTCGTCGACGCGGGCGCCGGCAAAGCCGTGCCGGGCGAACTCCAGGCGCGCCGCGGTGAGCAGCTTCTTGCGGGTGGCGACGGGGTCGCGCCGCTGCGGCACGGTGTCGCCTGAACGTTTTGCGGGCATTTCCAACCAGACAGTTGACAAGTCGAGGGCGGGCTTGTTGCATTGGTATCCTCACATGGGGAGAGCGACAAGCCGGGTCGCGGCAATGAGGAGGGATGCGATGAAGCGTTTGCAGGCTGCGGGCTCGGCTTTGGCTTTGGCCCTGATGCTCGGCGTGCCGGCGGTGCCGGCGAGCGCGGGCGAGGCGGTCAACCTGATCCTGAACTGGACGCCGACGGCCGACCATTCGCCGTTCTATTACGCCAAGGCGCAGGGCTGGTACGAGAAGGCCGGCATCGACCTGACCATCGAGGTCGGCAAGGGCTCCGGCGTCTCCGCCGCCAAGGTCGGCTCCGGCGGCTCGCCGTTCGGCATCGCCGATCTCGCCACCATGCTGGTCGCCAAGAGCAAGGGCGCCGACGACGTCGCGCTGATGAGCATCTACGCCAACACCGGCCAGACGTTTTATTGGCTGAAGAGCTACGGCGTGAATGGCGTCAAGGATTTTCCGAGCCACAAGATCGGCAACCCGCCCGGCGACGCCTCGCGCGTGATGTGGCCGGCTTTTGCCAAGGCCGCAGGCATCGCGCCTGATGCCGTCAGCTTCGTCAATATCGGCCCGACCGCGAAGATCGCCGCGCTGAAGAGCCATACCGTCGATATCATCAGTGACTTCTACAACGAGCACGATCTCAAGGTGATCGAGTTCGGGCCCGATCTCGGCTTCGTCAACTGGAAGGACATCGGGCTCAACCCCTACGGCAATTCGTTGATCGTCAACGGCGCCTATCTGCAGAAGAACCCGAAGCTGGTCGAGGAGTTCGTCCGCGTCTCGCAAAAGGCCTTTGCGGCCTGCGTCGCCGACGTCACGCCGTGCCTGAAGGCGCTACTCGACCAGGTCTCGGGTCTCGACAAGGAGAACCAGGAACGGCAGTGGGAGCGCATCAAGTATTTGATGACCGACGAGTTCACGACCACCAAGGGTCTTGGCTGGATCGACGGCGAGCGGATGAAGAAGGACTATGAGCTGGTCCAGACCTATCTCGGCATGGAGAAGCCGTTCGACGTGACCACGGCGTTCACGACGAAGATGCTGGATCCCGCTGTCAAGATGGATGCGAGCAAGGTGAAGAAGTAGGGCACCCGTAGCCCGGATGGAGCGCAGCGAAATCCGGGACAGTGCATCCTCGGCGGTAGGTTTCCCGGATTGCGCTTCGCTCCATCCGGGCTACAAGCGGAAGCGCTCGCTGCGTATCGTCAGCTTTTCTTCATCTCGTAGACGTGTTCGGGCCCGGGAAAGGTGCGTGACCGCACGTCGGTGGCATACCCTTCGATCGCCGCTTCGATGGCCGGACCAAGATTGCCATAGCGCCGGACGAATTTCGGTGTTCGCGGCGACAGCCCGAGCATGTCCTCGAGCACGAGCACCTGACCGTCGCAGGCAGCGCTCGCGCCGATGCCTATGGTGGGGATCGCAATCGTCTCCGTAATCCTGCGCGCCAACGGTTCGGCCACCGCTTCGACGACGACCGAGAATGCACCGGCATCGGCGACGGTCTTCGCATCGTCCTCGATGGGGCCCCAGTCCACCTCGTTGCGCCCTTGGGCACGAAACGAACCGAGCGTGTTGATGGATTGCGGTGTGAGGCCAACATGCCCCATCACTGGGATGCCGCGCCCGGACAGGAATGCAATCGTCTCGGCCATGCGGACGCCGCCCTCAAGCTTCACCGCGCCGCATTGCGTTTCCTTCATGATCCGCACCGCAGAGTTGAACGCCTGCTCCCTGGAAGCTTCATACGAGCCGAACGGCATATCGACGACGACCAGCGCCTGCTTCGAGCCGCGCATCACCGCGGCGCCCTGAAGGATCATCATGTCGAGCGTAACCGGCACCGTCGTCTCGAAGCCATGCATGACGTTGCCAAGGGAATCGCCGACCAGGATGACGTCGCAATGCCGATCCACCAGTGCGGCCGTATGCGCGTGATAGGACGTCAGCATCACGATCGGCTCGCCCCGCTTGCGTGCACGGATGTCCGGCGCGGTCTTGCGCCTGATGGAAGACTGAATTGACATGATCGGCTCCGTCTGCGGGGGAGGCGGATCGAAACCAGATGCCATGAGCATGTCAATCCGGATGGTCGGGCCTGCGATCACAATGGACGGCGTGAGGGCCCACTGTCTCGACATTCTCAGTGTCATCGCCCGCGTAGGCGGGCGATCCAGTATTCCAGAGGCCGTGCCATGATGCGGATAAGCCGCGGCGTACTGGATGCCCCGGTCAAGCCGGGGCATGACAGCGGTGTGTTGCGCGGAAGCGCTCGCCCAAGCCCTTCCGCAGGCCCAGCCCGTCCACACCCCCACGTGCCCTAGGATAAATTAACCAGCCATTAACCAAATTCGCCGCATCGTTAACCATTCAATAACAGGGATCGAGTCGGCCGCTATGGAGGCTGCAGCAAAAGTCCAACGCCAAATGGTTCGCCTGCGCGGGCGCTCCTACGTGGCCTTCGTGTTCGTGCCGACGGTTCCGATCCAGGACTGGCTGCAGGAGATCGACGCCACGATTGCGCGCTCGCCGGGTTTCTTCGCCGGCCGGCCCGTGGTGATCGATCTGTCCTCGGTCGATCTCAGCCAGTCCGGCATCGCCCATCTGCTCACGAGCCTCCAGGATCGCAACATCCGGGTGCTCGGGATCGAGGGGGTGGAGGAGGGCCGGCTGACGCCGACCATGCCGCCGCTGCTCTCGGGAGGGCGCAGCTGCGTGGTCGAGCCGAGCGCGCCGAAGAAGGCCGAGGCGAAGGCCGTAACCAAGCCGACCTCGCTCCTGCTCGATAGCCCGGTGCGCTCGGGCCAGACCGTGATCTTCCCGGAGGGCGACGTCACCATTCTGGGCTCGGTCGGCTCCGGCGCCGAAGTCGTCGCCGGCGGTTCCATCCACATCTACGGCGCGCTCCGCGGCCGTGCCATGGCGGGGGTCAATGGGCACACGAGCGCCCGCATCTATTGTCAGAAGATCGAGGCTGAACTGCTTGCAATTGATGGATTTTACCAGACTGCGGACGACATCGACGCCGCTTTGCGCGGCAAGCCGGCGCAGGCCTGGCTGCAGGGGAATACCATGCGAATTACAGCACTGAACTGACCAGCAAAGGAGACATTTCAGATGAGTAAGGTACTGGTCGTGACATCAGGCAAGGGCGGGGTCGGCAAGACCACGACGACCGCCGCGTTGGGGGCTGCGCTGGCGCAGCGCGGCGACAAGGTCGTCGTCGTCGATTTCGACGTCGGCCTGCGCAACCTCGACCTCGTCATGGGCGCCGAACGCCGCGTCGTGTTCGATCTCATCAACGTGGTGCAGGGTGTCGCAAAGCTGCCGCAGGCGCTGATCCGCGACAAGCGGCTGGAGAATCTCTGGCTGCTGCCGGCCTCGCAAACCCGCGACAAGGACGCGTTGACGGAAGAGGGCGTCGGCAAGGTCATCGACGATTTGCGCGACCGCTTCGACTGGGTGATCTGCGACAGCCCGGCCGGCATCGAGCGCGGCGCCTCCATGGCGATGCGCTTTGCGGACGAGGCCGTGATCGTCACCAATCCGGAAGTCTCCTCGGTGCGCGATTCCGACCGCATCATCGGCATGCTCGATTCCAAGACGGTGCGGGCCGAGAAGGGCGAGCACGTCCAGAAGCACATTCTCATCACCCGCTACGATGCCTCGCGCGCCGCGCGCGGCGAGATGCTGACCATCGACGACATCCTCGAAATCCTCGCAACGCCCTTGCTCGGCATCATCCCCGAGAGCCAGGACGTGTTGAAGGCCTCCAATGTCGGCACGCCGGTGACGCTGTCGAACGTGGACGGTGCACCCGCACGGGCGTATATCGACGCGGCGCGGCGGCTGTGCGGCGACACCGTGGCGATGCAGGTTCCGGCCGAGCGCAGGCGCTTCATGGATCGTCTGCTGCGACGGAGGGCTGCATGAGCATGGGTCTGCTTCGGCTTCTCCGCGGCAAGAAGGCCTCGGCACCCGTCGCACGCGAACGGCTGCAGATCCTGCTTGCCCATGAACGCGGATTGCGCGGCCAGCCCGATCTGCTCGGCGTGCTGCGCGAGGAAATTCTTGCTGTCGTGTCCAGGCACGTCACGCTGGACCCGACCAAGGTCATCGTCCGGCTCGAGCGCGGCGACGAGGTATCGACCCTGGAGGTCGATATCGAGGTGCCGAACGATTTGGAGCGCAAGCGCGCGGCGGTCGGGTAGGGGATCCGGCCGGTACACTGCAAATTTGGGGTGGGTGAGAAGGCGGTCCGCTGGGCATAGCGGACCGCCTTTGTCTTGCTTGCTCGTCACGTCAAATTCCAGGCCTGCCGATGTGATCGGTCGTGGGCGGAACGGCACCTGCGGCGAAATCGTTGTCAGAGGCCGCGGAGCGCCAAGCCAGGCGCTGCGGTTTCCTGAACAGGAGAGCGCCCATGATATCCGAGATCCAGGTCCACACCATCGCGCGCCAGATGCTGGAAAAACATGGTTTCGCTGCGATTGCGAAGGCCGCCGAGCAGGCGCAGGCCTGTGAGGGCCGCGGCGAGGCCGATGAGGCCAAGGAGTGGCGTCACATCGAGGACGCCATGAAGATCATCCGCGGCCCGCACCAGAGCTGATCCGCGGCCAGCGCGCTCAGCGCTCCCCGCGGTCGGCGCCGGGCTGCGTAGTGCGATTTTGTGTCTGCGGCTGGGGACGCTCGCCTGTCTCTTTGCAGGGCAGCGGTTCCCACGAGCCGTCGGGTGCTTGCTGGTAAGCACTGCAGGATGACGAGGTGGATTTTTCCTCGCCTTTCTGGGCATCGGAGTTCTTCGCCAGGGCGGGCGCGGTCAGCACAGCGGCGGCCGCAAATGCGCCGGCGAAAACAAAATGGATACTCCGCATGTGGGCTCTCCTGTTCGAATTCGAAGAGGCCGCATGGTGTCGAGGATTATGACGATAGTTGGCCGCCGCGACGGTTCCGCCGCAGCGTGCTTAACGCGGCGAGAGAGCGCCTAGCCGCCCTTGCTGCGGATCAGGCCGGCGAGGTTGGTCTTCTGGGCCTCGCACCAGCCGGGCATGCCGAGGCGGCGCTGGTCCATGTCGGTCGCCTGGGTCGCGACCGCGACCTCGGCCATCAAATCGTCGTCCTGCTTCTCGCCCATCTTGCCGCCGGTGTGCATCCAGGCGATCGCCTTGCGCACCTTCTCGGTGGTGCCGTCCGGCAGCTGCATCTGCTGCGCCTTCTGCACGAGGTCCTGATAGACGAGATCGGTGTTCGGACATTCCACCTTGGCGGCGAAGGCCTGCAAGACCATCGTCACATAGGTCGAGCGTGCACGGTCCGCCGCTTGGGCCGGCGCGGCGAGCAGTAACAGACCTGCGATCAGGAAACCGGTGCGCATCCTTGGTATCTCCTCCGTTTTTTTGGAGGCTAGCGTCCGGCAAGCCACTCCGCAATGGTGCCGGGACGTATTTGTCGCTCCCCGGTGCGGTGCGCTATCGTCATCCCGTCCTGGCCACGGAGAGCGACATGAGCCTGTTGAGCACGCCGTTCGACCCCGCACGCGACACGGCCCTCGTCACCGGCGCAGGCAACGGCATCGGCCGCGCGATTGCGCAGGCGCTGGTCGGCGAGGGCGTTCGGACCGTGTTCGCCGATGTGAGCCTGGAACGGGTGAATGCGGCGATCGGCGCGAGCAGCAGGCCTGAACTGGCGGTGCCGTGGGTCGGCGATCTCGCCAGGTCAGACGCTTGCGATGCCCTGCTGGCCGCCGCAGAGGGGATCGGTGGGGTGACGCATTTCGTGCACAGCGCATCGCCGCCGCGGCGGGAGGTCGATCATGCGCTCGCGGTCGACCGCAAGACCTGGCAGGAGATGCATGCCGTCAATCTCGATGCCGGATTCCATCTGGCGCGCGGGCTGGCAAAACGGCTGATCGCGGCGAAACGGCCGGGCTCGTTCCTGTTTCTCACCTCGCTGCACGCGGGCACGCCGCGCAACCTGCCGCATTATTCGACGGCGAAGGCGGGGATGGCGATGCTGGTGAAGGAGCTCGCGAAGACGCTCGGGCGTCACGACATCCGCGTCAACGCGCTGGTGCCCGGCGCGATCGCGGCGGGCGGGTTCGTTGCCGATGCCTCGCTGGCGAAGCACATTCCGCTCGGGCGTCTCGGCGAGGCCAAGGACCTCGCGCCGATGGCGCTTGCGGTGCTGTCGAACAAGCTCTCGGGTTACGTCACCGGCGCCGCCTTCGTCGTCGACGGCGGATTGTCGCTGACGAACTGGTTCGAGCCGCCGGAGCTGGACGACTAAAGCCCCGTTCCGATGACTCGGAACGATGCTTTTGAGTCACGGTTCGACGCGCTTTTTGCGCGAACCGGTTTCCAAATCGCTCGAAAACGCTGCGGCCTAGCGTCGCCAGGCCGGCACGGGATCGAGCGGCGTGCGATAGACCTCGTTGTGATCGCGATCGGTGACGCGCACCGCGCAACCCTTCCGTTGCAGCTCCGGCTTCACCTGCGACAGCTCGGTAGCCAATTGAACGGCGCGATCGGAAGCGACCTCGATGTCTTCGAGGATGATTCCACCCTGGTTCTTGAACTCTTCACCAACCACGAGATCGAAGGAATAGTAGGGCATTCGATTTCCCCGGTGTGACGACGTGAGCTTCAGTGGAAGTCTCAACACATCCCGGATGATACCACTGAGTCGATATTTTCGAATGAACAGGTCGCGCAATCTCTGTGCTTATGGCGCAGAAATCATGTGCAGCATTCGTGTGCGTTAAGATTTTATTAATTATGTCGACGTGATCATAAGGCATGGAATTGCAGCAGAACCGGGCTCCGGGAACCGGCAGCTGCAAGAGAAGGCCGGCGGCATAAATCCC
The DNA here is from genome assembly GCF_040547805.1 of Bradyrhizobium sp. LA6.1. Taxonomy (NCBI): domain Bacteria; kingdom Pseudomonadati; phylum Pseudomonadota; class Alphaproteobacteria; order Hyphomicrobiales; family Nitrobacteraceae; genus Bradyrhizobium; species Bradyrhizobium sp. LA6.1. The sequence goes on along the minus strand of NZ_JBEPQK010000017.1, from coordinate 175,581 downwards.
GACGGCCTTTTCTCTTGACGGAAGACGATCGAAATATCGGTCTCCGTAATTGCCCGGACTCAACGCGTCGCATCGACTCGGACAGCTTGGACGACGTCGCGACAGCGACGCTGCGTCGGCGCCTGATCTAGCGCAGCGGCATCGGCGGACGCACGACAGGTCCGTCGTCATCGGCAACGGCTTGCGTCGTGGCGACCGGTGCTGCCGTCGGCGCGACCGCGGCAGCCTGCGAAGGTGCAGGCGGCGCGGGCGAATAGGCCGGCATGTAGGTTTGCGACACGACCGGCTTCGGCTTGCGAACCGGAGGCGCCGGAGATCGCGGCGGGAGCGTGGACACGCGCGCGCGCGGATCGACCGGCTTGGCCTCAGCCACCGGCTTTGGCGCGGGTGGTTTTGCCATCTCGCGCGCCATCTGCTCCTGCCCGGCCTTCAGCTCGGCAATGTTGGCCTTGAGCGATTCGATCTGCTGCGCCATCGCTGCGAGGTCGCGCGTCATCGATTGGACCGATTGCGCGGGATCGGGCTGTGTAGGCGCTGCTGCTGCAACCTGAACCGGAGGTGGCGTCGCAGGTTGAGCAGGTTGATCGGCCGCTTGATCCGTTGCGGCTGGCTCCGCGGGCGGCGCGGCCTGCGCGGCCGTGACCGGCGCGGCGGGCATCGGCGCCGCCGTTTGCGATGTCGAAGGCAGCAGCGAGGTCAACGCAGTCAATGCTGGTTTCCATTCGGCAAGGATCTGCCTGGCCGTGTCGCCATGTTTCTCCCAGGCGACAGTGGCGGCCGCGCTTCCGCCCGCAAACAAGATCATAACGAACGCGCCGCGCAGCCATTTGCCGGCGGAGGATCGCTTCTGCCGGCGACCATCGCTGGCGGCGACGCGCACGGCGGTGTCGACCGAAGGCGCTGCCGTCTGCGGCTCCAGGACGGGACTGAATTTCGGCTCCGGATTAATGGTGCGCTCCGGCGCGAACTTCGGATCTATTTTCGGCTCTGGACGGGTTGCGATCTCAGGGGCTAACGCGGGCGCACCACTGATGGGGCGCGAAGCCAGCACCATGTCGGGTGAAATCTCAACGGCGTCGTGCGGATCGTTGTCCTTGACCGTGTCCTTCACGATCTCATCGACGATTTGCCTAGAGTTCAGCGTCGCGAGCATCGCAGCTCCTTTGAAGTCCGAGTGTTTAAAGTATGGGCGTCCGCATTGGCGCGAGCCGATCTGTCGAGGTGAACCCATCCCAAATCCGATGAGTCCGCACGATGACCCACGAGTCCAGCCGGGTTTGACCAAAGCAAGGCGAGGGGATGGAGACTGTGCGACGGTTCTTCGCCGTTTGTGGTGATGGAACCATGCCAGTCGAACACGGGCACGTGTTCCGCATTGCCTTTTTTTCAGCACGATTTGGGCAGCATCTGGCGTCGCTGGGAGCGCAACTATCCGCTATCGGGGGGCCGGTGGTGCCAAAATCTCTAATCGTATTGTTCGTCATGGCCATGCTTCCGCTCGCCGGCTGCATGCAGACGACGCTTTCTCCATCGACGGACGCGAGCATGACGCCGCGCGACCGGCAGTTGCTTGCGCACACGCCCTACGCGCAGGCGAACGTGCCTGAGCAATATCTCCGTCATATCGTCGACTATCCGCGCAAGGAGCAGCCGGGCACGATCCTGGTCGATACCGATGCGCGCTACCTCTATTTCGTGCTGCCCGAAGGCAAGGCGATCCGCTACGGCGTCGCGGTCGGCGAGGAAGCCATGGCCTTCTCCGGCGTCGCGCGCGTCGGCCGTCTGGCGGAATGGCCCGACTGGGTTCCGACAGCGGAGATCCAGGCGCGGCTCGGACCGTATCCGGCGCGCGTCGCCGGTGGCCCCGCCAATCCGCTGGGCGCGCGGGGCATCTATCTCTACCTCGGCAACAAGGACACGCTCTACCGTATCCACGGCACCAACCAGCCGGAATATATCGGGCAGGCGATCTCGTCCGGCTGCATCCGGATGCGCAACGAGGACGTGATCGATCTGTTCGACCGGGTGAAGCTGAATGCCACGGTGGTGGTGTTGCCGCCCGGGCAGAATGCACGGGTCGACGCGGGGTCTAGCTGGCGCGGCTAAGCGCAGTGCGATCGGTCATTCCACTGCTCACGAGGCTTTCGTCGTGGGCAGGGGTGCCGGTTGAGACCTAGTTCTCAGGCCGGGCAACGCGCCATTGCAGCGTCGTGGCATTGCCGTTGGTATCGCCTGGCGCCTTGTCGGCCGGCGAGGTGTAGAGCGGACGATAGCGGTACGCCCACATCTTGCTGCCGTCGTTGCGGCTGATCACGGTGAAGTCGCCGATGGCCTTGGCGTCGACCGTAGCGGATAACGGTACCCAGCTCTCGGTGCACTTGCCGTTGCAGTTCGACGTCTTGCCGGTGGTGTCGCGCTCGTAAGTATAGAGCGTCATGCCCTTGAGGTCGACGAGCGTGGGACCCTGCTTGGTCAGGATCACCTTCGCCGGTGCGGTCGTGGCCTCGGGCTTCGGCGGAGCAGGGTCGCCACCGCCATGGCCGTTGGCAAGCGCAGGACCGGCCGAGAGCGCGATGGCCGTCGCCGCAATGAGGAACCTGAACATCCGAAACTCCCGAGCGGCAAAGTAAATCGCGCGTTAAACGCCGAATGTTGCCGACCCTAGCAGCCGAAGGTTAGTTCCAGGTTTCGCGGCACTGCGACAATTACGGATGGAAATACGGGGTTCATGCCTCCAGCTCGCGCAGCGGGGCGCGGCTGAGCTCGTTGCCGGCGGCAATGGCCTTGCGCAGCAGCCGCATCAGCTCGTCACTTTCCTTCGCGCTGAGGCCGCGCAGCATGACGCGCTGGGCGGATTCCACCGCCGGAGTGATCTTGCGCAGCGTGCGTCGACCCTCGTCGGTGATCTCGAGCTCGCGGGCGCGGCGGTCGCGGCTGGAGGCGCGGCGCTCGGCAAGGCCTTTCTGGACGAGGCGGTCGATGACCCCGGTGATGGTGGTGCGGTCGTAGGCAATCAATCCTGCGAGCGTCACCTGGTCGAGCCCCGGATTGGCCTTGATGGTCGCAAGTGCCGCGTATTGCACCGGCGTCAGGTCGAAACCGGCTTCGCCGACCTCGGCCAGAAACACCGCCACCGCGATCTGCTGGAACCGGCGCGCCAGATGCCCGGGCATGTCGTTGTTGTCTTTCACCGAATTCTCCGTTGCGGCAGGGAAGGCGCGGATCGTTGACAAGTATACTGATAGTCAGCATACTGAGCAATATCGAAGAAGACGTTGACGGGAGAGGTGCTCATGCAATTCCATCTCAATGGATTTCAGCCGGGCGATCCTGAAATCGCCGATCCTGCCGAACGCATTCTGGCTTCGGGCGCAGTTGGGGCCGTGCCTGACGAGGTCGACGTCCTCATCGTCGGCTGCGGCCCTGCGGGCCTGACGCTCGCGGCCCAGCTTGCGCAATTCGGCGACATCAAGACCTGCATCGTCGAGCAGAAGCCGGGCCGTTTGCTGGTCGGGCAGGCCGACGGCATCGCCTGCCGCACCATGGAGATGTTCCACGCCTATGGGTTTAGCGCGCGCGTGCTGAAGGAAGCCTATTGGGTTAACGAGACTACGTTCTGGAAGCCGGACGAACGGAAGCCCGAGACGATCGTCCGCAGCGGGCGTGTGCAGGATGTCGAGGACGGGCTGTCTGAATTCCCGCATGTCATCCTCAACCAGGCGCGCATCCATGACGGCTTTCTCGATGTCATGCGCAAAGCTCCGGCCAAGCTCGAGCCCTATTACAGCCGCCGCCTGCTCGATCTCGTGGTTGATCCGGCGGCGGGTCCCGCCAACCATGCCGTGACGGTGCGCCTCGAACGTGCCGATGCCGGCAATGAGGGGAAGGTGGAGACGATCAGGGCGCGCTACGTCGTCGGCTGCGACGGCGCGCGCAGCACGGTGCGCAGATCGATCGGCCGCGAGCTGCATGGCGATTCCGCCAACCACGCCTGGGGCGTGATGGACGTGCTGGCGGTGACCGATTTTCCCGACATCCGCTTCAAGGCCCTGATCCAGTCGGCGAAGGACGGCAGCCTGCTGATCATTCCGCGCGAAGGCGGCTACATGGTCCGCCTCTATGTCGAGCTCGCAAAGCTCGATGTCGGCGAGCGCGTCGCCAATCGAAACATCACCGCCGATGACGTGATCGCGAAAGCGCGGCGGATCCTGAAGCCGCACACGTTGGATGTGAAGGAGATCGCCTGGTGGTCGGTCTACGAGATCGGCCAGCGCCTGACCGACAAGTTCGACGACGTTCCGGAGGCCGAGATCGCCTCGCGCCTCCCGCGCATCTTCATCGCCGGCGATGCCTGCCATACCCACAGCCCGAAGGCGGGGCAGGGCATGAACGTCTCGATGCAGGACGCTTTCAATCTCGGCTGGAAGCTCGCCGCCGTCCTCCGGGGGCAGTGTGCACCGGGCCTCTTGCATTCCTATTCGGCCGAGCGCCAGGCGGTGGCGAAGGAGCTGATCGATTTCGACCGCGAATGGGCGGGCATTCTCGCCTCCGCCGCCAAGGCCGGTGGTGCCGATGCGGCCAGGACGCAGGACTATTTCGTCAGGCACGGGCGCTATACCGCGGGCACGGCGACGCATTACCGGCCGTCGCCCCTCACTGGCGCGACATCACACCAGCATCTTGCCGAAGGCCTCGTCATCGGCACGCGCTTCCATTCCGCGCCGGTGATCCGGCTTGCGGACGCCAAGCCGGTGCATCTCGGCCATGCCGCGCAGGCCGATGGCCGCTTCCGCGTCTACGCGTTTTCGCCCGCGGAGGATCCCGCCGCCGCGGGATCGGCGATCCGCGCGCTGTGTGATTTTCTCGCAGAGGCCCGTGAATCGCCGGTCCGTCGCCATACGCCCGCTGGAGCCGACATCGACAGCGTGATCGACCTGCGTGCCGTCTTCCAGCAGGATCATCGCGCGCTCGCCGTGGAGGCGATGCCGGCGCTGCTGCTGCCGCGCAAGGGGCGACACGGCTTGATCGACTACGAGAAGATGTTCTGTCCGGACCTCAAGAGCGGCCAGGACGTTTTCACCATGCGCGGTATCGATCGGAGGGCTGGCTGCATCGTCGTGGTGCGCCCCGACCAATATGTCGCGCAGGTTCTTCCGATCGACGCTTTTTCTGCGCTCGCGGCGTACTTCGACGCGTTCATGCTGCAAGCGAGCTGACGCTCAAACAGCCCTGGCGTTGCCAACGAAAGCCCGGTCCTCGCGCCGGGCTTTCCGTTTGGTTCGAGTCAGGTTCCCGGCTTGTCCAATTTAAGAAAGTTCTTCGCGGGCAGATTTCATCGATCGTAATATGTGTACTCAAAGCTGTAAGCATCCACTCGGGGCAGCGGGGCAACGGGAGGATGACGATGAGACAGAGCCAGGCGGAGACGCGCCGCCAAAATGTCGCGAAGCGGTCGATGACCAAGGAGGCCAAACAACTGTCCAGCCTGATCGCCGGGCTGCGCAAATCCCTCGACGGGATTCACAAGGAGCGGACGAGCACGAAGCTCACCGGTGCCGAGATGGGCATGCTCGACGAGCGCCGCAACAACCTGTTGCTGACCATCGCAGCGTTGGACGACCGTCTCTCGGCGGTGCAGGGGCTGATCGATCTCGGCCGTCCCCATATCATCCGGGTCCACTGACCGGATCGCGATCCCCTAACGGTTCCGTCGCGGCGGCGATGGGCCCGGGCCCGGTGGCCGGCTCCGCAGGGCATAAGGGTTGGCGTAGCACTGGGCGGACTGCCCGGAAGCAGTCGCGGCGCACTGCGCGATCGACGTGAAACTGCAATCGATGCTGCTGCCGTCGATGGTGTAGATCTCGATGCAGACGGGATAGCGCGGATCGTAGGTCTGCGCCCGCGCAGGTGCGGTGGCAAGCAGCGCCACGCCAGGCAAGCCCGCGACAAGCAGAATCGCATTTCTGATGCTGCGCACGATCAATCTCCGTCGCTCAGTTGGAACCAGGGCACAATGCTGCCGTCGATGGCACCAAATTGCCACGCTCCCGGCGAATTGCCGCCAAAGCCCGCTGCCACGAGGGAGCGGGTGCAGGACGACGCAAGGGGATGCGCATTGGCCTATAAGATGGTCGCAGAACGCGACAATGAGAAGTGCAGTTTTGCCCGCGAGAGCCGGTTGCTCATCGTGGCGAAGGCAAAAGTATGGGCGAGCGAGGGATGGAAGGTCGTCATCACCGACCCGGACGGCAAGGCCTACACTCCGCCCGAATTCGATCAGCTATCGGCGGCGTGACCGCGCGACGGGGCCGATTCTTCTTTTGACGCGTTTTCTTTACGCGAACCGGAATCCACTTCGCTCGAAAACGCTCTAGGGGACGACATTGATTTCGCTGTTTCGACCGGGGCGCGACGTGATCGCGCCCCTGGTGACTCTCGCAGCCGCGGCGCTGACGGTGACGGTCGCGTCCGCGCAAAATCTCGATGCCGGCAAGCCGGCCGCAAAGCTCTTCGCGGACGGCTGCGCGACCTGCCATCGCAGCCCGCGGGGATTGGCGAAAGGGCGCTTCAGCCTGACGCTCGCCTGGTTCCTGAAGGACCATTACGCAACCAGCCCCGACTCCGCCAAGGCGCTCGCCGCCTATCTGGTGTCCGTCGACGAACCGCCGCCGCGCGCGGCGGCCAAGTCCGGTGCAAAGCCGGCCAAATCCGCGCCGCGTCCGCCCAAGGCAGTGCAGAGCCAATAGCTGTCGTTCCGGTTATCCGCGCCGATAGGTCTGTGCGATCAGGCGGTCGTGCACGGCACGCAAGTCCGCGCCCATGCGCGTCTGTCCCGTCGTGATGTAGGACAGCCAGGCGCCGTCGGCGGCGAGGCGCACAACGTGGAGTTCGGGCGCCGCATCGGTCGTACGGTGACGCTTCAGGCGCGCCTTCATCCAGTCGTTCCAGAGCCGGCGCAGGGACGGATCGGTGACGACGACCATGCTCAGCGCCGCCCAGGGCGTCGCAAAGCCGAAGGCCTTGCCGGTGAAGACCGCATTGACATAGGCCCGCGTAAAGCTGCCGCGCGGCTTCGGGTCCGTTTCGATAGCGGCGTCGATCTCGGCATCGACGCGGCCGAGGAGATCGGCGAACAGGCCCTCGATCAGCGCCTGCTTGCTGCCGAAATGATGAAACAGCCCGCCCTTGGTGACGCCGGCCGCCGCCGCCACCGCCTGCACCGTGATCCCCGATACGCCGTGATCCATGGCGATCGCCGCGGCATGGTCGAGCAGGGCGCGCCGGACCTGCTCGGGCTGCTTGGCGCGGGTGTAGGCGCTGGCCGGCATCAATGCGCCGTCGTCTGCGAGAACAGGTTGATGACCACGACCCCTGACACGATCAGTCCGATGCCGACGAAGGCCGCGGCGTCCAGCATCTGGCGGAACAGCACGAAGGAGACGGTCGCAGTCAGAATAATGCCGACGCCGCCCCAGATCGCATAGGCGATGCTCAACGGAATGACCCGGATCGCCACCGACAGCGCGTAGAAGGAGGCGACGTAGAACAGCACCATGGCCAGCGTCGGCCATGGCCGCGTGAACTGCGCGGACTGTTGCAGGAAGGCGGACGCGGTCACCTCGAAGACGATGGCGAGGGCAAGCGCCGCGTAGGCATTGAAGGCGGAGGTCATGGCGAGCTCAGATGTGGCGCGCGAAAGATACCGCGCGGTAGGTATGTTTAGCACGCGGAACATGGCTTTTGGCGGGTGAAGGTATCACGTGTGAGTGACGAGCCTGCGACAGGCCGGAGCCTGTTGGCAGCGGTTTGCCGGAGTTTTGGCTGTTTCGCCGAAAAGACGAAGCCGCCGCGCGATAGATCGCACGACGGCTCGGAGTGTCGATTTTATGCGGCGTCAGCTGATCCGCACGGAGAGCTCGACGTCTTCGGCGAAGGGCGTGGACATGTAGCCGCTTGCGGGCCTGCGTACGCGCGCGAGATAGTCGGGGCTGTCGTCGGCATTGTCGGCGACGATGATCGCGCCCGGCTTGAGATGGCCTTCGACCAGATCCAGGATCTCCGGGTAGAGCGCCTTGGCGCCGTCGAGCAGCACGAGGTCGATCGTGTCGGGCAGATCGGCGCTGAGCGTCTTCAGCGCATCGCCCTCGCGGATTTCGACGAGATCGATCAGCCCACCAGCCGAAAGATTGTCCCGTGCCCGTGCCGCCTTGGACGGCTCGAACTCGCTGGTGATGAGACGGCCGCCGCCATTGTCGCGCAAGCCTGCGGCAAGGTGCAGGGTCGAGATGCCGAACGAGGTCCCGAACTCGACAATCGCCTTGGCGCGCGAACTGCGCGCCAGCATGTAGAGCAGGTGACCCGTCTCGCGCGAGACCGCGAGCGGTGCGTCCTTCAAGCGTCCGTAGAGGTCGCGGTAATCGGTCTTGCTCAGCATCATCCGCGCCCGGTCTGCGTCGGACAAATCGGCGACGGCGGCGTGTGTCGCGCCCCTGGCTGCTTCGGCCTCGTCAAACAGGCGATCCAGCAGCGGCGCAAGCGTTGTGATGTTCGGGGTGGTCATTTGATGTCTCCGGCGTTCGCAAAGAAGCGCGTGCTTGCGCGGGGGAAGAAATACGACTAATTCGTCGCGTTTCCTATTCGCATTGCCCGAGCACGCCATGGCCGACCGCCGAAGCCGTTCAATTTCCTCACGAAAACAGCCGCAACAGGCCCGATCGAGCGGGCTGGTGGCCGCGATTCTGGATGCCGCTGTTCAGGTCCTGGCCAAGGAGGGAGCGCAACGTTTCACCACGGCGCGGGTGGCGGAGCGGGCCGGTGTGAGCGTCGGATCGCTCTACCAATATTTTCCGAACAAGGCGGCGATTCTGTTCCGTCTCCAGAGCGATGAGTGGCGGAGCACAAGCGAGCTTCTGCGCGGCATTTTGGCGGACCCGACGAAGCCGCCGCCGACGCGGCTGCGCGCGCTGGTCCATGCCTTCATTCGTTCCGAGTGCGAGGAGGCCGCCATCCGCGTCGCGCTCAGTGACGCTGCACCGCTGTATCGCGACGCGCCCGAGGCGCAGGACGCCCGGGCAGCCGGCGAGGGGATCGTCGCCGCGTTCATGCGGGAGGCGCTGCCGAAAGCCTCGGATACGACGCGTATCCTTGCCGGCGAGCTGATCACGGCGACGCTGAGCGAGGTCGGCAAGAGTTTTTCGGAAGAGACGCGGAGCGAGACGGAGATCGCAGCCTATGCCAATGCCATGGCCGATATGTTCTGCGCCTATCTTGCGACGTTGGCGCGGCGCTGAGGCATTGCTGACATCGACGTTTGCGGGCCGATTATTCTTCAGATTTTGCAGGGTCATGGGTTAGCCTTCGCTCGCCGTCCCATATTCGAGCCATCGAGCGCCGCGCCATGCATCTGCTTCGTCCCCAGTTTCGCATCGAGGAGCAGCGCGCGCTGGAATTTGCCGGGCAACGCGGCTTCGGCATGATCGTCGCGGCGGACGAGCAAGGTCCGCGCGCCTCGCATGTGCCGTTCGTGCTGGGCGAGCGCAACGGGCAGGTGATCGTGCAGATCCATTTCACGGCCAAGAATCCGCTCGTTGCGCTTGCGGACGGCACGCGGCGCTTCCTGCTGATCGTTGCCGGCGACGACGCCTACATCTCCAACGACTGGTACTCTTCGCGCGACAATGTCTCGACCTGGCTCTACGAGGCCGTGCACCTGTCGGGCGTGGCGCATCTGCGCGAACTGGACGAGAACCGCGGGCATGGCGATGCGCTGCTTGCGGTGTCCGAGGCGCGGTTGTCGAAGCAGCCCTGGGACCTCGCGCAAATGGAGCCGGGCAAGCGCGAGAGCATGCTGGCTGCGATCCGGGTCGTCGATCTCGTGGTCGACACCGTCGAGGGGCAGGCCAAGCTCAATCAGCACAAGAGCGATGCGGACCATGTCGCGATCGCTGACCGGCTGGCGCGGTCGGAGGAGACGGGGCACCGGCGGCTGGCGCGGAAGATGCAGGCGCTGCGGCCGGGGCTGGGGTATGAGATGCTCTAAACTTGTAGCCCGGATGGAGCGCAGCGTAATCCGGGATTCATGCCGCGATCTGAGAACCCCGGATTACGCTTCGCTCCATCCGGGCTACGCGAGCCGTTCCTGCTACGCTTGCTTCGCTCAGCATTTGATCTTACGGACCTCTCAATGCTCGTCATCTCCATTCAAAGCCAGGTGGTTCACGGCCATGTCGGCAACAGCGCGGCGGCCTTTGCCATGCAGGCGGAGGGCGTGAACGTCGCGGCGGTGCCGACGACGCTGCTGTCGAACCATCCGCGTTATCCGACGTTGCGCGGGCGGGTGCTGGAGACCGAGCTCGTCGCCGATCTCCTGAAAGGCGTCGAGGAGCGCGACCTCGTCGACGAGGCCGCGGTGCTGGTCACCGGCTATCTCGGCTCCCCCGGCAATGCGGCGGTGATCGCCGACTTCGTCGAGCGGGCGCTGACGCGGAATTCGAAGCTGGTCTATCTCTGCGATCCCGTGATCGGCGATGACGGCCGCGTCTATGTTGCCGACGGCATTCTGGACGTGGTGCAGCACCGGCTGCTGCCGGCCGCCAACCTGACCACGCCGAACCAGTTCGAGCTCGAGCTGCTGTCGGGCGTCACGATCGCGGACACTCAGAGCCTGCGCACGGCCTGCGCGGCGCTGGCGGGGCAACGTCGCATCGATGTCGTCGCTACCGGCTGCACGCTCGCTGACACGGCAGAAGGGCAGGTGGAGACGATCCTGTGCGCCGACGGCCAGCTGTCGCGCTTTGCGACGCCGCGGTTGCCGATCCGCCCTTCAGGCACCGGCGATCTCCTTACCGGCCTGATTGCGGCGCATCTGGCCAAGGGCAAGGCGATGCAGGCGGCCGTACGGCTCGCGGTCGAAACCATCTTTGCGGTGCTGGTGCGCACGCAAGACGCAGGCACCGCCGAGATGCGCCTCGTACCGCTGCCGATCCTCGGGCGGAAGCCGTAACAGGGTCAGGTCGCGCGCTTGCCGGCCGATTGCGCCGACTTCTGCGGCTTGGCCAAACTCTTCTGCTCGCGTGCGGCGTGTGTCTTTCGCAGCTTTGCGTGAGCCGCGGCCCGCATCACCTTCTTGGACCTCACGTTGGCCGCTTCCTTGCGGTCTCCCGTGCCGCGCTTGGAGATGTATTCCTGGCCGTCGACCGGGCCGACATGCGGCGGATCGCGGCCGAGATAGGGCCGGCCGATGCCGAATGCCTTGCCGTTGGCGTCGACCCACTTCCACAGGATTTCGGTCGAGACCCAGCGCTGCGCGCGGTTGTTGCCCTGGGTGCTGACGATGTCGGCCGCCATGCCGTGGCCGTAGCCACCGCGCGTGCTGCCGCCATGATAGGAGCGATCGGAAGCGGCCTTCAGGCCGCTCGCGATCGACTGGCGGTAGTCGTCGCGGAACGCGCTGGTGATGCCCGGCGACAGGCCGGCGGACTCGGCTGCGAGCAGCATGCGAAACAGCTTTCGCTTGAAGCTCTTGTCCATGCCGCCGATGACGTAATCCATCATCGGCATGCTGGCGCGCTCGGCCGCTTTCGGATCCTTCCAGCCAAAATCCTGATCGACCAGCTTTGTGAAGCTGCGCATCACCGTGACCATCTTGCCCCTGCGCTTGACGGTAACGGCGCGGCGGTCCTCGACCTTGATCGAGTCCTCCTTGGCCGTGCGCTGGTAGAGCGCCCAGAGGTAGCGGTCGATGCAGGCGTCCATGACAAAGCACTCATCGAGCACGGCGACTGTGTCGGCCGGAGGCGAGGGCTTGCTCGCAGCAGGCGCTGGGCCGGTCGCGATCGCTGCGGGCGACAGCGCATCTGTCGTCACGATCTCGGTGGGATCGGCGGATGCGAGCTTGATCGCGGGCTCCGGCGCCGCTGCGGCTTCTGCTGGCGCAGCCTCGCTGAGGACGGGCGCCGGTTCAGGCGAAATCTGTAGCGCCGGCGGCGCTTCCGCCGGCAAGATCAGCGCCGGATCGGCCGAGGCGAGCTTGATGACGGCGGCGGGCATCTCGGCTGTTGCGGCCTCGGGGGCCGGATCCGGATTCGGTGTCGCAGCGACAGCGGCCGCGATATCGGCGGTCAGGGCGACGCCATCCTCGATGGCCGCAGCATGCGGGACGTCGGCGAGCTCGAGCCGGCCAAGATCTTTCGCGCGCGACACGGCGGAAGCATTGGCGCTGCTTTTTTCGATGAGGGCCGGAGCGTAGGCGGACAGGGAGAGCGCCAGCCAGCCGGCGAGAACGGCCGAGGGGCACGAGACCGCCACCAGAAGAGACCGCCGATCATTCATGATCCCTGCCTCCAAACGGTTCTGTTCGAACCAATCTTGCACAGCCAGGCACGTGACGCGTCAATTGTTCGGAGGATGGTGTGGCGGCGCAATGGCGCAAAGAGGCGAAATGGGGCTTTTCGGGCGGGTGTTGCCGAGGTGCAACGCGAGTTCCCTGCGGTTTGAGGGGCGGCAAGTGGCTGAAAAGCGCCAGCCATTCATTGTCATCAAATTGAAGGGGTTGAATTTACTCAATCTTGGATTGCGGCTTGGTATCTCTCCCGTGCCAGCAACGTGCGGTAGAGTTGGAAGGGATGCGAGTTGTGAAATTGAAATGCCTGTTGACCGAATTTGCCGCCGATGAATCCGGCGCCACCGCGATCGAATACGGCTTGATTGCAGCTGGTATCGCGCTGGCGATCATCGAGATCATCTATGCGCTCGGCACCAATCTCGTCGCAAAGCTGCAATCGCTGGCGACGGCGTTGAAATAGGCCGCGTGGACGCGGGGCATGTGCTCGGTACCTGACCGCCGCCCATAAAAGTGTCATGTCGCGTCTGGCAGGGCTTTGACCAAGCGCTTGTGCGCATTAAACATATTGCCATGCAGCGGGCGCGCTGTTGCAATGCAACGGAGCATGTCGCAATGCAGCAAAACGCGCTTAAATGTGCTCCGAACCTTCCACTCAGGAGCATCACCAATGAACAAGAAGACTCTGTCGATCGCCGCCGCCATCCTGACGATCGCGGGCAGCACCGCGGCTTTCGCCGCCGAGCTGCCGACCTATGAGGCCAACGGTTTTCCGGTCTCCCCCCTGCAGGTGCGCGTGCTTGGTGCAGCGCATGTCGAGCAGCAGGCAACCGTGCCGACCACGGTCGCTTCGGTCCACCAAGCCCGCGTGCTGACGCCGCGCAAGGTCAAGACCGCGGATGTCACGACGGGCACGGCCCGCTGATCTCAATCGCTTGAAGACATGAAACAGGCTCGTCTCCTCCCGAGCCTGCGCGGACCGCGTTCTCTTTCGGGAGCGCGGTCTTTTTTTGAGAGGCGAGCCGTGATTTGGCGCGGCCGTGCGCGGGTTGAGAAAGCTGCGGCAAGAAACATCGCCGCCGCGCGCCGATTGTGGACGGCCGTTCAAGACGCGTGTGATCTCTTTAATAGTTGCTTTGCAGATCGCGGCGCCTGATGCGGGCGCCGCTCATTGGCGGCCAAAAATCGTTTTCATAATGGAGGGCGTCATGCCCGTTGCGCAGAAAGCCGTTATTGCCACCACCTCGCCGCGCGCGTTCATTCTCAGACATCTTGCATTGTTCGCAGCCGCCGCGCTGTTCGTGTTCGTGCTGAGCCTGACCTATGGGCTCGATCTCAGCCCCGGATTTTTCTGAGCGAACTTGCGCAGCTCGATTCGGGCTACGCATGCTTCGATGAGCGCAGACTGGACGGCGATCTTCCATAGAGCTCGGCGAACGCGGCGTTGAATCTCCGCAGGCTGCCGAAGCCGGCCTGAAACGCGATGTCGGTCATGGTGTGTTCGCCGGCATCGAGCAGGCGTTTTGCGCGCTGGACGCGCAGCGTCTTGGCGAGCTGCTGCGGCGTCGCGCCGACATGGCGTTCGAACAAGCGCGCCAGGTGACGCGAGGAGATGCCGAGCCGCATCGCGAGCGTCACCACCGAATCTTCATCGAGTGCGCCCTCGTTGATCAGCTTCACCGCGCGCGCGACCGTCGAACGCGTGCCGTTCCAGGCCGGGCAGAATGGCGCGGTTTCGGGACGGCAGCGCAGGCAGGGCCGGAAGCCAGAGGCTTCGGCCGCGGCCGCCGTCGGGTAATAGACGACGTTGCGCGTCAGCGGCTGCTTGGCCGGACAGACCGGGCGGCAATAGATGCCCGTGGTCTTCACCGCGGTGAAGAAGCGGCCGTCATAGCGGGGATCCCTGCGCAGGCGCGCGGCGTTGCAGTCGTCAAAACTCAGCATGACCGGATGATAGCGCATGCCTGCGCGGGCGGAAGGGCCGCGGGATGACCGAGTCCGATTTTGGCGAGCCGCAACGCGCATGGCGGCCTAGAAGCCAGCCCTCGATGCAAGCCCCCTCAATGCCAGTTCTGGAGCGCGCCGTGACCAGCCCGAAAGACATCGTCCTCAACGCCTGGAAGACCTTTTCGTCGCGCGATGCCGGCCGCATCGCCGCACTGTTCACCGACGATGCCGAATGGATCGCGCCGAAGGGCAACGCCACCGCCGTCGCGCTCGATCACACCGATCACATGGTGGGCGCGCAAGCGATCGCGCGCTTCATCGCGCAGGAGATGCACAGGATGTTTTCCGAGATCGATATCGCCTTCCGCAGCGTCTACGCCGACGGCGATGTCGTGATCGTGGAAGAGCGGATGCGTGCCACGCTTGCGGGCGGCAAGCCCTACGACAACGACTATTGCTTCGTGTTCACGGTGGCCGGGGACCGCATTCGCGAGGTGCGGGAATACATGGACACGCGCAAGGGATGGCGGATGGTGTTCGGCGAGGAGGCCTGACGATTGGATACGCTCCATCCGGGCTACGGAATCTCGCCGCGTGCCAGACCTGCAACGGCGTGGGTTGAGGCGGCTCACGCACTGACATAAGGCTTGCCCATGGATCAGCGAACGAGCGGCGCTGACGCTCTCATTCAGAAGAACGATGCGGCGCCGGCGTTGCTCGGCGTCGTCTGCGGCCTGTCGGCTGCGCTGTTCTGGGCGCTGGGCTTTGCCGGCACGCGGCACGGGCTCAAGGTCGGTTTCACCCCGGTCGATCTGCTCGTGCATCGCTATGTCTGGTCGGGCATCGCGTTCCTGCCGCTGGTCGCGCGCGCCGGCATCGGTGATCTCTGCGGCATCGGCTGGGGCAGGGGCCTTGTGCTGATGGTGCTCGGCGGTCCCGTGATGTCGCTGATCTCCTACACCGGATTCCTGTTCGTGCCGCTCGGCCACGGCAGCGTGATCCAGCCCTCCTGCGCGACGCTCGGCGGCCTCCTGCTCGCGGCAGTCGTGCTGAAGGAGCACATCTCCGCCTCGCGCCTTGCCGGCGCCCTGGTCATCGTCGGCGGCCTCTGCGTGATCGGCGCCGAATCGATCGGCCATATTGGGTCCGACGGCGTGCTCGGCGATCTGATCTTCGTGCTCACCGGATTCATGTTCGCCGGTTTTGGCGCGCTGCTGCGGCACTGGCGCGTCTCCGCCGTGTCGGCCGCGCTCGTCATCAACGTGCTGTCGCTGCTGCTGTTGCCGATCTATCTCGCCACCGTCGGTCTCGCCCATGTTGCGGCGATCGGCGTGACCGAGAATGGCATTCAGGCGCTGGCGCAGGGCGTGCTCGCCGGCCCCGCCGCGCTTTATCTGTTCGCCGTCTCGGTCCAGCGCCTCGGCGTCGCCCGCGCCGCCGTGATCCCGGCCTGCGTGCCGGCGCTGACGCTCCTGGTCGGCTGGCTGCTGCTCGGCGAGCCGCCGACGATGTTGCAGGTGGCGGGTCTGGTCACGGTGCTGTGCGGGTTCTATCTGGCGCAGCGGCAGCGGTGATCGACTAACCTGGAGCGGAACCGAAGTCCGGGACCGAAAGGTGCGGCAACATTCCGGATTATGCGTCCACTCCGTCCGGGTTACGCTGCCCGTCATGACCATCCTGCTCAACATCGACGTTCCCGACGCAGCGCAAGCGACCACCTTCTACACCGCCGCCTTCGGCCTGACGGTCGGCCGCCGCTTTGGCACCGACTTCGTCGAGCTGCTGGGCTGGCCCGCGCCGCTGTATCTTCTGACCAAGCAGGCCGGCACGCCGGGCGCGGGCAGCGACCGCCGGCGCTACGAGCGGCACTGGACGCCGCTGCATATCGACGTCGTTGTCGACGATGTCGATGCCGCCGTCGCGCGCGCACTTGCCGCCGGTGCGATCCTCGAGGCGCCTGCGCGCGATGCGCCGTATGGACGGATCGCGATGCTGGCCGATCCGTTCGGGCACGGGTTTTGTCTGCTGGCGTTCAGCGCGAAGGGGTATGACGCGCTGCTGGAGGAATAGCTCGAGCGGACGCGGCGGCTCAGGCCTTCTTCACGAACTCCGATTTCAAATTCATCGCGCCGATGCCGTCGATCTTGCAGGCGATGTTGTGGCCGTCGGTGGCGTCCTGGAGGCGGATGTTCCTGACCTTGGTGCCGCCCTTGACGACCGACGACGACCCCTTGACCTTGAGGTCCTTCATCACGATGACGCTGTCGCCATCGGCGAGCGCATTACCATGCGCATCGCGCACCCCGGCCTCCTGCGGAGCCGGCGCGGCCGCATCGCCCCCAGCGCGCCATTCATGGGCGCATTCCGGACAGACCCAGAGATCGCGGTCCTGATAGGCGTGCTCGGACTGGCAGTTCGGGCATTTCATCGGTTCGGTCATTGCTTGCCTCGTCACCCCCTAGAGCCTTTGCTCCAGGTTTTTGTTTTGGCGCGTTTTCTTTACGAAAACCGGTATCCACTTGGCTCGAAAACGCTCTCACGGGCGCGCCGCACGCATTCCGCCGGAAAAGATGGATTGGGAGCAAATCCTTTACCATGGCGTCCGGTCCCGGTTGAAGTGCCGGAGCCTTAGGAGTTCGGGAAAAATTCCGCGGTATCCATGTCCTGATCATACGGATGCGTCGGCTACGCCGTTCGACGCTGCCGCAAGCTTTGGGAGTCCAGGTCATGAGCGAGCATCGTGCCGCTGCCAGACATCAGACGTTGCGAACCGGGATTGTCGAGTTCGACAACGGCACCGGCAGCCTCATCAGCGTGCCCTGCACGATCCGCGATGTCTCCGGCACCGGCGCCCGCCTGCAGCTCAACTCGTCGCTATGGGTCGCCGAGCAGTTCACGCTGGTCTTCAGCAGCGGACTGCGCAAGGACTGCCGGGTCGCCTGGCGCAAGGGGAGACTGATCGGCAGCGCGTTCGCCGAGGGTTATGCGAGCCCGGACGAACAGGCCGTCATGATGACCGCGGACGAGCAGTCCCGGCACCGGCTCGGGATCGGCGCGCGCGTCAGAGCGGCGCGCGAGACCCGCGGCTATACCGAAGTCCAGCTCGCCGAGCGCATCGGCGTCACGCCCGCCTTCCTGGCGCTGGCCGAGAACGGCGAGGCGGACATTCCGCTCTACCAGCTGATGCACATCGCCGATTTGCTGATGGTCGGCCTCGACGGGCTCGTGGCAGGTCCGGCGCCTGAGGACGTCGACGCGTAGGGGGCACACCTCGCGGAACTGCGCGGCCAACAAAAATGTCGAAAACAACCCCATGCACAGTAGAAAACACGCATGATTTCAGGGGGGCTGCGAGACCGAATTTTGTGTTGATCCGTCGGCAAGCCAGGTCGTTGCTTGCCTCGCATCGATTTCGGTGATCCCGAATAAAATTTGACTCGTCGGGCAAAACAGGGGCACTATGGCATGGTGGCGCCGGTGCGACGGACAGGTGCGTCGCCGGGGCCGCGGGGCGACATGCCGAAAAAACCGAAAAGCGAAGCGACAAGAAAACCGCAAAGAAAACTGAAGACCTACCAGACCTCGCTCGGCTTCTACGACCAGGCGGTCGCCGCACCCTCGATGAAGGCGGCGCTCGAGGCCTGGGGCGCCAGCTCCAACCTCTTCCATCAGGGCGCCGCGAAGGAGACCGACGACCCCGACATCGTCGCGGCGACCATGGCAAGCCCGGGCGTCGTGCTCCGGCGCCCGGTCGGCTCCGGCGGCCCGTTCACCGAGAGCGCCGCGCTGCCGACCGATCTCGCCGACGATGAGGCCAAGCCAAAATCCAAATCCAACTCCAAGTCCAAGCCCGAGTCCAAATCCAAGTCGAAGCAGCGTCCGGCCGAGGGCGTAACAAAACAGTCACGCGAGATTGACGATCAGGACGCGCGCAAAGCCGCTGCGGCGTTCGAGAAGGAAGAGCGGCGGCGAGACGCCGAGCGACGCAAGGAAGAGGCCGCCCTCGCCAAGGAGCGCGCGCGCCGCGACAAGGCGGTCGCCACGGCCCAGGCGGCGTTGGACAATGCGAGGCGGCGGTACGATGCGAAGGCGGAGGCGATCGAAGCCGAGCGGGCCGCGCTCGACGAACGCGCCGAGGCCGAGCAGGGCCGGTGGGACAAGCAAAGGAAAAAGCTGGAGGAGGCTCTGCGCCGCGCGCGCACGTAGCGCGAGCGAATTTAGCTTGCCTTGCCTTGCGTCCTTTTGCACTCTTCCAGGGAAGGAGACCAACGCATGAAGATCATCACCGCCGCGTGTGCGCTCGGAACGGCCCTGGTGCTGTGCAACCTCGGGATATCAGGCGCTGAGGCCCGGACGCGGAAGGCCCAGGTGGTTCGCGAACCACAGCAGAGGCTTATCGTCACCGCGCCCGTGCTCAGGCCAACGCCGTGGGATTACTACATTGTTCCACGATATCGTTATCGCCCTGAGGACGACCGGGTCGATCCGAACGGCCCGCCCTATGTGTCGTCATGGGTCCGCTATGAGGGATGGCGGTGGCCGTACTGGTGGTAGAGGCCATCGACGGACGCGGAGCGGAATAGACGAGAAGCGAAGCCCATCGATAGCTGTCGCGGCACGATGGGTTTCGCAGGCGCTCCACTCATCCTGCGCGCTGCTCCTCGAGGCATCCCCGAGACGTGCTATGCTCCTGGGCGGGAGGAATCAGCATGAGAGTCCCCACCGCGATACTCGCCCTGCTTCTTTCAAGCCCGGCCGCCGCCCAGGAGTGCCAGACATGCTCAATGGCCGACGCCTGCATGAAGGAGTACTCTAAGGCGACGTTGGAGGCCCAAAGGGCCACGAAGCAAGCAATCCGGGACTGGAAGCAGAATCTGGACCGAAAGGCCTCCGCCGAATTGTCCAGCAGGGGCATACTCGCATTGCAGGACGCGATGGAGGCGCAGGTTCGTTCCGAGCTGGAGCGGCTGAAGGAGTGCCTGGCGAAGATCAGGTAGGGCGCAAGCGCGCGGCGGAAAGCACCCGCATATAGGGACGGGTTGAGCCTTTGCCAAAACGCATGATCTTCGTGGCTGGCAAGGCACTGGTTGCGCCTTCTTCGCGGCAAGCCTCGTATAAGCGCGCGTTGGGAAAGCGATGAGTGTTGGAAGGATATCAACGCGCCTCAAAGCGCCGGCCAGCCCGCTGAAGCACGCGCCCTCGCGACTATGAATGTCTAGGCTGGTGCACTGCGCTTCGCGCAGCCGCAGGCAAACCCACCCTACGGGTCATCCGCCGATAGTCGCAGGAACTGCCGCTTCATCGCGTTGACCCTGGCGATATAGCTTGCAACCGAGTGATCGCCGCAGCGTTCGTCGGCGATCATCTGAAATTTGCGGCGCGCGTAGGCTGTGGCGGGACCGGCGCCGCAGAGATGGATGAAGGCGGCCAGATCCTGCTTCTGCTGCGCGTTCGCCTTCACATCGCCCGCGCGGGCGAGAACGTCGGCCACGTTGCGGTCCAGATACACCGATGCCAGCTCGATGGCGTGGCTCGGGATCGCGCGGGTGTAGAGGCCCGTGAACCCGCAGCCGGTCTCCGTGACCGCGTTGCCGCGGACACAGAACCGTGCGGCGTCGGCGTAGGCGGGATCGGTCATCTGGTAGAGGCCGACGGCGCTGGAGGCGGGCCGGTAGATCGCGAGCGGATTGAGGCTCAATCGCCAGCGCCAGTAGGTGCGCGCCACCGGATTGCCCGAACTCTCGACCTGCGCCAGCGCCGCCAGCAATTCCGGCGTGATCGTCGCGGTGGAAAAGCTTCGGAACAGCGGCCCGTACTGCCGCCAGTTCTCGGCCGGCTCCTTGTCGAGCGCGTTGCCGACGAAGACGAACAGCTCGGTCGGCTTGCGGATGACGTGATAGACGATGTTCAGAAGCGCAGCGACCGCAAGCAGGATCGCCACGCTGCCTGCGATCCGAACCATCCGCGGTGCGCGCGCGAACCTCTTTCGCATCCACCGGGCGCCTCGCCGGACGCTGCGAAGGCGGGGGAGGCGGCGTTTGCTTTTTCGTGGCATGGGTCTGGTGGGAGCGCGTGGATGAGTTGAGGCTTTGCGAAATCCATCACCTGACGGGGTCGATGGGGATCGATCCGCTCCACCCATCCTATGGATCGTGTGGGGGTATCACTGCAACGATTCGTCCCTGTCCTCTGAGAGTTGGGTGCACCGTCACCGCAAATTCGAACCGCAACTATGAGAGGTTGAGCGTTGATGACATCCATCATCGCTGCGTGCCGCGGCGGAAACTGCACAAAAATGGCAAAGCTGCGACTGTCAACGACATATCTGATTAGAAGGTCGCTTATCCACGTAATACACTCAGCGCCGTTTGGGGTACGGGGAGCGTATTGGGAGGGTCAATCATGGCAAGTGTCGAACAATTGCGCAGACGTGAAGGCGTAAACCTGGTCCAGCTCGAGGCGGACATTGCATCGGTGCGCACGGGAAGCTCGATTGCTTCAATTGCGCTGCCCGATTACGTCGAGCACACCGAGGGGGTCACGCGCGTGGGCGCGCTCAGTGCAGAGGCGGTCATTCGTGACTATGAGTCCGCTGCGAAAGAGATCGAGGCCATGGGCGCCGAGCTGATCGATGCCGCGCGAAAATGCGAGGCGCTGACAGCCCAGGTCCATGATGCGATCGCCTTCATGCGCGAGACGGCAGCGGGGTATCGCGACGAGGGGCGGAAGATCTTCAAGCGCATCGAGGAATGCGCGCTCTTCACGGAAGACGTCCGCAAGACGTGCGAGCAGGTCAAGCGCAGGATGAAGGACGTCTCGGTCGGCGAGTACTGCAGCGAGGAGCTTGCGACGGAAGAGCTCGAGCCGACCGGGATCGAAGCCAAGGTGTCGGTGTGCGAGGTACGGTGAGGCGGGCGTAGAGCGTCGTTCGCAGGATGGGGTGAGCGCTCGCGCGCCCCCATCCTGCGGGCTGGGCTTCAAAGCCAATCGCGCGTCGACGGGAAACAAGCCCGTTTGCGAGAGTCCCAGACGTAATCTGAACCGCCGCAAGGCGGACGCGCACGCGACGTGGCCGGACATTGATTCCAGACCCGCGCACCCGTTGCCCAGCCATCGACCACGCACGCGCCGGAAACGGTGGCGTGGCAACCGGTGCCGCAGCCGTCTGCGGCGCTGGCCGCGCAGACTGCAAACAGAAGCATCATTGGGGTCAACAGGACGCGTGAAAGGTGCCTGGTCATGGGCTTGCTCCTTCATGCCGAGGCCCGTCGTGACGTCGCACAGATCTGGCCGAGGGCCTGCCGGCCGATCACCGCGCAGCATAGCACCAAGGTTCTTGGCACCAAGGTTCTTGGCACCAAGGCTCTTGGCACCAAGCCTCTTGGCCGAGAACGCTGACGGCTTACCAATCCGGATCGTAGGGGTCGGCCATATAGGGCGGGGGCATCCAGCGTCCTCGCGGCGGCGGTGGCCTGGGCCGCCGGGGTGCCGCCGCTTGCACGTGCGGCCGTGCAGGCGCAGCCGTCTCGTTGCTCGTCGCGCTCCGCACGACCGGTTTCGCGGGTGCAGGCGCGGCTGACGTCGTCAGTTGCGTTTGCAGCGCCTGGACCTGTGCGGCGAGGCGCGCATTGTCCGCGGCATCCTTCTCCTGCGCCGCCTTGAGCTGTTGAATGGTGTCGGCCTGCTCGCGCAGCGTCTGCTCGTTGCGGCTTTTCAGTTGCTCGAGCTTTCCGTTGATGCTCGCAAGCTCGCTGGTGATGGTCTTGAGCGATTGCGCGAGATCGGACGATGACGGATCAGGCGCCGTGGCGCCGGTTCTTGGCGCGTCAGGTCTTGCAGCGTCAGGTTGTGGAGCCTCAGCTCTTGGAGCGTCAGTTCTTGGAGCGCTTTCCGTTTCCTTGCCGAGCGGCGGCGCGGGCACCGGACTGGGCCCATCCGCAGCAGCCAGTTGCACGGCCGGCGGTTGCGCCGGACTTTCGACCGCGGACGCTTTCGCGGGTTCGCTCGCGGCCGGCGGAGCCCATCGCGCCATGATGGACCTGGTCATCGACTCGGCCTCATCGCGATATTGCGAAGCGAAGGCGGCGCCGAGAAGGCCGATCGCCAACACGAGGCCAACCAGGGCACGCAGCATGGTCCGATCTCCCTTCAGGCCTTGATTGCCCACCTTGCTAACCGGTGCCGGCACCTTGTCCTTGGGACCCTCGGCTGCCTTCGCTCCGGCGCTGGCCTGCGAGGTCCGCGGGGCTTCGTTGCCGCGTTCCATTCCGGAAACCAGCCGGTCCAGCCGCGCAAGGTCTTGCTCTGCGCTCTTGATCTGGTCATAGGCCCGCGCCAGCCCGCCATCGGCGCGCACCTCGTCCGGCTTGGCGGCCTCAGGCTTTTGGGCCTCAGGCTTGTCGGTATCAGGCTTGGGGTCGTTCGCTTCAGGCACCGATGCGCGCTCCATCCAGTCGGGCGTCAATGGGAGTGCGGCAGTCCGATCGTCGGAAGGATAGGCCTCACCGTTGTCCAACACAACGCGCGAGCGAAGGAGAAATTATGGCGGGCTACGGTTGCTGAAGCAGCCGGGCGCTGCTCCCCGGGGCATCCCTGCGACGTGCTGTGCTATCGCGGGAGGAAGCGCCATGAGGGTCTCCACCGCGACACTCGCTCTGCTTCTTTCAGGTCCGGCCGCGGCCCCAGGAGTGCCAGACATGCTCAATGGCCGACGCCTGCATGATGGAGTACGTTAAGACGACGTCGGAGGCCCAAAAGGCCACCAAGCAAGCCATCCGGGATTGGAAGCAGAATCTGGACAGAAAGGCCTCCGCAGAATTGTCCAGCAGGGGCATACTCGCATTGCAAGACGCCATGGAGGCGCAGGTTCGTACGGAGCTGGAGCGCCTGAAGGAGTCCCGGCGAAGATCAGGTAGGGAGGGGCGCAAAGGAGGATCCAATGAAATCGCTTCTGCTGCTCACGGCGAGCGGTCCGCTGCTCATTCTCACCTCGCACCAGTCCCTGGACGACCAGAAGCTCCTTGGGGTGCTCAGGCAAAAAGGCATCGGCAAGTTCGTCGCGTTCGAGGTTCCCTTGTCGCTCGCCAGAGAGCGCTACGGCGGGCACTTTCACGCGGTCGAAAGCAATCTGCACGAGACCGATGATTTGAGAGTGCTCGACTTCAACGGCCAGCGGGTCTTTCAGCTCTTTCATTTCGAAGAGCTCGGTTCACCGATCCTGATAGAGCGGTCGTGATCCGGCTTTATTCGGCGGCGAAAGGGGATGTGTTGAGCAGGGCTGTTCCGAAGAGACGCCGATTGAGGTACGGTGGAAGCCTGGACCCGTGGAGTCTGCCATGACGTCATATACTGTCGGGTTGAAGCTCGGGGTGCGTGCCAAGGTGCTCACGATCGAAGCCGAGGACGCATTGGTCGCGGCGCTGAAGATCAAGCTCGAGAACCCCGAGGCACTCGTCACCTACGTTCGCAAGTCAAATCGGCGCGGCGATCGTCGCCACCCGCACGAAGTGCAGCGGGCCAAGACAACCGGCTAAAGCGCGATGAGATTGGGATGAATCGTCATCGCGCTTTAGGTTGTTGTTTGAGCATGATCTTTTCGGAAAACCGCTTCGCACTTTTCCGGATCATGCGTTAGCCGATGCCGAGACCGCGGCAGGTAGCCCGGATTTCGCTTCCGCCTTCGCTCTTCGAGCTACGGCGGACAAGTCGCTCCATCCGGGCTACGCTCGCTCCCCCCCGCTGTGTCGGAATACGCAGTTGTCGTTAGTGACGTGTCGCGCGGATTTCGAGCGTCGTCTGGGTGAGCTTGGCCACGAACCCCTCAAAATGCATGACCCTTTGTCTGGTCAATTGTCCATGCAACTCGGCGATCTTCTGGGATTCGGCGATCAACGATCCGCACACCTGTTTCGTGTACTCCATCTGAAGCTCAAAGGCCTCGACGGGTGAGCGCGCCGCCGCGAGCTTTCCCAGGAAGTTCCAGGCGTGCTCAATCGACGTCCTCGTGTAGTCGCTATAGGCATCGGCAATCGCCTGCGGGCTGGCCTGGGAGGGTTCCACTGGTGCGACGGGCGCGCTTGCAGCGATCTGCATCCCGGAAGCCTCGCCTGGCAAGGCTGCAGCCGAGGGTATCTGGGCACTGATCTCTCGGCTCGTCTCTTGCCTTATCTCTTGCTCGGCCTCTTGCCTGTTCTCTTGGGTGCTCTCTTGCTTGTTCTCTTGGCTGATCTCCGCCGAGGCATCCGGCAATTGATGGGCCGCAGTTGCGTGTTGCTCGCCGGCCCTGGTCCGTTGCCCGGCCTTCTTCTTCGCGCCGCGCCGGCCGGATTTTCCCGTTGTCTTATTTTCGCCCGCACTCAACATTGCAAATAACTCCTGAATATCGCTGAAGCCGCAAGCCTCCGTCGTGTTTGCGCTGAAATCGCGATTGTGGGTTGTCGCTTGCGTGGCGGCCATGTGGTGAGATTTTGCCGGGCATCGGCAAGGCGCAATTCGCGGGTGACGGCCTGGACTGCTTCGCAGAGCCTGTCATCGGGCCGCGCTCCGCGCGGACCCGGTGGCTCGCAATGACGGGCGTCCGGGTCCTCGCGCGTTCGTCGTCACCCGAACAGGGCGACATAGACCACGTAGAGCCAGCCCAAGATGCCGTGGATGATCGCCCACAGGATCGAATGATTGTTGGTGTAGGAGATTGCGATGGCGAGTGCGGAGCCAAAACCCACGCCGTATTTGGCGCCCTCGACCCGAACCCCGTAGTAGCGATTGCCGTTCATGGCGGTCCTTCCTGCGGGCCACGCTTGCTCATCACGCCTTATAAAAGTCTTCCGCCAATTGTGAAATGGCACACAGACGGCAGCCCTCGGGTCTGCTTCTTTAGCACCGACACTATACCCTCGTGCGCTTGCTCGGCGATGCGCACCGGCGGGTCGGCGTCTGGCAATTTCGGGATGATCGCTATGGGCGTTTTCAATCGCACGGCCATGCTTTGCAGCTCTTTCATCGTGTCCACCATGAGCGGGTGAACCGAGAGATTTTCGCGTGCGCGCAACGGCGCGTGCAGGGATTTTTCTTGAGGCCCCGCCGGTGACGGACGGGGCCTTTCCATTTTTCATGTCAGCCCACGACTGCCCGGCGGTGCCTTCGCGAAGAAGGATGCAGGGTCATGTGGGGGTATTTTGGACCCGATTTCGCTTTTGACGTGGTGAAGGGATTTGTCGCCGGCGTTGCCTCCATGGCGTTTCAGGTCGTGGCGCCGCGGGCGTTTCATGCCGCGAAGCGATTTCGCGCGCACTGGGTTGCCAGAAAAGACGCAAGACAAGCCGCAAGGCAAGCACGCCGCAACGCGCCGGCGAATGATGAGCCGTGAGGTCTCGTAGGATGGGTGGAGCAAATGCTCCACCCATCCTACACCCTTCCCGGATATCGCTACCCTGATCCGAGCTACGAATTGCCGATATCCGCCGCCAGCCGCAGAAACTGGCGCTTCATCGCGAAAGGCCATTTTCGCTCAATTGCTCTCAGCGGTCGTATCGACGGAAATCCCGATTACCAAAGCTAGGTGCGAGTTCGAACGCCCCCGGAAGGGGCGTTCGGTCGCCCGCTTTTTGGTGCGATCGGACCCTCATATAGAAGTCGGAACTTCATGGTTAGCTCGCCCGCTGCGGGTGCGTTTGCAGCTGAATATTCGCTGGGGACCAATAGCAAAAGACCCGCTGAGTCGATCAGCGGGTCTCGCCAAGGCTGCGACTATAACGTGGTGCTCACGAACACCCGGTCGTGCTGCCGCAAGTATCGCACTTCATGCACGTGCCATTTCGCACCAGCGTGAAGTTGCCGCACTCCGAGCACATCTCGCCTTCGTAGCCCTTGGCCTTGGCTTCCGCGCGGCGCTCGGCCTTGCTGGGAACCAGGGTCTGCGCGGTGCCGGACTTGCTCCACTGGAGCTGCTCGAGCTTCTCCGTCGGCGACAGGTCGTGGGCCACTTCCTGCTTCAGCGCGACCGCGCCTTCCAGGACATCGCCGACCCGCGCGCTCGCACCGTGCGAGGCCAGAGCGGTGACCTTGCTGCCGCCGGTCGGGGCGCTGTCGTTGCCCTGGGCGATCGCGGCAGAGCCGCCGCGCATCACGACGAGGTTGTCGGTGCGGGAGCGGGTGAGGCCGCGCGAGACCAGCTTGGTCGCGTGCTGGGTCTCGTCCGGCTCCTTGCCTTCCTCGACGCCCTTGCCGAGCGCGTCGAAGTTCGACTCGGTCGGATCGACATGGGCGAGATCGAAGCGCGACATGTAGCTCACCGCGAGCTCGCGGAAGACATAGTCGAGGATCGAGGTCGCGTACTTGATGCTGTCGTTGCCCTGCACGGGGCCCGCCGGCTCGAAGCGGGTGAAGGTGAAGGCGTCGACATATTCGTCGAGCGGCACGCCGTACTGGAGGCCCAGCGACACCGCGATGGCGAAGTTGTTGATGAAGGAGCGGAGTGCCGCGCCTTCCTTGTGCATGTCGATGAAGATCTCGCCGAGACGGCCGTCGTCATATTCGCCGGTTCGGAGATAGACCTTGTGGCCGCCGACGACCGCCTTCTGGGTGTAGCCCTTGCGGCGATCCGGCATCTTCTCGCGCTCGCGCATCACGATGATGCGCTCGACCAGCTTCTCGACGATCTTTTCCGAGACCTGGGTGGCACGCGCCGCCATCGGCTTCTCGTAGAGGCTCTCGACCGCATCCTCCTCGTCCTCATCGTCGGCGATGAGCTGCGAGTTGAGCGGCTGGGAGAGCTTGGAGCCGTCGCGATAGAGCGCGTTGGCCTTCAGCGCGAGCTTCCACGACAGCATGTAGGCGGACTTGCAGTCCTCCACCGTGGCGTCGTTCGGCATGTTGATGGTCTTGGAGATCGCGCCCGAGATGAAGGGCTGCGCCGCCGCCATCATGCGGATGTGGCTCTCGACCGACAGATAGCGCTTGCCGATCTTGCCACAGGGGTTGGCGCAGTCGAACACCGAATAGTGCTCGGCCTTGAGGTGCGGAGCACCTTCCACCGTCATCGCGCCGCAGATGTGGACGTTGGCCGCCTCGATCTCGCGCTTGGTGAAGCCGACGGCCTGGAGCAGGTCGAAGCCCGGCGCCGCGATCGCCTCGGCGCCGATGCCGAGCTGGTCGCGGATGAAGTCTTCGCCAAAGGTCCACTTGTTGAAGGCGAACTTGATGTCGAAGGCGGTCGGCAGGGCCTTCTCGACCTTGGCGATGGCTTCATCGGTGAAGCCTTTGGCCTTCAGCGTCGAGGCGTTGATGGCCGGCGCGTTGGAGAGCGAGCCGTGGCCGACGGCGTAGGCTTCGATCTCCGCGATCTCGCTCTCGCGATAACCGAGCGCGCGCAGCGCCGCGGGGACCGCGCGGTTGATGATCTTGAAGTAGCCGCCGCCAGCGAGCTTCTTGAATTTCACCAGCGCGAAGTCGGGTTCGATGCCCGTCGTATCGCAGTCCATCACGAGGCCGATCGTGCCGGTCGGCGCGATCACCGTGGTCTGGGCGTTGCGATAGCCGTGCTTCTCGCCGAGCTCGAGCGCCGCATCCCAGGCGGCCTGGGCACGCGTGACGATGTCAGCCTGCGGGCAGGACACGAGGTCCATCGGCACCGGGTTCACCGAGAGCGCCTCGTAGCCGTTGGACTGGCCGTGCGCGGCGCGGCGGTGGTTGCGGATCACGCGCAGCATGTGCGCGGCGTTCTTCTTGTAACCGGGGAAGGTGCCCAGTTCAGCAGCCATTTCCGCCGAGGTCTTGTAGGTGACGCCGGTCATCACAGCGGTGAGGGCGCCGCAGAGCGCGCGGCCTTCCTTGCTGTCATAGGACAGGCCCATGGTCATCAAGAGGCCGCCGATGTTGGCATAGCCGAGGCCGAGCGTGCGGAACTCGTAGGAGAGCTCGGCGATCGCACGGGACGGGAACTGCGCCATCATGACGGAGATTTCGAGCACGATGGTCCAGAGCTGGCAGAGGTGCTCGTAGCCGGCGACGTCGAACTGCTTCGTCTCGGTGTTGTAGAAGGTCAGCAGGTTGGCGGACGCGAGGTTACAGGCGGTGTCGTCCAGGAACATGTATTCCGAGCACGGATTGGACGCGCGGATGTCGCCGGACGCCTTGCAGGTGTGCCAGTCGTTCATGGTGGTGTTGAAGTGCAGGCCCGGGTCGGCCGACGCCCAGGCGGCGTAGCCGATCTTTTCCCAGAGGTCGCGCGCCTTCAGCGTCTTGGTGATCTTCTTCGTCGTGCGTCCCACGAGGTTCCAGTCGCCATCCGTTTCCACGGCGCGGAGGAAGTCGTCCTTCAGCGAGACCGAGTTGTTGGAGTTCTGGCCCGAAACGGTGAGGTAGGCTTCCGAATCCCAGTCGGTGTCATAGACGTCGAACTGGATGTCCTTGTAGCCCTGCTTGGCGAACTGCATCACGCGCTTGATGTAATTGTCAGGCACAAGGCTGCGGCGCGCGAGCTTGATCTCGCGGCGGAGCGCCGGGTTCTTCTCGGGATCGAAGCAATCGTCGCCCGAGCCTTCGCAGTTCACGCAGGCCTTCAGCACCGCCTTGAGGTGCTTCTGGTTGATCTTGGATCCGGTGACGAGAGCCGCGACCTTCTGCTCCTCCTTCACCTTCCAGTCGATATAGGTCTCGATGTCGGGGTGATCGACGTCGACGACGACCATCTTGGCCGCGCGGCGCGTGGTGCCGCCCGACTTGATCGCGCCGGCTGCCCGGTCGCCGATCTTGAGGAAGCTCATGAGGCCGCTCGAGCGGCCGCCGCCGGAGAGCTTCTCGCCTTCGCCGCGCAGGCGGGAGAAGTTGGAGCCGGTGCCGGAACCGTATTTGAACAGGCGCGCTTCGCGGACCCAGAGGTCCATGATGCCGCCCTCGTTGACGAGGTCGTCACCGACGCCCTGGATGAAGCAGGCGTGCGGCTGCGGGTGCTCGTAGGCGGACTTGGACTTGGTCAGCTTGCCGGTGAAGGGGTCGACGTAATAGTGGCCCTGGCCGGGGCCGTCGATGCCATAGGCCCAGTGCAGACCGGTGTTGAACCATTGCGGCGAGTTCGGCGCGACCATCTGCATGGCGAGCATGTAGCGGATCTCGTCATAGAAGGTCTGGGCGTCCTCGTCGGAGGAGAAGTAGTTGCCCTTCCAGCCCCAATAGGTCCAGCAGCCGGCCAGACGATCGAACACCTGCTTGGCCGAGAGCTCGCTGACGAAGCGCTCTTTCTCGGGGAGAGCGGCGAGCGCCTCGGTGTCGGGCACGGAGCGCCACAGGAAGGAGGGGACGGACTCCTCCTCGACCTTCTTCAGGCGCGCGGCGACGCCGGCTTTGCGAAAGTACTTCTGGGCGAGCACGTCGGAGGCGACCTGCGACCACTCGGTCGGCACCTCGACGTTCTCAAGCTTGAACACGACCGAGCCGTCGGGATTCCGGATCTCCGACGTGGTCAGCCGGAAATCGATCCCGGCGTAAGGTGACTGTCCCGAAGTGGTGTGGCGCCGCTCAATCCGCATGGTCTTGCCCCGTCCTTTTATCTGCCGGACTGCCTCCGCAAGGCGCCCGGGTCGCTATTTCGGTTCGCGATTCCTCCAAGGGCCTCATCGGCCCAAAGGCTTCGCAGTTCAGCCGGTGGATCCGGCCCAGTTTCTCCCGGCGCGATGGTTCTCATCCGCCGGCATGTCCACACCCATCCGCCCCCAAGGGGATGTGCGCGACATGCGTTCAACGCCCCACACGCCACTTCAACCAATGCCATCCGAGCCTGTTGCCGGCCCGTTCTGGCGCCCGAAGGTCTGCATTTCGAGGGCAGACAAGCCCTCATCCGCGGCCTTTGGCTGGCTTGGCGGAGTGACGATTTGCGAGACCCTTTGGGGGAGTGCCGGCGGGACGCAAACTCACTCGCGCCGAACGGACCGAAAGCTAGGACTCTCCGTTGCGCCCGTCAAGAACTAGTGCGAGTTCCTGAATCAAATACTAAATATGGTGGATTGCGGGGGATAACAGGGGGCAAGCCCGCGCCTGTTGTTGAGCCAAGTATCAGTGAGTCCTCAGGGATTCCCAACCAAAAAAATTTGCATCCCGTGACGATACGGACCCTTCACCCCACTGTTCACAGGGCAGGTATATTTTTCGGGACCGGGGTTGCCTCAGCGGGACTCACGTAGGGCTACGGAAGGTGAGGGCAGGCATGCCCGCCGGGGTGGTGGTGGCGCGTGCGAATCCGCGCCAAGCTGACCGCGATTTTGCCGGGTACCCCACATGCTTGATTCGACTCGCCGGGATGCGCGACCGCGCATCGCCCCGGCCGGCCTGATGTTCCTCGCCATTACCTCGATCGGCTGGGGCTTCAACTGGCCGGTGACGAAATTCCTGCTGTCTGAGCTGCCGCCGCTGACGCTGCGCGGGGTGACCGGCGTGCTGGGCGCGGTGCTGCTCGCCGCCCTCGCGCTGATCCGCCGCCAGAGCCTCAAGGTGGGGCCGGGGATCTGGCCGCGCTTACTGACCGCCGCCGTCCTCAACGTCACCGGCTGGATGGTGCTGATGGGCCTGGCGCTGCTCTGGCTGCCGGCCAGCGAGGCGGCGCTGATCGCCTACACCATGCCGGTCTGGGCCTCGCTGATCGCCTGGCCAGTGCTGGGCGAGCGGCCGACCGTGCTGCGCACGCTGGGGCTGGTGATGGCCTTCGTCGGCCT
This sequence comes from Bradyrhizobium sp. LA6.1, assembly GCF_040547805.1. NCBI lineage: Bacteria > Pseudomonadati > Pseudomonadota > Alphaproteobacteria > Hyphomicrobiales > Nitrobacteraceae > Bradyrhizobium > Bradyrhizobium sp. LA6.1. Next base: position 144,591 of record NZ_JBEPQK010000017.1, on the reverse strand, counting down.
GGCCTCGATCATGGGCGGCAACGGCTTTGCCGCAAGCGTGGAGAAGCTGCCGGGCATCATCATGGCGCTGGGCGGCGCGATCGGCTTCGCCGTCGGCACGGTGTTCTCGAAGAAGTACCCGATCCATCTGCCGCCGATCACGGCCGCGGCCTGGCAGATCGGGATCGGCTGCCTGCCGATCTCGATCATCGGCCTCTTGGTCGAGACCACGCATCTTTCGCTGGTGACGCCGGTCGGCTGGTGGTTGCTGGTCTATTCCACCGTGGTGCAGTTCTGCATTGCCTATGTCAGCTGGTTCGCGGCACTGGCGCGGCTGCCGGCCTCGGTCGCCGCGATCGGCACCATGGCAGTGCCGGTGATTGGCGTAGTCGCCTCCGCGCTGGCGCTGGGCGAGCCGTTGGGACCGGGCCAGATCGCCGCGCTGACCTTCACGCTGGCGGCCGTGGTGCTGGCGACGCGCTAGCTCGAGAACCAGGCATCACCATGCGTAGCGGATCGCGCCCTTGCCGGCATAGCTTTGCGTGACATTCGAGAACTCGCCCTCGAACGTCGCGGCGGCAGACCAGCCGTTGGTCCACTGCCATTCGGCCGAGGCTGTGGTCAGCGCGGAGTCGGGCGCCAGCGCCGCACCGTTGACGACGAAGCTTGCGCCCGGCAGCGACTGGAAGGTCGGAGCAATCGAACGATCCGGATTAAAATCATGCGCCCATGCAAGGCGGCCGCGCAGCGTGATGATGCCGTTCTGCATGGCGAATGATTTGTCGGTGCGAATGCCGAGCTCGCTGCGCGTGTCGGTCACGTTCTTGGCGGCATAGGTCTGTGCAAACAACAGGGAGCCGGCGACGACACTTTCGGCATAGGCCGGCAGGTCGAATGTGGTGAATTGCCCTGCGGCGTAAGGGGTGATGCCGAGACCGCCCAGCTTCGGCATGACGAAGCGGTAGCCACTCTCCACGCGACCCGAATACGCGTTCGCATTGAACTCGGCGCGCAGGTGGTCGATGCCGGCGACCGTGACGATGCGGTTGGTCGTGATGTCCTGCCAGCCATAGGCCAGCGCAGCAATGATGTAGGCCGCACCGATGTTATGGCGAACGAAGCCGCCGGCCTGGAACAGGTCGGAGCTGCCATAGCCGAGGCCGTTGACGTTGAAGCCGGTGCCGCCGCCCGCCAGCGCAAATCCCGCGAGCGTGTCCGGCGAGACCCGATAGTCCGCACCGACCGCGATGCCGTAGATGCTGCTCGCGCTGTTGTTCGAGCCGATGATGGCGTTGCCGGCCGTGGTCTGCGACCCGCCGAAGCCGGCGGCCCACACGCTCCAGCGTTGTTCGAAGGTCGGGGCTGGCAGCGCCTTGGTGGACATCGCCGCATACGCGTCGCGCTCGCCAACAGTTCGACCGCGTGCCGCGTAGGCCGAGCTGTCCTCAGCATACGCGTTCGGCGGGCCGCCGGCGCTGACGGGACCTCTGCGACCGGAGATGAATGGATCCGTCATCACGCCGATGAACTGGTTCATCGCGTTGAACGTCGTCTGCTGGGAGCCAGTGGCGCTCTCGCCGGAGACCTGGGTCAAGCCGGTGGGATCGAGTCCGAAGAAGCCCATCGGAAGGCTGCCGTTATTGTTGAAGGCGTAGGTCAGCGCGTTGGCGACGTTCTGCTGGTTGACGTTGAGGCCGGTGTAATTGGTGAAGGCGGCCGTCAGGTTCAGATAGGCGTTGTTGGCGTCATAGCTCAGCGTATCGCTCGCGCCCGTCGGCAGTCCGACATTGGTGATGCCCGCGAACGTCGTGCCGCCACGTCCGCCGGCCGCGGTCAGGATCGTGTATGTCTTCGAGACATAGCTGCCGGGCAGGAAATTCGCGACCACGGTCGCGCCCGTCAACGTCGCCGCGCCCGTGACATTGGCGAAGCTCGACGTCGATGGATTGACCGCAACGACGTAGAGCGCGCCCGATTGGAAGGCCAGATTGCCGGCGACCGTCGTCGACGTCCCCGGCGTGTTGACGGCTCCAGGCATGAACGTGCCACCGGCATTGATCGTCGTTGCGCCGACAGTGCCCGTGCCGCCAAGCGTGCCGCCGGCGTTCACGGTCATGGTCGAATTGGCCAGCGAGCCGTTCACCAGCAGCGTGCCGGCGGCGATCGACCAGGGCAATGCAGCGGTATTGGTGCCGCTCAGCGTCCAGGTCGAAGCGCCCGTCTTCTCGAAGTTCGCGAAGCCCCGATACTGCGCAGCGGCGCCGATCAGCGAAACGTCGAAAGAAGCAGTGGGGTTGGTGCTGCCGCCGAACTGCAAGGTGCCGTTGCCCGTCTGATCGACGACGTTGCCGCTGAAGCTGTAGCCGGCCTGAAGCTGCAGCGTGTTGGTGCCGCTGGTGAAGGTGATGGCGTTGGCACGCGTGACGCCGTCGCCGGCGAGACCGCCGGAAATCGATCCGCTGTTGATGATGCTGAGATTGGTGCCGATGACGCCGGCGCCGCCTGCGCCGACCGCGCCGGAGACCCCGGCGGTGACGGTGCTGCTGCCGGAGCTACCGCTCGCGCCGGCGCTGCCGCTCACGCCGGAGAAGCCGTTCGTTCCCGTGGTGCCGTTCGTGCCGCCACTGGCGGCCAAGGCCCCGGCACCGCCGACGCCGCCGGAGCCGCCGACACCACCGCTGCCGGCGCTGCCCGCGGTGCCGCCGAGGCCACCCATGCCCGCGGCCCCGGCGATGCCGCCATTGCCGCCGGTGATCGTGCCGCGATTGATCAGCGTGCCGCCGTTGGAGAAGGCGGCGCCAACGCCGCCGGTGCCACCATAGCCGCCATCGCCGCCGCGGCTCGAGGCGCTGCCACCGTTGCCGGCATTGCCGCCGGCACCGCCAAATCCGCCGGTCCCGCCGTTGCCGCCATTGCCGCCATCGGTCGAGCCGACCACGTTGACGCCAGCGGTGCCGTTGCCGCCAGCGCCGCCAACGCCGCCGACACCGCCGTTGCCCGCATTGCCACCGGCGCCGCCGTTGCCGCCACTGCCTGCGGTGCCGCCGCGGCCGCCATCGCCGCCGGTGATGATGCCTTGATTGGTCAGCGTGCCACCGTTTGAAATGGTCGCGCCGGCGCCGCCGGCGCCGCCATGACCACCTACGCCAGCATCGCCGGCGCTTCCTCCGCTCCCGCCGTTGCCACCCATTCCGCCAGCGGCGCCGCTGCCGCCGCTGCCGCCAGCGACGGCCGGGAGAAGGGCACTCGCGCCAGCACCGCCGGTGCCCGCTGTGCCGGCGTCACTGCCGTTGCCCCCGGCGGCGCCGTTGCCGGCATTGCCGCCGGAGCCGCCAATCCCGCCGGCGCCACCAGCGATGTTGCCCGAAACTGTAACGGTCCCGCCGTTCGTGAGCTGGACACCATCGCCGCCGCTGGATCCGCTACCGCCAATGCCGCCATTTCCGCCGGCGCCACCATTCCCGCCGTTGCCGCCAGCGCCACCAACCAGACCGTTGTTGCCATTGAGAAAGCCGGAGCCGGAGGACCCGTTGGCGCCATTGTCGCCTGTGCCGCCGGCGCCGCCGATCCCGCTTGCGCCGCCATTGGCGCCGTTGCCGCCAGCGCCGCCATTGCCACCGGCGCCTCCCATGATCGTTTGGGAAATTGAGAGCGTGCCACCGCTCGTCACCTGCAGACCAACGCCACCGTCGGCACCATTGGCGCCATCGCCTGCGTGGGCGCTGGCGCTGCCGCCGGTGCCACCATTGCCACCGCGCCCGCCGGCTACGCCGAGCCCGATGCTGGATCCCGCGTTGCCGCCGTTGCCGGCCATGCCGCCGGCGCTGCCTGCACCGCCAGCGCCACCGCTGCCGCCGGTACCTGCCGTGACGCTTTGCAAAATCGTCACGGTGCCGCCACCCGTGACCTGGATGCCGTCGCCACCGCTGCCGCCGATCGCACCATTGCCGCCGGCACCAACCCCGCTATTGCCGCCGTTTCCACCGGTCCCGCCATCGAGCGCGCCGAGAACATTGGCGCCGGAAGCGCCCGCACCACCGCTCCCGCCGTGACCCGCTGTACCGCCGCGCCCGCCGCTGCCGCCATCGCCGCCGGCGACCGTTTGCTGGACCGTCGTGGTGCCTGCGCTGGTGACCTGCACGGCGGTGCCGCCATTGCCGCCGCCGCCGGCAGCGCCCCCGCTGCCGAGGACGTTGCCACCGGTCCCGCCGGTCACACCAGCGACGCCCAGGGAGAGAGCACTGGCTCCATTGCCGCCGCTCCCGCCGGCGCCGCCACTGCCACCAACCCCACCCGCGCCGCCGGTCGCCGCTATCGAAAGGGTGCTGCCTCCGACGCTGACCTGCACGCCGGCGCCACCCGCACCACCGCCGCCACCGACGCCGCCGCTGCCCGTTCCCGCGCTGGCATCAAGGCCACCAATGACAGCAGAACCATCGGCGCCGCTCGCGCTGGCGCCGCCGTGACCGCCAGCGCCACCCGCTCCACCGGAGCCGGCACCGAGCGCACCTTCGCCGCCACCGCCGCCGCCACCGCCACTACCCGCAGTCAGGGCTGAGTTGCCGTTGCCGCCATTGCCGCCGTTGCCACCGGCAACGCTGCCGCCGTCACCGCCAAGTCCGCCGTCGCCGCCCGAGGTCGCCGTGCCCCCGGAGCCTCCGGTGCCGCCTGCGGCAGCGCCGCCGCCGCCGCCCGCGCCTTGTCCGGTCGCGTTGTCACCGCCATTCCCACCGTTAGGAGAGGCGCTGGTACCGGCCGCGCCACCGCCGCCGCCCGTGCCATTGCCACCGGCTCCGCCAGCGCCGCCGTCGGCGCGCACCGACACGATCGTCAGCGCCAGTGCGACAGCCGTGCTCGCCAACAATGTAGGGAGCCTGAAACGGCGCCGGGTCGGACAAGAACCAATTCTCGATTCAATTATCAACTGTATTACCGGCAGCCTTGGCACCGACCCGCAGGCCATTCCGAGGTGAAATCCTCAGAAACAGACCGCAACATATTCGCTCGCCGAAACGGCTCAACGAGAATGGTCTTGCCTGCCAGAAATACCGCTTGATTTCGGTCGCCTGTCACCCGGAAACAACATCGACACCCGCCGCGAGACCGCGGATGACGTCAGTGAGCATTCGTAATTCAGTGCAGTTCTCAGCCGAGCGCACACACAATCCGCGCGCTTTCGAAGCCGTGAGAAAGTGCTCTAGCCCGCCGTCATCCCGCCGCCGTTCAGCGCTTTCCGGATCATCTCGGCGAGCTGGTTGCGGCGGTAGGGCTTGGTCAGCAGCAGCACGCCGTCGTCGAGCTTGCCGTGATGGACGATGGCGTTGTCGGTGTAGCCGGAGGTGTAGAGCACCCTCACGCCCGGCCGGCGCTTGGCCACCTCTTCGGCGAGCTCGCGGCCGCTCATGCCGCCGGGGATGACGACGTCGGTGAACAGGAGGTCGAAGTCCTGGCCGGCCTCGATCATGTCCAGCGCGGCCCGACTGTCGGGCGCGGCGACCGTGTCGTAGCCGAGGCTCTGCAGCTGCGCGGTGACGAAGTTGCGCACCAGCGTGTCGTCCTCGACCACGAAAATGGTCTCGGCGCCGCCTTCGGCCTGCGGCGCCACGGGGGCCGCCGCGTCCGTCATGCCGTCGCCGGGCGGCAGATAGAGCTTGATCGTGGTGCCGTGGCCTTCCTCGCTGTAGATCTTGATGTGGCCGCCGGACTGCTTGACGAAGCCGTAGACCATGGAGAGGCCGAGGCCCGAGCCCTTGCCGACCTCCTTGGTGGTGAAGAACGGCTCGAAGGCCTTCTGCTGGATGTCCGCTGACATGCCGGTGCCGGTGTCGCTGACCGCGAGCATCACGTAGGGGCCGGGCTGCACCTCGGCGTGGGCCTGCGCATAGGCCTCGTCGAGCACGACGTGGTGGGTCTCGAGCAGCAGCTTGCCGCCGTTCGGCATGGCGTCGCGGGCGTTGATCGCCATGTTGAGCACGGCGTTGGTGAGGCGGGACGGATCGATGTGCGCGGTCATCGGTCCCTGTTCCAGCACGGTCTCGATCTGGATCTGCTCGCCGAGGGTGGGGCGCAGCAGCTTGGCGATATCGGCGATCGCGCCGTTGATCTCGACATTGCGCGGCTGGAGCGGCTGCCTTCGCGCAAAGGCGAGCAGATGCTGGATCAGCTCGGCGCAGCGCTCGGCGGCATCGTCGATCAGCCGCGCCACGCGCTGGAGCTCGGGCTGCTGCTTCAGGCTCGCCACCAGCGTCTCGGTATTGCCTGATATCACCGTGAGCATGTTGTTGAAGTCGTGCGCGACGCCGCCCGTCAGCTTGCCGATCGCATCCAGCTTCTGCGACTGGTGCAGCTGTCGCTCGGTTTCGCGCGACGTGGTCGCGTCGTGATAGACCAGCACGGCGCCGGAGACGTTGCCTTGTCCGTCGCGCATCGGCCGGCCGCTGATCATCAGATGGCGGGGATCGTTGCCGTTATGCGGGCGGACGATCATCTCCAGATTCTCGAACTGCTCGCCGCGCAGCACGCGCGTCGAGGGCAGCTCGTCGGCCCTGAGCGGCGTGACGCCGTCGCCGTGAAACACGTCGGACAGGGCGCGCAGATTGCGCAGGCTCATGCCGGCGCGATGCAGCAAGATGCGCTCCGCGGCCGGATTGGACAGAAGGACGGTGCCCTCGGCGTCGATCACCAGCACAGCCTCGGCCATGCTGTGGAACGTGCTCTGGAGCACGTTCACCGACAGCCGCAGCTCGTCATGCGCGTTGACGAGATGCTCGGTGCGCTCGGCGACGGCCGCCTCGAGTTGCTCCTTCGCCGCCGTGGTCTCCAGCAGGGTGCTCTTCAGCGCGACCGTGGTGCGCTGGCTCTCGCGCATCAGCATCGCGACCAGCAGCAGGATCACCAGCGCGCCGATCACATCGATGCCGAGCAAGACGATGCCGGTGCGGCGGGAACTTAGGGCGCGGGCGGCGAGCAATCGCTCTTCCTCCGCGCTCAGCTGATCGAGATTGCCCATCACCGTGTCCATCAGGCCGCGGCCCTCGCCCTTGCCCTGGAGCGCGGCAACGCCGGCCTGGTCGTTCTCGGCGCGCAGGCGCATCACCTCTGCGGCGATCTCGACCCGGCGCAGCGCCAGCGGCTCGGTGCCCTCGATGAGCGCGACCTGATCGGGATTGTCACGCAGGCTGCGCTTGAGGTCGGCGAGCGCCGGCGCGAGCTGGGCGTGCACCGCCTGAAACTCGTCGCTGAAGCTCGGGTTGCGATAGATCTCGTAGCCGCGCGCGGCGCTCTCGGCGTGGCGCATCAGCACGCGCAGATCGGAGATCTTCTTCTGCGTCTCGATAGTGTGATTGACCCAGGCGGCATCGTACCGCGACTTGACGTCGAGTCCGATCGAGGCGGCGGTGATGATCAGGAGGATTGCAAGTCCAGCACCGAGAATGACGCGCTGCGTTGGGATCAAGGGGCTTCTTTCTTGTCCTTCGGCTGCGCGGCCTCGCCAAGGCATTCCCGGATCGTGGTCAGGAGTGCGTCCGGCGTGAACGGCTTACGCAGGCAGCGTGTCGCGCCGAGTTCCAATGCCATGCGAAGGAAATCGGGGGAGGGCGAGGCAGACGAGGCGAAGGCGTAGCCGGACATCGCGATCAGAGGGATCGCCGGGGCGCGCTCGTGAAAGATGCGGATGGATTCGAAGCCGCGCATGTGCGGCATGAAGATGTCGACCAGCATCACGTCAAACGTCTGCGCTTCGAGCGCAGCCAGTCCCGTTTCGCCGCCGTCAGCCATCGTGACATCGAAGCCCTGACGCTGGAGCAGAACCTCGATGGTCGCGCCGACCATCGGATCGTCATCTACCACGAGGATACGCGGCATGACATTTCCCAGTAGATCGAAGTCCCAACATTCATCGGTGATATAGGCGAATCGCGGGACGGGTCAATTTGGGATTGGATCATTGTAGATATGCACGGTGCGGTGAATAAAGGTCCCTCGCGTTCGCGTGCATAGTTACTCCCGCGCGATGCGCGGGCTGCGCGCGAAACAGGCGATGAGCGCGCGACAAACGAAAGAGGCGCCGCACCGATGCGACGCCTCTTCCGTCAAGCGTTGTCGACCTGCTTACGGGCAGGGATGACGCTGGCCGTCATAGCCGAGATACGTGCCCGAGGCCGGATCGTAGGATCTGTATCGCTGCGCGCAATAAGCCGACGAGTCACCACCGCTATCCGGCACCACCGCGACCGACGGTTCGTCATAATAGCTGTCGTCGCCATAGTAGTAGGGATCGTTGTAGTACCCGCCACCGTAGTAGGCGTAGGAGCCGAGCCCGCCGATCGCAGCACCGGCTGCGACGCCCGGCCAGAAACCGCCACCATGACGACGCCAGCCGCCACCGTGCCAGTTGCCACCGCCGCCGCGCCAGTTGTTACCCGCGACTGCGAGGGGACGGCCGCCGCCACCACTAAACGTGGCTCCTGCGGTCGGACGCATGGCTAGGCCGGCGCTCGGGCGCATGGCTCCGGCTGCGAAATTGCCGCCGCCGCCACCGAACCGCGCGCCGCCAAAGCTGCCGCCGCCCATGCGGGCGCCGCCACCGCCGAAATGGGCGCCGCCACCACCGCCAAAATGACCACCGCCGCCACCGCCGTGGCCGCCACGGCCCTGGGCGAAGCTCGGCGTCGCCAACGGAAGGACCAACGCCACCGCTGCCGCGGCGCTCAAAATTCTCAGACTTTTCATGTTCAAACTCCTTATTCCCTGAAGCAAACCTCTTGAAGGGCCCGCGGTTCCAGGGTTCACGCCGGTGTGCGCGTATGGCGCAGGTTTCCATGTGGCCGCTGTACCCGGCATGAACGGATCGCGTCCGATTTGCGGCAGGGCTTGCGCCGGGCACCACATTTTGCGGGGGGCACCGCCGCCCCCGCGGAACTGGACATTTCGCCGCCCGGATGGCATCAGGGCCTCACGAAGCAGGGCCCTAGCCGTATGAAACAGTTCTTCCTCAAGTTCTTCACCTGGTGGAGTGGCCAGACCTTTGGCACCCAGCTCTGGACCAAGCGGTATGGCGAGCTGGTCGGCCAGGACGAGCAGGGGAACCGCTATTATCGGACCCGCGGCGGCGCGATCGATCCGACACTCGGCTTCGAGCGGCGCTGGGTCATCTATAACGGCTACGCCGAAGCGAGCCGCATCCCGACGGGTTGGCACGGCTGGATGCATCACGTCGTCGATGTGCCGCCGACCGAAGAGAACTACCAGCCGCGCGAATGGCAAAAGCCGCACCAGCCGAACCCCACCGGCACGCCGAACGCCTATCGGCCCTCCGGCTCGACGCTTGCCAGCGGCAAGCGTCCCAAGGCGACCGGCGACTACCAGCCCTGGACGCCTGGCTAGCTTTCCGATCTCCGTCCGAATCCTTGCCGTGGGGGTGGATGCACCAGCATCCGCCTCACCTTGCTGTGGACAACGGGAACAGCGGGGACAGCGCCTGCGCCGGCGTTGCAGCTACGCGAGCGATGCGGCTCAATGGTCCCATCTTACGGAGATGGGAGACCATCGCGTTCGGTTCGGGCAACAGTTCGCGACTGTCCCGTGATGCAGCGGCCGCCGACGAGGACTCGATCGGGAGATAGGCCCCCGGTCTGGAAGTTCGAAATCGCCCGATGGAATGTGCAGCCACCGTAAGACAGGAAAGGCCGCTTGGGAAACCGAGCGGCCTTTTTCTTTTGGGGACTTGCGGGAGGTCTCGTGCCCCGGACGCTGCGGCGCAGCGTTGCATGCTGCACCGCGTCCGGGACATGAGAGCTACATCACCCGCTCAGCCGCGCGCTTGACCGCCTCAAGGCGGCGGGCCTGGTTTGCGGCGCCGCGCTCTCTCAGCAAGGCCAGCACTTCGGCCGGCGCGGTGTCGGGCGAGCCGGACGTGAACGGCGGGGCGGGGTTGTATTCGATCTGGAGCTGGATCGCTTCCGCCGTGGTGCGGTCGACCAGGATCGACACCAGCGTCAGCGCGAAATCGATCCCGGCGGTGACGCCGCCGCCGGTGACGCGGTTGCGGTCGATGCAGACGCGCGTTTTGGTCGGCGTCGCGCCGAACTGGCCGAGCATCTCCATCGCGCTCCAATGGGTGGCAGCGCGGTAGCCCTTGAGCAGGCCGGCAGCGCCGAGCGCCAGCGCCCCCGTGCAGACCGAGGTGACGTACCTGGCGCCTTCGGCCTGCCTGCGCAGGAAATCCAGCACCTCTTCGTCATTGAGCAGGTCGTTGGTGCCGCCGCCGCCGGGCACGCAGATCACGTCGAGCTGAGGACAGTCGGCGAATGTCGTGGTCGGCGTCAGGGTCAGCACGGAGTCGCTCGGCACCGGCTCGATCCGTTTCCAGATCAGGTGCAGCTTCGCGCCGGGGACGGAGGAGAACACCTGCAAGGGACCGGTGAAGTCGAGCTGGGTGACGCGCGGAAACACCAAAAGACCGATCTGGAGCGGTGACGACATGGGCAGGTCCTCCAAAGATGAGCTTGACGGACGCAGCCTCTCATGATGCCATTCCGTCCAAAATGGCGTATTTCCCTCACTTTCGGACATGACCATGATCGGCATCCTGATCTTCCCGGATTTCCAGTTGCTCGATGCGGCCGGCCCGATCTCGGTGTTCGAGATCGCGGCGCGCTGCACGGGCAAGACGACCACCGGAATCCGCGTGCTGGCGCTGAACGCGGGGCCCGTGCGCAGCTCGTCCGGCGTGGAAATGATGGCGCGCGACTTCAAGTCGGCGAACGCGATCACCACACTGGTCATCGCGGGTGGCGCAGGCGTGACGGACGCCGCACGCTGCGAGGTCACGCGTGCCTTCGTGCAGCGGCTGGCGAAGCGAGGTGTGCGTGTCGCCAGCGTCTGCTCGGGCGCCTATGTGCTGGCCGAGGCGGGCCTGCTCGATGGGCGCCGCGCCACCACGCATTGGGGCCGCACGCGGGATTTCGTCGCGCGCTATCCCAAGGTAAAGTTCGAGCCGGACCAGATCTTCACGCATGACGGCAATGTGTGGACGTCGGCGGGCATTACGGCGGGTATCGACCTCGCGCTCGCGATGGTCACCGAGGACCATGGTGAGGAGATCGCGCAACAGGCCGCGCGCCAGCTCGTGCTGTATCACCGCCGCAGCGGCGGCCAGTCGCAGTTCTCATCGCTCTTGGAGTTGAAGACGCCGAACGGCCGCTTCGGCGCGCTGCTGTCCTGGGCGCGCGAGAACCTCGACGCCCGGCTGACGGTCGAAGACCTCGCCGATCGTGCCGGCATGAGCGCGCGGCATTTTGCCCGCGCCTTTGCCGCCGAGACCGGAACGACGCCGTCGAAGGCGATCGAGCGCTTACGGATCGAGGTCGCGCGCGAGCGCGTTCAGTCCTCGCGCGAGGCGATCGAGCTCGTCGCGGAGGCGACCGGATTTGGCGACCCCGAGCGCATGCGGCGCGCCTTCATCCGCGCCTTCGGCCAGCCGCCCCAGGCGCTGCGGCGCGCGGCGCGGGCGGGTTAGGAAATCTCACCTGGCACTCGAGCGTGGAGGCGAAGATGGGCGGGATGGAGTACAGCAACGAGAACGCGAAACGGCTCCAGAGACTTTATCTCACAGGGGACGTGACCGCCCAGCGCGCGGAGACCATTCGGCAGCTCAATCTGTCTGCCGGCGAGAGCGTGCTCGATATCGGATGTGGTCCTGGCTATCTCTGCGAGAGCATGGCGCAGATCGTTGGGCCCGACGGTGCTGTCGTCGGTATCGACGTGTCGACGGACCTGATCGCGGTCTGCAACCGGCAGAAGGGTTCCACCTGGATTTCATATGCCATCGGCAAGGCGACGGAATTGGGTCAATCCGATGCGTCGTTCGATGTCGTCGTGTGCACACAGGTCGCCGAGTACGTGCCTGATGTCGACCGCGTCCTCGCAGAGACATTTCGCGTGCTCAAGCCAGGGGGCCGTACGATTTTTGTCGCAACGGATTGGGACGCAGTGGTGTGGCATTCCGAAAGCCCGGAACGTATGGCCGCGGTCATGAAATCATGGGAAGCGCACTGCGCTCACCCGCGTCTCCCAAGGTCGATGGCCCGCAGATTGGTGAATGCACGACTTCACCTGGACGGAGCGTCGGTCTTTCCAATTCTGAATTTGCAGTACGATGACGATAGCTACAGCAAGGGGCTGGCCCAGGGCATTCGGGACTTCGTCGCCCGCAGGAACGACGTTTCAGCCGATGATCTCGAAGCATGGCACAGCGAGTTCGGGCGTCTGAGCGGGGCGGGACAATACTTCTTCAGCACCAACCGGTATCTCTTCAGGGCCTCAAAGCCGGCTGCGCCGCCGCTGTGACTGCGGCCTAGGTCGCCTTGCCTGCAGCGGCCTCGCCGTTGCCATCCGCGCGCGCCGTGAAGCGGCGCGCAATCGGCGTCAGCATGTAGGGCGCAAGGTGGATCGGAAACTGCGTCATCGCGAAATAGAGCCAGGTGGTTGGCGGCAGCGCGCCGGCGGTCGCGGCCAGCATCAGGCCCAGATTGCGCTGTGACACCATCAGCCCGAGCGCCAGCGCGCGCTCATAGCCGATGCGGCGGAACAGCAGCGTGGTGACGGCGAGCAGCGTGAAATAGATCGCGAAGGACAGAGCCGCCAGGCTGATGGTGAACACCGGCTGCGCCACCAGATCGTTCACAACATCGCCCATGATCGCGGCGGCGAAGATCAGGAGGATGATGATGTTGAAGCCGTCGATCGGCCGCTTGTGACGCTGGATCGCTTTTGCGCCGAACGCCCAACGGATGATGGTTGCGGCCAGCAGCGACGCCGCGAGGATGCCGAGCAGCTTCAGGCCGAGCGTCGCCGGCGTGACGCTGAGCATGCCGTCGAGGAATAGGCTTGCGAACAGCGACGCTGTGAAGGGGACCAGCGCGGTGGAGGTCACCAGCGTGACCAGCACGAGCGTGGCATCGAGGCCCATCAGCGCGGCGAGCGCCGGAGACGCCATCATGGGCGAGGCCATGCTCTGGAGCATCAGGGCAACGGAAAGGCCGGGCGAGCGGTCGTTGAGCCCTGTTGCATAGATGATCAGTCCGACGATCAGCGGCACGCCCATCGTAGTCCAGGCGGTTGCGGTCGCAATCAGCGCCGGGCGGCGTAGGTGACCGTACAGCGCCGCGAGATCGACTCGCATGAAGGAGATGCAGAGCAGGACGAGGATCGCTTCGGTGATGTAGGGCCGCAGCAGCGCGCCGAGCGGCGGCACGGCGGCGGCGACGAACACGACCGCCGCGACCCCGCGGGTGCCCTGGCTGCCGAGCCATGTCAGCGCGCGCAGGGGGAGGGCGAAGACGGTTTGAAGAACGAAGGGCATGGGAGGCGTCAGCCCAGCTCCTTCAACCAGGCGCCGATCTCGCGCACCGCGACATTGGCCTGCGGCAGCAGCTTGCCCATCGTGAAGAAGCCGTGGAATTGGCCGGGATAGTGCTTGTACGCGACGGGCACGCCGGCCTGCCTGAGGCGCTCGGCATAGTCGTCGCCTTCGTCGCGCAGGGGATCGGCGCCGGCCGTGAGCACATAGGCCGGCGGCAGACCGGCAAGGCTTCTCGCGCGCGCCGGCGAGGCACGCCAGTCCTGGATGTCGGCGGTGCCGTTGAGATAGTGATCGCGGAACCAGCGGATCACCGAATGCGTCAGCAGCACGCTGGTCTCGGGCTCGCGGTGGGAGCCGTGCGTCATGGCGAAATCGGTCGCAGGGTAGATCAGGACCTGGCCCGCGATCTCTGGACCATTGCCGTCGCGTGCGGTGAGTGCGACCACGGCGGCGAGATTGCCGCCGGCGCTGTCGCCGCCGATCGAAAGGCGCGAGGCATCGATGCCGAGCTCGCGCGCATTCGCGGCAATCCATTTCGTGGCGGCGATCGCGTCATCGGCGGCGGCGGGAAACTTGTGCTCGGGCGCGAGGCGGTAATCGACCGCGATCACGATCAGCGCGCCTGAAACGGCGAGCTGGCGGCAGACGACGTCGTGGGAGTCGAGATCGCCGATCACCCAGCCGCCGCCATGGAAGAACACCAGCGCCGGCGACAGGCCGTTCTGAAGGCGTGGCTGCTTCGGGACGTAGATGCGGGCGGGGATTTCGCCGTGCGGCGCCGGGATCGCCAGCACCGCGACGCGCGCCAGTTCTGGCGGCTCGGGGTTGGTGGCAAAGCGGGCCTGCGCGTAATAGGCGCGGGCTTCCGGTGCCGTCAGCGTCTCGTAGGCGGGGCGGCCGGCCTCCTGGAAGGCCTTGTAGACAGCGGCGGCATCGGGATCGAGCACGACGGGCATGGGAGCGACCTTGGGCTTTCTGTTGTCGTTGGACGTCGTTTCCGGGGGCGCTGCCCGCCTCGGCCCCGGGGAGGGACCGGTCAACTATCCCATCCGGTCGCCGGTCTGGCCAGCCGGCGGCGGGCAGGGCAGGGATGCCGCCCTTCCCCCGCCGTATTCGCCGTGTTAACCGGGTGGCCTGCGAGCGGCGGTATCCCCTGTAGAATGTCCAGCAAGCCCGATTCGCTGTTGAAGCCGCGCGAGAAGATGGTTCGAACCTTTACCCTGACAGGTCTTGCGGCGCTTCTGGCCGCCACCGCATTGACGGTTGCGACGCCCGCGCAGGCGCAGATCGGCACGATCTTCTCCGACCCGCCGCCGCGGCCGCCGGGTTCGATTCCGCGTGGTCAGCCGCAGCCTCAGATCCCCGATGACGATGAAGAGGTCCCCGAGCTGCCGCCGCAGGGCCGCGTGCTGCCATCGCGCCCGATGGCGCCGCCGCCGGGCCGGCAAGGTAACGTGATGCCGGGGCCGGTCGAATCCCAGCCCCTGGCGCCGCCGCCGGGCTCAACCGTCGCTCCGCCAAACCAGCCGCCGTCCGTGGCGGTCGCTCCGCCCAATCCGCAAGCCGCCCCGGGTGGGCCCGGTCAGCGCCAGCCCCAGCAGAAGGGCGGGCCGGGCGGCCCTGTCCCGCAGACCCCGGCGAGCCTCCAGCCGGGCGACGAGGTCGTGACCGAGCCGCCGGCCCAGAAGATCGTGAACAAGAAGGCGACCTTCTCCGGCCTCGACAAGATCACCGGGCGCATCATCAATTTCGACGAGGACATCGGCGAGACCGTCCAGTTCGGCGCGCTGCGGGTCAAAACCGACGCCTGCTATACGCGGCCGGCGACGGAAGCCACCAATACCGACGCCTTCGTCGAGGTCGACGAGATCACCTTGCAGGGCGAGGTGAAGCGCATCTTCTCGGGCTGGATGTATGCGGCGAGCCCCGGCCTGCACGGCGTCGAGCATCCGATCTACGACATCTGGCTCACCGACTGCAAAGAGCCGCAGCAGACCATTGCGACCGCGGCGCCCGATCCGACCGCGGCAAAGCCGCCGGCTCCGCCGCCCGCGCAGAAGAAGGCGGCGCCACCCAAGCAGGCCGTGCAGCAGCGCCCGCCGCAGCCCTTGCCGCCGATCCAGCAGCAGCAGCCGGCGCCGCCACCCCCGCCGCCGCCGGAGCAGCGGCCGGGCCTGTTCGGTATCCCGGGGTTTGGGCGTTAGACCAAATCCCCCGGGTTCGGGCGCTAGGCCGCATCACCGATTATGGCCGCGAGGCGACGATGTCGAGCGCGCGCGCGCCCGGGATCGCGTCACCGGCTGACAGCCTCAGGAAATCGCCGGGGTCGCCGGCCAGCGCCTTGTCGAGCAGTGCGGTGTAGCGCCGACGCGAAATCTCGACCGCGCCAAAACTCTTCAAATGATCAGTGACGTATTGCGTGTCGAGCAGCTCGAAGCCGCCATGGATCAGCCGCGCGACCAGGTGCACCAGCGCGACCTTCGAGGCATCGCGCGCGGTGTGAAACATGCTCTCGCCGAAGAAGGCGCGTCCGAGGCTGACGCCGTAGAGCCCGCCGACGAGGTCGTCGCCCTGCCAGGCCTCGACGCTGTGGCAATGGCCGAGCTCGTAGAGGCCGCCATAGAGGTCGCGAATCCGCTTGTTGATCCAGGTGTCCTCGCGTCCCGCCTGCGGCGCGGCGCAGCCGGCGATCGTTGCCTTGAACGCGGTGTTGACGGTGACGCGAAAGGCGTCCGTACGGACGGTGCGCGCGAGCCGTGAGGCCACGCGAAATCCCTCGAGCGGGATGACGCCGCGCAATTCCGGCTCCACCCAGAACAGCGTCGGATCGTCGGCGCTCTCGGCCATCGGAAAGATGCCGCAGGCATAGGCGCGCAACAGCACGGCCGGCGTGATTTCAGACGAAGCGGAGTCGCGCGAAGTCATGCCGCGACAATAGCAGGATCGTGGAGGTGTTGCGAAGGGGGGCGAGGGTCAGCCTGCGGCGGCGTTGTTGGTCTTGTCGGGGGCTGCGGGCGTGCGGCGGAACCTCAGCATGACGCGAGTTCCGGAATGGGCGGGGTCGCGCTCGACGGTGGCGTCGAGCTTGGTGGCCATCGCCGCGACGATGCGCTGGCCCATGCCGGTCGAGCGTGGATCCGCCTTGACCTTGTCGCCGACGCCGTCGTCGGTGATCGCCAGCAACAGATCCTCGCCCTGCGAGGTCAGCTCGACATGGATGGGGCCGGCGCCGTCGGGATAGGCGTATTTCACCGCGTTCATCACCAGCTCGTTGACGACGATGCCGACGGCGACGGCGCGGTCCGGGTCGATCTCGATCGGCTCGGCCTTCACCGTCAGGCGCGACATCCGGTTGCCTTCGGCCGAGCGCCTGAGATCCTCGAGCAGCGAATCCAGATACTGGTTCAGCACCACGCTCTTCAGGTCCTGCGAAGTGTAGAGCCGGCGGTGCACCTGCGCGACCGCGGCGACGCGGCCCATCGCGTTGGTCAGCGCCGCCTTGACCTCTTCCTGGCCCGCCGAGTTCGCCTGGAGATGCAGCAGCGAAGCGATGATCTGGAGCGAGTTGCCGACGCGGTGATTGACCTCGCGCAGCAGCAGCTCGCGTTCGGCGGCGAGCGCGGCGTAGCGGTCGCGCGATGCGTGGATCTCGGCCTCGGCTTCCTCGCGCGCCTTCTGCAATTCGGCCTGGCGCAGCGCGCCGTCGGCGGCGACGTGGAGCAGAGGGATGAAATCGCCCTTGACGTCCTTGACGAGATAATCGGCCGCGCCCGCCTTCAGCGCGGTGACCGCGATGCTGGAATCCTGCGACGCGGTGACGAACACCACGGGCGGCGCGCCTGGTATCGCCATGATCTGCTCGAGCGTCTCCAGCCCGTCGAGGCCGGGCATGTACTGGTCGAGCGCCACGACGTCGATGCAGCCGTCGGTCTCCGCGCGGCGGATACGCTCCAGGCCTTCCTCGCCGCTCGCGGCATGAATGACCTTGTAGCCGCGTCGCGTCAGGCCGCGCTCGACCAGGCGGGCCAAGGCCGCGTCGTCGTCGATGTAGAGCAGTGTAGGCGGGTGCTGGTTCATGAGGCGGCGGGCGGGACCTGGATGACCGAGAAGAACAGGCCGAGCTGCCGGATGGCATTGGCGAAATTCTCGTAGTTCACGGGCTTGGTGATGTAGACGTTGCAGCCGAGTTCGTAGCAGCGCTTGATTTCCTGGCTGTCGTCGGTGGTGGTCAGCACCACCACGGGCGAGGCCTTCAGGTATTTGTTCTCCTTGATCTGCTTCAGGATGTCGATCCCGGTCATGTCGGGGAGATTGAGATCGAGCAGGATCAGGAGCGCATTGCCCTTCTGCACGAGCCCGCTGCCGTCGGAGCCGAACAGGTGCTTCACCGCGTCCGTGCCGTTGGCGAAGGGGATGATCTCGTTGTTGACGCCGGATCGGCGGATGTTGCGCTCGATCAGCCGGGCGTGGCCCTCGTCGTCCTCGATCATGATGATGGTGACGGGTTGAGTCATTGGTCGGCGTTCCGGTTGCTTGCGTTCCAGGTGATGGGCAGCGTGATGGTGAAGGTGCTGCCCGTATTCAGTTCCGATGATACCGACATGGTACCGCCGAGGCGGCGCACAAGTGCGCGCACATGCGCAAGACCGATGCCCTGACCAGGCTTGTCCTGGGTTCCCGCCCGGCGAAACAGGTCGAAAATCCGCTGGTGATCTTTCGGATCGATCCCGCGGCCATTATCGCTGATCTCGAAGATAGCGTAGCCAAGCTTGGTGCGCCCGCGGATTCTGATCTCGCCGGGGGCGCCGGGCTTGAGATATTTGATGGCGTTGTCGATCAGATTGGAGAAGATCTGCTCCAGCGCAAGGCGGTCGCTGACCAGATCCGGCAGCGGCGCGACATGGATCTCGGCCTGCGCTTCGGCGGACTGATGCGCCAGCGTCGACACGATGGCTTCGATCAGCTCGCGGGTGTCGATCTTCTCGGGCACGAATTCGCGCCGGCCCTCGCGGGTGAGGTGGAGGATCGCCGAGATCAGGCGGTCCATCTTGCCGATCGACGATTTGATGAAGCCGAGCGCTTCGGAAAAATCCGTTGAAAGCTGCTTGTCGGGGCCTTCGAGCGTGACCTCGCCGTCAGCTAGCGGCGGGCCATCGGCCGGGACATGGGTAAGGCCACCGATACGGCGGAAAATGTCGCCGCTGAGCTCTTCGAGTTCGCTGGTGAAGCCCATGATGTTGACGAGTGGCGAACGAAGGTCGTGGCTGACGATATAGGCAAAGCGCTGAATCTCGTTGTTGGCCTCGCGCAGGTCTGCCGTGCGTTCGTCGACCACGGTCTCGAGATTGGCGTAGGCGTCGCGCAGGCGCGTCTCGGCCTCGTCGCGGGCCCGCACCGAGCGCCGCACCAGCCAGATCGAGATCAGGGTCAGCAACACCACGAGGCCCGAGCCGATGCCGGTCATCGAGGCCGCCAGCGTCTGGCTGCGGTCGGAATTGGCCGATCGGAGCCGGAACAGACGCTCCTCCTCCTGGATCATGGAGACGGCGACTTTGCTGATCTCGGCCGTGGTGTCGGTGGAGGCGGCCTCGCGGACCTGCGCTATGGCCTTGTCCGGCCGATTCTGGCCGATGAAGTCCAGCTCCTGCTTGAATTGCCCCAGCCGGATTTCGATAGCCGCGCTCAGCTTCTCGATGTGGCCGCGTTGGTCCGGATTATCGCGGGTCAGGCGCGTGAGCTTGTCGAGGGCAGGTATGATCGCTGCCACGGCTTTCTCATGGTCGGCCTTGAAATCCGCCCCTTGGGTCAGGAGATAGCCGCGGGCGGCGCTCTCGGCACGCCGGATTTCCAGCAGCAGGGCGTTGATCTGATTCTCCGCCTCGATGGTGTGGATCACCCATTTGCTATCGTCTCTGGCCTTGTTGACCAGGTAGACGGAGCCGGCGCTGATCACGGTCAACACCAGAAGACCCGCCGAGAACAGCAGGATCTGCCACATGGAGCGCCGTCGTTGCGCCTCAGTTGTCACGACGGTCTCGCTTCGTCACGTCAACGGAACTCAAAAGGCCCCCTCGGAACTGTCCCCGTCCAGAACGCGATGGGGGCCAAAGGGTTCCATCGGGAGAGAGAGTCACCCCGCGGCCGGTTCCTTACCCGCGAGATACTGTTCCAGCCAGTGGATGTGATAGTCGCCGTTGATGATGTCGTCCTGGCGCACCAGGTCGCGGAACAGCGGCAGCGTCGTCTCGATGCCCTCGACCACCATCTCGTCCAGTGCCCGGCGCAGCCGCATCAGGCATTCGGCGCGGGTCTTGCCGTGGACGATGAGCTTGCCGACGAGGGAGTCGTAATAGGGCGGGATGGTGTAGCCCTGATAGACCGCGGAATCGATGCGCACGCCGAGCCCGCCGGGCTGGTGATATTGCGTGATGCGGCCCGGCGAGGGACGGAAGCTCTGCGGGTTCTCGGCGTTGATACGGCACTCGATCGCATGGCCGATGATCTGAATCTCGCTTTGCTTGGCCGGCAGATCGCCGCCGGCAGCGATGCGGATCTGCTCCAGCACGAGGTCGATGTCGGTGATGCTCTCGGTGACGGGATGCTCGACCTGGATGCGGGTGTTCATCTCGATGAAGTAGAACTCGCCGTCCTCGAACAGGAATTCGATGGTGCCGACGCCGAGATATTTCATCTCGCGCATCGCCTTGGCGCAGGTCTCGCCGATCTTGGCGCGTGCAGCGGCGGCAAGGACGGGCGAGGGACCTTCCTCCCAGACCTTCTGGTGGCGGCGCTGCAGCGAGCAATCGCGCTCGCCGAGATGGATCGCGCCGCCGCGGCCGTCACCGAGGATCTGGATCTCGATGTGACGCGGCTTCTGGAGGTATTTTTCGAGATAGACGGACGCGTCACCGAAGGCGGACTTGGCCTCGTTGGCTGCCGTCGACAGCGCCACCTGGAGGTCGGCCTCGCTCTGCGCGACTTTCATGCCGCGGCCGCCGCCGCCGGCGGCTGCCTTGACCAGCACGGGGAAGCCGATCTTCCTGGCGATCGCCATCGCGTCGTCCTCGGGGCCGACCGCGCCGTCCGAGCCGGGCACCACGGGAATGCCGAGCTTCCTGGCCGTCTTCTTGGCCTCGATCTTGTCGCCCATCAGGCGGATGTGCTCAGCCTTGGGGCCGATGAAATGCAGATTGTGCTCGGAAAGGATTTCGGCGAAGCGCGCGTTCTCGGAGAGGAAGCCGTAGCCGGGATGCACAGCATCCGCGCCGGTGATCTCGCAGGCCGCGAGCAGCGCGGGCACGTTGAGATAGCTGTCCTTGGACGGCGGCGGCCCGATGCAGACGCTCTCGTCCGACAGGCGCACATGCATGGCGTCGGCGTCGGCGGTGGAGTGCACGGCGACGGTCGCGATGCCGAGCTCCTTGCAGGCGCGCAGGATGCGAAGGGCGATCTCGCCGCGATTGGCTATGAGGATCTTGTCGAACATGGTGTCCTTAAGGGACTGGCGCGCGGGAAGCGGCTAGGGCGGCTGACCGCCCACGACCATTACTCAATGATGACGAGCGGCTCGCCGTACTCGACCGGCTGGCCGTCTTCGACCAGGATTTGCGTCACCGTGCCGGCGCGCGGCGAGGGGATCTGGTTCATGGTCTTCATGGCTTCGATGATCAGCAGCGTCTGGCCGACGGAGACCTTGCTGCCGACCTCGATGAACGGCTTGGCGCCGGGCTCCGGCGCCCAATAGGCGGTGCCGACCATCGGCGAGATCACCGCGCCCGGATGCTTCGACAGGTCGGCCGCGGCCGGCGCGGCGGCAGCTGCGGCCGCCGGCAGGATGGCGGGAGCGGCCGCCATCTGCATCGGCATGGTGGCGGCGACGCTGATGTTGCGGGCGACGCGCAGGCGAAGGCCGGCCCGTTCGATCTCGATCTCGGTGAGGCTGGTCTCATCGAGCAGAAGTGCGAGCTCGCGGACGAGCGCGGAATCCTCGCTGGAAAACTTTACGGCTGCTTTGTCGTCTGGCTGGCGCGCCATGTTCTGATCCGAATGTTCTGTGTGAAGAGGGAGCGTCAGGCTTTGGGCTTGATGCCGAGCTTGGCGGCAAGGCCCTGGATCGCGAGGCGGTAGCCCTCGATGCCGAAACCGCAGAGCGAGGCGAAGGCCGCGCGCGCGGTGTAGGAATGGTGACGGAAGCTCTCGCGGGCGTGGATGTTGGTCACGTGCACTTCGACGGTCGGGATCTGCACCGCGAGCAGCGCGTCGTGCAGCGCGATCGAGGTGTGCGAATAGCCGCCGGCATTGATGATGATGCCCTTCATCTTGCGGGCGTGCGCCTCGTGGATGAAGTCGATCAACTCGCCTTCGCGGTTGGACTGCCGGCAGTCGGCCTTGAGGCCGTACGCCGCCGCCGCTTCGCGGCACAGCGTTTCGACGTCGGCCAGCGTCGCATGGCCATACTTCTCGGGCTCGCGCGTCCCCAACATGTTGAGGTTCGGCCCGTTGAGAACGAGGATCGTGTCGGTTGCTGGTTCGGCCATTCCAATCCCGCAAGAGGTGCTTCGGCGTGGCGGGGGTTATAGGTAACAAAGCGCCCTAGGGGAAGCCTTGAAGGACCTCCCAGGGGGCTTCAAACAGCTCATCCGGGGTGCAAAAACCTGTGCGGAAGTTACGGAAATTGCTTGTTAACCAGTTCTAATCGTGGCTGCCGGGCGGGATAGGCAGGGGAGGCCGCCCAATAGGCCAAAAGCCCCTGCCGATCTCTCGGCAAGGGCTTATCGGGCCGTCAGCCAAGCGGCTTAGCCTTCGATGATGTACACGATCTCGCGCGTCTGCGGACGGACGATGATGTACTGTCCGCGGACGTAGATCACGTCATAGCCGCGCCACTCCGGATAGATTTCCACGATCCGGGGCGGCAGCGGATGGAAGCGAACGGACGCCGGGATCGCGGCGCCGACCGAGATGTTGAAGTTGACGTTGGTGGTCTCTTCGATCTTGGTCGACTTGATCGCCGTTGAGATCTCGGTCCGCTTCTCGGCAGGCGGTGCCGCAGCGGTCGCAGGCGCGGCGCCGGTCGTGGTCTGAGACTTGGTGTCGGCAGCCTTGCTGTCCGCGCCCTTGGTCTGGGCGTTCATGTTGCCGCTCTTGGTGTCAGTCTCGGTGCTCTTGGACTTGTCCATCTGGGACTTGTCCATCGTGCTCTTGGACTTGTCCTGCGCGCCCTGGGCGTGCTCACCCTTCGTCGCGCCGGCCTTCTCGTCAGCCGCGTTCTTGTGCATCGTGCCGGATTTTTCCATCCCGCCTGACTTTTCCATCGCGCCGGATTTCTCCGTCGCGCCAGACGACTTCTCCTCGGCTGCTCCGCCGGGCTTCATGGCGCCGCCAGCCTGGCCGACGGTGCCCCTCTCGGGAGCGGCTTCCTTGCCCATCGCGCCACGTTCAGCTGCGCCGCCGGCGGGTTGCGAATGTTGCGTCGGCTGCGCACCGGCGCCACCACCGCTGTCGCGGTTCATGGTGCCCTGTGCGTTCGCCAGCCCGGTGCCTGCGACGAGCGCGAGCGCGGCGACCGAGATCATAAAGCGGTTAGACATCAAATTTCTCCTCACGTGTTTCTTAGCGTCATTGCCCGCGCCACCAACGAAAGGAGATTTGAGTTGTTCCGGAACATCGGCGGTTCCGGGGTATTTGTTTCTTAAACGCGAGATGAATGCGCGCGCCGGATTCGCGCCAGAATTCGCGCAGAGCTGCGGTCAACGAAAAAGGCCGGCTGTTCAGCCGGCCTCGTCGCATGCGCAGATTGTGAAATGCGGGATCAGCAGGTCGCCTTGTTAGCAAGTCGCCTTGCCGCAACGGGCAACGCCGATCTTTTCCTTCAGGCCTTCGAGGCCGACGGCGCCGATCACGATCTGCTTGCCGATCACGTAGCTCGGCGTGCCGTTCATGCCCATCGCTTCGGCGAGCTTGAAATTCTCCTCGATGGTGGCGCGCACCTCGGGGCTGCCGATGTCCTTTTCGATCTTCGCGGTGTCGAGGCCGGCTTCCTTGGCCGCCTGAAGCGCGCGCGCCTTGTCGGCGGCGCCACGGCCGCCGAGCAGCTTCTGGTGGAAGTCGAGATACTTCTTGCCGGTGGGATCCTGCATGCGCACGGCGACCGCGACCTGCGCCGCTTCAACCGAGCCCTGGCTCAGCACCGGAAACTCCTTCAGCACGACCTTCAGCTTCGGATCGGCCTTCATGAGGTCGAGCATGTCGCCCATCGCGCGCTTGCAGTAGCCGCAATTGTAATCGAAGAACTCGACGAAGGTGACGTCGCCGTCCTTGTTGCCGAGCACGACCTGGCGCGGCGAGTTGAAGATCGCATCGGAGTTCTGCGCGATGCTGGCTTCGTGCTTCTGCGTTTCGGCCGCGGCCTGGCGCTTGGTGAGCTCGGTCATCGCTTCCTCGAGCACCTCAGGATGGGTGACGAGATAGTTCTTGATGATCGCCTCGATGTCGGTGCGCTGGGAATCGGAGAAGCTGTCGGCCGACGCGGGCGCGACTGCGCCGAACATGGCGAGCGCGAACAGCGCGGGAGCAAGCAGGCGCAGCGAAGGCATAGGCAAATCCTCTTATCGAAAGCTGGTTTCGGAAAACGTCCCGGCGGACTTAAGCTCGGTGTCGTGACGTCGTGGTGTCAGGCGTCGTCTTGGTCGCGTTAGTTGCGCGGCGGCTTGGCCGCCACGATGTCGTCGGCCTTGACCCATCCGGGCGTGCCGACGGCGAAACGGGTTTTCGCGCGCGTGGCGAGCTCGCGGGCGGTCTTGTTGTCGCCGCGCAGATAAGCGGCCTGCGCCGACGCCAGATCCGCCTCGGCATAGTCGCCCTTCCGGCCATAGGCCATCGCGAGCTGCATATAGCCGAGCGCAGCCTCCGGTTCCCGTGCCACCGCGGCCCGGAGAATCCGAACGGCATCATCGGTGTAGGCCTTATTATCCGATCCAACCAGAGCCTGCCCAAGTAACATCTCGATGAGGGGGGCGTTGTTGGACAGCTGCACCGCCTTGCGCAGGGCGGGGATCGCTTCGGCCGGCTTGCCGCCCTCCAGCAGGGCCTGGCCGCGCACCTCGTAGAAATACGGGTTGTTCGGCTGGACCTGGATCAGCGCGTCGATCTGGGCCAGGGCGCTGCGCAAATCGCCGTGCAGATAGGTGCTGATGGCGCGGGCATAGCGCGCCGGCATGCTGTCGTTCGTCTGGGGATAGCGGCGGTAGACCGTCTCCGGCCGCTCCATGAACGCGGAAATCTTGGCGCGCGCCATGTCGTGGCGGAGCTGGAGCGCGGGATCGTCCTTTTTGTCCCAATAGGGGCTGGAACTGGCGAATTCCTGAAGCGATGCGACACGCTCGGCGGGCATCGGATGCGACTGGAGATAGGGATCGGCGCCGCGGGACGCGAACAGGCTCTCGCTGGTGAAGCGCTTGAAGGTCTCGTACATGCCCTTCGGCGACTGCTGGGTCGCGGTCAGGAATTTCACGCCGGCGCGGTCGGCGTTCTCCTCCTGCTGGCGCTGATAGGACAGCAGCGTGCGGCGGATCATCTCCTGCGGTCCGGCGATGGCGGCGGCACCGGCATTGGCGAGGCCGTTGTTGCCGGCGCTGTTGCTGCCTCGGGTGCTACCCACGGCAATCGCGCCGGCCCCGAGCAGCATGGCGATGATCATCTGGGTCTGGGCGTTGGCGAGCTGTTCGCGCAGCTTGGACAGATGGCCGCCGGCCAGATGTCCGGTCTCGTGCGCGAGCACGCCGATGATCTGGTTCGGCGTCTCCGACTGCATGATCGCGCCGTAATTGACGAAGATGCGGCGGCCGTCCGCGACGAACGCGTTGAACGAGCCTTCGTTGATGATCACCATCTGGATGTTCTGCTTTTCCAGACCGGCAACGCGCAGGATCGGGCGCGTGTATTCGCGCAGCAGCTGCTCGGTCTCGGTGTCGCGCAGGATCGGCGGTCCCTTGGCCTGCGCATGCGCGGCCGGCATCGGCAACAGCGCGATCGCCGCGGCAGTGACGAGGGCGGTGAGGGCGGAGGCCTTCTTGCGCAATGCGATCTGGAGCAACATCAGGCGGTCTGGGTCAAACGGTCTTGATCAAGCAGTTTCGTGATTGGTTTTTGGCGATTGGCGGCGGACCGGATACGAGATATGCCCTTATGAGCCGTACAATGCGGCCAGTCTGGGGCGCAAGCGCCCCGTTTCCGGGACCGAACCGACCGGTTCGCCAGCGAATAGCAGAATTCGATGCACGATGCGACATTGAGGAACCGGGTGGGGCAGTGGCTCGAGCCCTCCCGCCGCAGCGATGTTCCCCCGTTCATGGTGATGGACGTGATGGCCGCCGCGGCCCGAATCGAGGCGGCAGGCGGCCATGTCATCCACATGGAGGTCGGCCAGCCCGCAACTGGCGCCCCACAGACCGCGATCGCGGCCGCCCATGCGGCGCTCGAGGCGGGGCGGATCGATTACACCTCCGCGCTCGGCATCCCCTCATTGCGCGAACGCATCGCGCGCCACTATCGCGATGCCTATGGCTGTGATGTCAGCCCCGAGCGGATCGTGGTGACGACAGGCTCCTCCGGCGGTTTCATCCTGGCCTTCCTGTCGATGTTCGCGCCCGGCGACCGCGTCGCCGTGACGGTGCCGGGCTATCCGCCCTACCGTCACATCCTCACCGCGCTCGGTTGCGAGCCGGTGCTGATCGAGACCACCAATGACACGCGCCACGCGCTGACCGGCGAGGCGCTGCTGGCGGCGCATCGCAAGGCGCCGCTGAAGGGCGTGCTAGTCGGCAGCCCGGCCAATCCGACCGGGACGATGATGTCCCGCGAGGCGCTCGCAGGTCTGATCGCTGCGGCAGAAGACGCCGGCATCCGCTTCATCTCCGACGAGATCTATCACGGGCTCGACTACGCGTTTCCGGCGGCGACGGCGGCGGCGCTGTCGGAGCACGCACTCGTGATCAACTCGTTCTCGAAATATTTCTGCATGACGGGCTGGCGCGTCGGCTGGATGGTCGTGCCCGAGATCCTGGTGCGGCCGATCGAGCGGCTGCAGCAGAACCTGTCGATCTCGGTGCCTTCGCTGTCGCAGATCGCGGCCGAGGCCGCCTTCGACGGCGCGGCCGAGATGGAGGAGATCAAGCACGGCTATCAGGAAAACCGGCGCATCCTGATCGAGGGATTGCCCAAGGCGGGCCTCAGCAAGTTCCTGCCTGCCGACGGCGCCTTCTATCTCTATGCCGACGTCTCGGACTTCACCTCGGACAGTTTCGAGTTTGCCAAGCAGATGCTGGAGCAGGCGCACGTTGCGGCCACGCCGGGTCTCGATTTCGATCCGATCCATGGTCGTTCGTTCATACGGCTCTCCTATGCGCGTTCGGCAGCGGAGATGCGGGAGGCAGTTGACCGGATCGCTCACTGGCTTAAATAGCCGCGAGTTTTCGACAGCCGTTTCGACACCAGCCCTGCGGAGTTCAACTTTGTCTGACCGTTCCCTCCCGTCCGTCGCCACGCCGCATTCTCCTCTCGCCGCATTGATGTGGCCGACCCGTCCGGGTGAAACCGTCGGCGCACTTCGCGCCGTCGTGCTGATTGCGCTCGGCACCGCCTTGATGGCGCTATCAGCCAAGGTGAATCTGCCACTGCCTTACGTGCCCATGACCCTGCAGACGCTGGTCGTGCTGATGATCGGCGCCGCCTATGGCTGGCGCCTTGGCAGCGCAACCATGATCGCCTACCTCGCCGAAGGCGCGATGGGGCTGCCGGTGTTCGCCGGCCCGGTCGGTGGAATTGCACCGCTGGTCGGCCCGACTGCCGGCTACCTGTATGGCTTCGTGCTGGCTGCCTTCATCACCGGCTGGCTGGCCGAGCGCGGCTGGGATCGCAACGTCGTGTTCCTGTTTGGAGCAATGGCGCTCGCCCATGTCGTCATCTTCATCGCCGGCTTCGGCTGGCTGGCCTACGTCATCGGCCTTGGCGCAACCAAGGCTTGGGCGGTCGGCGTCGCGCCGTTCATTGCGGCATCGGTGGTCAAGAACGCGCTGGGCGCCGCGCTGATGCCGGCGGCCCGCCGGATCGTCGATCGACGCGGGTAAAGCGCACCATTCCGAGCAGTTCCGATTGACAGAGCCGGCCAAGTTGATCTTGGCTGGCTCTGAGTTTGAGGGGGAGTGAAACAATGACGACGACAACGATGGCGGGGGCGCCGGTCGCGCCGGCCGCCGCCAAGCCTTGGTACAAGGTTCTCTACGTCCAGGTGCTGATCGCCATCGTGCTCGGCGCCTTGGTCGGCTGGCTGTGGCCGTCGCTCGCCACCAACGAGTGGATCAAGGCGATGGGCGACGGCTTCATCAAGCTGATCAAGATGGTGATTGCGCCGATCATCTTCTGCACCGTGGTCTCCGGCATCGCGCATATCCAGGACGCCAAGAAGGTCGGCCGCATCGGCGTCAAGGCGCTGGTCTATTTCGAGGTCGTCTCGACCTTCGCGCTGGTGATCGGACTCATCATCGGCAACCTGGTGAAGCCGGGTGCGGGCTTCGGCAGCGCCGCCGCCAACGCGCAGGCCGTCGCCAACTACGCCAAGCAGGCCGAGGGCCAGAGGTCGGTCGACTTCATCCTGCACATCATCCCCGACACCGTGGTCGGCGCCTTCGCGCAAGGCGAGATCCTGCAGGTGTTGCTGTTCTCGGTGCTGTTCGGCTTCGCCATCATGGGCCTCGGCGAGCGCGGCCATACCATCCGCAGCTTCATCGATGACGCCGCGCATGCGGTGTTCGGAGTCATCTCCATCGTGATGCGCGCGGCGCCGATCGGCGCCTTCGGCGCAATGGCCTACACCATCGGCAAGTTCGGCACCGGGGCGATCCTCAACCTGGTCGGCCTGATCGCGACGTTCTACGTCACCGCGGCGCTGTTCGTATTCGTCGTGCTCGGAACCATCGCGCGCCTCGCCGGCTTCTCCATCTTCAAGTTCCTCGCCTACATCAAGGACGAGCTGCTGATCGTGCTCGGCACCTCGTCCTCGGAAAGCGCGCTGCCTTCCTTGATGGAGAAACTCGAGCGCCTCGGCTGCTCGAAGTCGGTGGTCGGCCTCGTGGTGCCCACGGGCTATTCGTTCAATCTCGACGGCACCAACATCTACATGACGCTGGCGACGCTATTCATCGCGCAGGCGCTTGGCTTCGATCTCACCTTCGGCCAGCAGCTCACCATCCTGGTGGTGGCGATGCTGACCTCGAAGGGTGCCTCCGGCATCACCGGCGCGGGCTTCATCACGCTGGCCGCGACGCTCGCCGTGGTCGATCCGCGCCTCGTGCCGGGCATGGCGATCGTGCTCGGCATCGACAAGTTCATGAGCGAGTGCCGCGCGCTGACCAACCTCTGTGGCAACGGCGTGGCCTGCGTGATCGTCGCCTGGTGGGAGGGTGAGCTCGACCGCGACAAGCTCAACGCCAACCTCGCCAGACAGATCGATCCGACCGACATGGAAACGGCCGTCACGACGGACTGATCTGCAAGCGGAATCTGACGGCGCGGGCGGCGCCGTCAGACCTCGAAATAATGGGGCTGGTCGAGATCGTCGATCAGCCCTTTTTCTTTCGGCGCCCAGCTGAGCGAAGCGCGCGTCTTGGCGCTTGAGGTCGGAACGTCGATGCCGGCGAACTGTGCGAACCAGCCGAAATGCGCGGCCGCTTCCTCAGGCGATTTGGACACGACGGGGACGCCGAGCCGTCGGCCGATCACCTCTGCGATCGCCTTGAACGGCACGCCTTCCTCGGCGATCGCATGATAGCGCCGCGCGGTCGCGCCTTGCTCCAGCGCGAGACGATAGACGCGCGCGGCGTCGAGGCGGTGCGCGGCCGGCCAGCGGTTTTGGCCTTCGCCGATATAGGCCGCGGCGCCTTTCTCCCGGGCGAGCGCGATCAGGCGCGGCACGAAGCCGTGGTCGCCCTCACCGTGGGTCGTGGGCGGCAGCCGCACGATGCCGGTGCGGACGCCGCGCTCCGCGAGGTCTTCGGCAGTGGCTTCCGAGACGCGCGGAAAGTGGCGGGCCGCCGCATCGTCTTCGGTCGCGAGCCGTCCGGGCGCCAGCAGCGCTACACCGGATGTGACGATGAGAGGGCGGTCGGAGCCTTTGAGCTCCTCACCGAGCGCGAGGATCGCGCGGCGGTCGAGCTCGCAATTGTCGGCGAATTTCGAGAAGTCGTGGTTGAAGCCGAGATGCAGCACACCGTCCGAAGCGGCGGCGCCGCCGCGTAAGGAGGCATGATCCTCCAGCGACCCACGATGGACCTCGGCGCCCATCGCGGTGAGCGCTGCGGCGCCGGCATCGGAGCGGGCGAGGCCGTTTACGCTATGGCCGGCGGCCATCAGGTCTCGAACGACGGCGGAACCGACGAAGCCGGTGGCACCGGTAACGAAAACACGCATGCGAAATCTCCTGGTGTTGGTGGAGAGAACCATCTGCGCTACAGTTATCCGGGTAAAGTAGTGACATTATCAGGGTATAATAGCTAACAGGATGAGCGAGAGCGCTGCCGCCGAGAACTTGCTTGGGGCCTATCTGAAGGACCGTCGCACCCGGCTCGATGCAGCCGCGTTCGGCTTCTCCGGCAGCCGCAGGCGCACGCCGGGTCTGCGCCGGGAGGAAGTGGCCCAGCGCGCCAATATCAGCTCGACCTGGTACACCTGGCTGGAGCAGGGCCGCGGCGGGGCGCCATCGGCCGACGTGCTCGACCGGATCGCGCGCGCGTTGATGCTGACCGATGTCGAGCGCGAGCACCTGTTCCTGATCGGCCTCGGCCGCCCGCCTGAGGTGCGCTACCAGGCGAGCGAAGGCGTCTCGCCGCGGCTGCAACGCGTGCTTGATGCGCTCTCATTCAGCCCGGCGTTGGTACGCACCGCGACCTGGGACGTCGTCGCCTGGAATCGCGCCGCAAGCGTCGTGCTGACCGACTACGGCGCGATCCCTCCGAGACAGCGCAACATCCTGCGCTTCATCTTCTGCGATCCGCGCGTGCGCGCCGCGCAATATGACTGGGACAGTGTGGCACGCTTCGTGGTGGCCGCATTCAGGGCAGACGCGGCGCGAGCAGGTGCCGTCTCGCATGTCGCCGATTTCGTCGACGAGCTCTGTCGGACAAGTCCGGAATTCGCGGCGCTCTGGCGCGACAATGACGTGCGCCATCATGGCGACGGAACCAAGCGGCTGCGGCATCCCGTTCACGGCACGATGTCGTTCGAATATTCGAGCTTCAATGTCGAGGGCCGCTCCGATCTCAGCATGATCGTCTACAATCCGGCGACGCCCGAAGATGCCGACCGCATCAGGAAGCTGCTGGCCGAGCGCGCCGACTGACGGAATTTGCCGGCTCGCGCATCTCAGTCGCGCTCGCGGTGCGCGCCGCGGACGCCGACAGCTAGAAGCGCTCAGGCCGGTATGGCGTCGGATCGATCGCCGGCGTCTCGCCGCTCATCATCTCGGCGAGCAGGCGACCGGTCGCGGGCCCGAGCGTAAAGCCCTGGTGGCCGTGGCCGAAATTCATCCAGAGGCCGGGATGACGCGGGGCTTGCCCGAGCACCGGCAGCATGTCGGGCGTGCAGGGGCGGGTGCCGAACCACGGGTCGGGCTCGACGCGCCTGCCGAGGTCGATCAGCTCTCGCGCCGAAGCTTCGGCACTCGCGAGCTGCACCGGCGTGGCGAGCGCGTCCATGCCGGTCAATTCCGCGCCTGTGGTGATGCGGATGCCCTTCGCCATCGGACCCATGGCATAGCCGCCGGCCTTGTCGACCAGCGGCAGATCGAGTGAGGCGCCGCCGCTGTAATGCATGTGGTAGCCGCGCTTGCGTACGAGCGGAATGCGATAGCCGAATTTGTGCAGGAGATTGGGCGACCAGGGCCCGAGCGTCACGACGGCGGCCGCAGCGTCGATGGTTCCCTGGTCCGTGTCGACCGACCAGCCGGTCGCGGTCTGCCGCAAGGTCTGGGCATCGCCGAGCACGATGGTGCCGCCGAGGC
Source organism: Bradyrhizobium sp. LA6.1 (assembly GCF_040547805.1). NCBI lineage: Bacteria > Pseudomonadati > Pseudomonadota > Alphaproteobacteria > Hyphomicrobiales > Nitrobacteraceae > Bradyrhizobium > Bradyrhizobium sp. LA6.1. The sequence continues at coordinate 113,194 of NZ_JBEPQK010000017.1, read as the reverse complement.
GTTCGAACAGCTCGGCATAGGCCGTGACCAGTGCGCCGGGATCGGACACGGTCCAGGTGTCGAGCCAATGGATCGCACCGGGCAGGTCGTCGCGCAGAATCGGTTCGGCCTTGGCGAGCTCGGCCCCCGAGAGCGCGCGAAACCTCACGCCGAATTCGCGCTGGTCTTGTTCCGCCGCCTTGACGGCGAGATCGAAGGAGGCTGCGTCGCGATGCAGATGCCGGTAGCCCGCGCGGCGGATCAGATTGTCGGCATGGGCTTCGCGAATGAGGATGTCGTGCTCCGCCGTCGCGTAGGCGATCAGCCGCGCCCAGGCGTCGATCGCCTCGCGATGCCGCTTCGGCGCCGAATGCCACCAGTAGCGGAGCAGGGGCTCGATATGGAGATGAAGCGACGACAGGCTGTAGCGCACGTCATTGGTGCGGCCGGTCGCGATCTTCAGGAGCGAAGCGAGGTCGCGCGGCATCGGATAGGGACGCACGGCTTCGGCCTGGATCATCCCGGCATTGCCGTAGCTGGTCTCGCGGCCCGGCTCCCTGCGGTCGACGAGCGTGACCGACCAGCCGCGCTGCCGGAGGTGCAGCGCCGCGCTCACGCCGATCATGCCGCCGCCGAGAACAATTGCGCTTTGCATCGAAACTGACCTCGCTAAATCAAAACCGCCCGGTTTGGCCGGGCGGTTTCAACTGCTTTGTTCGCTCTACTCGCCGCCGCCGAACCGGCGAGACCACCAGCCGGCGCGACGCGGGGCGGCCGGGGTTTCGGTTGCCGCCTCCGGCGTGGGTTCAGCGGCTGGTGCGGGCGGGGCAACCGGCTCTGGCGCTGCCGCAACCGGTGTTGCCGGCTCGCTCGCGCTGCTCGACAGGAAGCTCACCTTTTCCCGGACCGTGGAGCGGCGACGCGCTGCCTTGTCGTCGGCGGGCTCGTCGTCCGCGGCGGCAGGAGCGGGCTCAGGCTGGGCCGGCGCCTCAATCTGCACCTCGGCGCGCGGCTCGGGCTCGCTGACCTGAGGCTCGGCGGTGGTGTGTTCGGCCTGCGCGATCGAGGGCGCAGCCTCGCCGCCAAAGCTGTCGAAATCGGCGACGGCATCGGTCGCTTCCGACGGCGCATTGGCTGCGAGCTCGTCGCCGATGGAGCCGGCGAGACCTTCCTCGTTGCCACCGCGACGGCGGCGTCCACCGCGACGACCACGTCGGCGACGGCGATCGCCGTTGCCCTGCTGCTCGCTGCGGGCCGCCTGGTCCTCACCTTCCTCGCCGTCCTGTTCGGACTCGGAATCCTCTTCACCTTCGCTGGCCGCCACGGCCGCTTCGGAAGACGCCGGAGCGCCATCCTCGCGCAACTCGCCGTCGCGCGGGGCACCGCGGCCGCGCCGACGCCGGCGGCGCTTGCGGCGCTGGCCATCCTGGTCGGAAGCCGCTTCGCCGCCAGCCTGCTCCTCGGCGAGGCCTTCGGTTTCTTCGGTCTCGACCTCGGATTCCAGCTCCGGATCGAATTCCTCGTCGTCATAGACTTCTTCGGCTACGGGCGGCGGGCTTGCGGCGGCCTGTGCCGCCAGCAGCGCCTTCGCTGCTTCCAGCGTATGCACCTGCTCGCCGCGGTCGATGAGATAGGCCTGCGGTCCGCTGACGCTGGGGTCGGCGATGACGGCCAGCGTGACCTTGAAGCCGTTCTCGAGGTCGCGCAGATGGCCGCGCTTGTGGTTCAGCACATAGAGCGCGACGTCGGTGCGGGTGCGGACCACGAGATTGTGGGTGGCGCCCTTCATCAGGATCTCTTCGAGGCCGCGCAGCAGCTGGAGCGCAACCGAGGAGACCGAGCGGACATGGCCGGTGCCGCCGCAATGCGGGCAGGGATCGGTCGAGGATTCCAGCACGCTGGCGCGGATGCGCTGGCGCGACATCTCGAGCAGGCCGAAATGCGAGATGCGGCCGACCTGGATGCGGGCGCGGTCCTGCCGCAGGCAATCGGACAGCTTGCGCTCGACCGCGCGGTTGTTGCGCTTCTCGTCCATGTCGATGAAGTCGATGACGATCAGGCCGGCGAGGTCGCGCAGGCGGAGCTGGCGGGCGACCTCTTCGGCCGCTTCCAGATTGGTCTTGAGCGCAGTGTCCTCGATATGGTGCTCGCGGGTCGATCGTCCGGAGTTGACGTCGATCGAGACCAGCGCCTCGGTCTGGTTGATCACGATGTAGCCGCCGGAGCGCAACTGCACGGTCGGAGAGAACATCGCATCCAGCTGGCTTTCGACGCCCATGCGCGAGAACAGCGGCTGGCCGTCCCGATATTGCTTCACCGCGCTGACATTGGCGGGCATCAGCATCTTCATGAAGTCGCGCGCTTCTCGGTAGCCGGACTCACCGGCAACCGAGATCTCGTCGATCTCCTTGTTGTAGAGGTCGCGCAGCGAGCGCTTGATCAGCGAGCCTTCCTCGTAGACCAGGGTCGGGGCCTGCGACTTCAGCGTCAGGTCGCGCACCGTCTCCCACATCCGGATCAAATATTCGAAGTCGCGCTTGATCTCGGGCTTGGTACGGGCGGCGCCGGCGGTGCGCAGGATGATGCCCATGCCCTCGGGCACGTCGAGATCCTGCACAACTTCCTTCAGGCGGGAACGATCCTGGGCGCTGGTGATCTTGCGGCTGATGCCGCCGCCGCGCGCGGTGTTCGGCATCAACACGGCATAGCGGCCGGCGAGCGAGAGGTAGGTGGTCAGCGCTGCGCCCTTATTGCCGCGCTCTTCCTTGACGACCTGTACCAGCATCACCTGGCGGCGCTTGATGACTTCCTGGATCTTGTACTGGCGGCGCGGGCGGAAGGTGCGCTCCGGCACCTCCTCCATCACGTCGTCGCCGCCGACGGATTCTACGTGTTCCTCTTCGGCTTCCTCGCCGTCCTCGTCCTCGTCGTCTTCCTCCTCGGACTCCTGATGGCGAGCATCAGTGCTTTCGCCGGCAGCGTAGACGGCGTCGGCCGGTTCGGCGGAGGCGGTCACGGCTTCGGCGAGAGCCTCGGCATGGGCTTCGGAGGCGATAGCCTCCTGCGGTTCGGAAGCGGTCTCGGTCGCGACCACGGGCTCGGCGCCGAAGGCTGCGACAGGCGCGGGCGTTTCGTCGGCATGATCATGGTCGTGATGATCGTGCTGGCCGTCGTGGCCGTGGTCATGATCGTGATGATGGTCGTCGTGCCCATGATCGAGATGATCATGGCCTTCGTGGTCATGATCGTGGTGATCATGATCGCCATGTTCGTGGTCTTGATGCTCGTGGCCGTCGTGCTCGCCGTGATGCTCCGTCTCGGCGTGCAGGTGCTCGCCCTCGTGCGACGCACCCTCGATGTGCAGGGCGTCGCTCTCGACCGGCTGGGCCGCTGGATCGGCGCCGGCCTCGAGGCCCTCGACGATGTCGCTGCGGACGCGTTCGCCTTGACTGCGGCGGCGGGAGTTGCGGTGGCGCGAGCGGCGGCGGCCGTGGGAGCGGTTCTCGCTCTCTTCCTCGGCCTCGCGATGGGCCTGTTCCTCGGCCTCGATCAGTGCCTGCCGGTCGGCGACCGGGATCTGGTAGTAATCGGGATGGATTTCGCTGAAGGCGAGGAAGCCGTGGCGGTTGCCGCCATATTCGACAAAGGCGGCCTGGAGCGAAGGCTCCACCCGGGTGACCTTGGCGAGGTAGATATTCCCGCGCAGTTGCTTGCGTTGTGCGGTCTCGAAATCAAACTCTTCGACGCGATTGCCGCGGACCACGACGACCCGGGTCTCCTCCGGGTGGGTGGCATCGATCAACATCTTGTTGGGCATGTCTTAACTCTTGGCGGCGGCGGGCGCGATTCACCGTGGGCGCGATTAGCGCTGCCGGGTGCCGCGACGGTCCACCTGATTCGGGGGTGAGGGGAAGGCCGAAACGCCGTCTCTCGCGCCTTGCCGAAACGGAAGCTGGAGGGCCGAAGCGGCGCGCGGGATTGTCACTCCGCAGCGTCGCGAACGGTCCTTCAGAATTCGTCGGCACAGTCTGGCGCATCAAGCGTCGGCCCGTATGAAACATTGGGCGGCGGGGCCGCCCCTCAATCAGTTGCTGCTGGCCAGGCATGGCGCGAGCGCGCTCGCCTTGGGGATTACGAACCGCTCCCTTGGGATTAAGGGACCGGGTAACGAGTCACGTCGCTGTCAAAACCGTCCCGGAAACGCGGTGGTAACCAGGGACCGTCCGCCACCGGCGCTTGACCCGCTCCACCTCGCTGCCGCGCACCGCGCTGGTCTTTGAGGGGAACGGAAAAACGCTGGAATTCCCAAACCTTGAGAGTTCCGGCGCTGCACCGGGAGGCTGAACGCGACACAACCGGAAATATCGGCCGTCAGCACTCCGTACATACGTGGAATGGACCAACCGTGCAAGGGAGCGTCGCACGGCGGTCACAGTCGGGGAGTTTCGTATATCTGTCATTAAGCGACGATTAACCCTGTGGTTCTATTGCGTTAGAAGGGCCGCTCGGAGGCACTGAATCGGTGACGAGCCGCACAAATCAAAGGGTTTTGCTGGGATGCGCGGTTCTGTGCGCCGCAGCATTGGTATGCGCTGATTCCTGGCGCCTGAGCGCGGCGGAAAGCCAGCCGCAACCCTCTGTTGCGGTAGCGAATTTTCCAACCGCGTCCGCCGCCCGGCTGGCCGGCGATGGCAAGCAGACCCGCTTCATCCTCGACATCGATCAAGCCGTCACCTTCCGCGCCGTGACGCTCGCCGACCCGTACCGGGTGGTGGTCGATGTGCCCCAAGTCAATTTTCAACTGCCTGCGGGCACCGGGGTCGAGGGGCGGGGACTGGTCAAGGCCTTCCGCTACGGGCTGGTCATGCCCGGCGGCTCGCGAATCGTGTTCGACCTGACAGGCCCGGCCAAGATCGCCAAGTCCTACGTGCTGGAGGCCGCCAATGGCCAGCCGGCCCGGCTCGTGCTTGAGCTGGAGGAGGTCGACCGGACCGCCTTCGTGCAGTCGCTCCTCCCCGAGAAGCGCCCCGAACTGCGGCCCGCAATCGCCGACGCGCCGCCGGCAACGGTTCCGGCCGCCGCAGCTCCGGAAGCCGGGCAGCAAAAGGTCGACGGCCGCCCGATCGTCGTGATCGATCCCGGCCATGGCGGCATCGACAACGGCACGCAGTCGGGCGGCGAGAGCGAGAAGAACCTGGTGCTGGCCTTCGGCCTGGCGCTGCGCGACCGGCTGGACAAGACCGGCAAATTCCGCGTGGTGATGACACGGGACGACGACACCTTCATTCCGCTCAACGACCGGGTCAAAGTCGCCCGCGGGCTCAAGGCCGCCTTGTTCGTCTCCATCCACGCAGACGCCCTTCCGAAGGCCGAGGGCGATGCGCAGGGCGCGACCATCTACACGCTGTCCGACAAGGCCTCCGACGCCGAGGCGCAGCGGCTGGCGGATGCGGAAAACCGTGCGGACGCGATCGCCGGTTTCAACCTCGCGGAAGAGCCGACCGACGTCGCGGACATCCTGATCGACCTCACCCAGCGAGAAACTCGTACCTTTTCAAGCCGTTTTGCCCGCCTGTTGATGGGCGAAATGAAGTCGTCGGTGCGGATGCACAAGCATCCCCTGAAGTCGGCCGGCTTCCGGGTCCTCAAGGCGCCAGACGTGCCGTCGGTGCTGGTCGAGATCGGCTATGTCTCCAACAAGGGCGACCTCGAGCATCTGGTCTCGGAGGGGTGGCGGTCCAAGGCCGTGGGCTCGATGGCGCAGGCGATCGACGGGTTCCTGACCAAGCGGATGGCGACGGCCGGATCGTCAAATTGACGACCGGGGGATCGTCGAATTGACGACCGGGAGGCGTCGAATTGAGAGGGATTTTCCGTCCCGTTGCAAAAGCCCTAGTTTGGCCACAGCGGGCGCTTTATAAAAATGCCGCAGGGGGTTCCGGAATCGGCGAGAATCCCGTTCGGCAAGCGTCTTGGGTCCGGCACTGATGTAATTGAGTAGGCCGGTAAATTCGCGACGTGGAGTTGGCGCCTGTTTTGGGTGCCTTGAGCTGATCCAGAGTTTGAACGGATAAACATATAATGCGCTTGCTGGTGCGGTTCATGGGCTTCCTGTTCGCCGCGGGAACGGTGGTGTTCCTTGTCGGTGTCGGGGCCGTGGCAGGCCTGATCTGGCATTTCTCCAAGGACTTGCCGGACTACTCTCAGCTTCAGGATTACGAGCCGCCGGTGATGACCCGCGTGCACGCGGTCGACGGCTCGCTGCTCGGCGAATACGCCAAGGAGCGCCGGCTATACCTGCCGATCCAGGCGGTGCCGAAGCTCGTGATCAACGCCTTCCTCGCGGCCGAGGACAAGAATTTCTACGAGCATGGCGGCATCGACTACACCGGCATGGCGCGCGCCGGCGTGCTCTTCATCCAGAACTACGGCTCGAACCGGCGTCCGCAGGGCGCCTCCACGATCACCCAGCAGGTCGCCAAGAACTTCCTTCTGACCAACGAGGTCTCCTTCGCCCGCAAGATCAAGGAAGCCTTGCTGGCGATGCGCATCGAGAAGACCTATTCGAAGGACAAGATCCTCGAGCTGTACCTGAACGAGATCTATCTCGGCCTTGGCGCCTACGGCATCGCGGCCGCTTCGCTGGTGTATTTCGACAAGTCGGTGAACGAGCTGACGGTCGCTGAAGCGTCCTATCTCGCCGCGCTGCCGAAGATGCCCGCGACGCTGCATCCGGTGCGCAACCGCGATCGCGCCATCGAGCGTCGCAACTACGTGATCGACCGTCTGCTGGAGAACGGCTGGATCAAGCAGGCCGACGCCGACAAGGCTCGCAAGGAGCCGCTGGCCGTCACCAACCGTTCCAACGGCGCTCACACCTTCGCCGGTGAATATTTCGCCGAGGAAGTCCGCCGCGACATCTTCGAGCGCTACGGCGAGAAGAAGCTCTACGAAGGCGGTCTGTCCGTCCGCACCACGCTCGATCCGAAGATCCAGGTCATGGCGCGCAAGGCCATGGTCGCCGGCCTCGTGAACTATGACGAGCAGCAGGGCTATCGCGGCGCCATGAGCAAGCTCGATATTTCGGGCGATTGGGGCGTGAAGCTCGCCGAGATCAAGTCGCTGTCCGACATCTCGCCATGGCGCATGGCGGTGGTGCTGGAGACCAGCGACCAGTCGGCGCGCATCGGCTTCCAGCCGAACCGCGAGCTCGGCGGCGCCATCAGCAAGCAACGCGAGACCGGCATCGTCACGGTCGACGGCGTGCGCTGGGCGAGGGCGGCCCAAGGCAACGCCAAGGGCAAGACCCCTACGTCGGTGGCGCAGGTGTTGCAGCCCGGCGACGTGATCTATGCCGATCCGCTCTACACCAAGGAGGGACAGCCGGTCGAAGGCCAGTACCGCCTGCGCCAGATCCCCGAAGTGTCCGGCGCGATGGTGGCGATGGATCCCTGGACCGGCCGCGTGCTCGCGATGGTCGGCGGCTTCTCGTTCGACCAGAGCCAGTTCAACCGCGCCACGCAGGCCTACCGGCAGCCGGGCTCGTCGTTCAAGCCGATCGTCTATTCGGCCGCGCTCGACAACGGTTATACGCCCTCGACCGTGGTGCTCGACGCGCCCATCGAAATCGACCAGGGCCAGGGCGCCGGCGTGTGGCGGCCCGAAAACTTCTCGTCCGGCAAATTCCAGGGACCCGTCACGCTGCGCAACGCTTTGCGGCAGTCGCTCAACACCGTGACGGTGCGCCTTGCGCAGGACATCGGCATGCCCCTGATCGGCGAATATGCGCGCCGCTTCGGCGTCTATGACGAATTGCCGAACTATCTCTCCTACGCGCTCGGCGCCGGCGAGACCACGGCGATGCGCATGGTCACGGCCTATTCGATGCTCGCCAATGGCGGTCGCCGGGTGAAGCCGACCTTGATCGACCGTATCCAGGACCGTTACGGCCGCACCATCTTCAAGCACGACCAGCGCGAATGCCGCGGCTGCGACGCGCCGGGCGGCTGGAAGAACCAGGCCGAGCCGCAGCTGATCGACCGCCGCGAGCAGGTGCTGGATTCCATGACCGCCTATCAGATCACCGAGCTGATGGAAGGCGTGGTCCAGGCCGGTACCGCAACCGTGGTCAAGGAGGTCGGCAAGCCGATCGCCGGCAAGACCGGCACCACCAACGAGGCCAAGGACGCCTGGTTCGTCGGCTTCTCGCCCGACGTCGCCGTCGCGATCTATATGGGCTACGACAAGCCGCGCGCGCTCGGTAGGGGCAACGCCGCGACCGGCGGCCATCTGGCCGCGCCCATCGCGCGCGACTTCCTCAAGCTTGCGCTCGCCGACAAGCCCGCGGTTCCGTTCAAGGTGCCGGCCGGCATCAAGCTCGTGCGCGTCGTCTCCAAGACCGGCATGCGCGCCGGTCCCGGCGAGACCGGTGGAACCATCCTCGAAGCCTTCAAGCCGGGCACGGCGCCGCCTGACAACTACTCGGTCATCGGCGTCGCCGATGCCGACGGGCGCGGCGGCGTGCCGGCGTCGCAGCAGCAGCAGCCGGATTCCGGCTTCTTCATGCGGCCGGGCACCGGCGGGCTGTACTAGCGGATAAGACAGACGATCGCGGTTCCGGCGGTTGCGCTTTGCAGCCGCCGCCGCTACATCCCGATCTGAATTGCACGCGGGATTCCGCGAGATCAGAGAACAACATGCGCGCCGAAATCGAACGGTTGGTAGAAGAGATCAAGCAGTCGGTCGGGCTGCTGAGGAGGCATCTTTGACGTCGAGAAATCGACGGCGCGCCTCGCTGAGCTGAACAAGCTCGCTGAAGATCCCAACCTCTGGAACGATCCCCAGAAAGCCCAGAAGCTGATGCAGGAGCGCACCTCGCTTGAGGATTCGCTCTCCGGCATCGGCAAGGTCGAGCAGGAGCTCGAAGACGACATCGGCATGATCGAGCTCGGCGAGGCCGAGGGCGATGCCGGCGTCGTCACTGAGGCTGAAACCGCGCTGAAGAACCTCAAGAAGGAAGTCGCGCGGCGCGAGCTCGAGGCGCTGCTCTCGGGTGAGGCCGATCGCTTCGATTCCTATCTCGAAGTCCATGCCGGCGCCGGCGGCACCGAGAGCCAGGACTGGGCGCAGATGCTGCTGCGCATGTATACGCGCTGGGCCGAGACGCACGGCTTCAAGGTCGAATTCCTCGAAGAGTCCGAGGGCGAAGAGGCCGGCATCAAGTCCGCGACGATCCAGGTCTCGGGCCACAACGCCTATGGCTGGCTGAAGACGGAGGCGGGCGTGCACCGGTTGGTGCGCATCTCGCCGTTCGATTCCAACGCGCGGCGGCACACCTCGTTTTCGAGCGTGCAGGTGTTCCCCGTCATCGACGACAGCATCAAGATCGACATCAAGGAAGCCGACGTCCGCGTCGACACCATGCGCTCGGGCGGCGCCGGCGGCCAGCACGTCAACAAGACCGAATCCGCGGTGCGCCTGACGCATATTCCGACCGGCGTTGCCGTGGTCTGCCAGGCCGGCCGCTCCCAGCACAAGAATCGGGCGCAGGCCTGGGACATGCTGCGCGCGCGGCTTTACGAAATCGAGCTGAAGAAGCGCGAGGAGAAGGCCGCCGCCGACCAGGCCGCCAAGACCGATATCGGCTGGGGCCACCAGATCCGCTCCTACGTGCTGCAGCCCTACCAGATGGTGAAGGATTTGCGCACCGGCGTGCAGACGTCCGACACATCGGGCGTGCTGAACGGCGAGCTCGACGACTTCATGGCCGCAACCCTGGCGCAGCGCGCCTTCGGCACCACCGGCGCCGACATCGAGGACGTCGACTGATGTCCCGCGTCGCCTTCATCGGGTTGGGGCGGATGGGCCACGGCATGGCCGGCCGCTATCTCGATGCCGGCTTCACGGTGACGCTGTGGAATCGCAGCAAGGCAAAGGCGGACGACCTGATCGCGCGCGGTGCGCATTGGGCGACGTCGCCTGAGGATGCCGCGATCGATGCCGATGCGGTCGTGACCATGGTCGCCGATGACGAAGCCTCGCGCGCGGTCTGGCTCGGGCCCGAGGGCGCGGCCAAGACGGCAAAGGCCGGCACCATTGCGATCGAGTGCTCCACCGTCTCCTATGACCACGCCCGCGAGATGGGCCGCGAACTGAACGCGCGCGGGCTGATCTACATCGACTGCCCCGTGACGGGATTGCCGGATGCGGCAGCGGCCGGAAAGCTGACGCTGCTCGCCGGCGCTGACGCAGCTGATCTCGAACGTGCGCGGCCGTTTCTCGAACCGATCGGCTCGACCATCCGCCATTTCGGCGCGGTCGGCTCCGGCACGGTCTACAAGCTCATCAACAATCTCCTGGGTGCGATCCAGATCGCGGGCCTTGCCGAAGGCCTCGCCATCGCCGAACAGGCCGGGCTCGACATGAACCTGGTGCTGGAATCGATCCAGGCCGGCGTCGCCGCCAGCCCGCAGGTGCAGCGTCATTCCAAGCGCATGGTCGCCCGCGATTTCAGCGGCGCGACCTTTACGGCGGCGCTGCGGCACAAGGATGCCGCCTATGCGGTGAAGCTCGCCGAAGGCCTGCTCGCCGACAAGCCGCTGGTCTCGCGCGCTGCGGTCGAGTCCTACGCGCAGGCCAAGGCCGCAATGCCCGACGACGATGAAGGCAAGATGATCGAGCTGGTGTCGCGGCCGAAGAAGCCGACCTAGCTGGGCGCATCAACATGGGGCAGCCTCGTTCGGATCGCGGTCTCGGCATTGCCCTCGTCATCGCTGCCGCAGTTGCCTGGAGCACGGCGCCGTTCTTCACGCGCCTCTTGCCGTTCGATCCCTGGACCATCCTGTTCTGGCGCGGCCTGTTCGCGGGCAGCCTGATCAGCGTGTTTCTTGTCGTGATGCAGGGCCGCGCTGCGCTGTGGCAATTGGTCGTGCCGGGGAAGGGCGGCCTGCTCGTCGCGTCCTTGTCCGCGGTCGGCATGGTCTCGTTCATTCCCGCGCTTCAGATGACCACGGTCATGAATGTGGCGGTGCTGATCGCCACCCAGCCCTTCGTTGCGGCTGCGCTGGCGTGGCTGTGGCTCGGCGAAGCCGCGACGTGGCGTACGCTGACCGCGAGCCTGATCGCCTTTGCCGGCGTGGTGATCACGGTCGGCGGCGTTCGGGCCGGCGCCGATCTCGGCGGCGTCGCGCTGAGCTGCCTGATGGTGCTCGCCATCTCCGCCATGACGGTCGTGGTCCGGCGCCATCGCGAGACGTCGATGGTGGCCGCGGCAGCGCTGTCGAACTTCATGGGGAGCCTCGTCAGTCTTCCCTTTGCCCACGACATCGCCCATGTCGGCGGCAACAGCCTTGCGATCCTCGCGATGTTCGGCTGCCTCCAGGTCGCGCTCGGCCTGACCTTCTACATGCTCGGCTCGCGCTTGTTGCCTTCGGGGCAGGCTTCCCTGATCGCGACGCTGGAAACGCCGCTAATGCCGTTCTGGATCTGGGTCGCTTTTCGCGAACTGCCCGCCGTGCATGCGCTCATTGGCGGCGCGCTGGTGATCGGAGCGGTTGTCGCCGATATTGCCGGTGACGCTCGCTCGCGGCGCCCCTCCTGAGCAAATTTGTCGGAAATCGGGTGGCGGCCTGTCTCGCGCCGTTCTAGGCGGCAGGCTCGGCCGCCGAGGTGAAGCAACATGTCCCCGAACGATAACAGGATCGACGCGCGAGACTGGTCGCTGCTCGCGGTGCTCTCGGTTCTCTGGGGCGGATCGTTCTTCTTCAATGGCGCGGCGCTGCGGGAATTGCCGCCGCTGACGCTGGTGCTGCTGCGCGTCGCGCTTGGGGCGGCCATTCTGCTGCCGTTGCTGCGGATGCAGGGTATCGGTCTTCCCAAGGGCATGGCGGGCTGGAAGCCGTTCGTCGCGATTGGGCTGCTCAACAACGTCATCCCGTTCTCGCTGATCGTGCTCGGCCAGACCTACATTCCGAGTGGGCTGGCCTCGATCCTGAATGCGACCACGCCGCTGTTCACGGTGATGGTGATGGCGGCGGCCGGCGAAGAGGCCCTGCAGATGCGTCGGGTGGCCGGCGTGGCGCTCGGGCTCGCCGGCGTCATCATCCTGCGCGGATGGGAAACGAGGCCGGGGCAGGGGCTCGGCATCCTGCTCTGCCTGGGCGGCGCATTCAGCTATGGCTTTGCGGCGCTGGCCGCGCGGCGGCTGCTGAAGGACACGCCTCCGCTGGGAACGGCGACGTTTCAGCTGATGGCATCGACTGTGATGATGGCGATCGTCGCCGGCGCCATGGAGCAGCCGTGGCATCTTTCGATGCCGGGCCTGACGACCTGGCTCGCCGTGCTTGGCCTTGCCGCCCTCTCGACGGCGCTCGCCTACATCGTCTTCTTTCAGATCCTGCGACGTTCAGGCGCGACCAATGTGATGCTGGTGACGCTGCTCATTCCCGTCACCGCCATCCTGCTGGGATGGCTGGTGCTGGGTGAGCCGATCTCCGCGCGCGAGATCGCGGGCGCCATCGTCATCGGCAGCGCACTGCTCGTGATCGACGGGCGCGCACTGAGACTGCTGCGGCGCACCGCGTAAGTTCCGGGTCCGTCGTTTCACGGCGCGGAAAATCGCGGCGCTTGCCAGCGGCGAACGGCCTTGCGACACTCTCCGCAAAACAAGACTACAAAACATAGGGGAGAGAACGATGCCGGGTCGTCGCGAAAGCCTTGCTGCCCTCGCCATTCTTGCTGCCGGCGTGCTCGTCTCGGCACCGGCTCTGGCGCAGAAGAAATACGATCCCGGCGCCACCGACACCGAAGTCAAGATCGGCAACATTATGCCCTATAGCGGGCCGGCGTCGTCCTATGGCGTGATCGGCAAAACCGAGGCCGCCTATTTCAGGATGATCAACGACCAGGGCGGAATCAACGGCCGCAAGATCAACTTCATTAGCTATGACGACGCCTATTCGCCGCCGAAGGCGATCGAGCAGGCGCGCAAGCTGGTCGAGAGCGACGAGGTGCTGCTGATCTTCCAGCCGCTCGGCACGCCCTCGAACTCGGCGATCATGAAATACATGAACGCCAAGAAGGTGCCGCAGCTGTTCGTCGCCTCCGGCGGTACCAAGTTCGGGGACCCCAAGAATTTCCCGTGGACCATGGGTTTCCAGCCGAACTACCAGAGCGAGGGGCGGATCTACGCAAAGTACATCCGCGATCATTTCCCCAACAGCAAGATCGCCGTGTTCTGGCAGAACGACGACGCCGGCAAGGACCAGTTCAAGGGCCTGAAGGACGGGCTCGGCGACAAGGCCGGCATGATCATCGCCGACAAGTCCTATGAGGTCAGCGATCCCTCGATCGACTCGCAGATCGTGGCGCTGCATGACTCGGGCGCCGACATCTTCTTCTCATGGGCCGCCCCGAAGGGATCGGCGCAGGCAATCCGGAAGGTCGGAGAGCTCGGCTGGAAACCAAAATTCTTCCTCGCCAATACCGCGACCTCGGTCGCCTCGGTGCTCAAGCCCGCCGGGCTCGACTATTCCAAGGATATCATCTCGACCGTCTATCTGAAGGATCCGACCGACCCGACCTGGGACAAGGACCCTGCGGTGGTGAAGTGGCGCGAATTCATGGACAAATATTATCCCGATGGCGACAAGGCCAATAGCAACAACATCTACGGCTATGTGCAGGCCGAGGCGATGGCGCAGGTGCTGAAGCAGTGCGGCGACAAGCTCACGCGTGACAACGTGATGAAGCAAGCCACCAGCCTGAAGAATTTTCACACCGACCTGATGCTGCCCGGGATCATGGTGAACACCTCCGCCGACGACTACTTTCCGATCGAGCAGATGCAGTTGATGCGCTTCAACGGACAGGCCTGGGAGCTCTTCGGCGACGTCATCACCGGCGAGGTCGGGCACGAGCGCAGTCAATAGTCAGGGCTGGCGGCCGGCTTTCGCTTTCAGCGCGATGCCGCCGGCGACGCCAACGCCCAGCACATACATCCAGCCTTCGTGGAAATCGAACAAATGCGAGTTCAGAAGCGAGCTCGCGATGTTCTGTACGGCGGCCACGAGCCCGATCCAGGCCGCAAGGCCTTCGTCCAGGAACAGGCGAAGGTGCGCGATCCACATGGCGTAGAGCAGGACGACGCCGAGTACGCCCCATTGCATCGCGACATTGAGGGTCTGGTTGTGGGGATTGCTGACGATCTCCGCATCGAGGCGGCTTCCACCGGTGGCGGCGCGCTCGAACTGGCGCTTGATCGACCCGGTGCCGTGACCGGTCAGGGGCGCCTCGGCAATGGCGTGAAGCGCCTTGCGCCAATAGGTCAGGCGTTGGGCGGTCGAGGCTCGGCTGATGTCCTCGTGGCCGTGGCGGTATTCCACGGCGATGTCCGCAATGCGGTGGCGCAGATAGGGCGATGTCGTCCAGGCCAGCGCGCTCGCGGCTATCGTGCCTGCGAGCAGGACCAGCGCCGCGCGTCGGCTCAAATGCCTCCAGGCGAGCAATCCGAGCAGCACCGCGATGCACAGCAGCGCCGTGCGTGCGGAGGCGACGAACACCATGTTGGTGGCGAACAGCAGGATCAATGCCAGACAGAGGGCTGTCGCGACCACGCTTCCGCCACGCCAGAAAGTCAACGTCGGCAGTGCGAGCGCGACGCGGTCGCGGTGAGTTTCCAGGCGGGATCGTGCAGCACGATCCAGGAGTAGACTGCAAGCAGCGCGCAGGACGCGAGAAAGCCAAGGAAAACGCAGAAACCGCGTTCGGATCGGCTGAAGTGATAGAGCAGTGCTGGAATGAGCACGAGCTTTGCGACCGGCTTGATCGCATGCAACCGGTCGGCCCACGCGCCGTCCGACCAGAGCGTGCCGAGAAGCGCGAGCAGCAGGAAGGCAAAGGGCAGGGCGAACGCAGGCCGCGCGAGCTGGCGTCCATAGTCGCGCCAGTCGATGGTCGGCGTCACCACCAGCAGCCAGAGCCCGACGAAGATCGAAGGCGCCGTGGTCGACCAGGGCAGCGACGCCGCGATCAGCACAGCGAGCACATCGGCGGCCCCGATCAGAGCGGGCGATTTGCCCATGGCCCGCCATCGGGCGCGCAACGCTTGTCGACCGGCCGGGCCGGACCATTCCGCGGTTTCAGCAGTCATGTGCAACGACGCTTATTGCGCGGCGGCCAGGCTTTCCCGGGGCATCGCATGCCCGAGGAAGTCGCGCGCCTGGGTCTCGTAGCCGAAGCGCTCGGCGAGCTCGTGTCGCCTCGCGCGGATGCGGCCGCGGCATTCCTCCTGCCGCGTCAGCACGCGGGTGATTGAAGCTGCGATCGCATCGGTCGAGAACGGATCGAAATAGTCGGCGAGCTCGCCTGCGACCTCACGGAACACCGCGATATCGGAGCATAGCACCGGCGTGTTCGCGGCCAGCGCCTCGATGATCGGTATGCCGAAGCCTTCGGCCAGGCTCGGCATGATCAGCCCGTGCGCCTCCGCGATCATGGCGGCCTTTTCATGCTCGTCGACATAGCCGGCGAAGCGGACATTTGGCGGCAGGTTGCGCATCCGGCTGATCTGGCCCGCATGACCGATCACCACGAGATCGGCCTGAGGGACGTTGCGGAAGGCACGAATAACGGTGGCGACGTTCTTGCGCGGCTCGTTCGACACGATGATGACGAAGTTCGGCCGCCCCGGACGCCCCGACAGGGCTGGGAGGTGGAGGACATCCGGGGCGTCGAACCGGGTGCGGGGATACACGACCCGCGCCGGCAGGTGCGCAAATTGCGGCAACAGTTCCCTGAACCGCATCATGCTATAGTTTGAAACGAAGGCGAGCTCGTCAGCCTGGCGCAGGCTGGTGCCGATCCGCGCCAGGAACTGGCGCGTGGCAATGTCGCTGAGCTTGAGGTCGGTGAGCGGCAGCAAATCGTGGACGACGCAGATCACCTTGGCGTTCGGCTTGCGCCTGATCGCGACCCGCGTCGGGGTGTCCACAACGATGAGATCATAGTCACGCGCGTCGATCCGCGGCGGCGGCAGCAGGAAGAAGGCCGAGGATTCCTGATAGTTGAAGAATCCGGGCTCAAGCTGGAATTCGCCGAACAGTTCGAGATGGCGCATATCCGGCGGAATGTATTCGAGCGCGGCAGTCCGGTTCTCGATCAGCCGGGCTTGCAGGCCAAGCAGGCCGATCGCGCGCAGGAGGCAGAGGATATTGTCCCGCGACAGCAGCATGGTGGCCTTGTGGCGGAGCCAGTCGAACCTGCGACGCGCGCCGCTGAGCATCACCGGCCCGCTCACGTTGACCTCGTCGAGGAAGCGATAAAGAGCGAGCAGCTCGATGTTGCGCGACTGCGCCGGAAATAGTTTCGTGCGTCGTTCGCGCCGACATAGCTTGCGGTAACGCTTCGAGGTTTCCACCAGCAAGGTGAGTTCGTGGCCTTCCGACGCGAGCGACCGTACCAATTCCCGGGTGAAGTGGAAGATGCCACGCTTGTGATTGGGTTGTCCGAGCGACTCGGACACGACCAGGATGTTCTGTTTCATGCGCGTTTCTCTCGGAGTTCAAAGGCGTGCGTGGCTGATGGCTCGACCGCGATGGTCGAGGCGATGTGGCCGTGATCGAGGTTGATGATGCTGGAGCAGGTGCGGCGCAGCAGCGGCAGGTCGTGCGAGGCGATGATCACGATCGCCGCCTGCGAGACCAGGTTTTGCAGCCGCCTCTCGGCCTTCTCCGCAAAATGCTCGTCGACGACGCTGAGCCATTCGTCGAGCAGCAGGATGTCGGCCGGGAAAGCGGTGGCGGTCGCGAACAACACCCGCATCAGCATGCCCGAGGAGAACATCCGCAGGGGCAGGCGCTGCATGCGCGCTTCGAGCTCGGTGAAAGCCCAGATCTCGTCGATCACGCTGCGTGTGGGCTTGCGACCGCTGATCCGCAGCAGCAGCGCGATGTTGTCCTCCGCCACGAAGTCCAGATTGACCCCGGCGTTCAGGCCGAGCAGGGGCACGACGTTGCCCCGGACCGTGACGCGGCCACTGCTCGGCGGATAGACCCCGGCGATCAGGCGCAGCAGCGTCGACTTGCCGGAGCCGTTGGGCCCGGCAAGCCCGATACGGGCGCCGGCTTCGGCCTCGATCGAGACGTTGTCGACGGCGCGGATGATCCGCGTCTCGCCCGGTTCGCGGATGAGGTGGCCGAGCAGTCGCCGCTTCAGCGAGAAGTCGTAGGCGCCGTAGAGCGGATAGTCGAGACAGACGTTGTGCAGGCTGATCGAGACCATGCGTCAAATCCAGAATGCGGCTTTGCGCAGGTGGACCAGCGTCAGCACGCTCGCAAAGATCAGCAGCGCCAGCGTGATGAGGACGTAGACGATGCTGGCGGGATCGATATGGCCGCCTGCAAGCGGCTCGCGCCACACCGCGAACAGATGCGTCAGCGGATTGAGCCGCATCACCGTCGAGCGGTGATTGATCATCTCGGCGGACCAGATCACGGGCGAGGCGAGGAAGGCGAGCATCAGCGTGGATTCGATGATCGGCTTGAGGTCGCGATAGCGCGTTGCCGTCGCGCCGAGGACGAGGCTCAAGGCGAAGGTACAGGCTATGAACAGCAGCAGGCCAGGCAGCGCCGCCAGCGCGTGAGAGAGGTCGTGGGGCGAGAGGATCAGCCACAGCACCAGCGGCACGCAGGCGTTATGCAGCGCGAATAGCGCCTGGCGGAAGGTGCATTGCAGCAGGAAGATCACCGGCGGCAGCGCCCGGTCGCGGATCAGGCTCGCGGAATTCTGAAGCGCCGTGGTCGCATCGAGCACGACGCTGTTGAGGAAGGTCCAGGCCGTCATCGACAGCGCCAGCATCGGCAGGCGCGCCAGCATGTCGGCGTTCGACATGTGGCCGATCACCGAGCCCAATACGGCGACCACGATCGCCATCTGAAGCGACATCCAGAACGGGCCGAGCAGCGAACGCACGTAGCGGTGGCGCATGTCCGACCAGGCCAGTGCGGCCGCAATCCGGACGGTGTCCAGCCAGCCGGTCGCCTGCGGCAGCTCGGCGGCAGTTGCGAGTTCCTTGCACGACGCGGTGACGGCGTCGCGGTAGACGGCCTGCATGCCTTCCCTGAAGGCTGGGGCGGAATAGCGGGTGAGGGCGCGCGTCCGGGCTGACAGTCCCATGCGGCGGCGGCGCTCGGGATCGCTGATCAGCGTGTCGATGGCATCGCCGAGCTTTTCGGCGTCGCCCGGCGGCACCGTGATCGCCTCCATGCCGTGGCGGGCGACGCGCGGCACGGCGGTGTCGAGCGCCGTGTTCACGACAGGGCGGCCGGCGGCCATGGCCTCGAGCTGGACCAGGCCAAAGGTCTCGGCATTGGTGACCGACGGCATGACGAAGACGTCGGACAGGCACATCAGCTTGATGCGCTCGTTGTCGTTGACCGAGCCGAGCAAGCGGACGCGGTCGCGGAGGCCGAGCTCGCGGATCAGCTGCTCAAGCCGCGGCCGCTCGGTGCCTTCGCCGATGATCCAGACCTCGAACTTGCGGTTGACGGCGGCGCGGATCAGGACGTCAAAGCCCTTGTAGGGCACGAGCCGGCCGCAGGCGAGCACGAGCCGGCCGCGATCGTTCACGTGGTGCGGCTCGATCTTCGGCCAGTCGTAACCCGAGGTGTCGATGCCGAACGGCACGACGTGGCATTTGTCGACGAATTCCCGCAGCAACGGCGTGTTCTCGATCAGCGCATGGTCCGAGACGATGATCGCTGTCGCCCGGCGCAGCGTCCGCCGCATCAACGGTTCGATGAACCAGCGCAGGCCGGCATGGGTGACGATGTCGGCATGCCAGTGCACCACCAGCGGCCGATTGGCGCCGAAGCCGAACGCGAAAACGAGGTCGGCGAGCGGGAAGGGGGCATGGAGCGCGAGCAAATCGTGCTCGGCGATCTTGCGCCAGAGCCGCCAGGGATAGGTGGGGGCGGCGGGAAGCGACAGGAGATTGCCGAAGGAGCGGACGCGCTCGACCGGCACGTCATTGACGACGATCTCGCGCCGCTCGGCCGATTGCGAGCAGACCAGCACGGCGGACGCGAAGCTGTCCTTTAGGCTGGCGCAGATGTCGCGGATCACCGTCAGCGTGCCGCCGAACAGGTCGGGATAATAGATCTTGAAGATGTGCAGCACCGACGGGCGGCGCGGAGTTTCGCTGGTGTGATGCATGATGGTGTCAGCCTGCGAGAAGGGCCGCGACGAACGGTGCGGCCAGCACCGAGATGAAGATCACGCCGCGCAACAGCGCCGGCAGCATCGGCTCGATTGCGCCGCGCCCCCAGTCGGGAGCCGGCACAGCACGCAGTGAGTTGGAATTGCGGACCAAGCGGTCAGCCATGGGTGTGAGTCCCTTTACGTCGCGCCCTCAGTGGCGTCTCGTTTACGTGGGAAAATTTACCACGTCAATCAGAATGGAGAAAAAAGTGGGATTGTGTCCCACGTGGGGCGCGGGTACAGTTCAGACATGAATGCCAAGTCCGGGTCCAAAGCAGCGGCTCCGCAGCCGACTGCCGCGAAGCTGCACGCGCCGCTGGCGCGGCTGCTGCGCCCGCTCGTGCGGCTCTGCATTCGCAGCGGCATGACTTTTCCGGCATTGGCGCAATTGCTTCGCGAGCTGTTCGTCAACGTCGCCGAGCACGATTTTGCGCTGGAGGGGAAGGAGCAGACCGATAGCCGTGTCAGCCTGCTCACCGGGATCCATCGCAAGGAGGTGGCGCGGCTGCGCGGTGCCGGCGCGCCGGTGCACGAGGCGCCGGCCGCGGTGTCGCTGACGAGCGCTGTGATTGCGCGCTGGCTTGCTGCGCCCGAATTCACCGATGCGAAGGGCGAGCCGCTGGCGTTGCCGCGCACGGCCGAGGGCGATGCGCCGTCGTTCGAGCAGCTGGTCGCCTCCGTCACCAAGGACGTGCGGCCGCGCGCGGTGCTCGACGAATGGGTCGACCGCAAGCTCGTCACCATCAACGATTCCGACGAGATCGAGCTGGTCGAGGCGGCCTTCGTCCCGAGCGGCGAGGACGACAGCAAATGGCACTATCTCGGCCGCAATCTGCACGACCATATCGCGGCCGCCGCGCAGAACGTCTCAGGCGCGGCGCCGCGCTTCCTCGAGCGCGCGGTGCACTACAACAACATCTCGCCGAAGCTTGCCAAGCGCCTCGAGGCACGCTCGCGCGAGCTCGCGATGGACGCGCTGAAGACCGCCAACCGCGAGGCCAACCGCGCGCTCGGCAAGGACAAGGGCGGTGACGCCCGCTGGAATTTCGGCATCTACATCTACAGCGAAGATGCAGATGGCGAAGGAGAGGCCAAAGAAGGCGGCAAGGACAGCAGCAAGGAAAGCGGCAAGGAGGGTGGTTCTTCATGAGCCGGCCGCCGCTGATCTCCCGCCGTCTGCTGCTGACAGGATTTTGGCTCGCCGGTACGGCGATGGCCCACGCGCAGGTCAAGCGCGGCACCGATCAGGGCATCGGCGGCACCGGAATCAGGCGCGGTGACGACCACGGCATCGGCGGCACCGGCATCGTCGGCGTGATCCAGCGTTTTGGCAGCATCTACGTCAACGGCGAGCGCGTCACTTATGCGAGCGACGTGCCGGTCCGGATCGACGGCGAGGCCGCGAGCCCCAAGGCTCTGCGCATCGGTCAGCTTGCGCGCGTGGTCGCGACCCGTCAGGCCGACGGCACGCTCGTGACGCGCAACATCGCGATCGCGAGCGAGGTCGCAGGTCCGATCGAAGCCGTGAAGGGCAACGAGCTGACGGTGCTCGGCCAGAAGATCGTCACAAGCGACAAGGAGAGCAAGCTCCGTGCGGGCACGCAGGTGGCCGTCTATGGCCTGCGCCGGACCGACGGCGTGATCGTCGCAAGCCTGATCGAGCCGCGGCGCGAGGCGACCGAGCGTGTCACCGGTCTCGTCGAGCGCGGGCCTGACGGCTTGCATATTGGCGGGCTGAGGCTGAGCGGGGTCGATCCGCTGCTGGTTGGCCAGCGCGCCCAGATCGAGGGCCGTTCGAGCCAGGGCACGATGCAGGCCGCGCGCACGCGCATCGACGACTTCTCGGATCTCGTCGGCGCAAGCCGCCTCTCGATCGAGGCCTATGTGCAGCGTGTGGGATCGAACCTCCAGCTCGGCTCCGGCCTCGTGGCTCGTGACGGTTCACGCTTCGGTCCGGCAGCCGGCGAGGCCCGCATGGTGGTCAACGGCGTGTTCGATCGCTCGCGCGGCTTCCAGGTGGAGTCGGCTCAGGCCATAGGCCAGGGGCCGGGAGCCCCTCCATCCGGTGGCGGCAATCCCAATCGGTCGCCCGGCGGCTCGATCCTGCATCCGAACCGCGGCGCCACCACTCCGAGCGGTGGCCAGCCCGGCGCGCCCGGTGGTGGACCTGCGCCGGGATCTGGCCCAGGACCTGGCCCAAGTGCGAATCCCGGCTCCGCGCCGACGGGCCCGAGCGGGCCGTCAGGCCCAGGCGGATTTGGTTCGCCCGGCGGTGGGCCCATGGGACCCGGCGGTGGAATGGGCGGTGGCGGCTTTGGAGGTCCCGGAGGCGGGATGGGCGGCGGCCGGCGGTAGGCGCGGCCACGCTGAAAGCGCGTGGTGCGGGCTTAGCCCGCGCTGAGCCGCACGCCGGCGCGCAAGAACTTCTGCGGATCGACCGCTTCGCCGTCGATGCGGGTTTCGTAATGGAGGTGCGGGCCGGTGGAACGGCCGGTCGAGCCGACGAGGCCGATGACCTGGCCGAGCTTCACGATCTCGCCGACCTTGACGTTGATCTCGGAGAGATGGCCGTAGCGGGTCGACAGCCCGTTGCCGTGATCGACTTCGACCATGCGGCCGTAACCGCCGGACCAGCCGGCCGAGACCACCTTGCCGTTGGCGGTGACGCGGGCGGGATCGCCGGTCGCGGCGCGGAAATCGAGACCGGTATGCATCGCGGGCCGGCCGAGGAACGGATCGCTGCGCACGCCGAAGCCGGAGGTGAATTCGACCTCGCCGATGACGGGCTTGCGGTAGGGTACCAGCGCCAGCGTGCGATTGAGCCGATCCATCTCGGCGCGGGTGACATTGATGCGGTTGAGCTGTTTCTCAAACGGCCCGGCATTGGCCGTCAGCTTGACGGGCACGAAAGGACCGCCCATCGCGGAGCGCGGCACGGCGGCTTCGAGGCTGGCGAGATTGAGGCCGAGGTCGCTGACGACACCGCGCATCCGGCGCATGCGTGAATCCATGCCTTCCTCGACGGCGCTGAGCGTCGCCATCTGGCGACGCTCGACCTGGTCAAGCGAGGTCGTGAGCCGGACCAGGACGTTGTCGAAACCCTGGTTCTTGGCGAATTGGCTGGTCGGCGGTGCCGCGACGGTCAGCGCACGCGACTCAAGCCGTGCTTCGCGATCGGGCGGTGCCACGAAGATCACGGTGTCGCTGATCGGCGACGGCTTCGGCGTGCCCTGCGTCGCGCCCTGGCTCGAATCACCGCGCTGCGGGGCCGTGCGGGGGATTGATCCGGTCACGTCGGGCATGGCCCCGAGCGCCGTGGCGCGGGACTCCAGCGCCGTCTGGCGCTTCATGATCTGGTCGAGCTTCTGGTCGAACTGTTCCTGGTCGAGCAGCTGCCGGCTGGTGGTGCGGTCGACCTTGGCACGGAGCTCGGCGATGCGATCCTCGTAGGCGTACTGCATCTCGGCCTGACGTGCGATCAGCCGGGTCAGGACGTCGTCGCGGAAGGCGAAATAGGTCGCGGTCGCGGCCGACCAGAGTCCGAGCAGCACGACGGTGCCGACCACGATCCAGAACACCACAGGTCCGAGGCGGACCTGCTTGCCGTGGTGCACGATGGTGTAGGCGTCGTCGGTCGAGGGAAGGGGGATCGCGGCTGCAGCCACGGCGGCGGCAGGACGGCGATGGAGGGGCCGTCCGTGGTCGTGCGCGTGATGTTGGGGGTACTGCGAATATTGGGCAGAACTTTTCGACATCGGCACTCCCGCGCCGGTCGGATGAGTCCGTACGGCCTAATTGCCGCAGCAATCTGGGCCGGTCATGGTTAATTTTCCGGAAACGGAACCACTCGAATTTAACGGATTGGTTAAAGGCCTCTTGCCGCTTCCAGCACCTCGTCGGCGTGGCCGTCGACGCGGACATTGCGCCAGACCCTGGCTACCTTGCCGTCGGCACCAAGCAGTATCGTGGTGCGAAGAACTCCGAGGAAGCTCTTGCCATACATAGATTTTTCGCCCCAGGCGCCGTACGCCTCCAGCATCTCGTGTTTCTCATCCGAGATGAGGGGCATGCCGAGGCTGTGCTTGTCGCGGAACTTCTCCTGGGCCCTTAACGGATCGGCGGAGATGCCGAGCAGGGCCGTGCCGGCAGCGCTGAAAGCGTCCGCCAGCCGCGTGAAATCGATCGCCTCCCGGGTGCAGCCGGGCGTGTCGGCGCGGGGATAGAAGAACAGGACGAGCTTCCGACCGGCATAGTCGGCGAGCGAGACCACATCGCCGCCGTCGCGGGGCAGCCGGAAGGCGGGCGCCCTCTGGCCTTCGGTCAGGGCCGGCTTCGCCTTCGCGGGCGCGGAGGCCGATTTGGAGGAATTTAACTGTTTCGACGCGGCCTTATGTGATCCTGCTTTTGCTACGGTCCTGGTTGATTTGCTCGCCTGCGTCCGCTGTGTTTTCGCGGACTTTGTTTGAGTCGTTGCCCGCTTGGTCGGGGTCTTCTTTTTAGCTGTTGCGATGCCGGAGGGCGTTTTGGACGATTTCTTTCGGGATTTCTTGGACATACGCCTTCCTTTCGTCGCTTTCGGCGGGTCAACCAAAGCGGTATTGCAGCTCTCGTCCGGTGTGCCGGAATCGCCCTCGTCTGGGCAAGTCTGGCGACGCCGGGGTATGGTTACAAGGAATTCCACGCACCACCCCACTGCTCGTTGAACGCGCGCCCGGGGCGAAATGACGAACAGCAGGAACATTCGAGGTATGGCGGCAATGCCGGCGCGGGGAGCTTCGCTTCCCGCGGACGGCTGCGGTCCCGGCGGTGCTCAATCCTACGATGGGCGCCTGTATCGAGAGGCAATGGCAAGGAATACGTCGCCCCAGGATTACAATCGGGATTTCGATCGGCGCGGCGGTCAACAGCAGCCGCAGGAATGGGACGACGCCGACTGGGATCCGGATCAGGAAGCAGCGGCGGGCTATCGGGCGCGCCGGCTGTTGTCGCGTTCCAATTCAGGCTTCCATCGTTTCGGTGACGGGTTTGCGTCAATGCGCCGCTGGCTGGCGGCTGATCGCTGGCTGAAGCGGCTGGCCATCGTGGTCGGAGCCCTTGCCGTCATTTTCATCGGCTGTTTCGGCGCGCTGTGGTGGCGGCTTGGTGCGGGTCCCATCAATCTCGACATCGCGACACCCTGGCTCGCTGCTGCCATCGAGGACAATATCGGCCACGGCAACACTGTGGAGGTCGGCGGCACCCAGATCGAGCGGGCCGGGCGGATCCGCATCGCCGTGCGCATCCGCGACATCGTCGTCCGCGACCATGATCACGCCATCGTCGCCACCGCGCCGAAGGCCGAAGTGAAGCTGTCGGGGGCGGGTCTCCTGATGGGGCACCTGCGCGCGGAAAGCCTCAACCTCGTCGATGCCGAGCTGGCGATCCGCATTGCGCCCGACGGCACCGTCACCGTGTCCGCCGGCGACACCGCCAAGCCGCTGGCAACCGGCGTCGCATCCAAGAAGGAAGCGGGCCTGCCGCCGACATTCCCGCGCAACGGTGTCCCGCCGCCGCCATTCGCCACCGGACCTGCAAGCCCGGACGCATCGCAGGCTGCTCCCCAGGCCGCTGCCCCGAGCGGCATTCTTCAGGGCCTCGACTGGCTCGACAGTCTGAGCATGACCGGCCTCGACGGCCAGAACCTCAACGAGATCGGTCTGAAGAACGGCAATCTGATCGTCGACGATCAGCAGCGCGGCAGCAAATGGAGCTTTGAGAACATCACGCTCAGCCTGCGCCGGCCGAGCCATGGCGGCGTCGCGCTCAGCCTAGGCGAGGAGGGCGCGCGCCCGTGGTCGCTGCGCGCCACGATCGGCCCTGCCGAGAATGGTGTGCGTTCGGTCGACATCCGCGCCGATAAGCTTTCCACCGCCAACATCCTGCTGGCGCTCCGGGTGAAGGACTTCACCTACACCGCCGACCTGCCGCTGACCGGCGAGCTCAAGGGCGAGCTCGGCCGCGACGGCGTGCCGACCTTCTTCCGCGGCAAGATCGCGGTCGGTGCGGGCAACATCATCGACACCGACACGCCTGACTATCCGATGGCGATCGACTCGGCCGAGATCAACGTCGAGTGGGATTCGAACCGGCGGGTATTGGTCGCTCCGTTCAAGATTCTCTCGGGCGCGAACCGCCTGACGCTTCTGGCCCATCTCGAGCCGCCCAACGGCACCATCAACGACTGGCAGCTTGGCTTCAGCGGCGGCTCGATCCTGCTGGGCGGCATCGACAACGAGCCCCCGCTGGTCTTCAACCGCATCGCGATCGGCTTCCGCTTCGACACCGACCACAAGCGCATGCTGCTGACGCAAGCCGATATCAGCAATGGCGAGATCGGCGTCGCCGGCACCGGCGCCATCGACTATTCGGGCGAGCCGCGGCTGACGCTGGGCTTTGCGGGAACGCCGATGTCGGCCTCCGCGCTCAAGCGGATGTGGCCGACGCTCGTCGTTCCCGAGTTGCGCGAATGGGTGATCGAGCGGATCGAGCGCGGCACGCTCCAGCGCATCGAGATCGGCGTCAATTCGCCGACGAAGAACCTCCCGCGCAAGGGCCCGCCCATTCCCGACGACGGCCTGTCGGTCAACATCGTCGCGAGTGGCGTCGCGGTCCGCCCCGTGGATGGCATGCCGGTGGTGCACGATGCCGATTTGAAGGCGCGTGTGACCGGGCGCACCGCGACCGTGAATATCGGGCAGGGCATTGCCGATACGCCGGCGGGCCGCAAGGTCACGATCTCCGACTTCGTCTTCGAGGTGCCGGATATGGCGCCCAAGCCGTCGCCATCGCGGACCAGGTTCCGCGCCGACGGCCCCGTGGCGGCCGCCGCCGAAATCCTCTCCAATGATCGGCTCAGCGATCTGTCGGCGACGTTCGTCGATCCCAACACCAGCAAGGGAACGTTCTCGGCGAACATCCAGCTCGGCTTGCCGGTCAAGGGCGCGCTGACCAAGGGCGACACCAGCTACGCCGTCAGCGCCGACCTCAACGGCTTTGCCGCCGACAAGCTGGTGATGAACCAGAAGCTGGAGGCCAACAACCTCAAGATATCAGCCAACAACCAGGGCTATCAGGTCAAGGGCGACGTCAAGATCAACGGGCAGGCGGCTTCGCTGGACTACCGCAAGCCGACCGAGGGCGACGCTGACGTCAAATTGCAGGCCACGCTCGACGATGCGAGCCGCGCGCGTCTCGGATTCGACCTCAGCCCTGCCGTGAGCGGATCGCTGCCGATCAAGCTGTCGGGCAAGATCGCCGGAGGTCCCGACCAGACGACGAAGCTCGGTGTCGAGGCGGACCTGACCTCGGTCAAGCTCGACAACATCCTGCCCGGCTGGGTCAAGCTGCCGGGCAAGTCGGCCAAGGCCAGCTTCAAGGTGGTGCCGACGGCGCAATCAACGCGTCTGGAGGACATCGTCGTCGAAGGCGGCGGCGCCTCGATCAAGGGCTCGCTCGAGGTCGATCCGAACGGCGACCTCATGAACGCGAACTTCCCGACCTACGCTCCGTCCGACGGCGACAAGGCCTCGTTGAAGGTGGAGCGTGGCCAGGACGGGGTGGTGCGGGGCACGATGCGCGGGGATGTGTTCGACGGCCGCGGTTTCCTGAAGTCGGCGATCTCGGGCAATTCCAAGGACGACGCCAAGAACAAGATGAAGAACGTCGATTTCGACATCGACGTGAAGCTCGGTGCCGTCGCGGGCTTCAACGGCGAGGCGATGCGCAGCGTCGACGGCAAGATGTCGCGGCGCAACGGCACCGTCAAAGCCTTCACGCTGAACGGCAAGATCGGCCGCGACACCCCGGTGGCAGCCGATTTGCGCGGCGGCCGCGCCCAGGGCAATCGCGAGGTGATCTACCTCCAGACCAACGATGCCGGCGCGTTGCTGCGCTTCACCGACACCTACACCAAGGCGATCGGCGGCCAGATGGTGGTGGCGATGGAGCCGCCGACGTCGGAGCCGAACACGACGCGCGAGGGCCTCATCAACGTCCGCGACTTCACGGTGAAGGGCGAGGCGCAGCTCGAACGCGTTGCCGCCGGCGCGCCCAACGGCACCGGGAACGGCGTCTCCTTCAGCGCGCTGCGCGCCGAGTTCACGCGCCAGAACGGCGCGCTGACGATCCGCGATGGCGTCGTCAAGGGCCCGATGATCGGCGCCACCATCGAGGGCTCGATCGACTATCCCGGCAACCAGGTCTGCATGAGCGGCACCTTCGTGCCGATGTACGGCTTGAACAACATGTTCGGACAGATTCCGGTGCTCGGGTTGTTCCTGGGCGGTGGCGACAAGGAAGGCCTGATCGGCGTGACCTACGAGGTCGTCGGCACGCCGGCCGCGCCGGTGATGCGCGTCAATCCGGTTTCGGCCATGGTGCCGGGTGTGTTCCGCAAGATCTTCGAATTCAACACCGGCAAACAGAACACGCCGTTCGAGGAATTCCCTTCGCAGTCGAACGACGGCTCGACCGGATCGACGCGCCAGCTCTCGAGCGGCTGCACCCTCGCGCGGCGATAACCCACTAAAATTCGCAGGTGCTCGTCATGCCCGGGCTTGTCCCGGGCATCCACGTTCTTCGTGCAGAGCGGCTATAAAAACGTGGATGGCCGGGACAAGCCCGGCCATGACGCATGTGGAGGGATTGGCGTCGGGAAGCTTAGGCCGCGCGCACGCCTGCCAGGAAGGTGCCGACCTCGCCGGAGAGCTGCTCGGCCTGCTTGGAGAGATTGCTGGCCGCAGCGAGGACCATGCCGGTGGCGTTGCCGGTCTCGTTCGCTGCGGTGCTGACACCGCCGATATTGGTGGTGACTTCCTTGGTCGCCTCAGCGGTCTGCGAGACGCTGCGGGCGATCTCGGCGGTGGCGGCACCTTGCTCCTCGATGGCCGCGCCGATCGAGGTGGCGATGCGGCTGACTTCCTCGATGGTGGCGGTGATGCCACCGATGGCGTCCACGGCCTCCTTGGTCGCGCCCTGGATCTGGGCGATCTTGTCGCCGATCTCGCGGGTGGCTTCCGCGGTCTGGCTCGCCAGCGACTTCACCTCGGAGGCGACGACGGCAAAGCCGCGGCCGGCTTCACCGGCGCGTGCGGCCTCGATGGTGGCATTGAGCGCGAGCAGATTGGTCTGCGCCGCGATGCTGGAGATCAGCTCGGCGACGTGCTCGATCTGCTGGGCGCCGTCTGAGAGCGCACGGACGATGGTGTCGGTGCGGCGTGCGCTGTCCACGGCGCGGCCGGTCACTTCGGCGGATTGCGCGACCTGGCGGCTGATCTCGGTGATGGAGGAGGAGAGCTCCTCGGCGGCAGCCGCGACCGTCTGGACGCGCTGGCTGGCTTCGGTGGCGGCCGAGCCGACCACGGCGGCGCGGCGGTTGGTGCCCTCGGCCGTGGACGACATCGACTTGGCGGTGGTCTCGAGCTCGCCGGAGCCCGAGGCCATCAGGCCGACGAGCTGGCCGACCGAGGCATCGAAGCGGTCGGCGAGCGAGATCAGGGCGTCGCGTTTCTCCTGCTCATTGCGGGTCTTGGCGGCAACCTGCTCGGCCTCCAGCGTGCGCGCCGTCAAAGCGGTCTGCCTGAGCACTTCGAGCGTCTCGGCCATGCGGCCGATCTCGTCGCCGCGATCGGTCTCCTCGACCGGCCTGTCGATAGCGCCTTCGGAAATCTCCTGCATGCGGGTCTTCTGGCGGTTGAGCGCGCCGAGCACGTCGCGCGCGATCAACCAGGACAGCGTCGCCATCAGCAGCATCAGGCCAACGCCGATTGCGGCGAGCTCCAGCGTCAGCGCGCGCACGTCGGCGTCGATGTCGTCGACATAGAGACCGTAGGCAATTGCGACGTTCCAGGGGGCGAACTGGCGGGCGAACACCAGTTTGCGAACCGGAACCGTCTCGCCCGGACGCGGGAACAAATAGGACAGGATACTGCCTTCCGGTGTCTGCTTGCCTGCGGCCACCGTGGCATCGCCGATCACGATGCCATTGGCATCCTTGATGCCGTTGTTCTTGCCCTCGAGCTGAGGCGCGCCGCCATTCATCATCACTGTTGAATCGGCGGTATAGACGACGGGATAGCCTTGGCCGCCGTTGAACTTCATTCGCCGGCCGCGCAGCTTGAACTGGTCTTGCGCCTCGGCGAGCGTCATCTTGCCGGCGGCGACCTCGTCCTGGAGCGATTGCGCGAAGCCGTGCAGCAGATCGACTGCCGTCTGCATCTGGCGCGCGCGATCTTCGAGCATGCGCGTCTTGCTGAGATAGGCTGACGCGACGATGAGGGCAGTCACGGTGAGCGCCGCAAGACAGACCATGCTGGCAAGCTTGGTGCGGATTTTCAGGTGACTGAGCAGCGTCATAACGGCCTCGCGAACGGTTGCAAAATGCTAGTTCTCGCGCAGCCGTATCCGGAAGTCCTTACCATTCCTGAACGCAGGGCACGGCGTGTTCAGACGCGGCGCAATCTGCGCAGCCATGGACACGCATATGCAGGGAAGACGCCGATGCCTGCGGCGACGTGTCCAGAAAAATGCGTCGTGATCGCGTTCGTGCGATCGCGTGTCGGTTCGATCGATGCATCGATTCGCCGATGCTTCGTCGCGTTTAGAACCAGCGTAGCGTTGCGCGGCTTAAGCCGCGCGGACGCCCGCGAGGAACGTCCCGACTTCGCCGGAGAGCTGTTCGGCCTGCTTGGAGAGGTTCGAGGCGGCTGCGAGCACCATGCCGGCGGCATTGCCGGTCTCGTTCGCTGCGGTGCTGACGCCGCCGATATTGGTGGTGACTTCCTTGGTCGCCTCCGCGGTCTGCGAGACGCTGCGGGCGATCTCGGCGGTGGCGGCACCTTGCTCCTCGATGGCCGCGCCGATCGAGGTGGCGATGCGGCTGACTTCCTCGATGGTGGCGGTGATGCCGCCGATGGCGTCCACGGCCTCCTTGGTCGCACCCTGGATCTGGGCGATCTTGTCGCCGATCTCGCGGGTGGCTTCCGCGGTCTGGCTGGCGAGCGACTTCACCTCGGAGGCGACGACGGCAAAGCCGCGGCCGGCTTCACCGGCGCGCGCGGCCTCGATGGTGGCATTGAGCGCGAGCAGATTGGTCTGCGCCGCGATGCTGGAGATCAGCTCGGCGACGTGCTCGATCTGCTGGGCGCCGTCTGAGAGCGCACGGACGATGGTGTCGGTGCGGCGTGCGCTGTCCACGGCGCGCCCCGTCACCTCGGCGGATTGCGCGACCTGGCGGCTGATCTCGGTGATGGAGGAGGAGAGCTCTTCGGCGGCAGCCGCGACTGTCTGGACGCGCTGGCTGGCCTCGGTGGCGGCCGAGCCGACCACAGCGGCGCGGCGATTGGTGCCCTCGGCCGTGGACGACATCGACTTGGCGGTGGTCTCGAGCTCGCCGGAGCCCGAGGCCATCAGGCCGACGAGCTGGCCGACCGAGGCATCGAAGCGGTCGGCGAGCGAGATCAGCGCGTCACGCTTCTCCTGCTCGCTGCGGCTCTTGGCGGCGACCTGTTCGGACTCCAGCGTGCGCGCCGTCAAAGCGGTCTGCCTGAGCATTTCGAGGGTCTCGGCCATGCGGCCGATCTCGTCGCCGCGATCGGTCTCCTCGACCGGCTTGTCGATGGCACCGTCGGCAATCTCCTGCATGCGGGTCTTCTGGCGATCGAGCGCGCCGAGCACGTCGCGGGCGATCAGCCACGACAACGTCGCCATCAGCAGCATCAGGCCGAAGCCGACCGCGGCAAGCTCGAGCGTCAGCGCGCGCACATCGGCGTCGATGTCGTCGACATAGAGGCCATAGCTGATCGTCGCGTTCCAGGGCGCGAACTTGCGCGCGAACACGGTCTTGCGCACCGCTTCGGTCTGGCCGGGGCGGGGATAGAGATAGGAGGCCACGCCGCCGCCATTCTGTTCGCCGGCCTTGAGGATCGCGTCGGCAATGAGGACGCCGTTGGCGTCAATCGCGCCGGTGATCTTGCCTTCGAGCTGCTGGTTGGCGCCGTTGACGAGGAGGGACGTGTCGGCGTTGTAGACGACCGGATAGCCCTGGTTGCCGTTGAAGGTCATGCGCCGTCCGCGCATGTGGAACTGGGCCTTGGCCTCGGCCTGCGTCAGCTTGCCGGCGGTGACGTCGTCCTGGACCGACTGGGCGAGATTGTAGAGCATGTCGACCGCGGTCTTCATCTGCTGGACCCGGTCCTCCATCATGCGGCTCTTGCTGAGGAAGGCCGATACCGCGATGATGGCTGTGACTGTGAGAGCCGCAAGACAGACCATGCTGGTAAGCTTGGTGCGGATCTTCAGATGGCTCAGCAGCTTCATCGCAGCCTCTACTAAATGGTTGTTATTGCTCGCATCGGTAGCATGAAGTTCTTACCAATCATGAACATAGGCATGCGGCCGCCGGCCGCGCGCGTGACCGTTCGCAGCCTGATGCGCAACCGTGCAGGCAAAGCGACATGCGTCGGCGCACGTCAGCGCGTATGCTGGAGAAGATCGATCCTGGACTTTGGTGGTCATCGAGCCTGGCGGGAGCGGCAATGAACCGATTCGTTCACCGCCTCATCATGTCCGCGCTGCTCGTCGCGGCCCTCGTCCTGATCTGGAACGTGCTGGGCTCGCGGTAGATGACACCGGCAAAGCTGCCGGTGCCATCCGTGACTTGAGCGTCAATTGCGCGCGTCAGCGTCGCGCAAATGCGCCGCCGGTCGAGGCGCGTTCGTTGCCCAGCGCCGCATCGACGCTGATCGGGCCGCCGCCGGCCGCCGAGAGATAGAGGCAGGCGAAGCAGAACAGGATGGCGAGCGTGCCGTTGTTGAGCAGCGGCAGGAGCACCGGCGTCTCGCCCTTGAGCATATGCCCCATGAAGTAGGCGAAGGCCATTTCACCGGAGAGGATGAAAGCGGCGAGGCGGGTGAACAGGCCGAGGATCAACAGTGCGCCAAGCACCAGTTCAAGCGTGCCGGCCGCGCCGTAAAGCGACATCAGTTCGACTTTCGCGAACATCGGCAAAGGCGGAAACTTGAAAAGCTTGGCCACGCCGAATTGAAGCAGCAGCAGGCCGGTGATGAAGCGGAACAGGCTCAGGAGAACCGGTTCAAAGCGAGTGAGATAGGGAAAGTTCATTGGTTTGTGCCCTCCATCCAATGGGCGACTTGGACCGTATTCAGTTCGGCCTCGCAAGCCACCCGGGGTCAATTCGGCGCTGACATTTTTGTCATGTGGACAAAATATCGCAGTTCGTCCCTTAACTCCGGTTGCGCCCGACGGTTTCGCACGCGGTGCAGCGTGTGTCGCCCGTAATTTCCCGGTGACGCGGAGGGGTGCAGGTTACGTCGGGGAGACCTACTCCCGCAAGGCAGGGACAATCAGAAATGGAATCATTCCGAGGATCACGCTCGCAAGTGCGAAGACGAGCAGGAGATTGTAGCCGTGCGTGAAGTCGTGGATGAGGCCGCCGCTCCATGAGCCGAACGCCGAACCCAATCCGCTGCCGATCGAGATGGTGCCGAAGATCGTGCCGACGCGCTTGCCGCGAAAAATCTTCATGGCGGTCGCTGTGATCAGCGGGCCGCGCGAGCCCATCATGCTGCCGAAACAGACGACGAAGCCGGTGAGCAGGATGATGTTCGGATAATACTGCAAGAGCCAGAGCAGGACGATGCCGATGATCGAGATCGCGTAGCTGAGCAGCACCGAGGGCCGGCGCCCGATCAGCCCGTCGAGCGCGGACACGCCGAGCATGCCGAACACCAGCACCACGCCCGAAAAACCCCAGGCGGTCGCGGCCTGGAGCGGCGGAAAGCCGGCGTCGATGAGGTAGGCCACGATCTGCGCGGCGATCGAATACATGCCGACCGCGGTGAAGAAGAAGGTCGAGAACAGCGCCCAGAAAGCGTGGTGGCGCATCGCGCTCGCGAGCGTCCAGCCGTTGTCGATGAAACCGGGATCGGTCTTCTTGCTGACACGCGGCGAGCCGACCGCGAACATGCGCCAGGGCAGAAGCAGCAGCGGCACGAGCAGGCCGAGCGCGGCGAAGCCGTATACTTGATAGGCTTCGCGCCAGCCGAGATGATCGATCAAAAGCTGCGAGGTCGGGAGCAGCGCCAGCACGCCGCCACCCATCGCCGAATAGACCACCGCCATCGCGGTCGGCAACCGTGGCCCGAACCAGCGGCCGAGCAGGATCGAGTTCGGCACAATGCCGATGAAGGCGACGCCAATGCCGACGCAGAGGCCGATCGAGAGCTGAAATTGCCAGAGCGCCTGCGCGTGCGCCGCGATCAGGAAGGCCGAGCCGAGCAGAAAAAGCCCGAGTGCGTAGACGATGCGCGGTCCGGAATGGTCGAACAGGCGCCCGACCAGTGGCGCGGTCAGCCCGCTGATCAACCACGTCAGTGAGTAGATCGAGACGACCTGCGCACGGTCCCAGCCGAAGTTTTCGGAGATCGGCTTGAGGAAGACAGTGAAGCTCTCGCTGAGGCCGCGGCCGAGGACGGCGAGCGTGAAGCACAGCGCGAGCACGACGAGTGCGGTGCGCACCGCATCTCGCTGCGTGCGTTCGTCTTGTTCCCTCGAAGCTTCCCTGGGCGTGTTCTGATCCGTTGCCGGTCAGGGAGCGCGCTTCGGCGCGCCCTGACAAGCATCAAAAGCTCATAAGCCTATGCAGGCCGGATCAGGACGTGCTTCTTCTTGCCGAAGGACAGCTTGATCACGCCCTCGGGTGTCAGATTGGCCGCAGACAGCGCCATCTTCTCGTCGCTGACGGACTCGTCGTTGACGCGCAGGCCGCCGCCCTTGATCTGGCGCCGTGCCTCGCCGTTGGAAGCAACCAGGCCTGCCTTGACGAAGGCGTTGAGCACGCCGAGGCCGGCGTCCAGCTCGCCGCGCGGAATTTCCACTGTCGGCAGGCTTTCGGCCAGCGCGCCTTCCTCGAAGGTGCGGCGCGCGGTTTCAGCCGCTTGGTTTGCGGCGTCGCGTCCGTGCAAGAGCGCGGTCGCCTCGGTCGCTAGCACCTTCTTGGCCTCGTTGATCTCCGAGCCGCCGAGCGCCTCGAGTTTCCTGATCTCGCTCATCGGCAGCGTCGTGAACAGCTTCAGGAATTTGCCGACGTCGGCGTCCTCGGTGTTGCGCCAGTATTGCCAGAAATCATACGGCGAGAACTGGTCGGCGTTGAGCCAGACCGCGCCTTGCGCGGTCTTGCCCATCTTGGCGCCGGAAGCAGTCGTCAGCAGCGGAGTCGTCAGCGCGAACAGCTGGTGGGTGCCCATGCGGCGGCCGAGATCGACGCCCATGATGATGTTGCCCCACTGGTCCGAGCCGCCCATCTGCAATTTGCAACCGGTGCGCTTGGCGAGCTCGACGAAGTCGTAGGCCTGGCAGACCATGTAGTTGAACTCGATGAAGCTCATCTCCTGCTCGCGCTCGAGGCGCAGCCGCACGGAGTCCATGGTCAGCATGCGGTTGACCGAGAAATGCCGGCCGACGTCACGCAGCATCTCGATCCAGTTGAGTTTTGTCAGCCACTCCGCATTGTCGAGCATGACGGCGTCGCTCTTGCCGTCGCCGTAGCGCAGCACCTTTGCGAACACGCCGCGGATCGATTCCTTGTTCGCCTCGATCTCGGCGACGGTGCGCATCGCGCGGGTCTCGTCCTTGCCAGAGGGATCGCCGACCATGGTGGTGCCGCCGCCCATCAGCGTAATCGGTTTGTTGCCGGACTGCTGGAGCCAGTGCAGCATCATCATGGTCAGGTAGTTGCCGATGTGCAGCGAGCGGGCGGTGCAATCGTAGCCGACATAGGTGGTCGCTTCGCCCTTGGCGGCGAGCGCGTCCAGCCCCTCGAAATCGGAGCACTGGTGGATGAAACCACGTTCCTGCAGGGTATTGAGGAAATCCGATTTAAATGCAGTCATCTGTCGGCGAGCCTGACAATTCTTGGTTTACTGTTTCGGGTGCAATTTAAGGGTCTCCCGTGGGAACTCGATTGCCACCCGCCACTTTGCCTGTGGCATTATAAGATGTGTCCCTCTGGCACAAGATCGGCATGCCGGAGGGGGGCTCTTGAGGACGCTGATCCATGATGTTGACGGCACTCGGTTTGATGAGCGGCACCTCGCTGGACGGGGTGGATGTCGCGCTGATCGAAACCGACGGAAAGCAAGTGAAGGCGTTCGGGCCGTCCGGCTACCGGGCCTACAGCCCGGCGGAGCGCAATCTGCTGCGCCAGGCGCTGAGCGAGGCCGTGCACCTGCCGCGACGCGACGCCCGCCCGGGCGTTCTGGCCGAGGCCGAGCGCGCGGTGACGCTGGCCCATGCCGAGGCTGTGGCCGCCTTCATCGCCCAGAACCGGATGAAGCCGGAGGACATCGACATCGTCGGCTTCCACGGCCAGACGGTGCTGCATCGCCCCGAGAAGCGGCTGACGGTCCAGATCGGCGATGCGCCGGCGCTCGCCAGGGCGATCCATATCCCCGTGATGCACGACTTCCGTGCCGCCGACGTCGAGGCCGGCGGGCAGGGCGCGCCGTTCGTGCCGGTCTACCACCGGGCGCTCGTCCATTCGCTGGAGCGCGAAGGGCCGATCGTCGTCGTCAATATCGGCGGCGTCTCCAACATCACCTATATCGACGGCAACGATACCCTGATCGCCTGCGACACTGGACCGGGCAACGCGCTGCTCGACGATTTCATGTACCGCACCATGAACCAGGCCTTCGATGCGGAAGGAAAGTTCGCAGCGCTCGGCAAGGCGGACGAAGCCTGGATCGTGCGGGCACTGGAACTGCCGTTCTTCGCAGCTCCGCCGCCGAAATCGCTCGACCGCAACGACTTTGCCGCGCTGAAGCTCGGCGACGTCCCGCCGGCCGACGGCGCCGCGACGCTGACCGCCTTCACCGCGGCGGCGATCGCCCGGATCATCTCGCTCCTGCCGCGCCGGCCGCGGAGCTGGATCGTCTGTGGCGGCGGCGCCCGCAACCTCACCATGCTGCGGATGCTGCGGGAGCGGGTGGGCTCGGCCACCGTCGAAGCCGCCGAGACGCTCGGCTGGGCCTCCGACGCCATCGAGGCGCAGGCCTTCGGCTTCCTGGCCGCCCGCGGCCTCAAGGGCCTGCCGCTGTCCTACCCCGCCACCACCGGCGTGCCGATGCCGATGACGGGCGGCGTGATGGCGCGGCCCTGAGGTCCGGACCTTAAGATCAGAGGTCGGTTGATGCATATGCATCGATCTTGACGAGTGAATGCAATTGCATTTATATTGGATGCAGTTGCATCAAACCGCCGGATGATTGCCATGACCGCTTCACTGAAACTCATCAGCCACAAGCTTTGCCCGTATGTGCAGCGCGCCGTGATCGCGCTCAACGAGAAGGGCGTGCCGTTCGAGCGGATCGACATCGATCTCGCCAACAAGCCCGACTGGTTTCTGAAACTCTCGCCGCTCGGCAAGGTGCCGGTCTTGGTGGTGACGACGGAGAAGGGCGAGGTCGCGCTGTTCGAGAGCAACGTGATCTGCGAATACATCGAGGAGACGCAGGCGGGCCTCAAGCTGCATCCGGCGGATGCGTTGAAGCGCGCCGAGCATCGCGCCTGGATGGAGTTCGGCTCGGCGATCCTCGGTGACCTCTGGGGTCTGGAGACCACGACTGATCCGGCGACGTTCGAAAGCAAGCGCCAGGCGGTTGCGGCGAAATTCGCGCGCGTGGAGGCAGCGCTCGGCGCAGGGCCTTACTTCGCAGGCGATGCGTTCAGCCTCGTGGACGCGGTCTTCGCCCCGATCTTCCGCTATTTCGACCTGTTCGACGAACTGACCGAGCACGGCATCTTCAGCGATCTGCCGAAGGTCCGCGCGTGGCGCGTGGAGCTTGCGAGACGTCCGAGCGTGCGCGCCGCGGTCGGCGCGGACTATCCGCAATTGCTGCGTGCCTTCCTGGTGCGCCACGACGCGCATCTGCTGAAGCTTGCGGCCTGAGCGCACGCCAATGTCGCAATCCATGGCCTGGCTGATGCTGGTGATCGCCGGTGCGCTCGATGTCGGCTGGGCGATCTCGATGAAATATGCGGAAGGCTACACGCGAGCAGGCTGGAGCATCGCCTCGCTCGTGCTGCTCGCCGCCTTCGTCTTCCTGCTCGGACGCGCTTTGCAGGTGCTGGAGGTCGGCGTCGCCTATTCGGTGTGGACCGGCATCGGCGCGGCCGGCACCTTCCTATTGGGCGTCGTGCTGTTCGGCGAGACCTTGAGTGCGATGAAGCTTGCCGGCATCGCGCTCGTGCTGATGGGGATCGCCGCGCTCAAGCTGGCCTAGATCTCCGCGGCCATCTTCGCGAGCGTTGCGACGGTATTCATGTTGCGCGCGGTGCCG
The DNA here is from genome assembly GCF_040547805.1 of Bradyrhizobium sp. LA6.1. Classification (NCBI taxonomy): domain Bacteria; kingdom Pseudomonadati; phylum Pseudomonadota; class Alphaproteobacteria; order Hyphomicrobiales; family Nitrobacteraceae; genus Bradyrhizobium; species Bradyrhizobium sp. LA6.1. The sequence continues at coordinate 75,566 of NZ_JBEPQK010000017.1, read as the reverse complement.
GTCTTGGCGGCGGGGATGACGAGCTTCGACGTCCCCATGCCGTCGCCATAGTGCACGTAAATCTCGCGACGGCCGAGGCGGAGCTCTTCGTTGTTCTGGCCGCGGATGCTGGTAAGCGCGTCTTCAGGTGGCGCCCTGTCGAGGAAGATCGCGACGGTGCGATTGGGCGCAGCCTTTGGAAAAGGATTGTCGGCCGAGACTTGCGCCATCTCGGCGGCGCTACGCACGAGCACCCCGACCGGCGCGCCGGCGTAGGCGTGCAGGCGCTTTTCGAGGGCGGTCTTGATTACAGCTTCCGACTTGCGGCTCGTGAAGACGACGTTGCCGCTCGCAATATAGGTGCGCACGGCGGCGAAGCCGAGCTCCTCGCACATGGCCTTGAGCTCGCTCATCGGCAGCTTGCCGGTGCCGCCGACATTGACGGCACGCAGCAAGGCGACGAAGGAGCCCATTTGAGGCCTTAGCGCACGTTGGCGAGGCGCATGTCGAGATAGGCCGTGATGGTTTCCATCAGCGGCTCGAGCTTGGCGTCGAAGAAGTGGTTGGCGCCGGGGATGACCTGCTGGTCGATCACGATGCCCTTCTGCGTCTTCAGCTTCTCGACCAGCGTGTTGACGTCCTTGGGCGGCACCACCGCGTCCTTCTCGCCATGCACGATCAGGCCCGACGACGGGCAGGGCGCCAGGAACGAGAAGTCGTAGAGGTTGGCCGGCGGCGCGATCGAGATGAAGCCCTCGACCTCGGGACGGCGCATCAAAAGCTGCATGCCGATCCAGGCGCCGAAGGAGAAGCCGGCGACCCAGCAGGCGCGTGCTTCGGGATTGATGGTCTGCGCCCAGTCGAGCGCTGCGGCCGCATCCGACAATTCGCCGGTGCCGTGGTCGAACGAGCCCTGGCTGCGGCCGACGCCGCGGAAGTTGAAGCGCAGCACCGAGAAGCCGCGATGCGCGAAGGCGTAGTAGCACTGGTACACGATCTGGTGGTTCATCGTGCCGTGAAACTGCGGATGCGGATGCAGGATCATCGCGATCGGCGCGTTCTTCTGCTTGGCCGGGTGATAGCGGCCTTCGAGACGGCCAGCAGGGCCGGTAAAAATGACTTCAGGCATGATGATCTCTTGATTGATCCCTTGAAGACGCTCTTCAGCAATCAACCGATTGTGCGGACTTCATCGACTGCTGTGCCGATCAAACCGCGAATGGAAGAGTGGAGCGGCGCCCTCGGATGGTGCGCGAGCGGCGCGCGGTGAACTGACGCGGGCGTTCTAACATGAGGCGAGGGTCAAAAAGCAAGCATCTTGAACATCCCGCAATGGGCTCAAGATGTTAGCGTGTCATGGCGGCGTCATTGCGCGACGAGGATTCGGAATCGAGTTGCCAAGCGCTCCACGGGGGCCCATGTCGGGCTCCAGGACGGGCACACCAGCCCGATCCGTAGAGTAGCATAATACCTCATGCCGAGCCGCGTCTATCTCGACTGGAATGCGACCACGCCGCTGCGTGCCGATGCGCGGACCGCGATGCTCGCCGCCTGGGAGCTGATCGGCAACCCGTCCTCGGTTCATGCCGAGGGGCGCGAGGCGCGCCGGCTGGTCGAGGAAGCCCGCGCCACGCTCGCGGCGGCCGTCGGTGCATTGCCGAGGAACGTCGTCTTCACCTCAGCTGGAACTGAGGCCAATGCGCTGGCGCTGTCGCCCGGTCTGCGGGGGCCGTCCGGCGGCCCTGTGGAGCGCCTGCTGGTCTCGGCCGTCGAGCATGCCTCGGTGCTGTCAGGCGGCCGGTTCCCAGCGGACAAGGTCAGCCAGATCCCGGTCACACGCGCCGGTGTCATCGACCTCGACCATCTGAAGGCGTTGCTCGGCGACGGCCCGCCGGCTCTGGTCTCCATCATGGCTGCGAACAACGAGACAGGCGCAATTCAGCCGATCGCATCGGCCGCAGGGGTCGTCCACGAAGCGGGGGGGCTCCTGCACGTCGACGCGATCCAGGCGCTGGGGAAAATCCCGTTCGATATCAAGGCTGTGGACGTAGACCTTGCAACCTTTTCGGCGCACAAGATCGGCGGCCCCAAGGGCGTCGGCGCGCTGGTCCTGGCCGAGGGGATGGCTGGACTGGAACCCGTGCTGCGGGGCGGCGGACAGGAGCTGAGCCGGCGCGCGGGAACCGAGAATGTCGCTGGCATCGCCGGCTTCGGGGCAGCGGTGAGAGCTGCCCTTCAGACTCTGCCGGAGGATGCGGTGCGGATGGCAAGCCTCAGAGATTCCTTGGAAAATGGTATCCGGAGGATTGCCGGGGCGATGGTTTTCTCGGATGACATTAAGCGGTTGCCAAATACCATCCTTTTCACTGCCCCCGGGCTGAAGGCCGAAACCGCCGTGATCGGCTTCGATCTCGAAGGCGTGGCTGTGTCCTCGGGCTCGGCCTGCTCATCAGGCAAAGTGCAGCCGTCTCACGTGCTGTCGGCGATGGGGTATGATGCCACCGTTGCCCAGGGAGCGGTGCGTCTCAGTCTGGGCTGGTCCACGGAACCAGATGACATCAACAGGGCGTTAGAGGCTTGGCGAAAGCTTGGTAATACCCTACTTAGAGCCTAAGCGACGAAACACGGCTTGAACGGTTCTAAGCGCGTGCTTTCTGCGGAAAAACATCGTAATACTCGTCCAAGTTTGTGATCCACCGCGGTCCTTGAAACCGCGAGCGGAGGATAGAATGCCAGCCGTGCAAGAGACGGTCGAGCGCGTGAAGCGCATCGACGTCGATCAGTATCGTTATGGGTTTGAAACCCTGATCGAGTCCGAGAAGGCCCCCAAGGGACTGTCGGAAGAGACCGTCAAGTTCATCTCCGAGAAGAAGAACGAACCCGCCTGGATGCTCCAGTGGCGGCTCGAGGCCTATCGGCGCTGGCTGACCATGACCGAGCCGACCTGGGCGCGCGTCGACTATCCCAAGATCGACTTCCAGGACCTCTATTACTACGCGGCGCCGAAGCCGAAGAAGACGGTCACCTCGCTCGACGAGATCGACCCCGAAATTCTGAAGACCTACGAGAAGCTCGGCATTCCCCTGCGGGAAGTCGCGATGCTCGAAGGCGTCGAGCCGAAGCCCGGCGATCAGGATCCGGCCCGGCGCAAGATCGCGGTCGATGCGGTGTTCGATTCGGTCTCGGTTGCGACCACGTTCAAGGCCGAGCTGAAGAAGGCCGGCGTGATCTTCATGCCGATCTCGGAGGCGATCCGCGAGCATCCCGAGCTGGTGCAGAAATATCTGGGATCGGTGGTTCCGACCTCGGACAATTTCTACGCGACGCTGAACTCGGCGGTGTTCTCCGACGGCTCGTTCGTCTATGTGCCGCCGGGCGTGCGCTGCCCGATGGAGCTGTCGACCTATTTCCGCATCAACGAGCGCAACACCGGCCAGTTCGAGCGCACGCTGATCATCGCCGACAAGGGCTCCTACGTCTCCTATCTCGAAGGCTGCACCGCGCCGCAGCGCGACGAGAACCAGCTGCACGCCGCCGTGGTCGAGCTCGTTGCGCACGATGATGCCGAGATCAAATACTCGACGGTGCAGAACTGGTATCCCGGCAATTCGGAAGGCAAGGGCGGCATCTACAATTTCGTCACCAAGCGTGGCGACTGTCGCGGCGACCGGTCCAAGATCTCCTGGACCCAGGTCGAGACCGGCTCCGCCATCACCTGGAAGTACCCGAGCTGCATCCTGCGTGGCGACAATTCCAGCGGTGAGTTCTACTCGATCGCGATCTCGAACGGTTTCCAGCAGGTCGATTCGGGCACCAAGATGATCCACCTCGGCAAGAACACGTCGAGCCGGATCATCTCGAAGGGCATCGCCGCCGGCAAGTCGCAGAACACCTATCGCGGGCTCGTCACCGCGCACCGGAAAGCGACCGGCGCGCGCAACTTCACGGCGTGCGATTCCCTGTTGATCGGTGACAAATGCGGCGCGCACACCGTGCCGTATATCGAGGCCAAGAACTCCTCGGCGACGTTCGAGCACGAGGCGACGACCTCGAAAATCTCCGAGGACGTGCTGTTCTATTGCATCCAGCGCGGCCTCAGCCAGGAAGAAGCCGTCGGCCTCGTCGTCAACGGTTTCGTCAAGGACGTGCTTCAGCAGCTGCCGATGGAATTCGCGGTGGAAGCGCAGAAGCTGATCTCGATCTCGCTTGAAGGGTCGGTCGGCTAATCGCCGACCCTCGCGGTGCGCTACGGCGCTCCATGCATCATTTGAATAGACTGGACACCAAGATGGCTTTGCTTGAAGTGAAGGATTTGAAGGTTCGTGTCGAGGAGCGTGAGATCCTCCACGGGCTGACGCTGACCGTGAACGAGGGCGAGGTTCACGCGATCATGGGGCCGAACGGCTCCGGCAAATCGACGCTCTCCCACGTTATCGCCGGCAAGCCCGGCTATGAGGTCACCGACGGCCAGATCCTGTTCAAGGGCGAGGACCTGCTGGAGATGGACCCCAACGAGCGCGCCGCGAAGGGCGTGTTCCTGGCGTTCCAGTATCCGGTCGAGATTCCCGGCGTCGCCACCATGACCTTCCTGCGCACCGCACTGAACGCGCAGCGCAAGGCGCGCGGCGAGAGCGAATATTCGACCCCGGACTTCCTGAGGAAGGTCCGCGAGGTCTCGAAGTCGCTGAACATCCCGCAGGACATGCTCAAGCGCGGCGTCAATGTCGGCTTCTCCGGCGGTGAGAAAAAGCGCAACGAGGTGCTGCAGATGGCGTTGTTCGAGCCGAGCCTGTGCATCCTCGACGAGATGGATTCCGGCCTCGACATCGACGCGCTGCGCATTGCGGCCGACGGAGTCAACGCGCTGCGCTCGCCCAAGCGCGCGATGGTCGTCATCACCCATTATCAGCGGCTGCTGAACTACATCGTGCCCGACGTCGTGCACGTGATGTCGAAGGGCCGTGTCGTGAAGAGCGGCGGCAAGGACTTGGCGCTGGAGCTGGAAGCGTCCGGCTACGCCCAGTTCGAGGATGCCGCGTAAGGAATTTTAGGATGAACGTTGCTGTGGCAAAGACCGGAAACGGCCGTGCGGTGAGCGATCTCTTCGCCAGCGCCGAAGGCCGCCTGCCGGGTCCGCCTTCTGTGATCGCGGTACGCCGCGAGGCGTTCGAGACCTATGAGCGTCTCGGCCTGCCGCATCGCCGGATCGAGGAATGGAAATATACCGACCTGCGTGCGCTGGTCGGCGAGGTGCTGCCGCTTGCGACTAGCCCTGATGCGGCCGCGTTGAAGCGCGCTGCGGATGCCGTCAAGGCGCATGCGATTGCGGGTGCTCGCAAGCTGGTGCTGGTCGACGGCGTGTTCGCGGCCGATCTCTCCGACGTCAAGGCGCTTGCCTCTGAGGCGGGCCTCAAGACGCTGCGGGAAGCGCTGGAGAAGGACGCAGGTCTCCTGAAGACCGCGGCCACCGATGCCGTGATCGCGCTGAATGCGGCGCTGGCAACCGACGGCGTCGTGTTGTCGATCGCCGACGGTGCGCAGCTGTCCGCGCCGATCCAGATTATCCACATCGCGACCGCTTCGTCCGCGTCGGCTTTCAGCCGTTCGCGGATCGCGGTCGGGAACGGCGCTCGCGCCACCATCATCGAGAGCTTTGTGGCGGCCGGTGCCAAGGCCTACCAGGTCAACGACGCCGTCATCCTCTCGGTCGGCAACAATGCCGACGTCGCGCATATCCGCCTGTTGGACGATGCGCCCGACGCGGTGAACGTGACCTCGCAGTTCGTCACGGTCGGCGCGAACACGAAACTCAACTTCTTCAACATGACCACCGGTGCTGCGGTCAGCCGCCTGCAGGGCTTCATCACGCTGGCAGGCGAGGGCAGCGATCTCTCCGTCAACGGCGTGAACCTGCTCCAGAAGACCGAGCACGGCGACACCACGCTGGTGGTCGATCATGCCGTGCCGAACTGCGTCAGCCGCGAGGTCTTCCGCGCGGTGATCGACGATCGCGCCCATTCGGTGTTCCAGGGCCGCATCATCGTCCGTCCCGACGCGCAGAAGACCGACGGCAAGATGATGACCCGCGCGCTGCTGCTTTCGGACGAAGCCGAGGCCGACAACAAGCCGGAGCTCGAGATCTTCGCCGATGACGTCTCCTGCGGCCACGGCGCCACTGCCGGCGCGCTCGACGACAGCCTGCTGTTCTACCTGAAGGCGCGTGGCCTCCCGGAGAAGCAGGCCCAGGCGTTGCTGATCCAGGCTTTCGTGGGCGAAGCGATCGAGCAGATCGCCGATGACGGTTTGCGCGAGCACGTGATCGGCATCGCCGAGCTCTGGCTGGAGCGGCGCCAATGAGCACGCATCCCGCAGTCAAGAACGGTGCCTACGACGTCGCACGCGTGCGCCAGGATTTTCCGGCGCTCGCCATGCAGGTCTACGGCAAGCCGCTGGTCTATCTCGACAACGCCGCCTCGGCGCAGAAGCCGAGCGCCGTGCTCGACCGCATGACGCAGGCCTATACATCCGAATACGCCAACGTGCATCGCGGCCTGCATTACCTCGCCAATGCCGCCACCGAGGCCTATGAGGGCGGTCGCAGCAAGGTTGCGCAGTTCATCAACGCGCCGCGGACCGAAGAGGTCATCTTCACCCGCAACGCGACGGAGGCGATCAACCTCGTCGCGTCGTCCTGGGGCGAACCGAACATCAAAGAGGGCGACGAGATCGTGATCTCGATCATGGAGCACCACTCCAACATCGTGCCGTGGCATTTCCTCAGGGAACGCCATGGCGCCGTGATCAAGTGGGCGCCGGTCGACGACGAGGGTAACTTCCTCATCGACGAGTTCGAGAAGCTGCTGACCGCGAAGACCAAGCTGGTCGCGATCACGCAGATGTCGAACGCGCTCGGCACCATTGTCCCGATCAAGGACGTTGTGAAGATCGCGCATGCGCGCGGCATTCCCGTGCTGGTCGACGGCAGCCAGGGGGCGGTGCATCTGCCTGTCGACGTCCAGGATCTCGGCTGCGATTTCTACGTCTTTACCGGCCACAAGGTCTACGGGCCGACCGGCATCGGCATCCTCTGGGCCAAGTACGACCACCTCGTCGCGATGCGTCCCTATAACGGCGGCGGCGAGATGATCCGCGAGGTCTCGCGCGACATCGTCACCTATGGCGATCCCCCTCACAAGTTCGAGGCCGGCACGCCCGCGATCGTCGAGGCCGTGGGCCTTGGCGCGGCCATCGACTACGTCAATTCGATCGGCAAGGAGCGCATCGCCGCCCATGAGCACGATCTCACCACCTATGCCCAGGACCGGCTGCGCGAGATCAACTCGCTGCGGCTGATCGGCACCGCCCGGGGCAAGGGCCCGGTGATCTCCTTCGAGCTCAAGGGCGCCCACGCCCACGACGTCGCCACCGTGATCGACCGCCAGGGCATCGCCGTGCGCGCCGGCACCCATTGCGTGATGCCGCTTTTAGAGCGGTTCAACGTGACTGCCACCTGCCGGGCGTCGTTCGGCATGTATAATACGCGGGAAGAAGTCGATCATCTGGCACAGGCGCTGTTGAAGGCGCGGGATTTGTTCGCATGAGTGACACGGCCGAAGTCAAAGCCAATCCGATGGAGACCCAGTCGGCGCTGCCGCCTGAGGAGACCGAGCGTCTCACCACCGAGATCATCGCGGGCCTCAAGACCGTGTTCGATCCGGAGATCCCGGCCGACATCTACGAACTCGGCCTGATCTACAAGGTCGAAATCAAGGACGACCGCTCGGTCGACGTCCAGATGACGCTGACGACGCCGAACTGCCCGGCTGCCGGCGAGCTGCCGACCATGGTCGAGAACGCGGTCGCCAGCGTCCCCGGCGTCGGCGTGGTCGACGTCAAGGTCGTCTGGGAGCCGCCGTGGTCGCCGGAACGCATGAGCGACGAGGCCCGCCTCGTGCTCAACATGTGGTGACGGTCTCAGCTCGCATTGAATTCGCTCCGCAACGGACCACATAGATAACATGACCCAGGTAACACCAGCTTCGACACCAAAGCCCCGGCGGCCGCGCCCGCAGGTGATGCGGCTGACGGATGCCGCGGCCCAGCGCATCAGCGAGCTGACGAGCCGCGCCGATTCCGAGATCGTGGGCCTGCGCGTCGGCGTGAAGAACGGCGGCTGTGCCGGTCAGTCCTACACGGTCGAATACGCCCATGATGTCCGCCCGACCGACGAGGTGGTCGAGGACAAGGGCGTCAAGATCCTGGTCGATCCCAAGGCCGTGCTGTTCCTGCTCGGCACCGAGATGGACTACAAGGCCGACAAGATGCAGGCCCAGTTCGTCTTCAACAACCCCAACCAGGTCTCCGCCTGCGGCTGCGGCGAGTCGGTCGAGCTGCGGCCCGCGAAGATCGACGGGTAAGTCGCTGTCGTCCCCGCGAACGCGGGGACCCATACCGCGTGGTCTGGCGATGACGCTCGGTATCAGTACCAAGCTTTCCTGGCTGGTAGTCTTCGCTAAACTCCTCCCTGTGGCTATGGGTCCCCGCGTTCGCGGGGACGACCGTGGGGAGACAGCTTGGCCATGGACCGCGAATTCCTGATCGACCTGTTCGCCGATTTCGGCCCCGTCACCATCCGAAAAATGTTCTCCGGCTACGGCATCTCCGCCGACGGCATCAACTTCGCGCTCGCCTTGCGCGCGGGCCTGTTCTTCCGCGCCGACGAGGTCACCATCCCGGACTTTGAAGCGGAAGGCTCGAAGCCGTTTCAGTATTCGACCCGCGCCAAAACCGTGCTGGTGAAATCCTATTGGGAATTGCCGGCGCGCCTGTTCGACGATTCCGAGGAGCTTGCGCAATGGGCGAGGGCAGCGCTCGCCGCCGCCCAGCGCGCCAAGGTGAAGAAGCGGCCGAAGGGGAAGAAGGCGGTGGCGAAGAAGAAGGTCGAGAAGAAGCCGCCGGCGAAGAAACAAGCAGCCAAGAAGGCGGTTCGTAGGGTGGGCAAAGCGACTCGTCCGCCGTAGCTCGTAGAGCGAAGGCGGAAGCGTGCCCACCGGTGAGGTCGTGGCGCGGAGAGATGGTGGGCACGGCGCTTGCGCGCCTTTACCCACCCTACGAGACCTCAGTCCACCGCCTTGGTCAGGCCGACCCGCATATCCTTCGCCGTGAAGACACCGACGCCGTCGGCAAGCACACGACCGTCGGCAATTCCGAGCACCAGCTTGCCGCGCCGGACCATACGCATGGCGACCCGTAGCGCACGCGTCGCGTCTCCGGTGTGACCAATCCCGCAGCCTCGACCTCGCCGACGCCGATGGCGCGGCCCTTGCCCGGTGAGCCCGACCAGCCGAGCCAGTAGCCGATCATCTGCCACATCGCATCCAGGCCGAGACTTCCCGGCATCATCGCGTCACCGCGATAGTGACAATCGAAGAACCAGTGGCCGGGCTCAATATCGAGCTCGCCGACGATGTGGCCCTTGCCGAACTCGCCGCCGTCCAGGCTGATCTCGGTGATGCGATCCATCATGAGCATCGGCGGGGCCGGCAATTGCGCGTTGCCCGGGCCGAAATAGCCGCCGTCGCTCGATCTCAGCAGTTCGTCCCTAGTGTAGGGCTGTTGCGGTGTGTGAAAGTCATGGGGATTGGGCAAGACGACAAGTCCTCTCGACGCTCGCAGTCGGGCGGCGGGGAAGATGTCGTTCGGCGGATTGGAATGTCAAGCGCCGGCCGTCGCTTCGGCGCGCTGCTTCGGCGTCAGGCCACCCGGCTGTGCGACTCGATCGCGAATTCCGGATCGGCCTCGCAGATCACGCGGTTGCGTCCGTTGCGCTTGGCGGCATAGAGGCAGGCATCCGCACGCTCGATCAGCGCGTCGGGGTCGTCGCCCTGCTTGAGCATGGAGACGCCGACGGAGATGGTGACGCGGCCGAGGATCTCGCCGGTCGATTTCTTCTTCAATTCCTTCGCCATCACGGCGCGGCGGATGTGATCTGCAACGGTGAGGGCCTGGCGCAGCGCCGTGTTGGGCAGCAGGACCGCGAATTCCTCGCCGCCATAGCGCGCGGTGATGTCCTGTCCCTTGATGGTCTGCTTCATGGACAGGCCAACCAGCCGCAACACCTGGTCGCCGGTGAGATGGCCGTAGGAATCGTTGAACGATTTGAAATGATCGATGTCGAACAGCAGCAGCGACAGCGGCTCGCCCGAGGCGAGCGCGCTCTGCACGGCCATGCCGATCATGCGATCGAAATATTTGCGATTGCCCAATCCCGTCAGCGGATCGGTCAGGCTCTCGGCGCGGATCGCCTCCAGGCTCTGCTGGAGATTGCTGATCTCGTTCTTGGACAGCGTCAGCCGGTCTTCCAGCACCTTGTTGGTCTCGCGCATCTCGCTGGTCGAACGCAGCAGCGTCTCGACGATCGACTTGATCTGGTCGCGGCTCTTGGCCGACGACAGTTTCTCGGTCGCGCCCGACAGGCTGGCATCGTAGGAGCCGGTCATCCCGAGCGCTTCGCTCAGCACCTTCATCACGTCGTCGATCTCGCCGATGACGCGTGCGCCGACCTTGTCGATGCGGTCGGTGGTCTTGATGTGGGAAAGATAGGTCTCGTAGATCTGCTCAAGATCGCCTTCGGTCAGCTTGCCGTGGCGTGCCAGCGTCTCGTTGATGATCTTGTTGAGCGGTGCGTTATAGCCGGTGGCGTAGACGTACCAGATCTCGTAATTGCGGGGAATTGCGGTCTGTCGAAGCGAACGGATCTGACCCAGAGCCACTTCGGCGAACGCCATCGTGCGTTCGTGTTCGTCGAGCACCTTGACCACGGAACATACCCCACAGCGGTCGGCGCGCCATCGACCGCAGCAATGCTTAAATTATGTTCGTAGGCTAACGGACGATCGTGAACGCTCTGTAAACAGACGTTCGCGAATGCATCAGAAAAAGTGTAATGCGGCTCAGCTCAACCGAAGCTGAATCGCGCCGGCGCGTCAGGCGCCGGCGGGAGAACGCACTGGCCGGAGCAGAAACGCCGGAAGGTGCGAGTGATCGCCGGGCTCGGTATCGGCCTCGCGCTGGCGGCGCGGCTCGGGGCGGCCGATCGACGGTACATGCGATGGATTGGCTTGCTGGCGCGATCCACCGCGCGGCTCGGATGATTGCTTCGCTTCACGCGGAGGCCTCGCCTCCCGTGCGGGCCTCGGCTCACGTGCAGGTCTCGCTTCAGGAGCGGACTGTGTCTCTGCGGAAGGCCTCGCCTCGCCGCGCGGTTCGCGGGGCTCGTGGCTGCGCTCACGATCGCGGCCACGCTGCGGCTTGCCGCGTCCGCCGCGGGAACGTTCACGGTCGCGCCCGCGCGGTTCGCGCGAACGTGCGCTCTGCTCGCCTGCGTCCGCGGGCACTTCGAAATCGCCCTCGGCGCGCGGAATGCTCTGGCCGATCAGCTTCTCGATCGCCACCATCGACTTCTGGTCGAGCGGCGTCACGAGCGAGATCGCCATACCGGACCGGCCGGCGCGGCCGGTGCGGCCGACGCGGTGAACATAGTCGTCGGGGTGGTGGGGGACGTCGAAATTGAAGACGTGGCTGACCTCAGGGATGTCGAGGCCGCGGGCGGCAACATCGGAGGCGACCAGCAGCGGCAGTTCGCCCTTGCGGAACTGTTCGAGCGCCGCCGTGCGGGCCGACTGGTCCATGTCGCCATGCAGGGCGCCGACGCTGAAACCATGCTTTTGCAGTGATTTGTGAACGACGGCGACGTCGCGCTTGCGATTGCAGAAGATGATCGCGTTCTGGAGATCCTTGGCCTCGCGCAGCAGGCGTCGCAGCAATTCACGCTTCTCATGCGCCTCGCGCCCGGCCGGGACCTGACACTGCGTGACGGTCACGGCGGTGGTGGCGGGCTTGGAGACCTCGACCTTCTGCGGATTATGCAGGAAGGTCTCGGTGATGCGCCGGATTTCCGGCGGCATGGTCGCGGTGAAGAACAGGGTCTGCCGCGTGAACGGGACGAGCTTGCAGACGCGCTCGATGTCGGGAATGAAGCCCATGTCCAGCATGCGGTCGGCTTCGTCGATGACGAGCAGCTCGACGCCGGTGAGCAGCAGGCCGCCGCGCTCGGTGTGGTCGAGCAGGCGGCCGGGGGTGGCGATCAGCACGTCGACGCCGCGCGTCAGCTTGGCATCCTGGTCGCCGAAGGAAACGCCGCCGATCAGCAGGGCGACGTTGAGCTTCTGGCCGGCGCCGTAGCGGTCGAAGTTTTCCTTCACCTGCGCCGCGAGCTCGCGGGTCGGCTCCAGGATCAACGTGCGCGGCATGCGCGCGCGGGCGCGACCCTTTTCGAGGATGGTGAGCATCGGCAGCACGAAGGCCGCGGTCTTGCCGGTGCCGGTCTGGGCGATGCCGAGCACGTCCTTGCGTGCGAGGACGTGGGGGATCGCCTGTTCCTGAATGGGGGTGGGGGTGGTGTAACCTGTGGCCGCCACTGCGGCGAGGACTTTTTCGGACAGTCCGAGATTTGAAAAGGACATTGAGCCTCTGGTCGAAACCGCCGTTCGGAATCGAGGGTAATTAAGGCTGTCGCGTTCCACCCCGAAACGGCGCGCTCTCAAAGAAGCTGGGGGTGCTGACTCACGCGAACAAAGCGCAAGGCTCAAGAATCGGTCTTCGATCTGAGCCGCGTCGCCCCGGAACATAGGCGGGAATCGGCCAAAGTCAATGGAGCGGGCGCGGGAAGACCCTAAAAAACCTGAGGTTTTTGCCCAAATAGCGGGCCCAGCTGGGCTTTTCCGCCTCCACCGTTAACTGGGCGATAGCTGCCGGCGGGACGACTAACGCCCTTCCGGGCCCCGGGCCCGGAAATCGCCGGGGGCCATTCCGTAGGCGGCGTTGAAGACCCGGTAATAGGTCGCCAGGCTCTCGAAGCCGCAGGAGGTCGCGATATCAGCGATCAGCCGGTCCGGCGCCTCGCGCATCAGGCGGCGGCTCTGTTTCAGGCGTTCGTCCGTCACGGTCTGCGAAAAGCTCTTCGCCGCGGCTTCGAACAGCATGTGCAGGTGACGCACGGACACGCCGAGCTGGTCGGCCACCATCGCCGGCGCCAGACCGGGGTCTTGCAGATGGCGCGCGATCAGGCGCCGCGCCTGCGAGAGCCGGGCGGTCCGCAGCGCGGCCTGCCCACGGCGGCTGCCGGGCCGCACGATGCCGCGCTCGATCAGCGCCAGATGGGCCAAGGCCTGGACGAGCGAGGCTTGATCCAAGGAGGCCTGATCCAAGGAGGTCTGGGCGACTGAGGTCGCATCAGTGGCGCCGTTATCGCCTGCGGCGGCCTCATCGAGGTCGGCGAAGCAGGCGCCGAGCAGGGGCGCCAGGCCGGGATCGTTGAACGTCCGGGGCGCAAGCTCGCGCATGCGCCTGTCCTGCGTGGAGAGGCTGCTCACGGGGATCTTCAGGATGCGCAGGTGGAAGCCGCCTGCGCCGAGCGGCGCGGTGCGATAGGGCTGGTCGGTATGGCTGGTGGCGAAGCTGCCGTTGGCGATCGCAAAGTCGCCGGTGCGCATGCCGCCGAACCAGCCGCCGCTGCCGAGCTGCTGGTAGACGCAGATGCTGTCGCCGGGCGCGTAGGCGATGTCGGAGTTGCTGCGCTCGACCGTGTAGTGCGACGCCTTCAGCTCGACGAGCCCACCGCCGCCGAGCTGGCACAGCGAGAATTCGCCGTAGAAGTCCGCGCGGCGCTCGCGCTCGAGTTCGGCGGTGACGCCGAACAGGCCCTTGGACCGGACCTCGCGCCAATAGTCGAACCGGTCATGCGGCTCGACCTCGTCAGTACACCATCGATACACGGCAGCCCCCGCTTGCAGCGCGCAGCTGCCTAGAAAAAGCAGATTCCGGAGGAATCTGCCATAGTCCTGATGACGGAACCCGTGGGCTCTGCGCGTTGAACCGTCGATATGGCTGGACCGACTATCATCAACGGCAGAGGGTTCCAATGAATCGCTGTTCGAGGGGGCCGGCGGAGCGCCGTTCTGCAACGGGAATTTTACGATGACGCGTCGGCTTTTCAGAATTCTGGCGGCCCTTGGCCTTGCGATCAGCCTGAGCGGCTTCGCGCTGCCCGCACAAGCCGAGAAGCGCGTTGCGCTTGTCGTCGGCAACAACGACTACAGGAACGTCCCCAAGCTCCTCAAGGCGGTCAACGACGCCCGCACCATGGGCGATACACTGAAGCAGCTCGGTTTCTCGGTGATGGTCGCCGAGAACCAGAGCCGGCAGCAATTCTCCGAGACGCTGCTCGCGTTCGACAAGGCGATCGAGCCCGGCGACACCGCATTCTTCTTCTACGCCGGCCACGGCTTCGAGATCGCGGGCCAGAACTACCTGCTGCCGACTGACGTGCCGGCGGCGACCGAAGGGCAGGAAGAGCTGGTGCGCGACGCTTCCATCCTGGCCGACCGCATCGTCGAGCGCCTTCAGAACAAGAAGGCGCGCACGTCGATCCTGGTGTTCGACGCCTGCCGCAACAACCCGTTCGAGCGCAAAGGCACCCGCGCGGTCGCCGGCGGCGGCGGCCTCGCGCCGATGGTGCAGCTGCCCGAAGGCGTGTTCTCGGTGTTCTCCGCAGGTCCCCGCCAGACCGCACTCGATCGTCTCTCCAACGACGACGCCAATCCCAATTCGGTGTTCACGCGCACCTTCGCCAAGGAGCTGCTCCAGCCCGGCGAGAATCTGGTGCAGGTGGCGCAGCGCACCCGCCGTCTCGTCAGCGAGATGGCCGACACCGTCAAGCACAGGCAGGTGCCGGTCTATTTCGACCAGATGGTCGACGACGTCTTCCTCAGCGGCGTTGCCACGGACACCACCGCCGCTGCGCGCCCGGCCGATCCGGCGCCACAGAAGCTCGCGGCCCTCCCGCCGGTGTCGGTACCGCGCGTGCCGAAGGAGGAAACCACCAACGCGCCGATCGCCAGCTTCTCGCGGCACAATGGCGGCTGGAGCGTGGTGTTCTCCTTCGCCGATCCGACGCTCGGCATTTCCTGGCGCATGGCCGGCAATGGCGATTTCCGCGAGACCGGCTTCATCGACACGCTCGATCCGCGCACGCGCAAGCGGATGCCGAACCCGTCGATCGAATTGCCGCCGGATGCGCAGGCCGGCACCATCGAGGTCCGCTATGTCGATCAGTCCGGCGACATGCAGGGGCCATTCCCGATCAGGTTCGATCCCGAGGCCGCGCTGATCCGCGACCAGCGCAAGATCCTCGACATGACAGCGACGAGCTGGCTGTCATTCCGCGAGTTCAATGGGCTGCTCGTCTACTACACGCACCTCGTGTCCTACCGCTGCGCCATCCGCGAGGTGCGCATCGGCATCGACACCGCCGTTCCGAACCAGGTGTTGAAGATGCCGGGCTGCGACATGCGCGATCCCAGCGCGATCAGTGCCGGCATGCCGCTCTACATGAAGCTTGCCCCGGCTACCCAGTTCGTCTCGGTGGAACTGACCTACCGCGATGGCAGCGTGTCGGAAATCAAGAGTTTTCGGGCCGCGAACCGCAGCAACAACTGAGCGGTCTGCCATTGTTGGGCGGCGAGCGCAGTTGGCGCGGGAAACTAGCCGCGACGCTTCCCGATGTAGCGCTTGATGGCGTCGATCGCTTCCATCAAGGGCGGCGCAAGCGAGAAGAACGTCCCCATGGCGATCGAGATGACCACATGGCGAAGCAGGACCTTCTCCTGTTCCTCGAACGGATAGCCGTTCTGGTCGATCCGTGCCGGCGCGAGCGTGCCCGCCTCCTGAGGATCCGGCTTCCGCGGCTTGCGCGGCGGCAGCATGATCACGACGAAAAGCACGTTGATCAGCAGCCAGATGCCAAGCACTATCAGTATGGTGCGCAACGCGGGATCATCCTGAAATCAATCGAAATTATCAGCAACGCTACCGGCCATTCGGCATTGCGGCAAACCAATTCCGGCTTGTTGCACCGCACAGAGTACTAAAGTTGTAAGCGAGGAGTTGATGACGGAATCTGATACCCCAGAGCACACCGTTCGTCACTCCGTGAGAGCCCGATGTTGCATCGTCGGCGGCGGGCCGGCCGGCATGATGCTCGGCTATCTCCTGGGACGCGCCGGCATCGACGTCGTGGTGCTGGAGAAGCATGCGGATTTCTTCCGCGACTTTCGCGGCGACACCGTGCATCCCTCGACGCTCCAGGTGATGGACGAGCTCGGCCTGATCGATGGGTTCCTGAAGCTGCCGCACCAGCGCCTGCAGATGATGGACGGCCTGTTTGGCGGCACGCCCGTGCGGATTGCCGATCTCCGCCGGCTCCGCACCAAGTACCCGTTCATTGCCTTCATGCCGCAATGGGACTTCCTGAATTTCCTGCGCGAGGCCGGCCAGCGCTTCGCCTCGCTCAAGGTGATGATGAATACGGAGGCCGTCGATCTGATCCGCCGCGGCGAGACCGTCGCCGGCGTGCGTGCGATGACGCCGGATGGGCCGATCGACATCGAAGCCGATCTCACCGTTGCCTGCGATGGCCGGCATTCGACGGTGCGCGAACGTGCGGGGCTCCGCGTCGAGGAGATCGGCGCGCCGATGGACGTGCTGTGGTTCCGAGTCGGCCGCAAGGCGGACGAGACCGAGAACCTGTTCGCGCGCGTCGAGCCCGGAAAGATGATGGTCACGTTCGACCGCGGCGACTATTGGCAGTGCGCCTATGTCATCGCGAAGGGACAATACGAGGCGGTGAAGGCGAGGGGATTGCAGGCGCTGCTCGACGACGTCGTGCGCATGGCGCCGATCCTTCGATCCGGCATTGCCGATGTGAAGAGCTTTGACGACGTCAAGCTGCTCACCGTCGCGATCAACCGCCTGGCGCGCTGGACGCGGCCGGGCCTGCTTCTCATCGGCGATGCCGCGCATGCGATGTCGCCGGTCGGCGGCGTCGGTGTCAATCTCGCTGTGCAGGATGCAGTTGCGACCGCCAATTTGCTGGCCGACAAGCTTCGGCAGGGCTGCCCAACCGAGAATGAACTCGATGCCGTGCGCCGACGCCGCGAATTCCCGGTGAGGATGACGCAGCGCATGCAGGTGATCGTGCAGAACAACATCATCAGCGGCGCCCTGCAGGGCGGCGAGCGGCCGCTGAAGGTGCCGCTGGTCGTGCGCCTGATCACTGCGCTGCCATGGCTCCAGGGTATTCCGGCGCGCCTGATTGCGCTCGGCGTGCGGCCCGAGCACGTGCAATCCAAGGCCGCGCCGGCGTCGTAGTGCAGGAGGTCGGTAGGGATAACGCGGCGTTAAATCGCGCGCCGCGCGTTGCGTGCGCGCAACAGCGCAAACGGATTCACGTCGCGCCGCTTGCCAATCCGGCGTCTTAACTTTCTTGATTCAAATTTGAGTAAGACCTGCGTGTGACCGTGCACCCATCAAAGGACACGGGGTGTACCATGCGTAACAAATTGATTGCCGCCTTCGCCTGCACGACCGCTCTGGTTTCGACCGGCGCCGCTTCAGCCGCCGATCTCGGTGCGCGCTACATGAAGGCGCCCGCCTATGCGGAGCCGCTGTTCAACTGGACCGGTTTCTATGTCGGCGGCCACATCGGTGGCGCATGGACCAACGAGCAGTTCATCAACAACGGGACCGGCGCGCCGTTCGGCGATCTCGTTCCGGGCCAGGGCTATCGCCAGCGTGGCGCCGGCATCATGGGCGGTGCTCAGATCGGCTACAACTGGCAGGCCAACAACTACGTGTTCGGCATGGAAGGCACGATCTCCGGCCTCGACAACAAGGGTACGGTCGTCAACACCGCCTTCGGCGCCGCTGACGACATCTTCACCTGGCGCGCCAACGTGCTAGCGACCGTCGTCGGCCGCGCCGGCTTCGCCGTGCAGAACAATTTGTTCTACATCAAGGGCGGCTATGCCGGCGTGAACAACCGTCTCAACGTCAGCGACACCGTTGCGCCCTCGACGGGCTCGGGCGGTCAGACCCACTGGGCCAACGGCTGGACCGTCGGCGCCGGCTGGGAATACGGCATCACCCGCAACTGGATCGTCGGCCTCGAATACAACTACGCGGCCTTCGGCAGCCAGACCTATCAGCTCGGCGGCACCTCGGGTAACTACACCTTCGATGCCAAGCCGCGCGACATCCAGTGGGCCGTCGTGCGCGCGAGCTACAAGTTCGACGCACCGGTCATCGCGCGCTACTGAGCACGTCAACAAACGACCGAAGCTAAAAAAGTACTGCCAACAACTGAAAGCCCCGGCTCCGTCCGGGGCTTTTTTCTGCCGATTCGCGCGTCGTTGTCGCCACGGGCGGGACGGCGCAGCGGATGGTCATCTCCGGAAACTGACCGTGACGGTGCATAAGGGTGCAGTAGGTAAATAGCACTTGCCTATTTCTGCCCCCACGGACTCCGCGACGTATCGTTTCAGTCATGTCGTTGATGCGGTGCGCGTCGGCGTGAACTACCGCTTCAGTCCCTCGGCCGTCGTCGCAAGGTACTGATCTCTCCGAACGTGAGAGCTTTCAAAGCCCCGGCATCTGCCGGGGCTTTTTCGTCGACCGCGGGGCAAGCTTACGCCATCACGGAGAATCCACCGTCGACGGGGATCGCAGTGCCCGTGACGAAGTTCGAGGCGGGCGAGGCGAGGAACACGGCGATGCCGGCGAAGTCGTCGATATCGCCCCAGCGTCCCGCGGGCGTGCGCGCCAGCACGCGCTCATGCAGTCCCGAGACCTGCTGCCGCGCGCCGCGGGTGAGGTCGGTGTCGATCCAGCCCGGCAGGATGGCGTTGACCTGGATGTTGTCGGGCGCCCACGCATTGGCGCACGCGCGCGTGTACTGCACGATGCCGCCCTTGCTTGCCGCATAGGCGGTGGCGAAGCTCGCGCCGAAGATCGACATCATCGAGCCGATATTGATCACCTTGCCGTTGCCCGACGCCTTCAGCGCCGGATAGGCCAGCTTCGAGCACACGAAAGCGCTGGTGAGGTTGGTGTCGATCACCTTGTTCCACTCGTCGAGCTCGAGCTCGTGCGGCGGCTTGCGGATGCTCATGCCGGCATTGTTGATGAGGATGTCGATCCGGCCGAGCTCCTTGACGACGCGGTCGATCATGGCCGCGACCGCCGCCTTGTCGGTGACGTCGGTGGTGACGGCAATCGCCTTCACGCCGCGCTCTCTGAGATCGGCAACGGCAGCGGCCGACTTGGTTTCGTTACGTGCGACCACGGCGATATCGGCGCCGGCATCGGCGAGTCCGTGGGCGAGGCCAAGACCGATGCCGCCATTGCCCCCTGTGACGATCGCGACTTTGCCGCGGAGATCGAACCGGTTGGATGTCATATTTGTATTCCCTGGTTTCTTCTATTGGTTGCTCTGCCAGATCAGGACCAGTCCGAAGCCGGCCATGGCTGCGCCATAGCCGGCCCATTGCAACTGGTTGACCATGAAGCTCGACCGCGGCCAGGCGACGGTGCCCGTTCCCTGTCCGATCCAGAGCAGCCCGACGGCGAGGGCAAACAGGCCTGCGATCAGCAGAAATCTGCGCATGCATTCCTCCCCGTTGGTTTGCTTCTGTCGTGGCCTACGGCATCAACGATCGCCGCTTGTCACGAAAACTTCCCGCCAGACTAGCCGTAGCTTCGGTTTGGATACAATGGCTGCGGATGCAGGGCCGCTGGGAGGATCCATGTCCGTGCGGAAGATGATCCTTGGTAGCACCCTTGGCATCGCGGCTGCGGCCGCACTGGTGGCGGCCTATGCCGTCATTCCACGGCGTGCGGATCTGCGGGCGTTCGATCCGGCCGAGATGGCGCGGCTCGAGACCGCGATGTGGCGCGACTATTACGACAAGCGCTATGCCGCGCTGTTCCACCATCTCTACGAATCGACGCGGACGCAGTTCGGCTTTTCACCGCTAGGAAGCTTGCAGATCGCGCTCGGCGCCGCCGGGGCCGCCAGGACGTTCCAGCCGACGCGATCACGCCGGGAGGCCGATGCGGCCCTGCCAGCGCTCGTTGGATACTACCGGGATTTTGCATCGGCCGCGCCAGTGTCGTCCGACGCGCACGAGGCCGCCCGTCTCGAGCTTGACTGGTGGCAGGCGCGGCGCGAGGCGGTGGACCCGCGCGACTAGGGCCTCACCATCGCACGCGTGGTGGCGCTGACCCTACGGCAAGAGCGCGGACGATTCCGGCATCAGGCAGTTCGGCATCGCGCGGGCGGACGCCATGGCGTTTCGCGAAGCGCGGAGCGAGGCGATCACCGAGGCCGACTGGGCGGGGATCGAACCGGCTTGGAGAGACGTACCGGTCTCTGGCCGCGAGCGTCGGCCGCTGACAATTCGGCAACGAAAAAGCCCCGAACGATGCCGGGGCTTTGACGTCCGATATCCAGACTGGATCGGGACTTGTCTCAGGAGTGGGGCCGTTTCAGTTGAAGCGGTAGACCAGCGACGTGCTGATGGTCTGGACCCAGGGCTTGAAGGTAATTGCGGTGCCCGTCAGACCCACCGCCGGCGCGCCGAAGTCATTGCCCGGAGCAAACGTCGTGGGCCGGGAAATGCGGTCATAGTACGCTGAGCGGTATTCGGTTTTCATGAACCAGCCGGGCGCAGCAATTCCGAAAATGTCGAGGTTGTTCTCGACGCCACCGCCAACGAAAAAGCCATCGCGGTGGAAGGAGCCTGTGGTCGTCTGCGTCGCGGTACTGGCGCCCGGTCCCACACCCAGAAACGTCTGAGACGTGCCCGACCATTCCGAACCCGAGTAACCGGCGTTGACGTAGGACAGGACATTGGGCGCAACGAGATAGCCTAGCCGCGCGCCGGCCGTGTAGCTGGTGCGAAGCTTTTGGCGGCCTTCCGTCTGCCAGAAGGCGGGGTCGGTCAGCGAGCCACTGATGTCACCGAACTGTCCGTCGGCGAACACGCCGGCCACCCAACGGCCGTTGAATTGCCAATCGTAACCGGCGCCGACGGTTCCAAACCAGCCGCTGCCACCCAGGCGCGTATCGCGGGTTATAGCGGTGCCCGCAGGTGCGAAGGCACCGAACCCTCCGGCAACACCGGTGCTCTGAACGTTGCTGTCAGCGGACCACAGACCGCCGCCGCCGCCGCCGAAGATGTAGAAGCCGGTCCAGCTTTGGACTGGCGCCTGAGCCTTCACATAAGGGCGGGCCCCAAGATCAGCCGCCGCGGCCGAACCGGTCATCGCCGCCATTGCCGTCAGAGCGAGCAAAAACGTCTTCATGATAAAATCCCAACCTTGGTCTGTTCGGCGCGAGCGCGCTGAACTTCGAGTCATCGGATGACCAAGCTATAGGCGGTTCCAGCCAAAAAGCTGTTGCCGGTCAGGTACATATGAATCGGGAACGCAGAGCTTCAGGCGACGCCTCCGGACTGGCACGACCTGCTGGGGGCACCGTGCACCGGAGCTCTCGATGTATCGAGCCTTGAACTCCGCAAAACAGAAGCCGCAACGAAAAAGCCCCGGACAATGCCGGGGCTTTGACGTCTGAATTTCAGATCAGATCAGTACTTCGCGACGACCGGACCGGTCCAGTTGAAGCGGTAGACCAGCGAGGTCGAGATCGTCTGGTTCCAGCTGTTGGCGCGGATGCTCTGGCCGACCGGGAGATTGCTGACGTCGAACAGCTCGTCCTGGGTCTTGGCGTTGTAGAAGGCCGAACGATACTCGGTCTTCATGAACCAGCCGGGCGAGCTGATGCCGAAGAAGTTCAGGCTGTTCTCGACGCCGCCACCGATGAACCAGCCGTTGCGGTTGTAGCTGTTGAGGTGGGCACCGACCGGGACGCCAGCGAGGTCAGTGAAGTTGGTCTGGCCGAAGTGGGCGCCCGAGTAACCGCCGTTGACGTAGGTGAGAACGTTCGGAGCGGCCAGCCAGCCGAGGCGCACACCAGCGGCCCAGGAGGTTTCCAGCTTCTGGTTGCCCGTGATATTGTTGCCCGGATCCTGGATGGTGGCGCGGATGCTGCCGAACTGACCGTCAGCGAACACACCGGCGACCCAGGTGCCGCTGAACTGCCAGTCGTAACCGGCGCCCACGGTGCCGAACCAGCCCGAGCCACCCTGGCGCTGGGTGATCGTCAGCGGGGTGCCGCTGACAGTGTCGACAATCGATTGATCGGCATTCGAGAGGCCGCCACCGCCACCGCCGAAGATGTAGAAGCCGGTCCAATTGGCGACGGGCGCCGGCATCGGAGCCTTCACGTAGGGACGGGCGGCCAGGTCGGCCGCCGACGCCGAACCGGTCATCGCGGCAACCGCGGTCAGTGCGAGCAAAATCTTCTTCATGTTAAAATCCCCAAGCTTTGGTCTGTCCGGCAGGCGCGAGCGCACTGAAGTCCGAGTGATCTGATGCCCGGACTATAGCCGCTTTCCACCGAAATGCTGTTGCCGGACAGGCACAGTCGCCGGGAAACGCCGCTCGGCGAGGATTCCGGGCGTGATCGCCGAAATCAAAAATAGCGCTATTATTACAATATGTTGCGCCATTTTCCGAAGATCGAATTTCGGTAACTTCTCGTTAGTAAATCCGGCTCTGTCCGAAATGGTAGCAATCCTGCCTCAGCCTTGGCGCCGGTGAGTCGTTGGCCGAGTCGTTCCGCCCCAAGATGAGTCGGGTAGCGGACGCGGTCTGGTCGGGCGCCTCCGCGAGCAGCCGCAAACAAAAAAGCCCCGGCCGAGGCCGGGACTTTGTGCGTGACGTCGGAAGACTGCCTCAGACGTCCAGCAGCTCCTCGCTCGCAAACTCCGCCTTGTCCGAGATGAACGCGAAGCGCGCCTCGGCCTTGGTGCCCATCAGGCGCTCCACCGAATCCGCCGTGGTGTCGCGGTCGTCGGCGAGCAGCACCACCTTGAGCAGCGTCCGCTTGCGCGGATCCATGGTGGTTTCCTTGAGCTGCGCCGGCATCATCTCACCAAGGCCTTTGAAGCGGTTTACCTCGACCTTGGCGTTGGCGTTGAACTCGCTCTTGAGCAGCGTCTCCTTGTGCTTGTCGTCGCGTGCGTAGACGGACTTCGAGCCATGGGTCAGCTTGTAGAGCGGCGGCACCGCGAGGAAGAGGTGGCCCTCGTCGATCAGCCGCGGCATCTGCCGGTAGAAGAAGGTGATCAGGAGCGAGGCGATGTGGGCGCCGTCGACGTCGGCGTCGGTCATGATGATGATGCGCTGATAGCGCAGATCCTCTTCGCGATATTGCAAAAGCTGGCCGCAGCCGATCGCCTGCACGAGGTCGGAGAGCTGCGTGTTCGCCGTCAGCTTGTCCTTGCCGGCCGAGGCGACGTTGAGGATCTTGCCGCGCAGCGGCAGCACCGCTTGCGTCTTGCGATCACGGGCCTGCTTGGCGCTGCCGCCTGCCGAGTCACCCTCGACGATGAAGAGCTCGGAGCCGTCGGTGCCGGCATCGGTGCAGTCGGCGAGCTTGCCGGGCAGGCGCAGCTTCTTGCCGGCGGTCTTGCGTGCCGTTTCCTTTTCCTGGCGACGGCGCAGCCGCTCCTCGGCCCGATCGATCACGAAGTCGAGCAGCCGGTTGGCCATGTTCGGATTGCCCGACAGCCAGTGGTCGAACGGATCCTTCATCGCCTGTTCGACGATGCGCTGTGCTTCGGCGGTGGCGAGACGATCCTTGGTCTGGCCCTGGAATTCAGGCTCGCGCACGAACACCGACAGCATCACGGCCGCGCCCACCATCACGTCTTCCGACGTAATGGATGACGCGCGCTTGCCCTGACCGACGCGCTCGGCGTGATCCTTCAGGCCGCGCAGCAGCGCGCTGCGCAGGCCGGATTCGTGCGTGCCGCCATCGGGCGTCGGCACGGTGTTGGTGTAGGACGACAGGAAGCCGTCGGCATCCGCGGTCCAGGCGACAGCCCATTCGCAGGCGCCATGCGCGCCGTTGCGGCCCGATTTGCCCGAGAAGATGTCGGGATGCACCAAGGTGTCGGCGTGGATCGCAGCGGCGAGGTAATCCTTGAGGCCGCCGGGGAAGTGGAAGGTCGCTTCCGCCGGCACATCCTCGACGCCCTTCAAGAGCTCGGGTGCGCAATTCCAGCGGATCTCGACGCCGCCGAACAGATAGGCCTTCGAGCGCGTCATCTTGAACAGGCGCTGCGGCTTGAATGCGGCCTTGGCGCCGAAGATGTCGGTGTCGGGCTTGAAGCGCACGCGGGTGCCGCGGCGGTTGTTGATCTTGCCGAGATCCTCGAGCTTGCCCTTCGGGTGCCCGCGCTCGAACGTCATGCGGTAGAGCTTCTGGCTGCGCGCGACCTCGACCTCAAGCAGCGAGGAGAGGGCGTTCACCACGGAGATGCCGACACCGTGCAGACCGCCGGAAGTCTCGTAGACCTTGGAGTCGAACTTGCCGCCCGAATGCAGCGTGCACATGATGACTTCGAGCGCCGACTTCTTCGGAAACTTCGGATGCGGATCGATCGGGATGCCGCGGCCGTTGTCGGTGACGGTCAGGAACCCGTCGGCGCTGAGCTCGACTCCGATGAAGGTCGCGTGCCCGGCCAGCGCCTCGTCCATCGAGTTGTCGATGACTTCGGCGAAGAGGTGATGCAGCGCCTTCTCATCGGTGCCGCCGATATACATGCCGGGCCGGCGGCGCACCGGTTCCAGGCCTTCGAGCACCTCGATATCGGCCGCAGTGTAGTCGGCTTCGCCGCCGGTTCCGCGCGAAGCCGCCTTGGCGGGCGCACGCGACTTCGGCTCATCGCCGCCGAAAAAATCGTCTTTTGCTTTTGGCTTCAACTGCTTGGACATATATTTTGATGCACTTTGATGGCCGCGATGGCGGCGAATCGGTTGGGCCGACTATGCCACGGCTGGCCTGCAAAGGTCACCGCAGGTCCGCCCGGCGGGTGTGGGTGGGAGCCAATCCCGGCGATTTTACGCCGCAGGCCCCACCAATTCCCGGCAATTTGACACCTGGGCCCGGCTCAGGCCCGGCTTTGTGACTTGATGTCACACAAGTCCTTGGCTTACCAGTCCTTTTATCTGACAGGACCGTGACGGGGCGGGAAGGCAATCTGGAATGGAGCAGTACGCGCACGCGCTGGCCGATTTCGTGCGCGCTCACCAGGCCTGGGCGGCCCCGATCGTGTTCCTGCTCGCCTTCGGGGAGTCGCTGGCCTTCATCTCGCTGCTGATCCCGGCCTGGGGAGCGCTGGTTGCGATCGGCGCGCTGATCGGCGCGAGCGGCATCAGCTTCTATCCGGTCTGGATCGCCGGCGGCATCGGTGCTGCGCTCGGCGACTGGGTCTCCTACTGGTTCGGCTATCGCTACAAAGAGCAGGTCGCGCAGATGTGGCCGCTCTCGCGCTATCCGGAACTGCTGCCCAGGGGCGAAGCCTTCGTGCGGAGCTGGGGCGTGCCCAGCATCTTCATCGGCCGCTTCTTCGGCCCCTTGCGCGCCTCGGTGCCGCTCGCAGCTGGCATTTTCGAGATGCCGTATTGGAGTTTTCAGGCCGCCAATTTCATCTCGGCGCTGGTCTGGTCCGCGGCGCTGCTGCTGTTCGGTGACGTGATCGCGAAGATCATGGAATGGATCTGGCGCGTGATCTGACCGGGCAGCTCGGCCGCCCGGTCAGCGGATACGGCAGAGCCTAAAGCGAGGCGTTCCAGATCGACGGAATCCAGCGATAGCCCGAACCATCCTTCTCCTTCTCGACGCGGACGAGACCGGGGAAGGCGGCATGGAAGGCCTGGATCGGCATCTTCTCGGCAATCGCCATGTCGTAGAGCTTCCGCCGCGTCTGTTGCGCCAGCGGCTTGTCGACGTCGGAGGCGATGTTCCATTCGGGGTGCTTCACGAACAGGAACGCTGCGCCCGCGGTGATGTCGACCTGCACAAGTACCTTTTCCGCTCCGGACGCGACGATGAAGGAGTTGTGTCCCGGCGTGTGGCCCGGGCTCGCCACCGAGGTGATGCCGGGCGCGACTTCCTTGCCGGACTCGTATTGCGTGACCTTGCGGCCGAGCGCATCGAACACGCGGCGGATATTCTTGAAGTTGCTCTCAAGGATCGGATTGCCGGTCCCCTTGCTCATCTCGCCGTCGTCCATCCAGAACTTCCATTCCACTGCCGGAACCATGATCTCGGCGTTGGGGAAGGCCGGCTTGTTCTCGGCCGCGAGCAGGCCGTTGATGTGATCGCCGTGGAAGTGCGAGATGATGACGGTGTCGACTGCCGCGCGGTCGATGCTGGCCGCCGCAAGGTTGTTGTGGAACTGGCCGACCTTGCCCTTGGTCTGCGTGAACTGGTCGGGCCCGAGACCGGTATCGATCACGACGAGCTTCGGCCCGGTGTTGACGACGACCGGATTGAAGGTGTGGGTGACCTTGTCGGTCGGCAGATGGTTCTCGGCGAAGATCTTGTTGATGTCGTCCTTGCTGGCGCCGGCCGCGTAATTGTCCGTCAGGTTCACGGTCGCGACGCCGTCGCAGACCACGGTGATCTGGTGGGTGCCGACATTGTAGCGGTAGAAGCTCGCATTCTGGGTCGCTGCCGGGGGCGCGGCGGCGCTCGCGGGCGAGGTCTTCACGAAGGGCAGGAGCGCCGAGGCGGCGGCGCCGGCTAGCGTTGCGCGACGGGTGATCTCGGTCATGGCGATGTCCTGGGGCTGGGTTGCGAACGAAAGGCGCGAACCGGCGGGGTTGTGGCGCCTTTCTTTCTCGGGAACCCCCAAACTTAGGAGAAATTCCGCTGCCACCCGATGACATCCGTGCGGCATCCTGCCATCGCGCCCCGTCGATTTGGACTTGACCCTGGAACCCTCTGGCCTTATAGCCGCGCGCCATGATCAACGCCGCGACCATCCTGTTCGCCCGTCGCCGCCGCCGCTCTTTAGCGGTTTGGGCGGTCGATCGCGTTTGAGATCATCGTCTTTGCCGCTGGATCCGATCCGCGGCATTCTCTCTCCTGTCAGCGCGATCTGATCCGGCGGCCCCCCGGAGGAGGCCCAGCAGGAGACCACGATGTACACGCCACCCTTTTTCAAGCAGGACCGCGCCGCAAGCCTGAAATTCGCCGAGGAGCGCGGCTTCGGCACGATGTGCGCCTTCGACGGCCACAAGCCGGTCGCCTCGCCACTGCCGTTCTACCTGACTTACGCCGCTGACGGCACGCCGCAGGCCGCCTTTCATGTCGCCCGTCACAATCCGCTGCTAAAGCTGGCGGATGGCGCGACCTCCTGGCTGCTCGCGGTCAACGGCCCCGATGCCTATGTATCGCCCGACTGGTACGTCTCGCCGGATCAGGTGCCGACCTGGCTCTACCAGTCGGTGCATCTGAGCGGGCCGGTGCGCCTCTTGTCGGACGATCAGCTGGCGGTGCAGATCGACACGCTGAGCGACAAGTTCGAGAGCTGGCTGTTGCCGAAAGCGCCGTGGACATCGGCGAAGATGACGGCAGGCCGGCTGGAAGCGTTGAAGAAGGGGATCGTGGGTCTGGTCATGACGGTTGAAGAAGTCGAAGGCAGCTTCAAGCTCAACCAGCACAAATCGGACGCGGACTACACCGCGATCGCCAACGCGCTCGGTGCGCAACCCGAAGCCGACGCCAGAGAGATTGCACAATTGATGCAGGACGTGAGGCCGGAGGCCTTCGCGAACGAAACCAACATGCTCGAAAGGAGCGCGCCATGAGCCTCACCGAAACCACCAAGGCCCCGACCACCGGCGCGGCCAAGAAGCCCGCCACCGTCTTCGTCGACGGCGGCTCCGGCACCACCGGGCTCGGCATCAACGAGCGGCTGAAGCTCCAGAGCGACGTCACGGTGAAGACGATCGCCGACGACAAGCGCAAGGACCCCGCGGCTAAGAAGGCGCTGATGGAGGAGGTGGATCTCGTCATCCTCTGCCTGCCTGACGATGCCGCGAAGGAAACAGTGGCGCTGGTCGACAGCATGAGCACCGCAGGGCCGAAGGTGCTTGACGCTTCCACCGCCTACCGGGTCGCGCCCGACTGGGCCTACGGCTTTCCGGAGCTGACGCCGGACCAGGCCGGCAAGATCAAGGCCGCGAAGAAGGTCTCCAATCCCGGCTGCTATCCGACCGGTGCGATCGCGCTGCTGCGGCCAATCGTCGATGCCGGTCTGTTGCCGCCCGATTATCCCGTCACCGTCAACGCGGTGAGCGGCTATTCCGGCGGCGGCAAGTCGATGATCGCGAGCTTCGAAGACGGCAGCGCGCCGTCCTTCGAGCTCTACGGCCTCGGCTTCGAGCACAAGCATCTGCCGGAGATGCAGCTCTATTCGAAACTGACGCGGCGGCCGATCTTCATTCCCTCGGTCGCCAACTACCGGCAGGGCATGCTGGTCTCGGTGCCGCTCCAGCTCGACGCGCTGCCGGGCAAGCCTGGCGGTGCGGACCTTCAGGCCGCGCTGGCCAAGCGTTACGCCGGCTCGAAATATGTCTCGGTGATGCCGCTCCAGAACGAGGCGACCAAGGGCGGCAAGCTCGAGCCGGAGGCGCTCAACGAGACCAACACGCTCGAGCTCCACGTCTTCGCCAGCGACAAATATCACCAGGCAGTGCTGGTCGCGCGGCTCGACAATCTCGGCAAGGGCGCCTCGGGTGCGGCCGTGCAGAACATGCGGCTGATGCTGGGGCTTGCCGACAATAGCTGATCGAACGTTGCTCGGGAGGCCAGCCCGGTGGACGAAGCGACGCTGCGACTTTCGACCCCGGCAAGACGATCAAATGACGCCTGAAAGGTACGCGTGATTAGCTCGAAGAAGATCGGCATTCTCGGCGCCTCCGGTTACACCGGGGCCGATGCGGTGCGCCTGTTGGCCCGGCATCCGAATGCCGAGATCGTCGCGCTCACCGCCAACACCCATGCCGGCAAGTCGATGGGCGACGTGTTTCCGCATTTTTTCATGCTGGACCTGCCGAAACTCGTGGAATGGGAAAAGGTCGACTGGAGCAAGCTCGATGCGGTGTTCTGCGGACTGCCGCACGGCACCACGCAGGAAATCATCGTCGCGGTCCTCAAGGCAAATCCCAAAATCAAGGTCCTCGACATGTCCGCCGATTTCAGGCTGCGGGACAAGAGCACCTATGCGCAATGGTACGGCCATGAGCACCGGGCGCTCGAACTGCAGGGCGAAGCGGTCTACGGTCTCACCGAATTCTATCGCGAGAAGATCACGTCGGCGCGGCTGGTCGCCTGTCCCGGCTGCTATCCCACGGCGGCGCTGCTCGCGCTGGTGCCGCTTGCGAAAGCCAAGCTGATCGACGTCGACGACATCGTCATCGACGCGAAATCGGGCGTCACCGGAGCCGGCCGCGGGCTGAAACAGAACACGTTGTTCAGCGAGGCGGGCGAGGGGCTGTCGCCCTATTCGGTCGGCACCCACCGGCACGCGCCCGAGATCGAGCAGGAGATCGGCGTCGCCGCCGGTTCCGCAGTGACGATCAACTTCACGCCGCATCTTATTCCGATGGCGCGCGGCGAACTCTGCACCTCCTACGTCAAGCTCAACGGCGCGACGCCGGACGATCTGCGAAGCGCGCTGGAGCAGGCTTATGCCAACGAGCCCTTCGTGCATGTCGCCAGGAAGGGCGTGCTGCCGCAGACCCAGAATGTGCGCGGCTCCAACTATGTGCAGATCGGCGTCGTCGCCGACCGCATCAAGAACCGGGCGATCGTGATTTCCACGCTCGACAATCTGGTGAAGGGTTCGGCCGGGCAGGCGATCCAGAACATGAACCTGATGTTCGGGCTGCCCGAGACGGCGGGGTTGGAGCAGATCGCGCTGTTTCCATGACACGAGGTACTGCGGTGGACGAAGCGACCTTGCAATTCTACCGGCAGAACGCCAAGGCCTATGCCGGCTGGGCGAAGGCCGCATCGACGCGGTTGCGGGGCTTTCTCGCCCTGCTGCCGCCGGGAGGCGCGATCCTCGAGCTCGGTTGCGGTGCCGGCAATCATTCCGCAGTGATGCTCGCCGAAGGTTTTTCAGTGCGTGCGACCGATGGCTCGCCCGAAATGGCCGAGATCGCCTCGCGCCGGCTTGGTCATCCCGTCGAGGCGATGCGGTTCGACCAGCTGGATGCGCACGAGGCCTATGACGGCGTCTGGGCGAGCGCCTGTCTGCTGCATGTGCCACGCGACGAACTCGCCGGCATCCTTGGAAAGATCCACCGTGCGCTCAAGCCATCAGGCGTGTTCTACGCCAGCTACAAGATGGTGAGGACGATGGCCGCGACAGCCTCGGGCGCTACTACAGCTGCGTCTCGCGGGAGTGGCTCGAGATGACTTACGCCAGCGCAGGTTCGTGGATCACGCTGTCGTCGGACACCAACGTGATCCAGAGTTTCGACGAGACGCCAGCCAACATGCTGAACCTCGTCGTACGCAGGGCCTGATCCCTAAGAGACCCGATTTCTAGAGCACCTTGAAGATCGCCAGTGCCAGCACGGCCTGGGCGAGGAAGCCGACGGTGAAGGCCAGCGTGCGGAATACCGGGATGCCGAGCGCGTAGACGATCAGATGTGCGACGCGCGACCAGAAATAGACCGCGCAGGCGAGCACGGTCCATTTCGAGGAATAGTCGATCGCGTTCAGGATCAGCACCAGCGGCGCGAAGAGCACGAGGTTCTCGACCGCGTTGTCATGCGCGAACATCAGGCGGTTCGCCCACTCAGCCTGCGGCTTGTCGGCGCGCGAGGGATTGGCCAAGGCGCCACTGAGCCCCCGAACCTGGCAGCGGTTGATGGTGTAGGGAATCCAGAGGATCCCGGTCAGGATCACCGTCAGTGTCAGCCAGAACAATTCGCGCGTCATAACCCGGTCCCCTCTGTCGTCGCTGTGTTGAACGCGAGATTATACAAGCGCGCAGGATTGCGCCATGCGCAAAGAAATCCCGCTAGGCGCGAACCCTGACATAGCTGCCGGGCGCGTCCTCGATCGCGGGCAGGGCCTCGCTGCCGACCACGCGCGCCGGGACTTCCTCGGGATCGAGCCCGCCCAGCCATTGCCGCCAGTCCGGCCACCACGAGCCCTTGTGCTCCACCGCGCCCTTCATCCACTCGGCGACGTTGACGTCCTTGACGTTGTCGTTGGTCCAGTACTGGTACTTGTTCGAGGCGGGCGGGTTGACCACGCCGGCGATGTGGCCCGAGCCGGACAGCACATATTTCACCGGGCCGCCGAAGAACTGCGAGCCGTACAGCACCGATTCCGCCGGCGCGATGTGGTCCTCGCGGGTGGCGAGGTTGTAGACGGGCACCTTGACCTTGGAGAGGTCGAGCAGCGTGTTGTCGAGCACCATCGTGCCGGTGGAGAGCCGGTTCTCCAGATAGCAGTTGCGCAGGTAGTAGGAATGGTTCGACGCGGTCATGCGCGTCGCATCCGAATTCCAGTGCAAGAGGTCGAACGCGCTCGGCTGCTGGCCCTTCAGATAGTTGCTGACGACATAGGACCAGATCAGATCGTTCGAGCGCAGCATGTTGAAGGCCATTGCCATCTTCGAGCCTTCGAGCACGCCGGCCGCCTTCATGTCCTGCTCGAGGGCCGCGATCTGGTCTTCGTCGACGAACACCAGGAGATCGCCGGCATGGGTGAAGTCGACCTGCGCCGCGAAGAACGTCGCCGACGCCACGCGCTGGCGGCGCTTCTCGGCGAGCCAGGCCAGCGTGGTCGCGAGCATGGTGCCGCCGACGCAATAGCCGGCGGTGTGCACCTTCAACTCGCCGGTGACCTTCTCGATCACGTCCATCGCCGTGAGCGGGCCTTCCTTCATGTAGTCTTCCCAGCTCTTGTTACCGAGCCGCTTGTCGGGATTGACCCATGAGATCACGAACACAGTGACGCCCTGGTCGACGCACCACTTGATGTAGGATTTCTCCGGCTTGAGATCGAGGATGTAGAACTTGTTGATCCAGGGCGGCACGATCAGGAGCGGCGTGCGCAGCACGTTCTCCGTGGTCGGCGAATACTGGATCAGCTGCATCATCTCGTTCTGGTAGATCACCTTGCCCGGTGTCGTCGCCATGTTGACGCCGACGACGAGATTGTCCGGATTGGACTGGCGGATCTTCAGCATGCCCTTGCCGGCCGCGATGTCCTCGGCCAGCATCTTCAGACCGCGGGCGAGGTTCTCGCCGCTGCTCGCCACCGTCTCGCGCAGCACTTCCGGATTGGTCAGCACGAAGTTGGACGGCGAGATCGCGTTGGTGATCTGCTGGATGTAGAACTCCGCCTTGCGGCGGGTCTGCGGATCGAGCCCGTCGGCGTCGCGCACCAGCTCCTGCGCCCATTTGGTCGTGAGCAGATAGAGCTGCATCATGAAATCGAAGAACTGGTTCGACTTCCATTCCGGATCGGCAAAGCGCTTGTCGCGCGGCGAGGGCGCGATCGCGGGCGGGGCGTCCTGGCCGGCCATGCGGCGCGCCGCCGAGCCCCAGAGGTCGAGATAATCCTTGGCGAGCTTGGTCTGCAGATCCGACGCGCGGGATGTGTCCGCCAGCCAGTATTCGGCGACCGACGTGAAGGCCTTGACCACTTCCGTCAGCTCGGCGGGCGGCCGATCCTGCACGTCGCCGCTCTCGCGTGGTTTCAGATACGCGGCGAGCGCCTTGCCGCCGCTCTCCATCGCCCGCGCGACATTCATCGCGAAGGCTTCCGCATCGAACTTCGTCTCGGGTTTGGGCGTGTCGGTCGTGGCGGTACTCATGAGCAGAACAGTAACGATTCATTCTGTATTCGTCACCGCGAAGCTCGCATGTTTGGCGTTAAACAAGCTCCAACATGTGCTGCACTGCGACAAAGCCCCTTGGTTTTGTCACAATCAGCGTGCACCTCTTCCGCAGTGGGCCTTGGAAGTATTCTCGCTCGTACCATTTGTGGGCAGCAATGGTTTGAGCTTGGGCAGGTTGTCGGGTTAAGTTCCGGCAGCCTTGCGTTGGGATGAGTAGGGGATTTCCCAAGTGTTGGCGTTGAGGGACCTGCAAAAGTCGCTGCCGATCTGTGGCGCGCTGCTGATGGCGGCGCTTGCCTTGGGCGGCTGCTCGAGTCAGCTGGCTGACTATACCCCTACTGATGCGCAGGCCCATCCCAGGGAGCCCGGCTCGTACCTTCCGGTGCACGATCTGCCACCGGATCGTGATCAGGCAATCATCCCGCCGGACCAGCGCGCCAAGATCGAAGCCGAGCTGGCCGCCGCGCGCGAGCGCCAATCCGTTGCCGCAAAAGACGCCAAGTAACGCGGCGTAATCGCTGGCGCCCCCGCCATGCCGTGCTAAAAGACCTCAGTTCAGCCGAGAGTCAGGGCGAACAACTTCAGCTCCTGCCGTCGAATATTGCTCTAAGCGTTTGATTTTGAGCGATTTTCGCGAGGGGGCGAGAGCTTTCCCGAGCGGCTGTCATGGCCGGTCGATTCTGTCCTGACCGGTTGCCCGGAGCCCAGAGAGCCATGGAAGAGTTTTACCGCATCCGCCGCCTTCCGCCTTACGTGTTCGAGCAGGTCAACCGGGCCAAGGCGGCCGCGCGGAATGCCGGCGCCGACATCATCGACCTCGGCATGGGCAATCCGGACCTGCCGGCGCCTGCACATGTGCTGGAGAAGCTGAAGGAGACGCTGGGCAAGCCGCGCACCGACCGCTACTCGGCTTCCCGCGGCATCCCCGGGCTGCGCCGGGCCCAGGCCGCCTATTACGCCCGCCGCTTCGGCGTGAAGCTCAACCCCGACACCCAGGTCGTCGCGACACTCGGTTCGAAGGAGGGCTTTGCCAATGTGGCGCAGGCGATCACCGCGCCCGGCGACGTCATCCTCTGCCCGAACCCGAGCTACCCGATTCACGCCTTCGGCTTCCTGATGGCGGGCGGCGTGATCCGCTCGGTGCCCTCGGAGCCGACGCCGCAATTCTTCGAGGCGGTGGAACGGGCGATCGTGCATTCGATCCCGAAGCCGCTCGCGCTCGTCGTCTGCTACCCCTCGAACCCGACCGCCTATGTCGCGAGCCTCGACTTCTACAAGGATCTCGTCGCGTTCGCGAAGAAGCACGAGATACTGATCCTGTCCGACCTCGCCTATGCCGAAGTCTATTTCGACGAGAACAACCCGCCGCCTTCGGTGCTCCAGGTGCCCGGTGCGATCGACGTCACCGTCGAGTTCACCTCGATGTCGAAGACCTATTCGATGGCCGGCTGGCGTATGGGTTTTGCTGTCGGCAACGACCGCGTGATCGCAGCACTCGCCCGCGTCAAATCCTACCTCGACTACGGCGCCTTCACGCCGGTGCAGGTCGCCGCGACCGCCGCGCTGAACGGCCCCGACGATTGCATCAAGGAGATGCGCGACACCTACCGCAAGCGCCGCGACGCGCTGGTGGAGTCATTCGGCCGCGCCGGCTGGGAGATCCCGCCACCGGAAGCCTCGATGTTCGCATGGGTGCCGCTGCCGGAGGCCTTCCGCAGCGTCGGCAGCATGCAGTTCGCAACCCTGATGGTGGAGAAATCCGGCGTCGCGGTCTCGCCCGGTGTCGGCTTCGGCGAGCACGGTGAAGGATATGTCCGCATCGCCATGGTGGAAAACGAGCAACGGATCAGACAAGCCGCGCGCGGCGTGCGCCGCTTCCTTGAAAGCGGCATCGAAACGTTGCACAACGTCGTTCCGCTCGCCAATCGGCGTTAAGTTTCTCTTCGGCAGGTTTTCTAAAGCATCATGGTTGCACCCCTGAAAGTGGGCATAGCGGGGCTCGGCACCGTGGGCGCCGAAGTTGTCCGTTTGATCGAGACCCAGGCCCGCGTGCTCGCGGGCCGCAGCGGCCGCGGCATTCGCGTCGTCGCCGTCACCGCGCGCTCGAAGGCGAAGAAGCGCGGCGTCGATCTGCGCGGCATCGAATGGGTCAGGGACCCCATGGCACTGGCCACGCATCCCGGCATCGACTGCTTCGTCGAGCTGATGGGCGGCGCCGGTGATCCCGCTCTCTCTGCGGTCGAAGCGGCACTGAATGCGGGCAAGTCGGTCGTCACCGCCAACAAGGCGCTGCTCGCCAAGCACGGCCTGAAGCTTGCCAAGGCCGCCGAAAAGCACGGCGGCGCGCTGAATTTCGAGGCAGCGGTCGGCGCCGCGATCCCTGTCATCAAAACGTTACGCGAAGGGCTTGCCGGAACCGGCGTCACCCGCGTCTACGGCATCCTCAACGGCACCTGCAATTACATCCTGACGCGGATGGAGCAGGAGGGACTGTCCTTCGCCGAATGCCTCAAGGATGCGCAGCGGCTCGGCTACGCCGAGGCCAATCCGTCCTTCGACGTCGATGGCCACGACACCGCGCAAAAACTTGCCATTCTCGCCAGCCTCGCTTTCGGCACGAAAGTTGCTCAAAGCGCGGTGTATGTCGAGGGTATCTCATCCATCGCGCCGGAAGATCTGCGCGCAGCCGACGATCTCGGTTACCGGCTCAAGTTGCTCGGCGTTGCCGTTCGCACCGCCAAGGGCATCGAGCAGCGCGTGCATCCGACCATGGTTCCAAAATCCTCCTCGATCGCGCAGGTGATGGGTGTCACCAATGCAGTCACGATCGATGGCGAGGGCATCCCTCCGATCACGCTGGTCGGCCCCGGTGCCGGCGGTGCTGCGACCGCATCCGCCGTCGTCGCCGACATCGCCGACGTTGCGCGCGGCATCCGCGCCAATCCGTTCGGCCGGCCGATCTCGCATCTGCGCGACACCAAGAAAGCGCCGATGGAGCGGCACGAGGGCGGCTACTATATCCGCCTGCTGGCGCGCGATTTCCCGGGCACTGCGGCCGCGATCGCGACCCGGCTCGCGGAGCAGAAGATTTCGATCGAGTCGATCGTGCAGCGTCATCCCAACGGCGGCGCTGCGCCGGCGAACGGCAAGGCGGTGCCCGTGCCCGTCATCCTGATCACCTATGCGACGCACGAGGACGCCGTGCGACGCGCGCTCGCGGCCGTGCAGAAGGACAAGGTGATCAGCGGACGGCCGCAGGTGATCCGGATCGAGAAGAACTGAGCATGACCCGGAAAAGTGTGAAGAGGTTTTCCGGCAAGGTCATGCTCAAACAATAGGACACGGTTCGAACGAACTGTGGGTGTTACGAGTTGATGCGGACGGAGATCTCCGTCCAAAACTGTTCCGAAGGAGTTAGCCGATGTCGACCCATATTTCAGTCCCGCCGCACGCGTTGCTCGAGCGCATCCTCACGCTGGAGATCGTGCGGGTGACGGAGCGGGCGGCGGTGTCTTCGGCGCGGCTGCGCGGGCACGGCAACGAGAAGGCGGCCGACCAGGCCGCGGTGGACGCCATGCGGCGCGAGCTCAACAAGCTGCCGATCGAGGGCACCATCGTGATCGGCGAGGGCGAGCGCGACGAGGCGCCGATGTTGTTCATCGGCGAGAAGGTTGGCATGAACGCCGGCCCGCAGGTCGACATCGCGGTCGACCCGCTCGAAGGCACCACGCTGTGCGCCAAGAACATGCCGGGCTCGATTGCCACCATGGCGATGGCCGACGGCGGCACGCTGCTGCACGCTCCTGACGTCTACATGGAGAAGCTCGCGATCGGTCCCGGCTACGACAAGGGTGTTGTCGAAATTGATGCCTCGCCCGCCGACAACGTCCGCCGCCTCGCCAAGGCCAAGGGTGTCCAGCCGGAAGGCATCACCGTTCTCGTGCTCGACCGCCCGCGCCATGCCAGCATCATCGAGAGCGTGCGCTCGACCGGCGCCGCCGTCCGCCTCATCACCGACGGCGACGTGGCCGGCGTGATCCACTGCGCCGACCCCGATAACACCGGCGTCGACATGTATCTCGGCACCGGCGGCGCGCCGGAAGGCGTGCTCGCGGCCGTGGCGCTGCGCTGCATCGGTGGCCAGATGCAGTGCCGCTTGATCCTGGATTCCGACGAGAAGCGCGAGCGCGCCGCCAAGATGGGCGTCAACGATCCCAAGATGATCTACGGCATCGAGGACATGGCGCGCGGCGACTGCCTGTTCGCCGCCACCGGCGTCACCACCGGCTCGCTGCTGTCTGGCGTCAAGTTCCGCAAGGACGGCGTGATCGAGACCGAGACAGTCGTGATGCGCTCCGTCACCGGCACCGTGCGTTACATCAAGGCCGAGCACCGGCAGTTGGAGAAGTTTTACCTGGGCTGACGCGCTTCGTCATTCCGGGGCGACGGGACCGCGCAAAGCGCGCGGCCCGGAGAAACCGGAATCTCGCGCCATAACTTCTGGATTCCGGGTTGGTGCTGACGCGCCCCCCGGAATGACAAGAACAACAAAAGAGGAAGCGCACATGTCCGATCTCTCCTCCGTCAAAGCCCTGGTCTTCGACGTGTTCGGCACCGTCGTGGACTGGCGCACCAGCCTGATCACCGACCTCACGTGGTGGGGCAAGGGCCGCGGCATCTCCGCCGACTGGACCGCTTTGGTCGACGGCTGGCGCGGCATGTACACGGCCGCCATGGATGACGTGCGCAAGCACCCCGAACGTGGCTATGTCATCCTCGACGTCCTGCACCGCCGCTCGCTGGACAAGCTGGTCGAGAAGTTCGCGATCAAGGGTTTGACCGAGGCCGACCTCGACTACATCACCAAGGGCTGGCACCGTCTGCATCCCTGGCCCGACAGTGTCGCGGGCCTCACACGGCTGAAGTCGAAATTCGTGATCTCGCCGCTGTCGAACGGCAATGTCGCGCTGCTCACCAACATGGCGAAGTTCGCAGGCCTGCCGTGGGACCTCATCATGTCGGCCGAGCTGTTCGAGCACTACAAGCCCGATCCCGAGACCTATCTCGGCGCCGCGCGCCTGCTCGGCCTCAAGCCGGAGCAGGTGATGATGGTCGCCGCCCACAACGGCGACCTCGCCGCCGCGCAGAAGAACGGGCTGAAGACCGCGTTCGTGGCGCGGCCAACCGAATACGGCCCGCTCCAGAAGGTCGATTTCGAGGCGACCGGCAATTGGGACATCGTCGCCAAGGATTTTGGCGGGGTCGCCGACAAGCTCGGCTGCTGAGCGGCACTGCTTCTGTTTGACATCCTTCAAGACAGCGCCTTTCATATCGACAATGTCGATGTGTGAGGTGCGCCCCTGGATACCGAGCTCGCGCGTACATTCCTGACCGTGGTCGCGACCGGCAATTTCATCACCGCCGCCGACCGGCTTCACGTCAGCCAGTCCACCGTCAGCACGCGGATCCACTCGCTCGAGGAGCTGCTCGGCTGCACGCTGTTCGTGCGCAACAAGGCAGGCGCGACGCTTACGGTGGCTGGGCGGCAATTTCAGCGCCACGCCTCGACGCTTGTTCGCACCGTCGAGCAGGCCCGCCACGATGTCGGCCTCCCCAAGGGCTTTAGCGGCGCGCTGGTGGTCGGCGGCCGCATCGGCCTGTGGGAGGAGTTCCTGCTGCTTTGGGTACCGCGCATGCAGGAGGCCAATCCTCAGATCTCCATCCGGGCCGAGAGTGCCCTTGAGCCCGAACTGATGCAGGGGCTGGTCGAGGGACGCATCGACATCGGCGTGATGTACACCCCGCAAAGCCGCCCCGGCCTCAAGGTCGAGTTGCTGATCGAGGAGCAGCTCGTGCTGGTGTCGACCAATCCCAGGAGCGATCCGGAGCCGCAGGATGGCTACGTCTATGTCGACTGGGGGCCCGAATTCTACGCCCGCCACAGCGCCGTCTTTCCCAATTTCGCGGGGCCTGCGCTGACCGCCAACATCGGCTGGCTCGGGCTGCAGCACGTTCTCGCCAACGGCGGCTCCGGCTATTTTGCGCACCGGATCGTCGAGCCGCTGCTGAAGGCGCGGCGGCTGCACCTGGTGGTGGGAGCGCCAAAATTCTCGATGCCGGCCTATGTCGTCTATTCGGTCGACCAGCCCGACGACCACGTGCAGAGCGCGATTGCGATCATGCGCGACCTCGCCGCCGAGCAGACCCGGCGCGTGACGGAAACGCCGGCGCGTGGCACGCGCAAGCGCCGCTGACGGCTCGTTCGACTGGATCTATCCGCGCCGGTGCAGGCGGGTCTCGGCGAGCGCCGTCACCGCGCCAAGTGCGAGCGTCGCGATGACGATGTCCGCAGTCGCGTCGAAGCCGACGGCGAGAACCGCGGCGGCGATCACCGCGGCCAGCACGGTGATGGCGAAGCCTTCGTCGGTTATCAACTGTCGCGCGCCGCGGAGAAGCGTTGCACGCATGTTCGTGGGACGCATCGCCGCCTACTGAAACAGCTTCATGGCGTTGAGCAGGGTCTGGATCACGCCCGCGAGCAGGGGGATGCCCGCAAAGCTCCAGGCCAGCGCCAATTGCAGCGGGGTGGTCTTTGCCGTCTGAGCGGTCTGCATGATGTCAGGCCCCCGAGGGATTGTTGCTCGCCGCGGCTGCGGCCGCGATCTCGGTGGCTCGATGCACCGGCCGCATCGCCGCCATCGTCCGGGATACCCGCCAGGCGATCCAGCTCAGCAGCGATTGGGAGAATGACGCTTCGCTCCGTGATGTCGTGGTCATGGTCGCCTCCTTGTGTTCGTCCGAACGTCAGGCAGCGCGCGCCGCCTCGAGTCCTGAACTGTCCTCGTCTTTCATGTGATGACGCTTGTCGACGGCACGGACGCAGAGATTGGCGAGGAAGCCGACCACGAGCAGTCCGGCCATGATGTACATGGTCGTGTTGTAAGCCTGGGCCTTCGGCACGCCGTGCGTGACGTTGTATTCGCGGATGTAGTTGATCAGCACAGGCCCGGCGATTCCGGCCATCGACCAGGCCGTCAACAGAATGCCGTGGATGGCGCCGACATAGCGCGTGCCGAACATGTCGCGCAGGTAGGCCGGAACGGTGGAAAAGCCGCCGCCATACATGCTGACGATGATCAGGAAGCACAGCACGAACAGCACGACATTGCCGCTCGCGCCGGCATAGGGCACGGTCACGTAGAGGGCGATTCCGAGCACCATGTAGACGAAATAGGTGCTCTTGCGTCCGATGAAGTCGGATAGCGAGGCCCAGCTGAAACGTCCGCCCATGTTGAACAGGCTCATCAGGCCGACGAGACCTGCGGCCGCGACCGCGGTGATATGGCCGGGGAACATCTCCTGGCTCATCGCTGAGGCCTGGCCGAGCACGCCGATGCCGGCGGTGGTGTTGCAGAACAGCACGATCCAGATCAGCCAGAACTGCGGCGTCTTGACCGCCTGGTAGACGAACACGTCGTTTCTGGTCATCAGCTTGGTGGCGGCCGCAGGCGGCACGTAACCCTCCGGCTTCCAGCCCTGCGCCGGCACGCGCACGATGGCGGAGCCGACCATCATGAAGACGAAGTAGACACAGCCGAGCGTGATGAAGGCGCCGAGCACGCCGACGTCGCTCGTGGTCGCAAACTTGCTCATCAGCCATACGGAGAGGGGGGAAGCGATCAGCGCGCCGCCGCCAAAGCCCATGATCGCCATGCCGGTGGCCATCCCCGGCCGGTCGGGAAACCACTTCATGAGCGTCGAAACCGGGGAGATGTAGCCGATGCCGAGCGCGCAGCCGCCGATCACGCCGTAGCCGAGATAGATGATCCAGAGATTGTGGAGATAGACGCCGAGGGCCGAGATCAGGAATGCGCTCGCCCAGGCAACGCCGGCAGTGAACATCGCCTTGCGCGGGCCGCCTTCCTCGACCCAGCGTCCGAACACTGCGGCCGACAGTCCGAGGAAAACCATCGCGATGGAGAAAATCCAGCCGAGCTCGGTGAGCTTCCAGTCGCCGGATGCCGATTGGGTGACGCCGAGCAGCTTGGTCATCGGCAGGTTGAAGACGCTGAAGGCGTAGGCCTGCCCGATGCACAGATGCACGCAGAGCGCGGCGGGCGGCACCATCCATCGGCTGTAGCCCGGCCTTGCGATCGTGTGCTCGCGATCAAGGAAGGGCAGCAGCGAACGTGCAGGCATTCCCGATGCGTCGAGCGTCGTCGTCATCCAATCCTCCGGTGCCTCGCTGTTCTCGGGGGCGGCCTTTACGGGCAGCCGGGCGATGGCGCGGATCAGGCTACGCAGAAGGAGGATTTTGACAAACGAATAATATGCGCTGTTACAATCTGATTAGTCGATATTAGAAAAAGCAGAAATCGGTATGGCGTTTTCGCGATGGAGAAAAGGTCCGGGCGGTCTTGCGCCGCCCGGACCTGATCCGAAGAATGACAACGTCATCTGCCTTGGTTCGGTATGGTATGTCAGCTGATGCTACTTCGCTGTGACCGCATTCGCAGCCTTTCGGATCACATCCAGCACCACATCCGGCTTCGACAGCATGGGGACGTGGGACGAAGGCACTTCGGTCACGGTGGCGTTCATGCGCTTCGAGACGAAGTGTTGCAGATCGGGGTGAACCGTCTGGTCCTTGCTGGCGAGGATGTACCAGCTCGGCTTCGAGGTCCACGCTGTGCCATCGACCTTTTGGGTCAGGAGATCCGCAACCGGCGCCCCTTGCGTTGCGTAGACCAGCTTTTGCTCGGCTTCGGGCAGGTCGCCGGCAAAGTGCGTCAGGCCGCTTGGCTTGAGCCAGACACGGCCCGCCGGCGCGTCGATGTGGCCGAACACCTGCGTCGTCGGAAATTTTGCAATCTGGCTCTGCGAAGTTTCGTCGGCAGCGGGCGCGAGCGCCGCGATGTAGACCAGCGCGGCGACCCGCGGATCGGTTCCGGCATGCGTGATCAGTGTGCCGCCATAGGAGTGGCCGACGAGGACCACGGGTCCGGGAACACGGCCAAAGCACGCCGTCACGCAGGCGACGTCGGTTGCGAGTGAATCGAGCCCGTGCTGGCTCGCCAGGACCTCGTGGCCTTCGGCTTGCAGCGTCGGGATCAGCTTGCCGAAGCACGATCCGTCAGCCCAGAGGCCGTGCGCGAAAACGATGCTTGGTTTGGTCATGAGATGGTCTCCGTTGGCTGCGCAACGGCGAGCCGAGGTGCTCGCGGAGCGTGAAGCGGGGGAGCTTCACGTCTAACGCGCGACCACGTCAGCTGACAGAGGGTCGCAAGGATAATCGGGCGAATGCGAAATTGAGCAAGTTCGGCTCGTGAGCCGAATGCAGCGTTTACCCCACACGACAGAGAGCGTGCATCAGTTCAATGGTCCGGGCAGCGTGCACCGTCGCGATAGTGTCTCCTGATTGCGCGATGCGGCAGGACTGGACGAATCTTTGCGTCAGGATGGCGTGCGCATGCCGAGGCGTTCGACGAAGCGCACGAGGTAACCGTCCGGATCCTGGACGAGGAATTCACGCTGGCCGAACTCCTGGTCGCCGACCCGATACCAGGCTTCGTTCGGCTGCTCGTAGAGCGGCCATTTGGCATCGCCGAGAGCCCTCAGCGTGGGATCAATGCGATCGACGACCATCTGGAAATTGACGCCGCGTCCGAATGGCCGCTGCATGTCTGCCGTCTCCCAGCGGCCATTCAATTCGCAGAGCATCACCTGCAAACGCCCCCTGACGAGATACGCAAATCGCGCATCGGGGCGATCGTAAGCGAGCTCGAAGCCGAGCAAGTCGCGCCAGAACGGCAGGCTGGCTTGAAGGCTGGAAACGCTGAGTTCGGGAACGAGATCGGCAAAGCCGCCTTGCGGCGCGCTTCCGGTGCTGTCGGAGGTCGCACGCGCGACGGGGTCTGAGGGCAGCGGTTTGTTCATTGCGGCGTCGCCTGATCTTATGACCGATCTTCGAGGCGGTTATCGCAGCGAAGAGGCGCCAAGGCCAGACGCGGAATGAACGAATGCTCGCCGGGCGAGCCCGCCTCACGCGATCCGCAGCGCGAGGTCGCTTCCTTCCGTCTCGGCAAAGCCCGCCTGCAAGACCTCTTCGCGCTTGTGGCGCAGATGCGCACGCAGGATGTGGGAGAGGCCGGCGCCGTCACGCCGCTGCAGCGCGTTCAGGATCGCCTCGTGCTCCTTCACGGCGAACGCCCAGCGCTGCGGTGTCATCGGCGTGACGTAGCGCGCGCGCCGGATGCGCGCGGTCACGGAAGCATAGAGCCCGGTCAGCGCGGGATTTTCGGCTGCGGCGACAATGGCCTCGTGAATGGCGCGGTTGCCGCGATAATACTGGATCAAATCGCCCTCGCGATAATGCCGAACCATGTCGTCATGTGCGGCGGCGATTTCGCCGATCCCGGCGTCGCTGATGCGCTCGCAGGCGAGCTCGCCGGCGAGCGCCTCGAGACCCCGGCAGACCTTCGGTGGCTTCCCATTCCCGATCTGCACGCCCGCGCACGGCACGGCCTACGACATCGCGGGGCAAGGCATCGCGTCGATCGGCGCCAGCCGCGCCGCGTTGCTGCTGGCCGCGGAGATGGCCGCGCGCCGCGCTGCGTGACGAGGCGGCGCTACTTCGTGATCGGCGTGACCAGCTCCTTATCTGCTGAATCCACGACGAAGACGGCCAGCAGCTTCGCAGGTTCAGTATCGCTGGCATTCGCGCTTATGGCGTGACGGTCGCCGGGCTTTTCGAAGAAATTCTCTCCTTTGCGATAGACCTTGGCGGGCTCGTCATTGACCTGACTGCGGATCGCTCCTTCCAGGATGGTCGCATAGATGAATGCGGAGCGCGGATGCATGTGTGCCGGCGAGGAGCCTCCGGGACCATACTCGACCAGCACGCCCTTCATGCTCTTGCCCGGGACGTTCGGCAGCGCCTGGTCGAACACGACCGTCACTTTGGCCAGAGGTGCCGGTTCGGCCGCATAAGCTGTCAGGATTGATGCGGCATAAACCGCCGTTGCAATCAGCAATCTGCGCATGGGATTTCCTTCATTGCAGTGGTTGTCGTGAGGGAAGGTCTGGCGGATCCTCAGAGCCTTGCGAGCCACGTCGCGAGCGGCGTTTTTCCAAGCCGCGCTTCGCCGAGCGGGTTCAGCGATGTGTCGTCGATGGGGGCGCCGTAGTACGGTGCCTTCGGGTCTCCCACTACCGGTCGGGCGTCGCCGGACGCCTTCAGGCGCCGCGCAATGAATTCATTGAAGGGCGCCTTCTCGGGGCCTGCGATATCGATCGTGCCGTTGAGCGGCCGGCCCATGGCGACCTCCGCGAGGCGATCAGCTACGTCTTCGGCGGCGATCGGTTGAAACAGTGCGGACGGGACGACGATCTTTCCTTCGACCACAGCCGTTTCGGCAATGGCGCCGAGGAATTCGAAGAACTGGGTGGCTCGAACGATGGAGTAGGGGACCGACGAGGATTTGATGATGGTCTCCTGGGCGAGCTTGGCCCGAAAATAGGAATTGTCGGGCGACCGTTCGGTCCCCACGATCGACAGCGCCACGTGATGCTTCACGCCCGCGGCCGCCTCTGCCGCGACGAGGTTCGTGCTCGAACGCTGGAAGAAATCGAGCACGGCGGCGGGCTCCCAGGACGGCGCGTTGGCAACGTCGACGACGACATCCGCGCCAGCCAGCGCTGCAGCGAGGCCTTCCCCGGTCACGGCGTTCACGCCTGATTTCGGCGAGGCTGCAACGGCCTCGTGGCCGTTTTGTTTCAACTTCGTCACGAGCTTGGATCCGATCAATCCGGTCCCGCCGATCACGACGATCTTCATGGCATGTCTCCTCGGCATGTGACGAGTGTGAGTGATCCAGGTCCGTGAGCCGATCACGTCACGTCGCCCAACGTGATGCGAAGCGCAGCTTAGCCGAGCAATGCGGCGAGCTCTTGCCTGTAACCGGCCTGCCTTGCCGGAAAATGCTCAGGAGACTCGTTGGGGTGGGCGCCGCGCCCGCCGTGGTCGGATCGAAGCCCAACGCAAA
Organism: Bradyrhizobium sp. LA6.1; assembly: GCF_040547805.1. Taxonomy (NCBI): domain Bacteria; kingdom Pseudomonadati; phylum Pseudomonadota; class Alphaproteobacteria; order Hyphomicrobiales; family Nitrobacteraceae; genus Bradyrhizobium; species Bradyrhizobium sp. LA6.1. The sequence continues at coordinate 30,802 of NZ_JBEPQK010000017.1, read as the reverse complement.
AAGTTTGCTGCATCTGCTCTGCTCGTGCGGAGGTGGTGAAATTGCACCGAGATCAATGTTCTTATTGTACTGATGTTTGTACCGGTTCATATTGCAGCGCATCGACCCTCAAATGCACCGAGAGGTGGTCGCGCCCGACAAAGCGGAGCAACAGAATGACTATGAGTTATCTTGATGTGTTTCTGGCATTCCTCGGAATGACCTTTGGCCTGCCTTCAGTGCTGCCCGGTCTCTTTTTCCAGCCGAAGGCCGAGCCGCCTCGAACCTCGCAAGCGACGTCGACCGACGCCGGCCCAACAGCAACCGATGACGACGTCACGGCGACCTGAGCCGAGTCTCTCCCGCGACGTTTCGGCGTGACGCGCGCCGAGGCGCGAGCGTGCCCGTCATGGAGATGCGCAGATGGATTTGACTGTCGCCACGGTGATCATCGCCTTTTCCGGCGTCTTCCTGATCTGCTTCATGAAGGGCGCATTCGGCGGCGGCTTCTCTATCGTCGGCATTCCGTTGCTGTCGTGCGTGATGGATCCGGTCACGGCGGGCGGCCTGCTCGCGCCGCTCTTCATCGCCATGGACCTGTTCGCGCTGCGCTACTGGAAGCCCTCGACATGGTCGAAGCCGGACCTTGTGCTGCTGTTGCCCGGGCTCGTGATCGGCATTGCCCTCGGCTATCTCTTGTTCCGTGTATTGGACCATCGCGCCGTCGCGATCGTGATGGCGGTCGTGACATTGAGCTTCGTTGGCATATGGCTCGTGAGTGATCCGAAGGTGGTCGTTCGTCCGCGCTCCTCGCCGAAGGCGGTTGCTGCCGGTCTTGCCTCGGGTGTCACGACTATGGTCGCGCATTCCGGCGGACCGCCGCTGGCGATGTACCTCCTGCCGCTTGGCCTCAGCAAGGAGGTCTACGCGGGAACGACGAGCCTGTTCTTCACCGTCGGCAACGCGATCAAGGCGGTACCGTGGCTGCTGCTCGTGCGGCCGGCGGGCAACGTCTGGATCGTGATGGCGGCGTGCCTCTTTGCCATTCCCAGCGGCGTCTGGCTCGGCTGGCGGCTGCACGGAAAGCTGGACCAGCGGCAGATCTACCGGGCGTGCCATGGCTTGCTGGCCGTGACGGCGTTGAAGCTGTTGTGGGACGGAGTGTCTGGCTATCTCGGATAGGCTGCAAGTCACTCCGCATCACGGCGCGACCATCGTTCGACGGTCACGCTGCCGCGCTCACAGATCACGCGATGATGTCGTCACGCCCCGCAGACGATCACGCCGTACCAGCCGAGGCCGCGATAGGTCTCGTAGCCCGGGGTCGCATGGAACGCGACCAGCGCGCCCGTGCGGTCGTGATAGAAGCCGGAGCGCTGGCCGTTCAGCGAGATCGAGATGCGCTCGCTCAAAATACCCTGGCCGTCGGAAGCTGCGATGACACGCAGATTGGAGTCGACCAGCAGCACGCGCGCCTTGTCGCTGTCGCCGACGCGCACGCCCTGCACGATGGCGCGGGCCTGCGCCTCCCAGTCGAAATGGATGGCGAGCACGCCGATCGGCGCGCCGTTGGCCTGGCCGCCGGCGCGGACGCTGGCACAATAGGTCGCGACCTGTGCATTGCCGAGCAGCGGCTGGTTCTCGACGTCACCGGCGACATAGTCGTCGCCGGAGCGCAAGGTTCGCGCCTCGCGAAACCACTTTGTGTGGGCGACGTTCTGGCCGACGACGCGAAATCGGTCGGCGCGGCCGTTGGCGATGACGTTGCCGTCGAGGTCGCAGAGCCAGAGGTCGAGATAGACGGTGTAGGCGCCGAGGATCACGCCGAGGCGCTGCGAGGCATGGGAGACGGCTGCGGCGTTGGGCGAGGCCGCGCAATCGACCACGGCGGAGTCGGTCGCCCACCAGCGCACATCGCAGGTGCGTTCGTAGAGGTTGCGATCGATCAGCTCGATAGCATTGAGCGACAGGTCGACCATGCGCTCGCCGCGCGAGCGCTGGCTCATGCGGTCGATCGAGGCGACGAGATCGCCGGTGCGCTTCGTCAGCTGGGTTTCGAGCTCGCGCGCGATGGTTTCGACCTGCTGGCCGACGCCGCGCACCTCCTGCGCCACCACCGCGAAGCCGGCGCCTTGCGCGCCGGCGCGCGAGCTCTCGATCAGCGCGTTCAGCGCCAGCATCTTCATCTGGTTGGTGATCTGCTGAATCGCCTTGGTCTTGTCGACTGCGATCTGGTTGACCTCCGCAGTCAGGCGATTGATCAGCGCGGAGATATCGGAATCGTCATCAGCGGGTTCGGTGGCGATCGGCTTGGCTTTCAGACCCAGCGCAGCAGACATCGGGGAGCTTCCCTTGGCAATGAGGCCTGATCTGCAACGAACCCGGAACAACTAATTACAGATCGAATACGAGTCTTTTTCGAAGATTCCGCCTAACGCCCGCTTAATTTGCTGTTCCACGGAATGCCCAAATGATAGTCAGTCCGCGCAGCAAAGCGGCAATCCACCGCTTTGTGCGGCGTGGACATTGCAAATCCCGGGGGATTCCAGGTCAATCGTCATTGTCGGCCGATCGCCGCAACGCCCGGTTCGATTCCCGGGTTCCTCAAGCCAGTCTCGACTCATGACGCCGCCCGCAACCGCCTTGCCCGTCGAAGTGCCCCAGGCGTTTCTGGGCGTCGCGCGCTCGCTCACCGACAAGCTCTGGCTCGACCGGCTGGATGCGCGCGGGGCTGCCAAGGCGCTCGCCATCGTGCAGCGGCACCAGCTGCCGGAGTTGCTGGCACGGGTGCTGGCGGGCCGCTGCATCGACATCGATGGCGTCAGCGACTTCCTGGATCCGACCATCCGCAAGCTGTTGCCGGACCCGTACACTGTGACCGAGATGGAGGCCGCCGCGAAGCGGATCGCGGACGCAGCGATGCGCGGCGAGAAGGTCGCGATCTTCGGCGACTACGACGTCGACGGCGCGACCTCGGCGGCGCTGCTCGCCTGGCATCTGCGCCATTGCGGGCTCGATCCGCTGATCCATATTCCCGACCGGATTTTCGAAGGCTACGGCCCGAACATTGAAGCGATCCGCGCGCTGGCCGCGAAGGGCGCCACGCTGCTCGTCACCGTCGATTGCGGCACCACCAGCATCGAGCCGCTCGCTGAAGCCAAGCGCCTCGGCATGTCCGTGGTCGTGATCGATCATCACCAGGCCGGCACGGAGCTGCCGGAGGTCGATGCGCTGGTCAATCCGAACCGGCTCGACGATCTCTCGGGCCTCGGCCATCTCGCCGCCGTCGGTCTCGTGCTGGTGACGCTGGTCGCCGTCAACCGCGAGCTGCGCCAGCGCGGCTTCTGGACGAGCGAGATGCCCGAGCCCGATCTGCTCGGCATGCTGCATCACGTCGCGCTCGGCACGGTTGCGGATGTGGCGCCGCTGATCGGGCTCAATCGTGCTTTCGTCGCAAAAGGCCTGATCGCGATGCGGCGGCGCGACCATGTCGGCCACACCGCGCTGATGGACGTGGCGCGGCTCAACGGCCCGCCGGAGGCCTGGCATCTCGGCTTCATGCTGGGGCCGCGCGTCAATGCCGGCGGCCGCATCGGCCGCGCCGATCTCGGCGTGCGGCTCTTGCTCGAAGGCGACAGCGTCGAGGCTGCGCGGATCGCCGCCGAGCTCGATCGCCTCAACAGCGAGCGCCGCGTCATCGAGCAGGCGGCCGAAGCGCAGGCCGAAGCCGAGGCGCTGGCCTCGATTGGGCTCGAGGACAAGATTGGCGTGATCGTCACGGCCTCCGAGGGGTGGCATCCCGGCGTGGTCGGCCTCGTCGCGTCCCGCCTGAAGGAGAAGTTTTCGCGGCCGGCCTTCGCGATTGCGCTGGAGCCCGGCGGCATCGGCACCGGCTCGGGCCGTTCGATCGCCGGCGTCGATCTCGGCAAGGCAGTGCGGCAGGCGGTGACTGACGGCATCTTGCTGAAGGGCGGCGGCCACGCGATGGCCGCGGGCGTGACATTGCGGAAGGAGAAGCTCGCCGAATTCCGCGCCTATCTCGAAAACGCGCTGGCGCGCGACGTTGCCGAGGCGCGCCATGTCAACGAGCTCTATGTCGACGGCGCGGTGTCCGCGCGCGCCGTGACGACGGAGCTTGCGACCACGCTCAACCGCGCCGGTCCCTTCGGCAGCGGCAATCCGGAAGTCGTGCTGGCGCTGCCGTCGCATCAGCTCGTCTATGCCGATGAGGTCGGACAGGCGCATTTGAGGCTACGCTTCAAGTCGGGCGACGGCTCGATCGTCAACGGCATTGCGTTCCGTTCGGTCGGCCAGAAGCTCGGCAATGCACTTCTCGCCAATCGCGGTCAGCAATTGCATGTCGCGGGATCGTTGTCGGTCGACCGGTACCAGGGCGCCGAGCGCGTGCAATTCCGCGTCGTCGACGTCGCGCTACCGGACCAGGGGCCATCCGTGATCAGATAACGCAAGATCCCTCGCGACAAACGCGCTACGCGTTTGCGCGGAGATCATGCGTCAAAAATAAGCCGCTCGAACAACAAAAAAGGGAGTGAACATGGCAGGGCAGGTTGAGGGCAAGGTCGCGCTGGTGACGGGCGGCGCCTCGGGCATCGGCGAGGCCATCGTCGAATTGTTCGCGCGCGAAGGCGCTACCGTCGTCATCACCGACATCGACGAGCTGCGAGGCCCGGAGCTCGTCAAGCGCGTGACAAAAGCCGGCGGCAAGGCGATTTTCCTGGAGCAGGACGTCACCAGCGAGGAGCGCTGGATCGAGATCGTAGCCGAGATCGCCAAGCGCCATGGCCGGCTCGACATCATGGTCTCCAATGCCGGCATCGGCATTGCGGTACCCTCGATCGTCGATATGACGCTCGCTGACTGGCACAAGCAGAACGCGATCAACCTCGATGGCGTGTTTCTGTCCGTGAAGCATTGCCTGCCGCTGATGCGCAAGACGGGCGGCAGCTCGATCGTGATGATGTCCTCGCTCGCGGGCTTGCGCGGTGCGCCCGGCCTCTCGGCCTATTCGCTGACCAAAGGCGGCGTGCGGCTGTTCGCCAAATCGATCGCGATGGAGTGCGCGGCGGCCGGCGACGGCATCCGCGTCAACTCCGTTCACCCCGGGATCATCGATACCCCGATCTGGGGCAAGATTCCGACCGGTGCAACGGGCGCCGGCCAGAACGCCCCGATCGACCCCGAGGAGCGAGCCAAGGTCGCAACGCCGCTCGGTCGCGCCGGGCAGGCCGCGGAGATCGCTTCCGGTGTGCTGTATCTGGCATCCGATGCCTCGCGCTACGTTACCGGCAGCGAGCTCGTCATCGACGGCGGCATGAACGCCGGCGGCGTGCCACGGCGGCAATAAGCCGCCGCGCAAGACGCGAAGGGCAGGGTGGCGCCCGCAGGGGCTGACGCAGAGGCGTCGGCCCTGTACAACGCAGGCCTCTTCCGACCGAAAGAGGTTTCCTTCGCCATGGCGCACAGCCTTCAATCTTCCTCATCCGCACCTGCGCCGTTCCGCTCGAACCGGCCTGATCTCGCCACCGACGCGATCCGCACCGCGCGCGAGGACCTCGCAGCCTGCTTCCGCATGGCCGCGCGCAGTGGTTTTGAGGAGGGCATCTGCAACCATTTCTCGGCCGTGGTGCCTGGCCATGACGATCTCTTCCTGGTCAATCCATATGGCTACGCCTTCCGCGAGCTGACGGCGTCAAAGCTCCTGATCTGCGATTTCCACGGCAACGTGCTCGACGGCGAGGGCGCGCCCGAGGCAACCGCGTTCTACATCCACGCCGAGATGCACAGGCTGCTGCCGCGCGCGAAGGTCGCCTTCCACACCCACATGCCCTACGCCACGGCTTTGTCGATGACCGAGGGTGATCCCCTGATCTGGGCCGGCCAGACCGCGCTGAAATTCTACGGCCGCACCGCAGTGGACCGCGATTACAACGGCCTCGCACTCGACAACCGCGAAGGCGCGCGCATCGCCTTGGCCGTCGGCGATGCCGACATCGTCTTCATGAAGCATCACGGTGTGATGGTGCTGGCCCCGACCATCGCGGAGGCCTGGGACGATCTTTATTATCTCGAGCGCGCCGCCGAGGTGCAGGTGCTGGCGATGTCGACGGGACGAAAGGTGCTGCCGGTCGATCCCGCGATCGCGGCGGAAACCTACAGGCAGATGCGCGAAGGCGATTCCGAATCCGCGCGGCTGCATCTCGCCGCGATCCGGCGGCAGCTGGACGCGGAAGAGCCGCAGTACCGGCACTAGCGATGGTGGCGTAGCCTGGATGGAGCGAAGCGTAATCCGGGGCTGTCAAAGGCGGAAGCAGTCGTCCCGGATTACGCTTCGCTCCATCCAGGCTACGTGCAAGCGCAAGCCCTACGACCCCTGCCGCAGCTTCGCCAGCAGCTTCAGCCCGCCATACCCATCGGCGGGCGTGATCCCCGCGCGCTGCTGAAAATCCTTGATCGCCTTCATGGTGTCGTTGCCGACGCGGCCGTCGGTGCCGCCGGTGTCGAACCCGGCCTTGGTCAGGCGCGTCTGCATCTCCTGCACCTCGGCGAGCGTCAGCGCGCGCTCTGAGCCGGGGAAGGGCTGGATGAAGGGCGGCGCGCCGAGGCAGCGGTCGCCGAGATGGCAGATCGCCAGCGCATAGTTCATCGAGGGATTGTAGCTCTTCACCGCGTTGAAATTCGGTCCCAGCAGGAAGGTCGGGCCGCCCGCCACCGGTGTCCAGATCTGCGCGGATGCGTTCGGCTGCGGGAATGGCTGGCCGTCGGCGCGGGTGACGCCGGCCGCCTGCCACGCCGCATAGGTGCGGTTGCCGCTCGCCTCGCCGGAGGCGCGCACCTCGTAGCCCCAATGCTCGCCGCGGCGCCATTTGCCGCGATTGACGAGATATTTTGCCGTCGAGCCCAGCGCGTCGTCCGGCTTGCCGAACGGCGAGACCTTGCCGTCGCCGTCATAGTCGATGCCGACATTGAGCCAGACCTCCGGCATCCATTGCGAATGGCCCATCGCGCCGGCCCATGACCCCTGCATCTGCTCCGGCGTGCTCCAGCCCTTGTCGACGATGCGCAGCGCGTTGATCAGCTCGGTCTCCCAATAGGCCTTGCGGCGCGGCTCGTTCCAGGCGAGCGCGGCGAGCGAGGGAAACACCGGCGTCATGTGGTTCTGCTGCACCAGCGGATCGCCGTAAGCCGACTCCACGCCCCACAACGCCAGCAGCGTGCCGCGCTCGACGCCGAAATCGCGCTCGATGCGCGCGAGCAGCGCCTCGTTGTTCTTCAGCGCGATCTTGCCATTGATGATGCGCCAGTCCGAGACGCGGCGGTTGATGTATTGCCAGACCTGCTCGTGGAATTCTGGCTGGTTGCGCATCTGCTTGAACACGCTCATGTCGGGCTCGACCCGCGCCATCGCGCGCTGCCAGGTCGCGGCCGAAATGCCCTTCGCCATGGCGCGTGCACGAAAACCCTCGCGCCATTCGTCGAAGCCCGGAGGCGCGGCGAGAAGCTGCGTGGGGAATGTGATGAATGCGGCTGCGCCGAGCGTGGATCGAAGCAGGGCGCGGCGGCTGTGATTGGCCGAGGAATCAGCTTGTTTCATGGACCCATTCTAGCGGGAATCACGGCTGCTGTGGGCCGGTTCCTGGAACACCGGGAACAGGCCATCGCGCCGCGTTCCGCCGGAACAAAGTGTCGCAGTCCCGCATTCCCTCCGCATACACTGGAGGATGAAGATGAAAAGATATCTGTTTGCCGCCGCCATGGTCACGGCCATCGCTGCCCCTGCATTCGCCGACGAAGTCGGCGTTCACGTCGGCCCGGTCGGTGCCGGCGTGACGGTCGGACAGTCCCACGAATATCGTGAGCGGGACCGCGATCGCGACCGCACCACGGTCATCAGGGAGCGCGAGCCTGCCGACCGCACCACGGTGATCAAGAAGGAAGATGAATTCGGCGATCGCAGCAAGACCGTGATTCATCACGACAACGACTGACGGAGCAGGGCCCCGGCCGAGCGCCGGGGCCCGCCGTCTGCACGTAGTCTGCTCATCGAGAATTCGGGGTGGAATGAAGATAGGGGCACATGCGGAAAGCCATGTCGTCGAACTCGACGACGGATCGCAATGGCGGATCTATCCCGGCGATCTCGCGACCACGTTGAGCTGGAAGCCCGAAACCGATTTGCGTATCGAGCCGAGCGGTGATCGGACGAGTTCGCATGTGCTGGTGAATGCCGCCGATCAGAGCCGCGTGCACGCGAGCGCGGCGGGCGATGCCTGGCCCGACGGTGAGGTTAAGAAAGCGTTGAAGGGCGGCTGAGCGTCCTTAGGCTTGCCCGGATATCCCCAATTTCAAGCCTGTCGCTTTACGGTCGGTTTGCTTCCGTCTGCCCAGAATGCGCGCATGCGGGAGCTGTTCGACATCATCCGTTCCAATCCCTGGCCGTTCGGCGCCGGGCTGTTTGTCGTGATCCTGATGATCATCGCCGAGAACTTTGGCCGTGGCATTCAGGGCGACGGCGCCGTCAGCGATTTCTCGAATGCCGATGGAGGCGATGGCGGCTGCGGTGGTGACGGAGGCGGTGGCGACTAAAGCCGGTTAGTCCTCCTGCAAATCGGCGGCGATGCCGGCGAGCCAGCGCCGGATCGCGGTCTCTGCCTTGGCGTCCAGACTTGCGGCAAGGCGCTTCTCCAGCGCGATCACGCGCTCCCTGCAAGCCTTCAACAGCGTCGTTCCCCGCTGCGTCAGCGTCCATTGCTGGATCCGGCCGTGGACCGGATGAGGCGTCATCACGATCGCACCGTCGCGATCGAGGTTGCGAATGATCACGCCGACCGTCTGCGGGGTCAGGAACGTGAGCCGGGCGACGTCGGCGCCGGAGAGGCCGGGATAGGCGTTCAGCATGGTCAGCACGGCAAATTGCGGCGACGTCACGCCGAGGTCGGCGAGCGTCCGTTCCATCGTCAGGCGGACCGCGGCGTGGGCTTGTCGCAGCAGATAGCCGAGATAACCTTGCTCGCCGCGCTTGCCTTCGCCGGGCGCCGGCACGCGAACGGCAGCGATTTCGGCAGGCGCGGCCGGCTTCCGCGAAGCCTTCGATTTCGTGATGGCAGCGGTCTTGCGTGTCATATAAGAGCTCTTATAAGATGTAAGCAGTCTTACAATACACGAGGTGAACGCCAATGTCACACGCCCGCGGCGAGTACGAGGATTTCAAGAAGATCGCGCCCGATGCGTATGAGCTGGTGCTGGCGCTCGGCCAGGTGGCGGCCAAGGCGGGCCTCGACAAGCAGCTGCTCGAGCTGGTCAAGCTGCGCGCCTCGCAGATCAACGGCTGCGCCTTCTGCGTGCAGCACCACGTCCTGTTGTCGGAGCGGATCGGCGTGCCCGTGGACAAGCTCAATCTGGTCGCGGTCTGGCGCGAGGCGCCGGTCTTTTCCGCGCGCGAGCGGGCCGCGCTGGCCTGGGCAGAGGCGCTGACCTGCCTGCCCGATGGCGTCAGCGAAGAGGTCTATGCGGAGGCTTCCGGCGAATTCTCCGAGACCGAGCTGATGTACCTGACCTCGGCGGTCGCCTCGATCAACGTCTGGAACCGCTTTGGCGCCGCGTATCGCTGGACGCCGGCGAAGCGGCCGGTCGCAGCGAGCGCCGCGGCATCTTGAGTGCAACAACGATAAAACAAGGGGAGGTTATCATGACTGCAATGAGTTTGACCCATGCGCAGCGTCCGGCGCCATCGCGCTCGATGGCTCTGGCCGTCGTCGGCGGGCTCGCCTGCGCGCTTGCGATCGGCAAGGCGTTGCCGGTGACGATGGACGCCGTATCCGGCGCGTTGGCGCCGCTCTGCGCGACCGCGGCGGAGAGCTCGCCGCTCGACAAGGTCGAGCCGATCGGCTCCTACGCGCTACCGAACGTCCCGGGCAAGCGCGTCACCATCGTGCGTGTGTTCTACGGTCCCGGCGGATTCTCGCGGCCGCATCGTCACGCGGGCTCGGTGACCGCTTACATCACCAAGGGTGAAATCCGTTCCCAGCTTGGCGGCGGTCCTGTCGAGACATTTGGTGTCGGCCAGTCCTTCTTCGAGCCGCCGGGATCGACGCATCTGGTCTCGGCCAATGCCAGCGCGACCGAGCCGGCGGAATTGATCGCGGTGTTCGTGGCGGACGAGGGCGCGCAGCTGACGACGCTGTTGGAGTAGTCCGTAGCGGCCCCATGAGCGAGCTCGCCCCTCAATTCTCCTCGCCGCTCGATCCCTCGCGCAGGTCCGGCTTGATCACGTCCTCCGGCAACGCATGCGCCACCGGCTGCGGCGTGCCGGCGATCTCCGGGCCGACTTCGCGGCCGCGGGCGTGGATCAGGCGTTCATAGGCCGAGACCAGCGTGACGTAAGGACTGACCCAGATCCAGCCGTCGCGAGTAAATACCTGCACGTCGAAATGCAAATGCATCGATGTGCCGGCGGGATGGTCGAGATAGTTGGAGACCACGCCGATCTTCTCGCCTTCGGTGACGATGCGGCCGTTGAGCATGCCGTCGGCGGTCAGCGCCTGCGGGTTCATGTGCATATAGCGGAAGCGAATATGCTCGGTGCGGCTGTTGACCTCGAGCGTCGCGGCCTGATCCTTGGCGCCGCGGATCACGATGGCGTCGCGCACCGCGACGACGCCTCGCTGCTTGCGATCGCAGGGTTCGTGGCCTTCGCCGGGCGGTGGGCATTCGGCGGCGCGGATGTCCTCGCCCTGGTGGCCATAACCGCCGCCGCATTGCCAGACCTCGAAACTGCGGGACTCGCAGAAATTGTCGCGCCAGGGATAGGCCGTCGGGCCGTCGCTCTTGTCGCGCTTGCCGTAGGATTGCGAACGCACGAAGGCGGGCGCCTTTTCGAGCGGAAAACGGATCTGCGCATAGGCCATCACATCCGGATGGCCGGCCTTGTTGCGATAGCCGGTGTTCGGGATGATGTCGCCGCTCGGTCGGTAGGTGAAATCCGGCGACCGCGCTGAAGGACGATCGATGATGCTGGAGGCCATGTCCGTGAGCGGCCGCATGCGCTGGCCGCCGGCGATGCGGAGCCCTTTCAGGAAGCGCTCGGCAACCGGATAGGCTTCCTTGCAGGCGAGCCTCCGCGGCTTTGCGATGCTGTCCAGGCACTGGATGGAGACGACATAGGCAACGCCGAAGCGGGTGAAGGCGTAGCGCACATAGCCTTCCCGGATGAACCTGCGCAGGTCCGGATAGGTTGCCGCAAGCGGCTTGACCTGCTCGCCCTTGCCGCCGGCGGGATCGGCGACGTCGTAAACGAGTGCCGAGCCCGTGATCTGCACCTCGACCGGCCTTGTGTAGACGCGGCTCGGCATGCCGTCGCCGGCACCGGGTTCGAGCGAGAAGCTGGCACTGTAACCTGAGGGGCCGGCATCAAACATGTCGACGGGATTGAAATCGGCCTGATAGCGCGAGAGCGCGAGTGTCCCCGGCGCGCGATTGCGCTGCGCCTCGAGATAGGCGGCAGCATCGAACGGCAGAAGCACGGGCACGGAGCTGCGGGCGATACCGGTGAAGAATTGCGATGAGACCGCGTTGAGCTGCACCAGCGCAGGCATGGCGCGCGGATCGTAGCGTGGCACCGAACGGCGGGGTGCGAAGATGAAGTCGCCCGCGATCGGAGGACGGCTGTTGACCTCGGTGCGGAACTGGTCGAGCGCTGCGCGCCAATCGACGCGCAGCGCCGTGAGCGAAGGGCTGCGGATTTCGTCCGCAGCGAGCGGAGTGGCGGTGAGGAGCGAAAGCGCCGCCAGAATCAGCGAGACGAAGCGGAAACTTTTCCCAACCACTGCCTCGGCCCCCGGCGGCACCTGCTCTGATTCCTCGCTTAGTCCTTGGCGCGCTCGGAGTAGGAGCCGTCTTCGGTCATCACCACGATACGGGTGCCGACGGCGATGTGCGGCGGCACGGTGGTGCGCAGGCCGTTGGAGAGCACCGCGGGCTTGTAGGAGGAGGAGGCGGTCTGGCCCTTGGTCACGGGCTCGGTCTCGACCACTTCCAGCGTCACGCGCTGCGGCAACGCGATCGACACCACGTTGACGTCATGCGTCGACAGCTTGACCGTCATACTCTCCTGGAGATAGGCGGCCGCGTCGCCGATGACGTCCTTGGACACCTGGACCTGGTCATAGGTTTCCGGGTTCATGAAATGGAAGCCGTCGCCATCTTCATAGAGGAAGGTGAAGTTGCGCTCTTCGATCGTGGCCTTCTCGACCTGGTCGGTGGTCTTGTAGCGCTCGGAGATCTTTACCCCGTCCGAGATTCGGCGCATTTCGATCTGGCTGACCGGAGTGCCCTTGCCGGGATGGATGTTCTCGGCGGTCACAACGACATAAAGCTTGCCGTCTTGCTCGATCACGTTGCCCTTGCGAATAGAACTGGCGATGACTCTCAAAGCTATATTTCCTGCTTGCTTGGCCCGGCTCCGGCCAGGACGTGGTCAAATTGATGGGGGACCTGGGGCCTCAAATCAGACCGCGGCACCCGTTTCGGGCCGCAACATACGCATTTTGTCATTGAATGCCAGCATTTTGCTGGCCTGCGGGGCGGCCGGTTGATGGTTGGGGACAAGCCGATTTCGCCGTTCTGGTCGCCCTCGCGGCACCTCGACCGGCGGCCGCTCCTCCAGGCCAGGGGGGCCATTACCGGGTCTCTCAGGGGCTTTTTCGCCGAGCAGGGGTTCCTCGAGGTCGAAACCTCGGTCCTTCAGGTCTCCCCGGGTAACGAAACCCATCTGCACGCCCCCCGGACCGAGATCATGCGGCCCGATGGCAGCCGTGCCAGCCGGTACTTGCGGACCTCGCCGGAATTCGCCTGCAAGAAGCTGCTGGCGGCGGGCGAGGAGCGGATTTTCGAATTCGCACGGGTGTTCCGTGATCGCGAGCGTGGCGACCTGCATCTGCCCGAATTCACCATGTTGGAATGGTACCGGGCCAGCGCCCCCTATGATGCCATTATGGCGGACACCGTCGTGGTCATCGCCCGCGCCGCGCAGGCGACCGGGATCGGGAATTTCTCGTTCCGCGGCCGGGCCGCGGACCCCTTCGCCGAGCCGGAGCTGGTGACGGTCGCCGGCGCCTTCGAGCGGTTCGCAGGGATCGACCTGCTGTCGACAATTTCGGGCGGCGAGGGTAACCGTGCCGCGCTCGCGCAGGCGGCCGGCGCCAAGGTCCGGGTGGCGGAGGACGACACCTGGTCCGACATCTTCAGCAAGGTCCTGGTCGAGCATGTCGAGCCGCATCTGGGGCAGGGGCGTTTGACCATTCTGTTCGAATACCCATCTCCAGAGGCGGCGTTGGCGCGGGTGAAGGCCGATGACCCGCGGGTCGCCGAGCGGTTCGAGGTCTATGCCTGCGGCGTCGAGCTCGCCAACGGCTTTGGCGAGTTGACCGACGCCGAGGAACAGCGCAAGCGCTTCACGGAGTCGATGGCGGAGAAGCAGCGCCGCTACGGCGAGGCCTATCCGCTGGACGAGGATTTTCTGGCCGCGGTCGCCCAAATGCCGGAGGCGAGCGGTGTCGCGCTCGGCTTCGACCGGCTGGTGATGCTGGCGAGCGGCGCAGCGCGGATCGATCAGGTGGTGTGGACACCGCCTGCAAATGAAACGTTAAGTGAGACATGACGAAGACCAACCTTGCACGCACCCTGCGTGAGCCGGCCGAACTTGTGGCCGCGCAGCTTGCACCTGCCGAAGCGCTGCCCGCGCTCGAACGTGTCGCCGCGCGCTATGCGGTGGCGATCACGCCGGCGCTGGTCGAGCTGATCGACACGTCCGATCCCGACGATCCGATCGCGCGGCAATTCGTTCCGACCGCCGCAGAACTGGAGATGCAGCCAGGCGAGAGCGCCGATCCGATCGGCGATCATCCGCACTCGCCGGTGCAGGGCATTGTGCATCGCTATCCCGACCGCGTGCTGTTCAAGCTCGTCCACGTCTGCGCGGTCTATTGCCGCTTCTGCTTCCGCCGCGAAATGGTCGGGCCCGGCAAGGAGAACGCGCTCTCGGACGGCGCATATCGCGCGGCGATCGACTACATCCGTTCGCACAGCGAGATCTGGGAAGTGATCCTGACCGGCGGCGATCCCTTGATGCTATCGCCGCGCCGGATGAGCGAGATCATGGCCGATCTCGCGGGAATCGATCACGTCAAGATCATCCGCCTTCACACCCGCGTGCCGGTAGCCGATCCCGCGCGGATCAGCGACGAGATGGTGGCTGCGTTGAAGGTCGAGGGCGCGACCACCTGGGTCGCGGTGCATGCCAACCATGCGCGCGAGTTGACGGGGCCTGCGCGCGCGGCCTGCGCGCGGCTTGCCGATGCCGGAATTCCCATGGTGAGCCAGTCCGTGCTTTTGCGCGGCGTTAACGACAGCATTGCCGCTTTGTCGGATTTGATGCGAGCTTTCGTCGAATGCCGGATCAAGCCCTACTATCTGCATCACGGCGATCTCGCGCCGGGCACCGTGCATTTGCGAACGACGTTGGCCCAGGGGCAGGATTTGATGCGGCAGTTGCGCGGACGGGTGTCAGGACTGTGTCAGCCCGATTATGTCATCGACATTCCCGGCGGCGCCGGCAAATCGCCGGTGGGGCCGAATTATGTGTTGGCGGTGCAAAATACCGCAGCCGACGCGCGTGAAGCGGAAAAGGAAACGCGCTATCGTATCGTGGATTATTGCGGCGACGTTCATCTCTATCCGCCCGAGACGTGAGCGGCGATGCAGAGAACGTGGGTTTGAGAATGGAGGAACGGACATGAAGAAGATCATGGTGGTGGCAGCGTCGCTCGTGGTCTTGCTTGGCGGCGCGGCGGTTGCACAGCCCAGCGGCTCCAAGGGGGCGACATCCGGCGGCGCGACGTCCGGGTCGGTGCCGCAAGCGCCGATCGGGCATCGCCAGCCGCGCGCCGGTGACGTACCGAACGAGAAAAATCTGAGCGATCCGAATAATCCCGTAAACAAGGAAGACGCGGCGCTCGACAAGAAGATCAAGAGCATCTGCCGCGGCTGTTAGCTTGTGGCTATCGGCGGGCAGGGCGCGACAGCTCGCCCCGCCCGCGTTGGTTTTGGCCTTACGCCGAGCGTTCGTGCAGCCCCGCGCGCTTCGTGTTGCGCCGGATCTCGACCGCGTCAGCGAGTTGCTCGAGCGCGGTTGCCGTGGTCGCCCAGTCGATGCATCCGTCCGTGATGCTCTGGCCGTAGGTCAGCGGCTTGCCCGGCACCACGTCCTGGCGGCCGGCGACGAGATTGCTCTCGATCATCACGCCCATGATACGGTTCTCGCCGCCCGAGATCTGGCCGGCGATGTCGGCCATGACCAGCGGCTGGTTTTCCGGCTTCTTGCTCGAATTGGCGTGGCTTGCATCCACCATCACCAGCGGCGCGACGCCGGATTTGGCCAGATCGTTGCAGGCCGCCGCGACGCTTGCCGCATCGTAATTCGGCTTGCTGCCGCCGCGCAGGATGATGTGGCAATCCTCGTTGCCCGCGGTCGAAGCGATCGCCGAACGGCCGAGCTTGGTCACCGCCATGAAATGATGCGGATGCGAGGCCGACTTTACCGCGTCCGCAGCGATGCGCACATTGCCGTCGGTGCCGTTCTTGAACCCGACCGGGCAGGACAACCCCGAGGCCAGCTCGCGATGGATCTGGCTCTCGGTCGTGCGCGCGCCGATCGCGGCCCAGGACACGAGGTCCGCAATGTATTGCGGCGTCGTCATGTCCAGAAATTCTGCGCCGGCGGGCAGGCCGAGATTGTTTACCGCGGACAGCACGTTGCGCGCCAGCCGCAGGCCCTTGTTGATGTCGAAACTGCCGTCCAGGTCAGGATCGTTGATCAGGCCCTTCCAGCCGACGGTGGTGCGCGGCTTCTCGAAATAGACCCGCATCACGATCTCGAGCTGGTCGGCCAGCTCTTCGCGCAAGCTCGCGAGGCGCTCGGCATATTCGAGCGCGGCCTTGGGATCGTGCACCGAGCAGGGGCCGACCACGACCAGCAGGCGGTCGTCCTGGCCGTTGAGGATGGCATGGATGGCGTTGCGCGCCGCCATCACCACACGCGTTGCGGTGAGCGTGCGCGGGACTTCCCGCATCACCTCTTCCGGCGTGCTCAGCTCTTTCAGTTCGCGGATACGAAGATCGTCGGTCGTGCTCAGCACGGCGGGCTCCTGTTTGTTTGAACCTGCCGGCAATAAAAAAGCCGCCAGGTCTGGCGGCTTGTTCGGACGTTTGCTTCAATATTCAGATTGAGCGCGATCCTCCTGCCGCCAGCGAGCTGTCGTAGCTAAAGTACCAAAAATAGCTGGTGACGAGGGTGATCATGGCCGCTCATATAGCGTGCGATTGGCGGGTTGTCACCCCCCAATCGGCGCGAGCGGCCACGAGGCGCCTCAACTGTTGCTCTTGCGAGCCGCCAGCGCCATGCCGATCAGGGTGGCGCCGCCGAACAGCAAATTGATACCGACGAGGATGCCGATCGCCCATTCCGCCGAGCTCGGCAGCCCCGTGATCACCATGAACGCGATGGCGATGTCGACGAGGCCGGAGATCAGGAGCCAGGACCAGCGGCTGCTCAGCTCGCGGCGGTGCTCCAGCGCATACATGATGGTGGCGACGCCCTCGGCGAGGAAGTAGGCGCCGAGCACGATAGTCAGCGTCAGCACGGCCTGCATCGGCCGGGCCAGCAGGAGCATGCCGGCGAGCACGGCCAGCGCGGCCGAGATCAGCGACCACCAGAATCCCGGCGAGCTGCGCGCCCAATAGGTCACGATCAGTCCGCCGATGCCGCTGATCAGGAACATCCAGCCGAGAAAGATCGTGATCGCAAGGCTCGCGAGCGGCGGCAGGATCAGCGCGGCGACGCCGAGAACGGCAAGCAGGATGCCTTCGAACAGGAAAGCCTTCCAATGCGCCTTGACCGTTTCGCTCATGGCGGATTGCAGCCGGGAAAAATCCTCAGGCGATGTCATCGGCAGGCTCCAGATCGAAAGATGTCTGCTCAATCTAGTATGCACACACCGCGCTTGCCATCCCGGGGCTCAACCGCCGCCGTGCGCTGACGAAAAACCTTCGCCGCTGGTGCGAACGCGGTTGCGGCCGAGAATGTAGATCGCGATCGTGACGATCAGGAGCGCGAGGCCGAGCAGGATCGAGACGAAGCCGATCGGGATCAGGGCCAATGTCAGATTGCGCTCGGGATTGATCAGCCAGTGATGGATCGAGGTCAGCACGAAGGCGAGGCCGAGAAAGCCGACGCCGCCGCCGGCGAGCAGCAGCGCCCACATCCGGCGCAGCTGGCTAAGCCGCTCCCGCGCGATATCGGTCCGCGGCGCGTGATGGCGCGCGACCCGCCGCACCAGGCGGATGGCGAAGGCGATCGAGCTGAAGCCGATCAGCAGGCTCGCTCCGCCCAGCCACATCCGCAGCGTCGGATCGAGATCGGGCATCCGCTGCAAGGTCAGCAGCGGGAAGTCGAAGGCCGAATGCAGCGCGAGCGGACCTGCGAAGATCAGCAGGCGGCTGGACAGGCGGGCCCAGTCGCGATGGTGGCGGTTGGCGCCCAGCGCCGTGCCGGCCCGCGCGATCGTCAGGTAGGCGCCGGCGATGATGCCGAGCGCGCCGTGGAACGGCACGGTCAGCACGCTGCGCAGCGCGGCCAGCGAGCGCCACATCTCGGCGTGCTGGACGAGGTAGGCGAGGTTCTCGTAGGCGGCGAAGCCGAGGCCGACCGCGGCGCCATAGACCACGGTGTCCATCGGATTGGCGAAGGTCCGCCGCTTGGTCGAGGAGACCAGCACGATGGCGATCACCTTGACCGCTTCCTCGGGCAGCGCGACCCCGAAGACCGAATGCATGGCGAGCGCCGCCCAGGGGTTGTCGGGGGCCGCAACCATCTTGGCGAAGGGCGCGCGGGCAAGGCCCAGCAGCGAAATGCTGGCCGCCCCGAGCAGGAACGCAGTCCAGACCTGGGCCGGCGGTCCCGGGCGCTCCTCGGCGGCAATGACGAGCCACAGCATCAGCAGCGCCGGGGCGATGGCGGCAGTTCCGATGACGGTGGGCAAAGCTTCAATCAGGTACATCGGCGCCGAAAATAGGTTCCCTTGATCTGCTTATCTACGTCTACCGATGCGACCATGTGTCATGCATTTGCTGTCGCGTCACTTAACAGGCGCGACAGCCGGCGTTCATCGGGATCGGCACCGAACGTGTAGAATACGAGCGCAATCAAGCGCATGACAGAACCAATTCGTCATCGATGGGAGCGGTCCGCGCCCGCCACCGGATCGCGATTGGCAAGTCAGATCAAGGCACTGCGCAGGTTTCTTCGATTCTCGATGCACGTGACTGAGCGGCGAGTCCAGAGGCGGCGGGGCTTCCGCCTGGACAACGCGCGGCCGGGCTAACCGGCCTAGTCACGCTTCGTTGTGCGCCCGCGGGGCGGCGCAGCGACCCGGCGTGCCCGCACCTGCTCCAACTCCCAGAAGGCGCGCACGAGGCACGTGCCAAGGCAGAAGACGATGAGCAGCAGCAGGAAGGCCTGGTCGACGGCGGGGATGTGCATCATGACGTTGATTAAGCAACGTGCATGCCATGCGTTCCCGCAGCCGCCTGCGCCGCGCGCAGCCCGCAAGGCGATTTGGGCCGGCGTTCCCGCCCTTCAATGCGTGGTGAACGGCGGTGGGGTGTCCGGCGCGATGTCGAAGGCGCCGAGATGGAATTCCTCGCCGACGGCCTCGTCCGGCTCGGCGTGGTGCGCGAGCAGCGTGAAGGCGGCTTGCGGATATTGCTTCCAGATATCGAGATCGCCGGCCGTAATCGTCAGCCAGCCAAAGGTGTACATGTAGCGTCCGGGCTCAGTGACCCGGCCAACCCGGTCCCAAGTGATCTTATCAATCCTAATCTTGTTGACTGCCATTCGGTCCCCCGATCGCAAGTCTGCAAATGAGGTCCGGCACGAGGCACAGACCCTCAAAAGCTGATCCCGCAATGGGGCCGCGATAGGGCAGCGGAGCAGAGGCAAGGCGGCCGGAGGAACGGCCGCCGCCTGCCGCCTTAGCGCGCCGTCGTGGCCGCCTGCGCTTCCGCTTCGGACGCCAGCTCGAGCTGACGGTGCGAGGCGTGGAAGACGTCGTGGACGAGGCCGATCTTCTCCATGCCCAGAATGATCAGGCCGTTGAGATCGATCTCCCACCAGGCGTGCGAGATATAGGCGTCCCGCGGGAAGCGGTGATGGTTGTTGTGCAGACCCTCGCCGAAGGTGAGGATCGTGGTCACGAACTCGTTGGTCGAGGCGTCCTCGACCTCGAAGCGGCGATAGCCGTAGGCGTGGCAGACCGAGCCGGTGAGCTGGCTGGTGAGGATCAGCAGGTAGCAGCGGAGCAGGCCGGAGAACAGCACGCAGCCGATCATGGTGTGCACGCCGCCGAAGGTGTAGCCGATTACGGCGGGAATGAAGACGCCGGACATCCCGTACCAGACCCAGCGCGTGCGCACGAAGAACATCGCGATCGGATCGGCGAGGATGTCCTTGGCGTAGTATTCGTTGTCGGTGGTCGCCTGGTCGAACACCCAGCTGCCCTGGGCGTGCAAAAAGCCCTTGAACGCGCTGACATAGCGATTGCCGAAGCCGTCGAATTGCGGGCTGTGAGGATCGCCGACATCGTCAGCGTATAGATGGTGGCGACGGTGGTTGGCGACCCATTTCGCGATCGAGCCCTGCACCGCCATCTGGGCGATGGCGCAGAAGAAGACGCGCATGATCGGGCCGGTGCGGAAGCTGCGATGGACGAACAGGCGGTGCATGCCCGCGCCGATGCCGAACGTCGTCAGCGCGAACATCCAGGCGAAGGTAAACAGCTCCACCCTGCCGACGCCTTGCGTGATGGCCCAGATGATGCCCGCGACAGCGCCGACGTAGAGAATGCCGAGGAGGAGGTAGCTTTCGCGCAACTTGGCCTGGACGAGCGGGCCTTCAGTGATGACGCCGGGCGGGAGCTGCGGCTTTGCGACGGCGGGCGCGTTTTGGGCGGTCTCTGCCGGGGCGAACTCAGCGATGGACATTCCGGGACTTCCAATAACTCGGGGCCCGCAGTGATTGCGGACATGCTGGGTCACACCCTACCGCGCGGGGATCAGCACCTCCAGTATTTAGTTAAAATTGAGTTAAAATCGATCGGGCCGATTCAGGCCAATTGCAGCATGGGCGTACGGACAACCAGGCGGACGAGGTCGTCCCGCTGCTGCTTCTCGGCGAACTTGACCGCAAAGCCGTTGTCGAATTTGCGAATGACGCGCCCGACGCAGGCGCCGACCGCAAGCGGGGTTCCGATCTGCGGGTCGTATTCGCAGGATATCGCGACCCCGGCCGTGGAGACGTCGATGATGAAGCAGGCATGGGTGCTGCCGTCGGCGAGCGTCAGAAAGCTGTGCGAGACCTGCGGAACGAAGCGCGCGTCATTGCGCAGTTCCAGAATGCTGGCGTCCTTCTGCTTCTTCTCCAGCCAGGTCAGCTTTTCCGACATCCAGGCGCGCCGCTCCCGCGTCATGTCGAGTTCCATCAGGAAGCCCGCCTTCAGCGTCGCGCTGATGGTGCACTGGAATTCGCCAAAGTCCTGGAAATAGGAGGTCACGCGCTCGCCGACCTTTCCGACAACAGGCACGTCGACGATCATGCGGAACGGGGAGACACGCTTGGTGCGGCAGGCGAAGGTACGCAGCTGGCCCTCACAATCGTACCAGCGCGGCAGCGAGTAGCTGCCGCTCACGCTGACTTCCACTGCACGCTGCCGGAGAAACTCTGAGACGGACATGAACGCCAATCGTGTTTCGGATTGTTTCCGTAGATTCACGGTAGGGCGCAACGTCTAAGCAAACGATACGCCGATCAAATAGCAGGGGTAAATTTCCGGTAAACGCCCCGGCCGTCTCACGACATCGTCATTGCGCGCCGCTCAGAGAGATCCGAGCAGCACCAGCAAGGCGAGCAGGCCAAGGGCCATGAGGAGCTTGATCGTCGTCGCGGTCAGGCTGTCCGGCCTGATCTGGAATCCGAACCACGGCAACGCGTGCCGCATCGCCAGCCCCGCAGACGCTTCGACGGTCGCGAACACGACGGCGATGCCGGCAATGGCGGACCAGGATGTGTCCGGCGGCATCCATGCCGCAAGCCAGGCCGGCACGGAGCCTTGCAAGGACGCGAGCAGCGCGAACCATCCGAACAGGGATGCGAAGCCCTTGATGATGTCGGGTCCGACCGTATCCGGCTCGAGCCGGATGCCGACCGTTCCGAGCGCGTGTTCGATGCGCTCGCCGTCGGTGAGGAAGAGGAAGGCACCAAGATAGAGAGGAACACGCGACTGGAAGAGCAGGGCGATGACACCGAACAAAACCATGTAGCCGAAGGCGTCGCCGAGAATGTCCACGCCGCTCGTGCGCGACGGCGCCGGCACCGTCGCGGCCTGGGGCTGCGGAAGCGATCGGGCGCGTGCCATGTGCTCCAGCATTCTGGCGCGCCGCTCCGGCGCGTACGGCGTGGTACGGTGCATCCAGGACGGCAGTGCCGGCGAGGCGGCGCCGGTCTGGCGGTCCGAGGGGGATTTATGCAGCACCATGGCCTGTACCGGTTCCAACGGGACATTGGTCGTCGGTCGGGGGCGGGGAGGTTCATGCGGGGCGGCGGATTTCGCCGCATCATCCGATGGCCCGGATGATGGCGCTCCCTGGCGGAATCGAACCCCTCTCTCCACTGTGAAAGAGATGGGATGATGTCCATGGTCGTTTATCCCCGTCTAAAAATGCGTGCTGCTTTGGCTTCCTCGTCGAGCTTACGCATCCGCTCCTAGTGGTAGGCCCTGGCGGCCGCTCGGTTCTCCACCTTGGTCATTGCGCCATCGAAGCCTGGCGCCGCGAGAGTCAAATTATCAATCCCTTGGGCCGCGGAACGAACGCGGGCTACTGCGCATCGTGGGTGTGGAAAAGCAAAGGCCCCGCCGGTTCACGCTGGCGGGCCCCAGCCTTGTTGCATGCGCTAATCATTCGTGAATTGCCCAGCCCTGACGCCGTAGAAATACTGATCCAGCTATGATGGCGGTGGCGTTGATTACCGGCTGTGTCAGCGTTTTGGCTCTAGGCGCCACATTCGCGGTGGTCATCTATTTCGATGCTAGAGCGGATCGCAGGCGCCAACAGTAAGGCCGCGCCAGAAGTTGATTGCCTGATGAACAGGATCACTCAAACGTTGGGCCGGACGGGGATGTCCCTTGTTGTCGTCTCTCTCGTCTCTGCCTGCTCCAGCTCAGAACATGCCGCTCCGAAGTCAGTTGTTCGATCTGGCGCGCCGTGGGCCCGAGACCTCAATGAGCCGCCCCCAAATCGAGAGCCCGCGAGTGCCGCAACTGCACAGACAAAGGCAGACCTGAACGCTGCGCGCCAGAAGGCGGTTACCGGGCGGTAGGGGCGCTTTCGCGCTGAGTCGTCCGCAAGCTTACCTGTGCTGGCAGAACTTCACGAGCGGCGGGGCTTTGGTCCCGCGCCTAGATCAGCGGAAAATGGTTGTTCCTATATTGAAGGGCTGACGGATCCGCAGGGCTCATGGGTTAGGAGCACGTGCCCGTGCCAACATTCATGGTGCGTTTGGGCGAAGCCAATCAAGGCCAGGATAATCAAAGCCACTGCGACGCATCCGGCTACAACGTTCTGCATCATGGCTGCCACTCCAGGTAAACTGTGACTGGCTTACTCGGCCAGGCACCGGCGAGCAGGCCTTCGAAGTCCGCGCTGGGCGCCCGGTCACCGAGTGATCACCGCGGACGGTGACCGGGCGGACAAGCTATTTGGCGAAACCGGAGTCTAGAAGCTTCAGAGTCGAAATCGGCCACTTGCCGTCGTGGCCACCGATCGAGATCCGGAGCCCGTGCACCTCGTCAAGGAAGACGTGATCAACCGTCCCCGCCTTACCGTCGGTCAGGATAACACCCCTGCCGATTAGCTCCGTCTCGGCAGCATGAAGTTCTCGAAGGATGTTCGTCGCTCGTTTGGTCCAGTCATCGGACATGGTCATGCCCTACGCGGCCGGCGGATTAGTGAAGATCAGTCAGCGCGGCAGATTCATTGAGGCCATCGCCGCTTCGCGCGAGTCAGTGCCGCCAACCGTCCTTGTCGAGCTCGACCCTGAAACCTTCCGGCAGCCGCGGCGTCTCGCCTTCGGTCACGACTTGCAGCGCGGGTTACTTCGGTGGGCGCAAATCGCCTTGAAGCCAGCGGCCATTGGAATGCATGGGATCTTCATGCGTTGCGAATGTCGTACGTGCGTGATTGCAGACAGCGCAGCGAAACATGTGCAAGTCCACGCTTAGGCTTTTTGGCTCGATGCTGACGAGCATCATCTGGGCCTTGCACCTCGGACAGGCAGGGCGCGCAAATGGAGCCGGCGGAATGTGCCGCGCCAATCTGGCGGCCCACCGTTGTTCGAACTTTCTTTCGAGGTCCGCAGGGATCGTGCTCATGATCCGAACTCCGGGGTTCGCGATCCTGCCCCGGTGCTAACGCCTCAACGCTCACCGCGCCCTAAAGGTCCCAAACAGCACCAGAAGGAACCATCGCGTCCGCAGCGGCGCGGTAGTCGGCCGCCAGCGCGTTCAGTCCGTCGCGCGCGAGAACGAGATCGTCATCGTCCGCCCAATCCGAGCAAAGGCGCTCCATCTCGCGCAGCTCCGCGACCCGGCGCTGTGTACGAGTCCATACCCGTATATTGGACAGGTGTTGGACACGGCGGCGGAGGAGGGCGGCAAGTGATTGATTTTGTTGGCGCTCCCTAGCGGAATCGAACCGCTCTCTCCACCGTGAAAGGGTGGCGTCCTAACCGATAGACGAAGGGAGCAAACACAAGGCCCCGCCGCTTTTCACGGCATGGCCGCCGGCCACCCGAGTCGAGCCCGGCGGCTGCAGCGGGCGAACGTATAGTGGCCTTTGGCGCCGTGGGCAAGCCGTTCGGGAACGGTCTTTTGGCACCAGTGGATAGCCTCCACCCCCGCTACATTCGGGGGCGATTTCAACGGTTTCTTAGGGGGGCCTGAGCTAGCGCTGGAACCGGAGAAATTTGTCCATGCCCCAGCCCAAGAAGCGCGCAGCCCGCAAATCGCTGTCGCGGCACGCCTGGATCACGCTCGACGGCGGATTCGCGGCGCGGCATTGCCTGGTCCAGGACATCTCCGATACCGGCGCAAAGATCACGCTGGACGAGGACGCGAGCCAGCTCCCGGGCGTGATCCGGATGGCGTTCGCGCGTGATGCCCGCACCGGGCGGAGCTGCCAGGTGATCTGGCGCCGCGGCAAATCGGCCGGCGTCAAGTTCATCTGATCCCGCGCGAGGCGACCCGGATGGCGCGTGGCGCCGGTCCGGGCTAGAACGGATGCATGCGCGCGCCGTTCCTCATCCTCATCCCGTTGCTGGCCACCTCCGCGGCCGCGGCCGAGGCCCTGCGCCTTCCGCCTGCCGAGGGGCCGCAGGCCGGCAAGGCTCTGCCGCTGAAGGGGACGGGTGGCACGGCGAAGGCCGGTTCCTGCGCCTCCTATGGCCCGCGCTTCGTCATGGTCGAGGGTACCAGCACCTGCGTGAAGATCGGCGGCTCGGTCAGCGTCGAGACCACGGTCAGGCGCTGAAGCCGATGCCGCCGGATCTCATGCGGCCCGACATCATCGTCCCCTTCGTGATGTATTGCGCACTGCTGTTGTGGGTCGGGCGCGGCCTGAGCTGGACGGCCAAGCTCGCCACCGCCGCCGTGACGCTGGTGCTGATCATCTGCGTGCTGCTGGTCGAGCGCGGCTGGCGCTAGGCACCGCCCAGAACAAAAACCGCGAAAACAACCCCATGCACAGTAGCCGTCAAGTCTTGGCGCGACGCCCGAGACGTGCGCCATGGCGACGATTCATCGCGCGCTCAGCACAGCTTACGCCGCGCCGCCGGCTCACGACATCGGCGGTGCGACGAACTGGGCAAATCCGGGCCGCTTGCCGAGCTCGGCGAGCCAGCGGGTCAAATGCGGTTGCGCCGGACGGGTGATGCCCTCGACGCCGAGCCAGCGCCGCGCATAGGCGCCGATCGCGATGTCGGCCAGCGTGAACTGGTCGCCATCCATGAAGCGGCGCGATGACAGCAGGCGGTCGGCGATGGCCCAGACCTCGGCGGCGGCATCGGCATCCCGCTGCACCTGGATCATGTCGCGCTCGGCGGGGGCCGTGCGCACGATGCCCCAGAACACCGGGCGGTCCACCGGCTGCACCATCGACAGCGTCCAGTCGAGCCAACGGTCGACGCTGGTGCGCAGCTTCGCTGCCTCGGGATAGATCGGCGTGCCGCGGCCATGCGCGAGGCAGAGATAGCGCATGATGGAGTTCGATTCCCACAGCACGAAGTCGCCCTCGACCAGCGTCGGGATCCGCGCGTTGGGGTTCATCGCGAGATAGTCGGGCTCGCGGGTCTTGCCAAAGCTCATGCCGGCGTCGATGCGCTCATAGGGCAGGTCGAGCTCGGCGAGGCACCACAGCACCTTCTGCACGTTGACCGAGTTGGCGCGGCCCCAGATCGTCCGCTTGGTGTCCGGCATGAAGTCCTCCCGCATTTCGCTTTGGCGCGCGTGATAGCGGAATTCCCTGGCGGGAGCGACGGCGATTGCGGCGCGCCTCTCATGCAAAAAGCTCCGCCGTCGGCGGAGCTTTTATTGCAAGCTAAACTTGGCAAATCGAACCCGGCAGATCGAGCCCGATGATCAGTGGCCGAAGAACAGCCACAACAGAATGATCACCGGGATCGGCACGCCAAGCATCCACAGCAACAGTCCTCGTCCCATTGCGTCCTCCTCCAATCGTTATGTCGGAGGGACAACACGGGTAGCGAGGGCTGGTTCCTGCGTCGCGGCCCTACCAGTGGCCGGTATTCGGCATCGACGACCAGGGCTCGGCCGGCGCCTTCGGCTCGCCCTTCTGCAGCAGCTCGATCGAGTGCAGATCCGGCGAACGGACGAAGGCCATGTTGCCGTCGCGCGGCGGACGGTTGATGGTGACGCCGGCCTTCATCAGCTGCGCGCAGGTTGCGTAGATGTCGTCGACCTCATAGGCGAGATGGCCGAAGAAGCGATCCTCGCCATACTTCTCCTCGTCCCAATTGTAAGTGAGCTCGACCAGCGGCGCGCCGCGCGTTTGCGGCTGCTTCTTCAGCGCCTCGAGATCGTCCGCCGAGCACAGGAAGACGAGCGTGAAGCGCCCCTTGTCATTCTCGATCCGCCGCACCTCCTTCAAGCCCAGCGCATCCTGGTAAAACTTCAGCGCGACATCGAGATTGCGCACGCGCAGCATGGTGTGAAGGTATCGCATGGTTGTTGCTCCCTGATACGGAGGTGTTTTGGTTTGGGCCGGAACGGCGGGGACAGGAGATAGCAGGAAAGTGGGAGGAGGGGCAGGGGGCGCAGGCACATCTGCGTGAGGGAGAGACGGTGGGTGCGGTCAGCCAACTCAGCATGGACGGACAAGCCGTAGCGTCAGCCGGGACACGCAGATGAGTTCAATGCGCTGTCAGCGGAATTCAACGCTTCTCGTCAATGAGCAAGCCCGGTCCTGCCGATGAACCATCCTCAATGTCACGGTCACTAATGCCCATATCAGGAAGGTATTTCGCCGTGAAATGGTTCAAGCGATATGCAATTGGCTGCCTGATCTGGTTGATCCTCGGCGGCATCAACGATGGCTACAGACGGCCCGGCGAAGACATGCGTTGGGGCGCTATCGTCATGGTGGCGGGTTTTTGGCCAATCGTGACCGCCGTCATCGTTGGCAGCTCTGTTGGCGAGGTTGCGCACAAGATCAATGAAGGGAAGCTGGGGTGACTGACGTGTCCGACACCCAGAAACTGATGCCCGCACTCTCGACGCCTAGGCGCGACCTGCTGAGGCGAGAAATATATAGGCAATTCGGAGTTGATGGTCGAAAGACGCTCTTCTTGCTCCTTCTCCTTTTCGCGATCCCCGCGGACGACTGCTCCGCGCAGACACCGCCGCCCCCAGTCGACGAACATGCGTTCGAGCGCGTGCCGCCGACAGTCGTGAAGAGATTGGCGACCCGCTTTTCGCTAGGCGCATTCGCCGGCCGCTTCGAAGAGACGCGGCTCGGCGCGGTTCGCGAAGCCGTGGGCGAAGGGACCATCCGACACCAAGGCGACGCTGGAGATAGCATCTATTGGCTGTGTTATCGGCGCGCGCAGCATCGATTATGGGTGGTGTCCAGCGGAGAGATGGGCGGCCCGGACCATCTCGTCACGGAGATCGTTGAAGAGCTCACCGAGAAAGACGCCGGGGCCTCGGTCGATTGCGCCATCATCCCGGAAAAGTTCTCGCCCGTCGTCCTCGACAGCAAGCTGCATTTAGGTATGTCGCGTCAGGAGGTAATCACGGCGTTGGGACCGCCGTCGAAGTCGGAAGCTGCTCAGATCGTGTATTCTCACGAGGGAAAGCTCGCAGACGGTTTCGATGAGACCGCTTGGCTCATTCTCGGATTTGGTGAGGACAAGCTCGTGTCCATGCGCGGCGGCAAGACCACGACGAATTGAAGTGGCTGGAGTTACGGTGACAGTGCACTCAATTGGCGCTAGCACCAAGCTGTCGGCCGAAGCCCCAGAGTCAGTAGGGGTGGCGATCGGGAATCAATTTAGTGCACTGTCACCGTAATCCCAAGCATCGAATGCTGTTTGCCGCTCGAAACGGATCATCCTGAAGGTTGCCGCGCCCCGATCTTTTGACGCGCCGGCCCATAACTTTGTGCATTTTTTCGTAATGTGAACTAGTTCATATTCCCGCTGTATAGCGAGCACTACCCTTTGCCGGTGCAAACTTCGGACGCGCTTCTTCCGGAGGGAAGATATGAGTACGTGCGGACGGGCTGTATCCAGCATCCAGAATGCGACCCACGTCATACGGATAGCCGCAACGGTTGCGTCGCTTTGCGCCGGACCGGCATTTGCGCAATCTCAAACAGCGCCCCAAATCCGAAAGCAACAAGAAGCTCTGATTTGGATGACCTACTACGAAGGTCTTGTTGATGGAAATGTCGGTGAAGGCACGCTTGCGGCTATCAAGAAATTCCAAGCTCGCATTGGGCATCCTGTAACGGGTCAATTGGCGCCGCTGGAAGAAGGTCAACTTCTGCGCGAGGGTCGAGTTCGTCGTACTCAAGCGGGGTTTAAGCAGTTTACAGACAATGACGCAGGGGTTTCAGTCGGTATTCCCTTGGGCTATGTGGAGGGACCAACAGAGACGAAATGGGGTAACCACTGGTACAGCAAGAAAAACGGATTGCTTGTTGAGACACTGCGGTTTGGGACCGAAGTGTCGTTTAAAGATCTCTTCGACAGATTCCTCAAGATCAATGACAGGAAAGTTGCCTATCAGCGTTTCGTTGAAAACGATTGGTTCGTGATTGCTGCATTCGAGGGAAAAGCAGCTGTCTATGTCCGCGCCGATGTTGTAACGCCGCCTAACAAGCCACCGGAGATACGCGGATTTTCAATTTGGATGAGCAAGGATCGGCCCATCGAGTACCAGGCAATTCCTCCCGCGATGCTGTCTAGTTTCAGGTCCAACACCGACCGAAAGAATGATGCTTCGTCGAATGAAACGGTTGGCATCAGCACTCCGCCTGCCGTTGCGAATCCACCTCCTCTTGTAATTCAGACGAGCAAGTCCGCGGTCAGCGTTTTAGACTGTTACAAGGGACTTGGAGATTGTCCAGCTGCGATGACCCCGGCTCCGGTTGCCGCGTTTAAAAAGGATTGAGCTTTAACATTGAGAGATGTCGCCATGTGTATTGCATGCTCGCGACGCGCTTTGATCATCGGTTCGATTTCGACCCTCGTGTCAAGCCGAACAGCTTCCTATGCGATCGACGGCAGCCGTGTGGCCTGCGTTTCTGGAAGTTCGCTGCCCGATTATAGTAACATGACATCCAAATCGGGCGATCCGGCCTTTGACAGAGCGCTGATAGCAGAATTGAAGCGCATCATTTCGGTGATTCCGGTTGACCCTGGATTCAAGTTTGTCAACGCCAAGAACGCAGGAGCCACGCCTGAGACCATCGTCAATGGAACAAAGGGGACTGTCTTAATCGGAATCAGGCTGGTTAATGAGCTTCTCAAACCGAGGCAAGGAGGCATCACCGTAGCCTGTGTGTTAGCACACGAGTGCGGGCACATATTTCAGTTCTTCTCGGCCGATCAATATTATGCTCGTTTGAGCGGCCCCACGGAGCGTTTGCGCGAGCTTCATGCTGACGTCCTCGCCGGATACTATTTGGCCAAGAAGATGGGATCCGATCCCGGCGCTATGCGCGATGTACTGAGGGCATTCATTGACCTAGGCGCTTACGAAAACGCTTCACCGGATGATCATGGATCTCCGGGGCAGCGATGCGCGGCATTGGATAAAGGATATACGCTGTCGTTGAGTGGGAAGCCGTTCCAAGATTCAGCGCAGGAGGGTGCATCCTATGTGCGTGGACTGTAGAAAGCATTCAGCGCAGCTCACTTTAGCCATAGCAATGTGGAGTTGCTGGATTTCGCCAAGCGCCTGCGAGGAGACCATACCTCCTCCGCCAGTGCTTCAGAATCCTTCGAGCGCAGGAGCCACTCTCGCGGGATTTTTTTCGTCAAAGACACCTTACGAGTTTTGGCTGACCTGCTTGATCGGCATTCTTGGTCTCGCGATTATAGGCGCCCTTATTTTTTCGTTACGGAAAGTAGCGAATGCTCGGCCTGATGACATTGCCCGCCCAGTAATCATACTTACCGTAATCACTGGAACTCTCATCTTGGTGACAGTTGGCTACAGCAACGAACAGATTGCACCGGCTTTCGGACTATTCGGAACTATCATCGGGTACATGCTAGGTCGTTTTGCACAAACTACTTCGGCTGCCCCTGTTTCGAGTGACGCTCAACAAAGCACAGCTTCTCAGTCACCAGGAAAGCTTTCGAATACAGAAGAAGTAAGGAGCGCAGCATGATGGTCCGCGCGATGATTCCGGTTTGCGTTTTGGTCGCAATAGGTCTAGGGGCGCCAGCCGCCGCGGGGGATTCTGCGACACCAAGGACGCCTATCGGTCCTCGGGAAGGGGGAATAGCTCAGATAGCTCCCCCGTCTATTCTCTTGAACTCGCCGCCTAAGTCGGGTGAAATTCGCATACGAAATCCCGGTCCATACACGTTAGTTTTTTCTTACTGGAACGGGCAGTCTGCATGGCAAACCCTATCGATTGAGCCTAAGCAGTCGACAGACTTTTCGTGTGCAAAATGCGGCGAGACGGTTCTAGTCTCGTACCACGACGGAAAGGAAAATAAGACGATCAAGGCAACAACTGGACGCACCTACCTATTTTGGCCTGGACAGGCGAATGCCTGGGTTCTGGTTCTAGCGTCTTCCGAATCCCAGTAGCTGTTTAGTCCGACATCGTTGCTCTCATTCCAGTCCGTGCATCCGCAGAATTACGGTGACAGTGCACTAAATTGACGCCATCCGATTTCGCGATCAAGAAGCGGCATGGCCCGCCTTGCCCGTGTCGTTATTCCCGGTCATCCGCACCATGTCACCCAGCGCGGCAATGGCCGGTCGCGCACGTTCTTCGACGATGGCGACTATGCGCTCTATCGTGACCTGCTCGCCGCAAATTGCGGCGACGCCGGAGTTGAGGTGTGGGCCTGGTGCCTGATGCCAAACCACGTGCATCTCATCCT